>JBLNBA010000001.1:0-179153 GCA_050259635.1 Bacillota bacterium
CAACATTTCTAGTCTCAAGTCTCACTTGCCGTCTGCCTTTTCCTTTTTCGGCTCCCCCAAGGGGATGCCGCCAAAAAAGGAAAAAAGGCAGCAGCCGGCCAATACTTAAGCTATATCAGAACAGAGTTAAGAAAAGATTACTGGACATTTTTCTTAACTACTCAAAAACAGCTATTTTATTAGTCTTTTTACTATTATTTTTTCTTAACTATCATAGCAAAGCCTAGTTCTGAAAAGTTCCTGTACCATTTTTCAGAACATAGTCATTGTGTGTAATTTGTTGGTGTTTTGGGCATAAGTTTTCAGAATTTTACTTGAAAATAAGTTGCCTAAGAGGTAAAATTAAAGTATAGGTAATATTAGTAAAATTATGAAAAAAGTATTTATCTTAGTGTTAATTGTAGTTGCCATATTATTGATTTATTTTTTAACTTTCTTTTTACCGACTCAAAACAGATTAAAGGCAGAACAAGAAAAACAAGATTTTCTATTCAATAAAAAGACTGAATGCATGGAAATATGTAAGAATCTTTATCAGGATGACAAAGAATCATTAGACGGACCTAATAATTCTGTTTTTAATCCTTTGTATGCTTATAATGAAGAAGAAAATGCTTGTTATTATTCAGGTGGTTGGATTACCATAAATCCTGATACTATGACCAAGCGAATAGTTAACTGTCAAACAAATCAAGAAGTTCTAACATTCTCAACAGTTAATGGAAATATTTTTACTGATTTTTGCAATACCTGCGTTGATAACTCAGAGGAATATGACAAGAGAGAGAAAATGTTAATGGATAATTAATCTCGTAAAATATGTTGGTTAAAGATTTTATCAAAGGCCCACTATTGGATGAAATAGAGGACATGACAATGGGAAAAAACGGCGTGCCCACGCATTCTTACTTGGGATTTCAATTAATTGCCACCGCCATTGAATTTCTAGGGGCGTGTCTTGATCAGTATGAGTGGGACGAAAGAAATATGTCAGAAAAAAGATTTAAACTGGCTATTAAAGAATTATTTGATAAAAAGTATCATCAGTATAATAATGGCGGGAAATTTGATTTGTATTCTAATTTAAGATGCTCTCTTGTCCACTCTTCTCGTCCTGGAAATAATATTGGCCTTTCAGAATATAAAAACAATGCCGTTCATTTGCATAACAACGGAAGCCTTACTTTAGTGTTTGAAGAATTTTTGAATGATTTTAAATCAGCGTGTAATAAAACCATAAAGCTCATTGATAATAATTTAATAAATAATAATAAGGTTTATAATCATGTAATATTTGTGCCTCAGGATTATAAGCAACCTATCAATGTATTTTAACTATATGGATTTAATTACAACGGGGACCGCTATTATTGTTGGTAAAAAATTATTAGGTAAAACTTTTGATGTAGTAAGTGCGGATATCGCTAATTTATACGAAAAAGGTAGAGATAAAATAATCGAAAAAGCTACTAAAAAAATTAGCGACGTGAATGATGGTAAGTCCTCGAATTTAAGAGTTACACGTGATGTTTTTTGGAACGGGTCTTTTACTGATGAATCAATATGTGCGGAATATTTCGGCGGGATTTTAGCATCATCAAGAAGCGAAGACGGTAAAGACGATAACGGGGTTTATTATGTAGATTTAATAAAATCACTGTCTTCAAACCAACTAAAATTGCACTATTTGATATATCATGCTTTTAATAAATATTTTTCATCTCATGGGTCAGAAAAAAATCTTAATCCTGGGCAAGAAAGTGAATTATCGGCAAAAAGTATTTTTCTTTGCACCAATGAATTACTAGCTGCAATTAAAGGTGGAGATTTTGGTAGAGATTTACACGCAATAAGAGCTAAAGGTCTAATAGGTGATTTTGAAGCCAAGGCTTATCCACTAAAAAATCAAGAAACGCTACCTTATTTAAAAGTATCCCCAAAACCCCTTGGCGTTCAGCTCTATGCGGTTGCTTATAATAAAATAGATCAATGGCGAGATTTTGCAATTACTGATTTCGGTAGTTTTGATTCTGTTATCTCCCCGAAGTTTTGTGAAAATAGTATGGAGAAGCTATTAGAGGTGACCGGGATCAAGACCGACGAAGATAGTCAAAATGCAACAAATAATGATTTAAATAATATTACCGTTTAGAAGATTATTAATCCTTTGTTAACGAGCTTCTTTCCAACATGGTACCAAGCTCTCCGCGTACAAAATAAAACAACCGAATCGGTTGTTTTATTTTGTATTTGAAGGGGATTCGAACAGGTTGGAAGCGAGACGTGAGTTGAGGCGGAAGCCGAAACGAACGAACGAGCGTCAGACGATATGCCGGGGGCATATCGGACGCCAACCCAGGACAAGTGAGCTTTTTGCATTATGGCAAAAAGCGAGCGCGATAAATCCCACCCTCTCCGCAGATTGTAAATAGCCCTTTTTAGGGCTATTTTTTATAGTGAGTTTATCGCTTTGGAACAAGATGATATAATAAAAGAAAAATAATTGATAATTAAAAAATTATAATAAAATTATGAAAAATACAGTTTTAAAAATTTTGGCCGGAGTCGCTTATCTCGCCATGATTGTCATAAATGCCCTGGCTAATATTTTACCAATAAATAATCGTACTACTGGAGCAGTTTCAAATAGTTATCCGAATCTTTTTGCCCCAGCTGCTTTAACTTTTTCTATTTGGGGATTGATCTATCTACTTCTGGCTGGCTATGTTGTTTATCAATTTACTAAAAGCGCCAAAGGTAGGGAAGGTTTATTTAGTAAAATAAACCCGCTTTTTATCGCTACTTCGTTAGCTAATTTTTTCTGGGTCTTGGCTTGGCATTATGATTATATCGGCCTTTCGGTGATTCTGATCGTTACTCTACTTGTCTTGCTAATCAAAATTGCTAATATTTTGCGCCAGGAGAAATTTTTCAGCTGGGAAAAATTATTTATTATGACCCCCTTTAGCGTCTATTTCGGCTGGATTACTGTAGCGACTATCGCCAATATTACGGTTTTTCTGGTGAGTATCGGCTGGAACGGTTTTGGTATCGCCGACTATATTTGGACAAGTATTATTTTACTTGTGGGTGCATTAATTGGTATATTGCGGATGCGCAAAGATAAAAATATTGCTTATGGCTTAGTGCTCGTCTGGGCCTATTTAGGAATATTGCTCAAACATTTGTCCGTCGGTGGTTTTAATGGAAAATATCCAAGTGTTATAACTACCATAATTTTATGTTTGATTGCATTTGTATTTTCTATTGGAAAAATTAGTTTTTATTCTAAAAAATAGGTAATACAGAATGGGTTTATCTAAAATGATAGATTGATAACCGTTCCAACTACATCCCACCCTCTCCGCAGATTGTAAATAGCCCTAAAATTGGGGCTATTTTTTGTGGAAAGTTTATCACTTTGGAATGAAATGTTATAATCAACTTAAATTAATAGATAGTTTATATAATAAACTTTAATGAGAAAAAATTAGGTTTATGTACAAAAGGCTTTTTTCTGACGCTCAAAAATTATTAACTCATATAAATTTTTCCGACCCCAAAATAGCCGAGCTGGTTAAAGAATCGTTAAAATAAGGGCGGTTTTATGGTTTAAATACCTGGCCGCCCTCTAGATATAGTATAATTAATATACTATACTTTCTATCAGCAATTTATACGCTCTATAACGACCTACTAATTACTTTAAATACTCAATAATTTGAAATCGTTATGAAATCTATTACCAAGTATCTTTTAATGGCGGCCTTATTGGTGTCTGCTGTCTCCTTATCTGCTTGTTCGAAACCGGCTGCTACGGCGCCGGTACAAGTATCCACCACCACTCCTTACACTTTAACCGATATTAAAGCTCACGCGACTAAAAGCAATTGTTGGACCGCTATCGACGGAAAAGTCTACAATCTAACCGCCTATATCGCTTCCGGCCAACATAAACCGATAATTACCGATGGCTGCGGGATAGATTCTTCGTCCTTGTTTAACAATGTTGGCAATCATTCCAGCGCCCAGGCACAAGCTTTGCTCCCGACAATGGTCATCGGTTATTTAGCCCAATAAACCTTATGCAATTATCTGAAGTACTGTACGGCATCGGTCAATGGTCCGGGATATTGGCTTTCGTATCCCTAGCCTTCCTGATCTTTTCCGGCGATACGGCCCGTTATACCGACCGTTATTTCGGATTGGATCGGATAATCAAGTTCCAAAGAAAGTTTTCCTTTTTTGTGGCCTCCTTGGTCTTCTTCCACCCTTTCCTCTTTGTTTTATCGGGCCAATCCTTTACCCACTACCTTATACCTTCTTTCTATGTCCTCCCCTTGGCTTTTGGGACTCTGTCCTTCTATATCTTCGTGGCGGTGATGCTTTTCTCCCATTATTATAAACGCATTTCATATACCGCTTGGCAATACATCCATGTCCTGACCTACGCCCTGCTGTTCTTGGTCCTTTATCATGCTTTCTTCTGGGGCAGTCACAGCGGCAATATCCTGATCAGGCTCATATATATCATCTTCGGTTCCGCCGTGCTGGTCGGGGCTGCCTACCGCACTGATTATAAGCTGAAAGAAATGAAGCGCGGAAAATTCCGGGTAAAGAACATAAGATGGGAATCCGACGACATCTATACCGTCGCCATAGACTGCGAAAGGCCCTTTGCCTATAAAGCAGGACAATTCTGTTTCCTGCGCTTGAACCAAGACAAGCTATATGCACGCCACCCCTTCACCATATCCAGCGCCCCCGGTGATAAGGAGCTGTTATTTTCCATCAAGAACACCGGCCGCTTTACCGCTGCGGTCTCTAAATTACAGCCGGGAGATGAAATCATGATCGATGGGCCCTTTGGACGGTTTGTCGAGAAAAAAAATCTTAAGGATGTCGTCATGATTGCCGGCGGAGTGGGGATCACTCCTTTCCGCAGCCTCCTCCGCGACTTTAACGCCCGCGAAAAGAACGATTATATCTCACTGTTATATTGTGCCAAAACGGAAAAGGATCTGGTCTTTCGGCAAGAATTCGATTCCTTAAAAAAGGATAAGTTTGCGCCCTTATACGTCCTGAGCAATGAAGCCGTCTCTAAACCTGATTATTATCAAGGCCGTATTTCTCCCGAAGTAATCAAAGACGCCACTAGGAACATGGCGAAGCCGACATTTTATATCTGCGGCCCGGAAGGGCTCAAGAATACCGCCAAAGACATCCTTGGTAATATGGGTGTCTCCAAACACGATATCGTGGTTGAAGATTTCTTTTGGTAGGTTCCAACCCTAATTAATTCAACCGAGGCCCGAAGGATTTCGGGCCCTTATTGTATCCGTCGGAGCCTTGACTTACTTACCTTCTTGTTATAGTGTAATAGGTTCACTCAAACAAACATCGTACTTTAATAATCAAATCATGAATCAGAAACTAATCACCATCGGATTGTCAGCGGACATCCAAATCTCGAAAGATGTAATCAGGCACATCGGCAAGCTCAGCCGTACCATAGCTCCGCAGATTAATGAAAAAAACATCAAGATCATCTCCACGGAAGACGACGACTCAAAAGCCTGTTCCGAAATGATCAGGCAGATCCTGAAATCTATGAATAGAATGGATATGTTCATCGATCTTGGATCAGAAAACACCATCTCTTATCAAGGAGATAGCACGGAAATCCTCAAATATGATAAGTGGAGAAAATATATCATCGACCAACTCAAGAGATTTGAGCTGCTCGTGCTCGTTTGCAAAGATAGTAAAAGTTATGGGACGAATCCCTTAAAGGTAAATAAAGGCCTCGACTTTCCAGGCCTGCCGGTTGAATTCCAACCGCTTGATTTACTGCCGATTGCCAGTTAAGCACCAAAAAAGAAGCCTTGCCGCTTCTTTTTTTCTATCAATTAGCTTATCCGAGATGCTTCTTTATTTCCGCATATACCTCCTCGATGCTTTTCTCGCCATCGATCTCGATGAGCTTACCCTGAGAACGATAGTAATCCATTAAAGCGGTGGACTCTTTCCTAAACACATCTAAGCGATTCTTGACCGCTGAGGCATCTTTGTCATCTGCCCGCCCGCTGATAGCACACCGAGCCTCTATCCTCCTCAAGGCTTCTTCGGGCGAAATATTCAGGCATATGAAAGCGTCCGTATCCATGCCTAATTCCCCGGTGAGATCCTTAAGCATCTCCGCTTGCGACAGTATCCGAGGAAAGCCGTCAAAGACTATGCCTTTTTCCTTCATTTCGTTGCCCACCGTCTTTATTACCTCGAGCATGAGCTCATCAGAGATGAGTGTTCCCGCGTCCACGTAAACCTTTATCTTTTGTCCCAGCTCCGAACCGGACTCAATTTCCGCGCGTAAGCGGTCTCCCATCCCAAATTGGATGAAGCCATACTCCTTCACGAGCAAATCCGCCTGAGTGGTCTTCCCGGCGGCCGGGAGACCGTATAAACTGATGATTTTTGGCATAATAGTTTAGAAAAATATATTGTATAGAATATATTATACTTTTGCAAAGCCCTCATTGACAGGTTTAATATTTAATGGTAATTTAACCTCAACATTAACAACAAACCTAGCCATGAGAACGTTACATACAGGAATGAAAGTGGTCATAATCGAGGGTGATAATGAAATCGACGTCGGCATGATTATTGCCAAGGACAAAAGCCCCAACCTGGGCATAGAAACCGTCTCCTTCGAGAGCCTGAAACTATATCCGAAAAAACGATCTAAATTCGCTTTAATGGAAGAAGGATGGAAACTCCTCTTCCCAGATCCATTCACCGGACAGCTCGCCTGCGGTAAAAGCGTGGCTTATAAGATAAAGCCGAGCGCATAAGAAACAAGCCCTGAAAAAAATCAGGGCTTTTATATTATAGTTTCTTATTACTATCAATCAATAGCCGAGATCATCATCCACTAGGATCAAATGGACATGCCGCCCGATCATCGGGCTTTCCCCCTGGAAGATCAGGATCTTATTAGGGTTCGTTCCTACCCCATACTCAGCCATAGCCCTTTCGTTCTCCAATGGGATGACATGGTCATATAGACGCTTAAAAGCTCCTTCAAGATCAGTGCAGATCTTCTTGGTACTCGCTATAAATATGAGGTTAGGGGACGTATAAACGATGTGCGGCAGCTGGCTGCCCGAATTAGAAGCAAAAAGCATGATGCCATCCTCGGTAAGGGCATGGACGCTTCCCAGATAGAAATCGGAAAGGGCAGAACTCTTACGCAACTCCGCCTGCTTTTCCGGATCCTTTTCCGCTAAGATTTCTTCATGGAGATTCCGCCATTTATGCTGCCCTGATTTGAGATAATCTATATACCCGATTTGCCGCAGCGTCACTGAAGATCCGTTCATTACCGACGAACCTTGAGGGATCAGTTCGAGGATAAGCTCAAAGGCTTCTTGGCCGCTTACCACGAAATGGGTGCCGATTCCTTTTTCCGAAAAAGCTGCCATCGTGCGGTTCACAGCCTCCTTTCCGGCTAACTGATTGTAGTCTTTCATATTGTTAAAGTTATATTAGTCGAGATATTATAGCACGAATCGGCACCTTTTCCAAGAAGGTTTAAAAACAGAAAATATATTCAATCCAGGATAGACTCGGGCTTGATTTTGTGCTATACTAGTATCCCCCTTCCTTCTAAACGCTTAGCCTCATATGAAAAATAGAGTCATATACTTCGAAATACCCTCTGATGATCCGGAAAATAGCACCGAATTTTTCAAGAAGGTCTTTGGCTGGGAATTCCGCCGTTTCCAAAGCCCAAATTACTGGCAAGCGATGACCGGCGACCCTAAAAACCCGGGTATCGATGGCGGCATCACGAAGAAAAGCGAAAACTTTACCCGGATAATCAATACCATCGAGGTAGACAATATCGATGAAACGCTAGCCCTGCTCGAAAAAATGGGCGGGAAGATCGTTTCTCAGAAAACCCATACGCAAGACGTCGGTTGGCTGGCCCAATTCAGCGACCCGGACGGGAATTATCACGGCCTGGTCCAGTTCGATAATCCGGCCGGAATGACCGGCGGACTAGTGATCGAGCGCCATTTCAGAGCTCCTCTCAAATCAGTCTGGCAAAATTGGGCCCTTCCCCAGAATCTCATGCGCTGGTGGGGCCCCAAAGAATATATCTCGACAGAGGCCATCATGGATTTCCAGGAAGGCGGAAAATATATCTTCTCCATGCGCTCACCCGAAGGAAAAGATTTCTATAGCACCGGTATCTATAAAGAAATAGTGCCGATGAAAAAAATCGTCGCCACGGATAGCTTTTCCGATAAAGAGGGCAACATCGTTCCGGCTTCATATTACGGTCTGGATGGCGATGAGCTGGAACAATACTTGGTAACAATAACCTTTAAAGAAGAAGGTCCGACCACGACGATGACGCTCAAGCACGAAGGTCTCCCCGAAGATATGAAAAAATTAACGAAGCAGGGATGGGAACAATCCTTTGATAAGTTTGCCGACAGCTTAAAAATTTAATTATCAAAAATATGAAAATCAATCCTTATCTTAATTTCGAAGGCAAGGCGGAGGAAGCGTTCGAATTCTATAAATCGGTCTTTGGTGGTGAATTTTCTCGAATCCAGCGTTATAGCGAAACGCCCGAAGCCGGAGAAGTAAAAAAAGAAGACCAAAACAAGATCATGCATGTCTCTTTGCCCGTCGGCGATGCGATCCTTATGGCCTCCGACAGCGTTGATTCAATGGGGCAAAAATTACTGACGGGAAATAACATCAGCCTTTCGATCGATACCGGGAGCAAGGAAGAAGCTGACCAGCTCTTCAAAGCCCTTTCTGAGGGCGGTAAGGTGGATATGCCGATGGATAATTCCTTCTGGGGATCATATTTCGGCATGGCTACCGACCGCTTCGGCATCCACTGGATGATTAGCTGGGATAAGGACAGAATGTAACAAAGTTCATTACAATTATTCAGGCGCAGCGGAGAGGATTTGAGGATCCTGTCCGCTGCGCCTGAAAAGAAGCAGCAGAACGCGTTATTGTATAACTAAAAAACCTCGACATGAACAATAATCAACTCAATGGCCACGACGCGATCACGGCCGGGATGCTGGTTAAATTAACCAGTGAAAAGATTGATAAGCTTCTTAAAGAAAAGAAGTTATCGGACTACCCGGATACTGAAGGACGGGTGTCCCGAGTTTTCAACCGCTTCAAGCCTTCTGTTTTCTACGTCAATTTCGGAGGCAAGCAAATAACACTCCAGGAAGGAGACATAGAATCGATCAATTGAACAGGACAAGATAGCGGTTAGTTTTTTTGGAGGGACTCAGGCGTATTGCCAGGGTCCTTTTTTCAATATCCCGTTTCCAAGCAGGCTTTACTTAAGTGCTTTTTTTTGCTATAATACCTGAGCTCATTTAGATTTTTCCCAACCGGATAATTGATTTTAGTGAATATAAAGCCCTATCAATATGAAAAAAACAGGGTCGACCGCTAATAAACGTTTTCTCGCTTATCTGCCATTAATGGTGGCTTTTGGCGCCTTGGCCGCTTATCCTAGACCCGCTCTTCAGGCTGCCAACCCCTTCCAGATAGGGGCCACCGTAACGGTAACGGCCCCCAGCCTCAACGTACGCGACGCCGCCGGGACGACCGCCAAAGTGCTCGGCTCGGTCCCTGCCGGCTCTACCGGGAAGATCATTGGAGGGCCCAACCTGGCGAGCGGCAGCAAATGGTGGAAAATAGACTACCTTAACGGCCCCGACGGCTGGTCTGCCGAACCATTTTTGCGTGTATCCTCCAGTCTCGCGCCGGCAGTTAAATTCAAGGCCGGCGATCGGATAATCTCTACCGATACCATCATCATACGCAACGGCGTCGGCTTATCAGCTAAGATCGTCGGCGTGATAAGCCAAGGATCTACGGGCACTATTATCGCCGGACCGAACCGCGCCAATGACAGCAATTGGTGGCTGATAAATAATGATAACGGCGCCGATGGCTGGACCCTCGAGAACCCCCTGTCTAAAGTTTCTTCCACTCCTACTCCCATCCCCAAGCCTACGCTGAAATGGGGCGCTTATGCCGGCAACAATCCGGGCGATCTTGAATCCTTTGAAAAGCTAGTCGGCAAGCAAGCGGATATCCAAGCAGTCTTTGTCGGCTGGAACGATCCCTTTCCCTGGGAAATTGCCCGACGCTTAAAAAATTCGGGCAAAACTCTGCTTATTTTTTGGGAACCATATTCCACTTCTCTTGAATCGATCGACGCCGGCCATTCCGATGGCTACATGGAAGCGTTCGCTACAGAAGCCAAGGCCTATGGCGGGCCCATCATGTTAGCCCCTTTGCACGAAATGAACGGGAATTGGGATCCCTGGGGCGGATATGGCTGGGATGATAAGCCCATCAATAGCCCGTCGCTGATAATCTCCGTATGGCGCCGGATGCACGGCTTCTTTAAGGGAGCAGACAACGTCAAATTCGCCTGGGCGGTGAATAATGATTCCGTCCCGGACATCCCCGCTAATTCAATTAATACCTATTACCCGGGTGATAATTATGTAGACTACGTCGGCGTCGACGGCTTTAACTTCGGTACTCCTTGGCAAAGCTTTGATGAAGTATTCGGGAACGCTATTAAATCCGTATCAGTACATAAGAAGCCGATCTATCTATTTTCCATCGGTTCCACGGCTTCCCCAGAAAAGGATAACTGGATTAAAGAAGGATTGGGAAACCTTATCCAGCACTATCCGGGAGTGGCCGGCTGGGTCTGGTTTAACCAAAATGGGCCCGACCGGAATTGGACGATAAATTCGGACCCCGATTCGCTCGCCGCATTCCGCTCCGTCATTCCTTTAAAATAAAACACCTATGATAAAATCATCACCCCCACCCCAAGCAAACATTACCTGCCTGACGGCTAATAGACTAGCCGGAGGGAGCTTTTGCCAAATAACTTACAACTGCTCGGTGATCGATATAAGCATCATGAAAAACCTGCATTCTAATATGCAGGTTTTTTTGCGCCCATAGTAAATTTATGAAAATCTCGCTGCTCGTACCATGTTTCAATGAAGAGCGCTCTATCGAAGCGACCATCCGTTCCTGCCTCAACCAGACACGGAAGTTTGACGAAATCATTTTCATTGATGACAGCTCCACCGACGATACCCCGAATATCCTTAAACGTTATGCGCGAAAGGGAGTGAAAAGCTATAAAACTCCTCATAATACCGGCAATAAAAGCAGCGCGCAAGAATTCGGCTTAAATTTCCTAACTGGGGACATTATGGTAACGACCGATGCAGATACTTTGCTTGACCCGCGCTTCGTTGAAGAGATCGAAAAAAGCTTCCGCAACCCGGGGATATTCGCCGTCGCCGGTTACGTTAAAAGCCTTCCCTATAACTGGCTCACGCTCTGCCGCGCCTTCGATTATGTCATCGGCCAGGATTTCCATAAGCTCGCCCAAGCACACTTGAACTATATCTTTGTCATGCCCGGGGCAGCCAGTGCTTTTAGAGTGAAAATGTTCCGACGTTATATTACTTTCGACCATGATACGATCACCGAAGATTTGGATTTCACCTATATGCTGCATCGCCGGAATCTGCGTATCGAATACAACACCAAGGCGATTACCTACACCCAGGATCCGGCAACGCTTAGCAACTACATCAACCAGATGCGCCGCTGGTATGACGGGGGCTGGCAGAACCTCCGGAAGCACTACCGCATCATGAAGAACCCGGTCCGCGCCCTTGAGCTATCTTTGATCTATATCGAAGGCATGGTCTTTTCCGTCCTGATCTTTCTCATTCCTCTCCTCAATTTCTGGTTTGCCTTGATGTTTATATTTTCCTCTCTCATCATCACCCTGCTATACGGCATCTGGGCGGCCTGGAGACAACGCCGCCCCTTGCTTCTACTCGCCCCCTTCCCTTATGTAATCATAGTATTTATAAATTCCGCCCTTTATTTGGAGACATTTACCAAAGAAATATTGCTTCGGAGACGGAACCTTAAATGGTTCAAGCCCGAGCGGGTAAATATTGAAATTAAACAATGATATGCCCTTGACGCCTTCCATCGGATTATCCGTCCTTGTCCATCTGATCGTACTCCTGGTTTACGGGATCAGGAGGGTATTCGGTTCCGCAAAGCGTAATTCACTAAAAAGCATCCGCATCCACCACGCGGTGATAAACAACCGCTTCCTCGGCATAATTATCCCTATCACCATTTCCGTCGTCATCTTTAGCGGCGCGTTCAAGCTCGTAGAGTTGTCCGTCCAAAATCGCTATTCTTCCATCCATCTGGTACGCCAATATCTAGACAACCTTCCGCAAGGACCGCAAGCCATAAGCAGCCAAATCGCCTTGCAAAGCCGCTTGGATGAGCAAAGCGTCCCTCCCGTCGCCGAAGCGGGAAAGGTCGAGGCCGCTTTTGACTGCACACCGTTATTCAATAACTTTGCGTCCGAATACGGCTGGTCTTTGGTCAACTACCTGACAGCCAAAGGATTGCCGCAAGACCTACCCTTCCGAAAGAACCTGGCGGCCGAAGTAGGAATCCAGGGATATGACGGCAGCAGCGCTAAGAATATTGAGCTCCTCCAGACTTTATTCATCCGCAACTCGGAGGGAGGGCTGCCAAAAAATGCCATTTGCCGCCTGTAATGATCGACCGACTAATTAATTAATTACAATACTATGAAAAAGCGAGAAGACAAACATTTACAAAATTTCTATTTAATAACAACGATATGAAACAAAAAAAGTTTTTACAACTTGTATCGAAAGCCAGCCTCTTTGCACTTATGGGGGCGACAATACTAAGTTTCAACGCCGCATTGCCAGCCCAAGCCGCTGGGCCTAATTTAATAACCAACCCTTCCCTCGAGACTGCCGACGGAGCAAACCCCCAAGGCTGGCTCAATGGTTTTTTCCCGGCCGGCCTGCAAGCAAATTTCACCTACCCGGTTGAAGGTTCCACCGGTACAAGCAGCAAGGCGGCTAAAGTAGAGATTACCAGTTATCCGGGCGAAGGCGATGCAAAATGGTACTTCCAAGACGTAACGGTCCAACCCGAAACCTACTACGTGATTTCCGATAAATATAAGTCCACGATTCCGAATAAAGTAATCGTGCGCTATAACCTTGGCAATAGCGTATATAACAACGTCACCTTAGAACAGCTCCCGGCAGCAGCAGACTGGACAAACATGAGCCACGAGTTTTTGACACCGGCCGGAGTAATATCACTCACTATCTTCCATGTGATAGAAGGAGTGGGGACATTGACGGTAGACGACTATAATCTAGCCACGAAAGATTCCCCCAATGTCTTCGACAATGGCATGTTTACTTTTACCTTCGATGATGGTTGGCAATCCGTCTATGACAATGCCCTTCCTATCCTCGATGCTAAAGGATACAAGAGCACTCAATATATTATTACTGATGTCGTCCAAGATGAAAGGGTGGGTTCCTATATGACTTCGGCTGAAGTACTCGCCATGATTAATTCCGGCCATGATATAGCCGACCATACCCGCACCCATACCAGCTTAGCCCTACCCCCCTTAAGCCCGGCAGAACTTGCTAAAGAAGTATCCGGTTCCCGCCTTGATCTTCTCACCCGCTTGAACGCGAAACCGGTGGACAGTTTAGCTTATACCTATGGGGATTATGATGAGGCCGCCAAAGCCGCCGTTCGGGATGCCGGTTTCATCGGAGCGCGCACGATCGACGAAGGATATAACGATAAAGCCTCAGACCGCTATGCCTTGAAGGCCATGTCTATCCTCAGGGGCGGAATAGACGCGGATAATGGAAACGAAATCGCCACCACCACGATCGAAGAAGTGAGGGCTGCCATAGATAACGCCATTACCAACAAGGCTTGGCTCATATTCACCCTTCACCAAATAGACAATATCGATAGCAACGTCTATGGCGCCACCCCCGAATTCCTCCAACAGATGGTGGACTACATCCAGCAAAAGCAAGGCTCCGTGAAGACCATGTCCGAAGCGCTGCATTTAATGCCTGGAACCCCGGTTAAAGATACTGTTCCGCCTATCCTAGCAACCACTACGGATATTAGCGTCCCAGCCACTAGCGGATCGGGTGCAATCGTCTCTTTTTCTTCACCGGCTGTGACCGATAATATTGATACCAATCTTAAATCTTTCTGCTATACGGCTTCCGGCTTGGCTTCAAGCTCCACTTTCCCTATTGGTAATACAGAAATATCTTGCCGAGCGATGGATTCGAGCGGCAACCTCTCCAGCTTAGGAACTTTTAATGTCATCGTTATTGATCCGGCTGCGCCTGTCGTCACTTTAAACTCACCGGTAAGCCCCACTAAGCTGAGAGACTTTACCTATAATTTCTCCAGTAGCGACCCCTTAGCAGTGCTGACTTATAGCCTTGATGGCGCCGCTTACCAAACAGCAACCTCGACAGCCACATCAACGGCAACCTCAACCGTTACTGTCACCGGCCTACTGGAGGGAAATCATACCTTTAGCGTCCAGGCAACGGACTCCCAGAACCGAGTTGGTATGGCCACCAGCCGTTTCATCGTCGATCTCACGAAACCGGTAATCACCCTTAATGGCTCCGCCTCATCTACCTTAGCGGTCGGGGCCGGCTTTACCGATCCGGGAGCAAGCGTCTTAGATAACGTCGATGGCGTAATGACCGCCATCGTAAGCGGTGACACTGTAACCACCAGCACCCCGGCTGGGACGTATAAGATTTACTATGATGCGACCGACAGGGCTGGAAATGCAGCAGATCGCCTGACTCGCACAGTTATAGTCGGCGATGGCGGCAGCGGAAATAATAATAACGGCCCCTCAGCCACGGATATCAGCGCCACCGCGATTACCATCCGCTGGAATTCGGCCGCCTCGTCCACCGGCGCAATTGTTTGGGATAAAGCCTCCCATACAACGGCCTCCAGCACAGCGGCAGGACCGGAAAAATACGGCTATCCCAACCTTACCAGCGGAGGCAGCAATCCCAGCATTGAACATTCGATAAAGATAGAGAATCTCGACCCTGACACCACTTATTATTTCCGTACGGTTACGATAGCGGGCACCTCTACCCCCCTGCTTGGAAACGAGATCAGCGCCAAGACTTTACGCCGGCCTTCAGGCGGCGGCGGTTATATCCCCTCGACTCCGCCAACATATTATGGACAGGCCAACGGCTACATCGCCTGGAACGGAAATGTCGGGGGCAATGGCAATGGCCAGACGGATTATCTCGCAGAAGCCAGGATCATTTCCTTATATAATGGCGACATTACCCTGACGCCCGCCAACCAAGCTCTATATAACAGCCTGGTCGGTAATAGGGTGGTAACGGAAGGACAGCGTAAAGCTATATCTTATTTCATCCAAAACGGCACCGACAGCAGCCGCAAACTCGGCTCCGGTGAGCGAGCCGGAGTGCTCGGTTCCTTCCTGAAAGCATTCGAACGACTCCCGCTCGATGAGCAAGATTGGGAAGATGTCTTAAAGGTAGCTTCCGGACGCTGGACTAAAAAGATCAACCAGAAGGCAGAGCAAAACGCCCTTACGATCTTTTCCGTCATCTATAAGCGTAAGGCGAACCTGAGCGAAGTCCACGACCAGACGGCGGTCAAGCTCATTGCGTATGGCTTACGCCCGGGTAATCGCAATCTTAAAAGTGAGAAAGCTTCACTCAAGAGCTTCTTCTCCATCTTTAACCGCCTGCCGAGGCTGGCTGGCGATTGGGACATCGTCCGGGCAATTGCCTATAGCGGCGCGAAGCGCTAATTCCCGACAACGAAACCAGGCCTCTATATGAGGCCTTTTCGTTTATCCAGCGTAAAAGGTATAATATAAGAATGGAAAGAAGCAACCACAAAGTCTTTTCTTCCCAGACGGGAATAATGAGCTACGAAGTTTCCGGTAGCGGCCGTCCGATTCTGGTCATTCATGGTTCCGGCGGCGGAAGCGACCAAGGCATCCTCATTGCCGAACGCCTGCTGCCCCTCGGGAAAGCCCTCTGCCCGTCTCGATTCGGTTACCTCGACAGTGCTTTACCGAAAAAAGCGGATAGCGAAGCTCAAGCCGACGCCTACCTCGATCTTCTGAGAGAGGAAAATGTCCGAACAGTGGATGTTGTCGCCTATTCTGCCGGCGGCCCTTCCGCCGTAGAATTCGCGCGCCGTTATCCCGACTACTGCCGCAGTCTCATCCTTATTTCCGCCGTAAGCACGCCAAGCCTGGAAAAAGGCCTGAAAGCTAAACTAGCCTTTTCGCAACTAAAAGATCGGACGGTAATATCTGGTTTTCTGCATTCTCTGGGCGTTCCCAAGGAAATCAGCCCGCAACCGAAGGAAGAAGATGAGCATTTTTTACAATTCAGCCTTAGGAGCCTAAAACAATTCAAATTGCGTTTAAAAGGTTACTTAGCCGACAAAAACATGCTTCCTCTTCCTGATATTGCTTATCAAGAAATATCTTGCCCGGTCTTAATCATCCATGCCGCTGATGATAAGGTTGTCTCCATCGATAATGCTCAGTATACCCAAAGATTGGTTCCTAATTCCGAAAGCTATATCCTTCCCGAAGGAGGGCATTTGCTTTTTACCCAGCATTCGAAAATCAAAGATCGGATCGCCCGTTTTTGGAATCTGTCCAAAACGGGAGAAGCTTAACAAACGCATCAATTCGTGCTATAATACCTGGACTAATTTGTCCTTGAATAATAACACGAACCATATGCTTCAAATCGGAACCCCAGCGCCGGACTTCAAGGCGCCAGACCAGCACGGGCAGGTCCAGACCTTGTCCCAGTACCGCGGCTCATGGGTCCTGCTTTACTTCTACCCTCGAGACAACACCCCCGGTTGTACCGAAGAGGCCTGCCGTCTCCGCGACAACCACCCGAGTTTCGAGAAATTGGATGCCATTGTGTTAGGCGTGAGCACAGATTCTGTACAAAGCCATGCCAGCTTCTCATCCCAACATGGCTTGCCTTTTACCATCATTTCCGATTCCGAAGAAAAGATCGTCAAAGAATACGGAGCAGATGGTTCGGCAAGGCGAATCTCATATCTCATTGATCCGGAAGGTAATATCGCTAAGATCTATCCCAGCGTAAAGCCCTCTAAGCATGCAGCTGAGGTTCTCGAGGACTTGGCCACCTTACAAAAAGATCGAGCAAATTAAATTAACATACACCGTAGGAGGCGGTGATAGCCACTAAGTATATGAAGGAGTACGAATTCTTCAAGGCTGCCGAAAAAGGCACTAAGATTAATGAGTCCGAAGACAGGGATAATCTTCAATCTCGTGATAGAGAGAAGGATGAAGATGAACTCTTTGTTGAGAAGAATGATCCCCGTAAACATTACACGACCATTGATGATATTGCTGATAATTCATATCTGAACTATGGCGAGGAACCCGAACCCGAGCCTGAAGTCCCCGAAGAAGAACCGGATGAAAGGATCATCATGTCAGACGAGCCGATAATTACTGATATCAGCAATGAAGCCGGCCTGATAGGTGCGGCCCATGCCGACGGTAAATCGGTTCTCATCAATCGTGAAAAGGGAGATCCTCTCGATCATCTAGAGATAGACGATGATGGGCTCCAAGAAAAATACGCTCCCGTAAGTGAAGAGATCCAACGCAAGTATCAGCCGCAAAAAGAAAATAGATACCAGAATGTCAACGAAAGCCACCACGGCGATAATCTTAAAACCCTGACCTCAAGCAAACAGGAAAGATCACTGAGAGGCAAAATCAGGCAGCTGTTCAAGAGCCTATAATACAGTTTTTCCTAATGTTATATTAAAAAATTCCCATAACGACTATTGCAAAAAACTGTTTTTTTGCTATAATGACAGTAATGGAACCGCGAGGTTTTATTTATTTTACTAGAGAGAAGTATATGGAAAAGAAGACCAATTCGATTGATATCAAAATCGTCACAGAGATCAAACAAGAACTGCTAACTCGTAAGCAGGAAATTTTAGATATATTAGCCGATATCGCTAAATCCGACCCCCACGAAGCAGATAAGATGGGTTCTAAGTTTCCGGAATATGGCAGCAAGCCCGACGAGAATGCCCAAGAAATCAGCGACTATACCGCTACTTCTGCCACTGAAAAAGTATTGGAAAAAACCTTAGCTGATATCGAAGGCGCCTTGAAACGCATTGAAAACGGGACTTATGGCATCTGTAAGTATTGCGGACAACCGATTGCCATCAAAAGACTCCAGGCTCGTCCGGTAGCCAGCGCCTGTATCTCTTGCAAGACAGAATTGCAGGAAAATGACTGACTTTAGCAAAAAATATTGGAATTTTTGGAACATAGCTGGGTACACTGCCTTAGCTATGTTTTTTATTGCCGACCGCCTTCTCAAGACTGCAGCCGTCAAGCAAGGATATGGCGGTTATATGGAACTCGTTGGAGGATTACTGAGGTTCCGTCTCAGCCCCAATAGCGGGCTCGCTTTTTCCATAAACAGCGGCCTTCCTGGCCTAACCTGGCTTATTTCCGGGGTCATTTTAGCCCTTTTAATTTATCTTTCTTATTTAATAATAAATAAAAAGAATCAGAGACACCTCCTTCTACCCTTGACATTTATTATAATAGGTGCTATAAGTAATGTACTAGATCGCATTCTTTTCGGAGCTGTTATCGACTACCTAGATGTCGCCAACCTCACGGTCTTGAACCTATCTGATGTCTTAATAACCATCGGATTAATCGTCTTGTTCATTCAACAAACAACGTCCAATCATGCAGACACTCATAGCGAAAAAACTAACGCTAAAGGGTAAAAAGGAAACCTTAGAACTCGCAGGTAAAGTCGCTGATCATTATTTCAAAAAATTCTCGACTAAGTTATTCGATGAAGAAGAAACTGAAAATGATCAGTCAGAGTTCATGAATTTATTAAAAAGCGGGAAAGACATAGTCCTCTTAGATCCTATCTTAAGCGATTCTGAAAGAACAGAGATTAATTCTCTGACAGATAAAGCATTCATAGGCCTCCTCAGAGAAGTTAGCCTAAACTTCCTCAGGATGGATAAGAGCCTCTCTTCTCATCTTCGCTGACAAAAAAAGTCCCCTTCATTGATTTGAAGGGGACATTTTTATTTTCTCGCTTAGGCCGCTTTTCTTAATTCTGCCTCCGCCTCCTTTACCGAGGTCTCAAGTGCAGTCATATCTGAGTAAAGCTGCATCGCCCAAGAAGCGATGTATTTTCTTTCCGCGTCCGGCTCCCGTGGTATGGCTTTGAAGTCGATGAAAGCCCCGGCCGAATAAGGGAATTTATAATATTCATGTTCCGCCAAGGCGGCCGCCAGATCAGATTGGGACAAGCCTTCCCGATCCTTGAATTGTGATTCCTCGGACAGGCGTCTTTCCTCCGGATATTCGGCATTAAAGGTAATATTTACCATCCGGGCCGCAATCTTTATGTCGCCAATTAGCTTGTTATGATACCTTCGCCTGGATTCTTCCGATTCTATCTGGCTATCTAAAAACTTCTGTTGGTCTACTTCTTCCGAGCGACGCATCGTCATCATGTAATTTACGGAACCGATATAATTGCGGATATCTTCATGAATATTCTTGAGCATGCTAAGGATCGCCTTTTTCCTCTCCTCAAAAATCTTCAACTCCCTCATATCACCGGCCGCTTCCGACTTGAGAGATGAATCTTTTATGATCTCTACCGTTTTGATGAAATTTTTTCCGGCCGAACTGATGATTTCGTGCTTTTCAATTTTAGCTTCACCTACCAAAGCTTCCTGATCATCCGTTTTCTCTTGATCGTCTTTTAACATCTCATCGATTTCTGCTTTCTCGGGCCTGCCCTCGTTATAGAGATCAGGATTTTTAAACATGTCCCTGAATTGTTTCAAAGGCGATTCAAATTTCATATTTTTGAAATATTAATAATCCTTTCCTCGACCGACACTGCCTCGATCCTGACCTTAATCAGATCGCCGCTACCGATAATTTCTTCAGCTTTTTCTGCCCACTCGATAGCACAGACAACATCCTTGGCACTGATATAATCGAGAGCGCCGATTTCCCTTAATTCGGAGGTTGAAGTCAGACGGTATGTATCAATATGGCAAAACCGCCGGATGGCTCCGGTTTTAATCTCATAAATATTCATGATCGAGAAGGTAGGGCTGTTTACGATCTGTTTTACCCCTAAGCCTTCTGCTAAGCCCTGCACAAAAGCTGTTTTACCCGCACCTAAATCTCCGTAAAGTGCGATTACTTCGCCGCCCTGGAGAGAAGGCGCCAGCTCACGGGCAATAGCCTTCGTTTCTTCGGTTGATCGGCTTTTGTAACTCTTATAATCCATATTATCCATTTTATCCTACCCCCTGCTTATGTAAAGCCTTGACAAGATGACGGGAAAGGATTATAATTAGATATATATCTAAATATAAAAATATGTCCCTCAGCGATACCTTTTCCGCTCTCGCCGATCCGAACCGCCAAGCAATCCTTGATGCTCTAAGAAAAGAGGAGCTGCCGGTATCAGCCATTGCCGAAAATCTCAGCATTACCCTCCCTACGCTCTCCCATCACTTGGATATCCTCAAGCGTACAGGCCTGGTAAGTTCCAGGAGATCCGGCAGGCAGATATTCTATAGCCTGAACATGAGCGTTCTCGAAGAGATAAGCGAAGCGCTAATAAAATTCATCGGACCAAAAAAGAAATAATAATAATATGCCAAAGATCACAATGAAAACAGAATGGCGAGCTCTTCTCATTCTCGCCGCCGCTATCGGACTTAGTGCTTGGGCCTATCCCCAGCTTCCGGAAACTGTCGCTTCCCACTGGAACTTCCAGGGGAACGTCGACGGTTGGACCAATAAGACCTTCCACTCATTGTTTTTCCCCGGCCTTCTTATTTTTATCTATGTTTTACTCCTTGTAACCCCCTATCTCGACCCGAGAAAAGAAAGGTATGCGGAATTTACGGGCGTTTACCAGTTAATTCGCGACTCCATCCTCTTTGTAATGGCTTCCGTCTTTGCCATCGCTACCTTTTTTAATCTCGGTTATGATATAAATGTCGGTAAGACGGTCGCCTTCCTCATCGGCTTGCTCTTCATTGTCCTGGGCAACTACTTCGGCAAGATAAAGCGCAATTGGTTCGTGGGTATCAAGACCCCTTGGACCCTGTCTTCGGAAAATATTTGGAATAAGACCCACCGGCTCGGTGGCCGCCTCTTCATGGTTTGGGGATTGCTCATGATACTTGCTCCCTGGCTTACTTTCCAGTGGGGCATGCTCATAGTACTTGGCGGCGTAATCGCCCTGGTCATCGGGGTGTATGCCTATTCATACGTATTGTATAAGAAGGAAAAAAGGGAAGTAAAATAAAAAAAGGAAGCGTTTTCCTCACCCTAATAATTCTAATAAAAAAACAGGCCGAAAGCCTGTTTTTATGTGGGCGCACAAGGATTCGAACCCTGGACCCCTTCGGTGTAAACGAAGTGCTCTAACCAGCTGAGCTATGCGCCCCAATCGATGCTGGTGGGCGAAAGAGGATTTGAACCTCCACGGCATTGCTGCCACAAGCCCCTCAAGCTTGCGTGTCTACCAATTTCACCATCCGCCCCTCTATAAAGGGGCTTACGCCCCCTTATGTGTATGAAAATTAATATCCTGACTTAGCGGACAACCTTTTCCTTCAAGCGCTTCTTATAGCCCTTCTTAAGGAAATAGAGTTTCGCGCGGCGCACTTCAGCAATCTTCTTCACTTCGATCTTAGTGATAGTGGGAAGATTAAGCGGGAAGATCTTTTCTACGCCAATGCCATCGGAAACCTTACGGACAGTGATAGTGCCGCCTTTTTCCTTATTATGCTTGCGCGCGATAATCATTCCTTCGAAGTATTGGATACGCTCCTTTTCTTCTCCCTTGGAATTAAGTTCTTTGATCTTCTGGTGGATGCGGACCGTCATGCCCGGCTTGAGGTCGACTTCGGCCTTTTTCTCCTCCTTCGATTCGGTTTTCTTTTCTGCCATATCGTTATTTATCAAAACTAGAAACGAGATGGTCCCATCCCGTTTGGTTTCTCTTTCTAAGTATGTCTAATATTATAATCAAACTTGAGGCTTGTCAAGGCGGCTTCTGATGAAAGCGTATACTTGCTGGAAGACTTCTTCTTGGCTAATGTTAGTTGTGTCAAGAACATAATCAAAATTGGAGCGGTCGTGGACATCAAGGCCATAATACTTCTCATAGCGGAGCCGGTCACTTGCAGTCCGTCTGATCAAACTATCTTTTACCGCCTCCTCGCTATTTAGGCCATCCGCTTCATTTCTCGAGTTATTTTGTTTAAGATGAGCGAAAATTCGCTTAGCCCCTTCATCCAAATCAACGTCCAAATAAATCTTTAGGGAGTGAGGAATTAGGAAATAGGAAGTTCGCCCTTCAATAATGAAGTTATCGCCATCCTTGCCCAGCTCCCGTTGATATTCGTCCACTTCCCGGTCAGTCACCGGATCAGTCTCGCCCAAGCGATTGTAGTCCTCAAGAGTCATTCCCCGGCGTGCTGCCGCCTCCCGGCGCAGGCCGCCGATATAATATCTTGGCCATCCAAGCTCCCGGGATAGCCGTTCCGCGAAACTAGATTTTCCCGATCCTTGGGCGCCACTGATAGAAATAATCATATTATAGATAAATGCGGGAAACCTTAGTATAATTCACAAACCATCCATTTTGAATTATGTTCCGATTATACTATAATAATACCATATTTATAAGGCCGCAAGCAGATAATCCGCTCGCCCGCCATAATGTCGCGTCTACGCGTTTTTTATGTTTTTAGAAAAACTGGAAATCCAAGGTTTTAAATCATTTGCCAATAAGAACAAGTTGGTTTTTTCGAATAAGATAGACAGCACCGGGCGCCGAGGCCTAACTGCCATTGTCGGCCCCAACGGTTCCGGGAAATCCAATATTGCGGACTCCATCCGTTGGGTGTTGGGCGAACAGAGTCTCAAGACTCTCCGGGGAAAGAAGAGCGAGGATGTCATTTTCTCCGGATCCGACCAAAAAAGTAAGCTCAGCATGGCCGAGGTTTCACTCTATCTCAATAATGAAGGCCGTCTGTTCCAACCAGTCGTTGAAACAGAAGACGAAGAAGGAACCGAAACAGACGCTTCCGGGCACTCCTTATCACCTTTAGATTATGAACAGATCGTAATCACTCGGCGGCTCTATCGCAGCGGTGAAAGCGAATACCTCCTCAACGGCAACCGCGTCCGCCTGGCGGACATCCAGATTCTTCTTGCTAAAGCGAACGTGGGCCAAAAAACATACAGCGTCATCGGACAAGGCATGGTCGAAAATTTCCTTAATACCGGGGCCGCGGAGCGAAAGGATTTCTTTGATGAAGCAACCGGCGTCAAGCAATTCCAAATCAAACGAGACCTGGCGCTCAATAAGCTGGAGAATAGTTATGAAAACCTTAAGCAGGTTGAAATGCTACTCGGTGAAATCCGCCCAAGGCTGAAGATCCTGACCCGCCAAGTAGACAAGCTCAAGCGTCGCGGCCAGCTGGAAGATGAATTATTATCCCATCAACGCCGCTATTTCCATAATGCATGGCGAGATATTAGCGAAAAGCTTGTCGATGCGAAAAATAAGCTGGAGGCAATCGGAGCCGAAAAAATCAATCAGGAAAAACAGCTTGAGCAAGTAAATGCCGATTTGGAAATAATCCGCCAAACCAGTGGCGCCGATTCCGCCGCCCCTCTCCAAGAAGAATTACGGTCGCTGCAAAATGGACGCACCGAAATCGTAAGAAACATCGCGCGCCTTAACGCCGAACTCGAATTACAGCTCGAAGCACAAGGCCAGTTCGATACCGCCTGGCTTAATAAAAAACACGAAGAGCTTAAAGCGGAAGCGCAAAAATTAGAAGAGGAGACGGCCGCGATCCGCTCCCAGGCAGATAACCGTGAAGAAGAATTGCGTGATGAAATGCAGCGCATTGCCGAAGAGATAAGCCTTCGGGACAGCCGCCGACGCCTGGCAGAAAACAGGCAAGAAGAAAAAAACCAGCTTCAAAAACATATTGCCAAGCTGGATGCCGTCCTGGAGGCTAATCTGGAAGCACAGGGACAATTCGATATTGCTTGGCTAAATAATAAGCATGACGAGCTAAGCCGTTCTCTGTCCGCCATCGCAAAAGAAATCGATTCAATCCAGATAGAAGACCTGCGCGCCGAAGCCAGCGGCCTGGATTCGCAGCGCATACAGCTGGATACGGAAATCGCCAGAGGGAACGGCGAACTGCAGGCAATAAACCGGGATATCCGCTCCAGTGCCAAGCCGGCAGCCGGCAGGGAAGAAATCAACCGCAGCATCGATGACTTTTTATCGCGCCTGGATGCTATTAAAAATGAGAAGAGTCTTGACCGGATCAAATCCTTGATCGAAGAAGCCAAGCAGGAATTCCAAAAGCAAATCCGCACTTTGATCGACGGAGAAAATGAAGCTAAGCTTGAGAAGGCACGCTCCCTGCAGCAAGAGATAATCAAGCAGACAGAACAAAGACAGTCCCTCATCGCGGAAATAAACGAGATCCGCCTGGAATTGTCTACCCGCCAAGAACGCCGCCGCTTGCTTGATAATCAAAAAACGCAAGCCGAGCGGGAAATTTCCGATATCAAAGAAAAAATCGCCAAGAGCGAGGTCAAGTTTGACGCGGCTTCGATAAATAAAGAAAAAGAAGAATTGTACAAGAAATTATCGGCACTGGAAGCCGCTATCAAGGAAGAGGTCGAAAAGAATCAGGTGGGCGCCTTGATCGCCGATCGCCAGCGCATAGCAAGCGAGCTCAATGAATGCCGACTCGCCGCCTCGTCTCGGCGGGATAAGATCCAGTTATTCGAAGACAAGCTCCGCCAACTAAGCCGCGAAATGAGCGATGTGAAGGAAAAAATCGCCAAGAGCGAGGTTAAGTTCGATGCAGACAAGCTGAACTTAGAAAAGGGCCGATTAGATATCAGCCTTAAAGAGGCGGATAAGGATATTGCGGCGATCCAAGAGCGGCTTCGTCTGGAGAATGAAAAGCGTGATGACGAGAAACGACGTCTTTTCGCTCTCCAGTCCCAGATAAACAGCTTGCAAACCGAAATTAACCGCCTCAACAGCCAGCAGAGCAGCATCCAGATAGAAGCAGCCCGCCAGGAAACCCGTCTGGAAGACTTAGAAAATAGTATTAAAGATGAAGAACTAAACCTGGAAGAAATAAAGGAATATCATCCGGAAGAGGAAGAGGGCGGCCTCGATGATGAACATCTGCGCAAGCGCATCACCGAACTTAAGAACCAGCTAGAAATGATTGGCGGTATCGACCCGGAAACAGAAAAGGAATATGCCGAAACCAGCGAGCGTTTCTCCTTCCTGGAAAAGCAGACCGCGGATTTGGATTCGGCCATCCAATCGCTGGAAAAGATCATCGCCGAACTGGATATTAATATCAAAGAACGCTTTGAAAAAGAATTTAAGGTTATATCAGAAAAATTCAGCGAATACTTCAAGATACTATTCAATGGTGGAAGCGCTAAGATCTTCAAGTTGGAGGCCTTAGAGACTAATGAGGAAGGGACGACGGACCAGCAGGCGCCAAGCAATGAAGGAGATGATCGTTTCAAACGCCTGCGACTGCTAAGAAAACGCAACGCGCTTGGCTTAGCCGGCATTGAAATCCAAGCCACGCCTCCCGGCAAAAAGATCCAGACTATATCTATGCTTTCCGGAGGTGAGAGAGCCCTTACTGCCATCGCCTTGATTTGCGCTATCATCAGCGCCAACCCCTCGCCCTTCGTCGTTCTCGATGAAGTCGATGCGGCTCTCGATGAGGCTAATTCTGAGCGCCTTGCCCAGATTCTCGACGATCTTTCCTCGAAGACCCAATTCGTTACCATTACCCACAACAGAGCCTCGATGAAACGGGCTAGCATAATTTACGGAGTAACCATGAAGTCTGATGGCGTAAGCCAGCTGCTAAGCATCAAGCTAGACGATATCGCCGCTTTCCGCAATTAAGGATAATCAAAAAAAAGCCGCTCTCTCAAGCGGCTTTTTCTAATTACAACGCCTCTCCCCGTTTTACTTCAGCACCTATAATCTGTTATAATGACAGTAATCGCCTCGAAAATAGGCGCCCTTATCTTAGCTAATTATCTTATGAAAAAACGGATATTCCTCCTCCTGCTCTTGGGGGCATTCATGCTAAGCGCCGGTTTCGGCTGTAAAACAGTAGACAAGGAAACCAAAGCCGCGATGGAGCCCGTAACGCTCACTTATTGGCGTGTCATTGATGACACAGACACCTTCCAACCGATCATCGACGCGTATCGAGTCCTGCATCCCAACGTCACCGTTAAATATCGGAAGCTTAGGTTGGAAGAATATGAAACCGAACTTCTTAATGCCTTAGCGGAAGATAGAGGTCCGGATATCCTTTCTATCCATAATACCTGGATTCGCAAATACCAAAGCAAGCTCGCTCCGATGCCTGCCACCATCACCATGGCCTATCCAGTGGAGAAGGGCTCGATAAAAAAAGAAATCGTCACGGAGCTTAGAAGTATCAAGTCCCCGACTCCAAAAGAAATACGCGAAACCTTCGTAGACGCTGTCCCTAACGATGTCGTCATTGATAACCAGATATACGGCCTGCCCCTCTCAGTCGACACTCTCGCTCTCTTCTATAATCGCGATCTTTTAAATAATGCCGGCATCGTCCAACCTCCGGCTTTCTGGAATAAAGAGTTCCAACAGAATGTAAAGAAGCTCACCAAACAAGATGCTAGCGTGGGGATAGTGCAGTCGGGTATCGCCCTTGGAGGCAGCAAAAATATCGAGCGTTTCAGCGATATCCTTTCAGTATTGATGATGCAAAATGGTGCAACCATGATGGATGGCGGCCGCGTTCTCTTTAACACCATACCGGCAAAAAACAGCGGCAATAATTATAACCCGGGACTGGAAGCTCTCAGATTCTACATCGACTTCGCCAACCCGGGGAAAGAAGTATATTCCTGGAATGAATCCTTGGCCAATTCCCTGGAACTATTCGCGAGCGGCAAGCTTGCTATGATGTTTGGCTATTCATATCATTTACCGGCCATAAAAGCTCTCTCCCCTAAATTGAACTTCTCCGTTGCCAAACTTCCCCAAATAGAAGGCAGTATGGTCGAGACTAATTTCGCCAATTATTGGATCGAGTCAGTATCGAAGAAAAGCCAAAATCCGGAGGCTGCTTGGGATTTCATCATTTTCGCCACCAAAGAAGCGCAGGCGAAGCAATACCTAGAAAAAACCAAGAAACCGACCGCCCTGCGTTCGCTCGTCACCGCTCAGCTTGAAGATGATGAAATCGGTGTCTTTGCCTCTCAGGTTCTCACAGCAAAGAGCTGGTACCAAGGGAAAGATGCGAAATCGGCTGAGGCGGCGCTTGCCGAAATGATCGACACTGCCAGTCTTAATCTCGATAAGATCCTAGAAGCGATTAATGCCGGTGCCTCCAAGGTACAACAAACACTAGAATAATATGAAGAATAAAGTCACAAAGTTCGCAATCACGGCCCTTGTCCTTGTATTCTCTTTTGCCCTTATTCAATCCGCTCTAGCCACCTCTACCCCCCAATCCATCGTAGACAACACCACGAATGATTATAAATATGGAACTTATGACGTCAATGATGCGGTAATCTTTGTGATCCGCGCCTCACGTTGGGTTCTTGGACTCGTCGGTTCCCTCGCACTCCTGATGTTTGTCTACGGCGGCTTACTCTTCCTGATATCAGGCGGAAGCAGCGACCAAGTAGGTAAAGCCAAGAAAGTAATCATAGCGGCTGTCATCGGGCTGGCGATCGTTTTTGCAAGCTATCTGATAATCCAATACGTCCTGTCGATTTTAGGAATAAGCTGGGACGGAAAAATCCCCGCATGAATAGTTTTACCTTCAAAAAGCTCATAACACCCGATCACGCCGGCGAGAAGCTCCGCCATGCAAGAGAGGCCAAGAAAGCAACTTTAGAGGATGCCGCCGCCGTTCTCCATATCCGGGCGGATTATCTCGAAGCCCTTGAGAATGAAGAATACGACCGCTTACCCTCAGGATTATATGGACGCCAATTTTTTAAAGAATATTGTCAACTGCTTAAACTAGACTATCGCAAACTTGTCCGACTCACTCCCTATTCCAAAGAAAAAGAAGGCGCTGACCCCTTTTCCCAAAAAGTATTGCGTCGGCATAAATTCCTGGTATTCCCGAAACTGTTCCGAAATGCGCTCTTCATCGGCTTATTTTGTATCTGTCTGCTTTATCTGCTGATATATTTCCGCCGTTTGGCATCCGCTCCCGAACTTATCGTAGACTATCCGCCAAGCAACATGGTAACGCACGAACTTTCAATTGAGATCCGCGGGCAAAGCGACCCGGAAACAGAAGTGAAGATCAATAACACCAGTATCATGAGCACGCAGGACGGTTCTTTCAGCCATGAGGTCCGCCTAAAACGCGGTTTAAACGACATTACGATCAGCGCGCAAAAGAAATACGGCCGGGAAAGCGTCATTGAACGCCAGATCCTAGTCGAGGAATAATATGGTAAATCCTAAGACCATCCTATTTGACATCCCTGGGATTTTGAATAAAATAGCAATTGAAGAAGGCCAAACAGTCGGAGAACTCGGTTGCGGCAATTTCGGCTACTTCGTCTTCCCGGTTGCCAGGCTAGTGGGAGCCAGAGGAAAGCTTTATGCCGTGGATATCCTCAAATCCACGCTTGAGGAGATTAAGAAGAAAGCTGTAACCGAAAACCTCAAGCAAATCGAGACTATCTGGACCAATTTAGAGGTATTTAAAGGAGCCAAAATAGAGAGCTCAAGCCTGGATCGCGCTCTTCTCATTAACACCCTCCATCAATCCCAGAAACGAGCGGAAATACTCAGAGAATCGGTACGCCTACTCAAATCGGGCGGGCGCCTCCTAGTGGTTGAATGGAAGAATGGCGAGAGTCCTCTGGGCCCTCCTACAGAGAAACGGGTCAGCCGAGATGCTTTAAAGCAAGCCGGACCGCGATTGGGTCTCATCCTTAAAGATGAGTTCGATGCCGGGCCATTTCATTACGGTTTAATATTCCATAAATCATAAACACTATGCAAAACCTGCTAACCTGGCGCTTCTGGTTCAACTTGCGCCCCGAGCCGCTACTCCCGTTATTCAACTATCTTTTCCTCGGCCTCATCGGAGCTCTAATAATCGCTACGATAGCTACAGGCTTCCTCCAGAGACGCAAAAGCCTCTACAAGGGCGTTTGGCGCCGTGCCTATGTCTTCAGTTTTAGTAATTCAGTCGTGGGCGTAGCCTTATTTTTCTTCAATTATGAACGAGCAGCATTTCTCTCTGGTCGTTTCTGGATCCTTTTCTGGGGAATAACCATGATTGCCTGGCTGGCATATATCCTGAAAGGCATAAAAAGGCCAGCTAACAAAGAACAACTGGAAAAAGAGAGAGAATTCAAGAAATACCTTCCCTAAAACACAAAAGACCTCCTAACGGAGGTCTTTTTTATTCCTTCATCTTCCAAACGCTAACCCAGGCATCCTCGAATACAGGTTCATATTTATCATCGATAAGCCGCTCTACCGGATTATCCGAGTTATATCGGAAACGATGCAGCGAAGAAGAAAAAGAACGGACAACACATATGGGCATTTTCTCCGCGATCGCCGCCGCCGCGTCTGCGAACTGAGCCCGAGTCTGGTGTCCAGTTATGAGGATATCGAAGGAAGAAGCGCTTAGTTTTTGAGTTTCATAATAAGCATTAGGAAAAAATGGACCGGCATGCAAATATGCCCCCGGACAATTATGCTTTACGTACTCAATGAAACCGGGTTCCATCCCTGGTTCGAGGGCAGCTGAGGCATATCGGCTCACCGGATACAAGAATAAGCAGGCAAAAATGGCAAGATATATCCAGGTCCACATAGTCTTTCGATCCGTCATGCCGATTACGACCATCGGCAATACAGGTAAAAGCGCAATTGTAAGGTGATATGAATCAGGAAGAGGCAGGCAAGACAAGAGGAGAAGCGCAGCGATATAATATAATAGCCATTCTTCTTTACTAGAGCGTCGGCGGTCCCATACCAAACAAGCCAAACCGGCTACCGCCCACCAAAATAATGCCAAAGAAAAGCGATTTGCTTCAATATAATTGAATATGGGAAAAATGATTAACTGATCAAAAACTAGTTTTGCCGGAAAAATCAAGAATAGAAGTGCTAGCGGAATAAGAGCGATAGATAAGAAGACTATTACCTGACTAAACTTCCTTTTCCAACCATTCTCTACCCATAATAACCATACCGCTTCTGCCCCCAGGAAGGCCAAGCCTTTCTGTTGCAATAATATGATTGAAAGCCCGGTTACGAAGGCGGCTACTATAAATGAGGACATCTTTCTTCTCTCCCGATATGATAGTAAAAAATTTACTGCCCAGAGAATGACAACGAGATTAAAGAAATTATGATTAATAATCCAGTGCCAAGAGGTCAAAATCAAGAAAAGGATGGGGGAAAAATATGAAGCCTGCCGGGCTCCAAACCTTTTAGTTAACCGGAATACGGCCACCGCCCCCATGATTACAAATATAATCGCTAAAGCCTTGGCTGACCAAAAAGCCGCTCCAGTAAGGCTGAAAGCGGCTGCAACTAAATACGACGATAGCGGCGGAATAAAGGTAAAATAATCCGTAAACGGTTCTCGTCCGTTAAAGATATTCCAAGCACCATTAAGAATCACGCCTTCATCGGCATTAATCAAATGGTCGCAGTGAATTAACACCGCCAAAGCACTAATAAACAGCCAATACGCTAATTTACTCAGTCTTTTCATAAATAGATGCCAGGCCGTCAAAATAGACCCGGGACCAAAGAGGAGAGCCGTCAAAATATTCCCTTAAATTATCAGTAGGTGATGGTTTGCTATCTTTAATATTGAAAAAAATTCTTTCCCATTTCTTATACTGATAAGTCCGATCACTTGAATATATGATAGCCGTATCGATGCCATGCTTTTCTATGGCCGCCCCTATATCTTCAAAGCCATATCTCAAAGCTCGATATTCTTCTAAAATCGTTCGGTTCCCATATCGCTCCTGAGGCATCCGTCCATCAATGAAATAGTCAAGCTCGGGCGCTGAATAAAGGAGAAACCCTCCCCAATTGAACTCGTTGAATATCCGTCTCGATTTTACCTGGCTTAAAGATTCCAAATACTCCACAGCTGCGCAAGGGTATTTTTGTCCACAATAGGCCAGAATCGGATGCAGACCGTAAGGTATCTTCACGAGAAGGATAATAGACAGGCCCGCTAAGGATATTGCCGCCAATACTCGCAGCCTGGTAACCATCTGGCCACCTAATTTCGGTAAATCGCTGAAGATATCTTCCAAAAATAACGTACAGAGGGGTAAGGTAATCAAGGCGAACAAAGGGAAATGTCGACGAGAGCGCCAGGCAAGGATATAAAAAATGATGAATACTCCATATTCCCAAAGAGTCCCCCTTTTTACTTCCCGCCAGCGATAAATATGCCAAGTTGCCAGGGCTGAAACCAAAGCTAAATAGGCTAATTGAGGATAATATAAAGGAAGTGAATATTGGCCAAGCCACTCCTGGATATACCCCATATAGGACGTATTGGTATAACCGGCCAATAAGCCATACAACCTGAATCCATACGGGTTTATTAACGTCGCCGCCAAAGACATGACCCAGGAAGCAGTAATAAACCAGCGATCACGGTTGGTAAATGATATTATCGGAAGTCCAACAGCTTGGCTAATCCGCCGCACTAAAGGCACAAGCCAAAGATAGACAGTGTATGCCCCTAGTAAGGCTAGCCCCAAAAGGAAGCTACCATGGAAATTAGACCAGAGAAGAAAAAGGGTGGGCATTATATAAAGGAAGTGCTTGGGTCTGACCCAAGTGATGACATACATAATGACTACCGAAAAAAGCAAGCCAAATTCCTGGACCCTTAAACCCAGATGTGGCCGACTCGCCCAAACAGCCAAAACCCCAAGAAGGAAGGCGTATCCCAAGCTATTTTTTTTAGCCCCATGCCATACAGCTAAAGCTACGGCCGTGAGGGCCACTAGAGCAAAGAGCAGATGCAGGACGCCAAACCCGGCTAATTTAGTCACCCCAGCCATACCTGCATTTAGAAGCCACTCATGATCGATCCAATCTCTTTGGAGCGTAAAATTGTAGAAGTTTTCCCGAGGAGCCTGCCCGCTGTCCAAGATATCGTTACCAACACGAAGATGCCATCCTAGGTCAGAATCAGAATATGAATAAGAATTAAATATAAGAATAGATAAGAAAAAAATAAGGCCGCTGCCGATCAATATTCCTCTTGACAAGTTCTTTTTTTTCTTATCCATATAGACATTTTATCACACGCCCTCTTGTTTGTCTTTCATGGTTACTTATGATAAAATAAAAGTATTATTTGAAACTATCAACAACTAGAAAGGTGGTGAATTTATGAAAAAAAGAATCGCTAAACATCTACTGGCCTTCGCTCTTCTTACCTTATTCGCCCTCCCGATGGTGACTTTCGCCCAATCGGGAAACATCGACGTGGGTTTGAATGAAATCGAGCAGGGATTCGGAGATAACGGCTTAGGGAACGTTGATCCTCGCGTTACCGTCGCCAAGTTGATTAACACCGCCATGCTCTTCCTGGGCATCATTGCTGTCGTCATCATCTTGCTGGCTGGTTTCAAGTGGATGACTTCCGGAGGCAACGAGGACAAGGCAGCTGAAGCTCGCAAGCTTCTAGGCGCTGGCGTCATCGGTTTAGTTATCATTTTGTCCGCTTGGGGCATCGCCACCTTCGTTCTTGACAGACTTATCCAAGCGACCAACGAATAACCGTTTCTAAGATCGATTTTAGAAAAGGAGGCCCTTGCACGCAGGGGCCACCGCCCCGTAAATCAGCACTGCTGGTTTCCGGAGCGGTGAATGAATAATATGAAAATACATACACTTCGCCGCCTAGCGGCCTGCTTGATATTAACCAGCGCCTTGTTAGCCGGTTTTTTTATACCCACATCATCCTGGGCACAAACCGAGAACAATTACGGCTTAGATGACAGCGCCGAAAAGGTAGGGGCCTACCAAGCGCAGATCAATAGCTCGGATAACTTCCTTACGACCAAGGTGGGAAGTATAATAGGGATAGTCCTTTCCTTCGTCGGTGTTATTTTCCTTGTACTTATTATTTATGCCGGACTTAATTGGATGACCGCTTCCGGTAATGCAGATAAGGTTGGCAAGTCTAAGGATATGATGATTAACGCCGTTATCGGCCTTATCATCGTCCTGGCCGCCTACGCCATAACCGCCTTCGTCGGGGATCGCTTGCTCTAGATATGAAATTGACTATCAAAAAAGCTATTGCCTCATTATATCTGGTGCTTGCCAGCGGATTTATTATGGCACCAGCCCTTGCCCAGACTTATGATTTCTCTAGCCAAAGCGGTCTAAATGAAACTGGAGTAGCCGCTGGCTATGACACCGGCAACGAGGCACCGACTGTCGAAGGATATGTAAGCCGTATTATTACAATTGTCCTGTCTTTGCTGGGAGTTATATTCCTGGGTTTGACCATATATGCCGGGCTTATCTGGATGATGGCTCAAGGCAATGAGGCGAGGGTGAGTAAAGCTAAAGAACTGCTGACAGAAGCGGTAATTGGCGTACTCGTAGTTTTGGCCGCCTATGCAATAAGCATTTTCGTTCTCAAAGCCACAACAGGCACTTTGCTTAAATGACATGTTTTTTAAACTTATACAATCCGTCTCAGCCGCTAATCTAAAAGATGCTTTCGACACTAGCGCCAATAAGCCCTTGTCTACCGTTGCGGAAAAAGGCGCCGGATTCTTGCCGGGAATATCACTTGAAACCCAAGCGGGAAATATAATTACCGCCATCTTATCGCTCCTGGGCATCTTGTTTGTTGTCTATGGCGTATATGGGGGTTTTGTCTTTATGATGGCCAGTGGCAACCCGGAAAAAACAAAGCACGGAGTTGCAATCATCACCCAAGCCTTGACCGGCATGATCATTATCCTGGCCGCCTATGCGATCTCATATTTTATCATCAAAATCATCACCTAACCTATGAAAACTAGAGCTATCAAGCCAATATTTACCTTCCTCCTACTGACCGCCGTTATGATCCTGCCCTATTTCGTCTTTGCCCAGACAACGACGGGTGGGACGATTAATACCGGGTCTCAAGCAAACCCCATCCAGATGCTGGAAAATGTAGCTACCGGCCAATCCGGACAGGGCGGGCCCTATCAGGCCGCTGATGAAAGTACTCTTCCCCAAATTGTGGGCCTAATCGTTAACGCCGCCCTCGGCTTGCTTGGCATCATCTTTATCATCCTCATCATCTATGCGGGCTATCTCTGGATGGCCGCATCCGGGAACCAAGCAGCTGTCGATAAGGCAAAAAAAATCATCACCAGTTCAATCATCGGGCTAGTCATCGTTCTAAGCTCCTGGTCCATCTGGGTATTCGTGCTGCAGAATTTGATTTCTAAGTTCTAACTTTATGAAGAAAATATTTGTGCCGATCTTCCTCGCCCTCTTTCTTTTTCTGGCCGGCACCAACGTCCAAGCCCAAACAAGCACCGATTTGATAGACACGATAGCCGGACCGGCGGATGCAATGCGCTCCACAACCGGTCTAGCCGAATTTACTATTGGTAGCCTGATCGCCTTGATAATCAAGGTCGCGCTTGGCCTACTGGGCGTGATCTTCATCATCTTGATCATTTTCTCCGGCTACCGCTGGATGACCGCCTCCGGCAATGAAGAAGCAGTTAATAAGTCGAAGAAGACCATCCAAATGGCAATCATTGGTCTGGTTATCGTCTTGGCTGCTTATTCCATAACCTACTTCGTGTTTGAAAGACTGCCCTTCGGAGGAATTGGGGCATCTCCTTCGTCCGGCAACCTGCAAGGAAGCGGTACGGATTAAATTTTATATTTCATTCTTATATTAAAAAAGGCCGCCTATAAGGTGGCCTTTATCTTTTCAGTTCGCCCACACAATCGTGGATTTTACATTTCTCGTTGGGTAGACATACCAATGCAGAATCTCCGCATTAAAGCCTAATTTTGTCTTGTTTGATACGGTGAATACATATTCCTTTTCGATTTGCTGTCCATACGCGTAGGAAACCGCGGTATATTTTCCTGGAAGTAAATAGGCCTCGACCGTCTGTCCCGGCTGAAGGATGGCGTCAAATGAATCGACACTTTCCTTTTCATTTCTGATTCTTATTTGATATAGAGTATTAGTCGGATTATATACCTTTCCCTTATACCCCATTATCGAATCAACCACGACCGGCGACTCTCGCATTTTAGTAACAGCCATGCTGAAAATTTTCGCTTGAGCCTCCGTTTTGGCGTCATCAAGGACTACCTCGTTACTACTTAACCGGCGTTTTTTATTACAATTTGAAATTGCGACCGGTACCTTGTCATCCATTGCTTCACTGATGCTTTTTTTCTGGAACATATTAAGCATCCCGTTCATATCCCGGATAGTGTCAAGTAAGAATTTCTCTTTAAGGAGTAAGCTTTTGTATGCCCAGGGGTTATCATTAAAGTGATAATTTTTTATCTGGGCATCCAGGATCTTTATGCGCTTCAGAAATGCGTCTTTCATCTCAAGCGTTAAGCCCGAACCGTCATCCGCCCTCCTCTGAAGACTATCTCTGGTAGCTATTAGTTCAGCCTTGCTTATCGGCCTATTACTGATTTCACCCCGGACCTTATTAAGCTCGGCGTTGAAACGGGCAATACTAGCCCGCAGTTGTTGTTCTTCCTTAGTCTGCTGCTTTGTCTGACTTACCGCAGAGATGCTCATCAGAACGAAAAGAAGGATGAAAAAATTTAGCTTTTTCATGATTTATGGTTTTTTTGTTGTTAATATACAATTTTTGCTTAATTCTAGTATAAAAGTTATCAAATACACCAGAATGTAATAATATATCATATTTAGGTTATATTGTCAATGACTTTTCCACAAGGCATTCTTGACTTTGTTAGTTAGATATGATATAAAGTTAAGTCGCAAAAATCCCTGCTTGGATTATCCATATAATGTAGGGATTTTTTGTTTGAGCAAATAACCTTACGCTAATATGAAGATTTTCAAGATCAGCGAGGAAATCGTGCCCCTCAGTAGACGCCAACAGGCTGTCCTCGCTTTAATAATTACCCTTGTCTTCCAGTTTCTCCTGTTTTTCGCTCCGGTTCTGGCCGCAGAAGCCGTCGAACAAGATAGGATACAGACTGTTAAGGTAGAGGCAACTAAAGGCGAAGCCGACCCCGTCGTGGCCGCTTTAATAAGCGAAGTCCAGGCCTCACCTTTACCAGTCGAGGAAATTGCATCCACACCAGAACCGACGGTGCAGCCAGAGGCTGAAACGGTGAAGGTTATCCGCACCAGCACCCATGTCATGACTGCCTATAATTCAGAGGCCGCCCAAACGGATGGTTCCCCTTGTATCACCGCCAATGGTTTCAATGTTTGCGAACATGGGACAGAGGATACGATAGCGGCAAACTTCCTTAAATTCGGCACCAAGGTTCGCATTCCTGATTTATATGGCGATAGGATATTCGTCGTTCGCGATCGAATGAATAAAAGATATTCGGATCGCGTCGATATCTGGATGGTCCACAAAGCAGACGCTCTGAAGTTCGGTGTCCGAACTGCCAAGATTGAAGTTGTCGAAGTAATTGAATAAGATAATTTTCAGTTCACATACAAAAAGCCCGCTTGCCGCGGGCTTTTTGCTATAAACACAGCCTTTATTATTAAAACAGGAAAGAGAAAATGCTACGGGATAGGGAACGTTCTTTTTTTGCAAGGTTTATCGTGGTGGGGATGACAGTATCTGGTATAAGAGAAATGCTATTGATGCCCGCCTTCATCAGGAACTCAGCAAAGTCCGGAAAATCACTGGGGCCCTGGCCGCAGATTCCCACTTTTCTCTTTCTCTTCTTGGCAACAACCAAGAGCTGCTTGATCATCGCCTTAACTGCCTCATTCTTTTCATTAGAAACGCCTTCGATTTTGAGACTTCCTCCGGAATCACGGTCGATTCCCAAAAGCAACTGGGTCAAATCATTAGAACCAATCGAGAAGCCGTCAAAAATATCGCAAAACTTATCCGCAAGTACGATATTCGATGGTATTTCTGCCATTACATATACTTCCAAGCCATTTACTCCCCTCTTCAAGCCATTACGTGCCATTATTTCCTGCACCCGCTTTCCTTCTTCGACCGTACGACAAAAGGGGACCATCAGTTTGAGATTGGTTAAGCCATAGTCATCTCGCACCTTCTTCATCGCCTTGCATTCCAGATTGAAAGCAGGTACAAACTGCTTCGCATAATATCTGCTTGCCCCTCGCCAGCCGATCATCGGATTTGATTCGATCGGTTCGAACTCCTTACCCCCGATCAGGTTAGCATATTCATTGGTCTTGAAGTCAGAAAGGCGGACAATCACATCTTTCGGATAAAATGCGGCTGATATTATCGCGACGCCCTGAGCCAGACGATCGACAAAGTATTGAGCTTTATCCTCATATCCGGCAGTCAATTCTTCGATTTGCTTCTTTGCGTCTGGATCGGCAATATTAGGATAATTTATCAAAGCTAAAGGATGGATTTTAATGTAATTATTAATGATGAATTCCAACCTCGCCAGGCCCACGCCGTCATTAGGGATAAAAGACTGGGCAAAGGCCATTTCCGGCTCTCCTATATTCATCATTATCTTCGTTCTTTTCGGTCGCTTAAGGTTCTTGATGTCGGTGCTCTTGATTTCAAAAGGAAGCTTGCCCTCATAGACAACTCCTTCTTCGCCCTCTGCACAGCTGATGGTAATATTTTTCTTATTGGCAATCTGTGCCGATCCTTTGTTCGTACCAACAATGCAGGGGATCCCTAATTCTCGGGAAACGATCGCCGCATGGCAAGTCCTTCCCCCTTTATCAGTTACAATGGCGGCTGCTATCTTCATGATCGGTTCCCAGTCCGGATCAGTCATATCCGTGACCAAAACTTCCCCCTCCTTAAATGAATGAATTTCAGCTACATCCATTATCCGATGCGCTTTCCCAGCACCTATCCGATTGCCAACGCTCTGGCCTTTAATTATTACTTTTCCAGTCTTTTGGAGTCGGAACTCTTCCACAACAGCCAGATTACGGATGCTCTGGACGGTCTCGGGCCTTGCTTGGATAATATACAATTCACTATTACGGCCATCTAATGCCCATTCTATATCCATCGCTCTTCCATAGTGTTTTTCAATAACCATGCCCCACTTGGCCAACTGCTTTACCTGGTTATCCGTGATGGAGGGCTTATTCCGGACCAAAGCAGGAACGGTTATATTCTTTACCGGAGATTTTCCGCCTTTATTATATATCATCCGCATCGCCTTCTTCCCGATAGAGCGGGATATGATGGCTAAAGTCGGCTTAAAGACATAGAATTCGTCAGGATTAACCCTTCCTTGGACAATATTTTCTCCTAAGCCATAAATAGAGTTTATAAGGACCGTATTCCGGAAACCGGATTCAGTATCGATCGTAAACATCACTCCGGATGATCCAAGGTCCGAGCGCACCATCTTCTGGACTCCGACAGAAAGAGCGATGGAAAAATGATCAAAACCCTTATCGACGCGATAAGAAATAGCACGATCGGTAAAAAGGGAAGCGATACAACGCTTAACGGCTATAAGTAGCGCTTTTTCTCCAACGATATTTAGGAATGTCTCTTGCTGCCCGGCAAAAGAAGCATCAGGCAAGTCCTCGGCGGTAGCGCTGGAACGAACGGCCACATCAAGGGATTTTACTTTACTCTCCGCAGATAATCTCTTATAGGCAGAAATAATGTCCTTTTTAAGTTCCAAAGGAAGCTGAACCGACATAATCGCCTCTCTAACCTTCTTCCCCCGTGACATGAGATTACGCGTATCTCCAGTATCTAGATCGCTCAAAATTTCCTTAATCTTCGTTTTCAATCCTGTACTTTCCAAAAAATCAAAGTAGGCCTCAGCGGTAGTCGCGAAACCGTTTGGAACTTTTATCCCTTCTGGTTTAAGTTTCCGATACATTTCGCCCAAAGAAGCATTCTTTCCTCCGACTGAGGGCACATCCTTGATGGATAGCTCCTCAAAAAAACGTACATACGCGGGCTTAGTCATATGAAAAATCGATGAATATTTTTATCGATAGTTATCTGAAAGTATTATAGCACAATCTTTACTTTCTTATAATTTTCCCATAAGATTAAGACGTAATACAAGCTAGCGGACGTGGCGAAACTGGTAGACGCACTTGGCTTAGGACCAAGCGGGGCAACCCTTGAGAGTTCGAGTCTCTCCGTCCGCACAATCAAAGCCCATGTTGTCATTCTTGCACAATTATCTTCCCTCTCCAGTGCTTTTAAATTTAGGCTTTTTTTCTCTGCGCTGGTACGGGGTACTCATCACCATAGCAATAGCTTCTGCAATTGCGATGATGGTACGTATAGGTAAGAAAGCAGGCATGAAAGACGACGATATTATCGATGTTTCTATAGCGACGACTATTGGCGGAATTATCGGAGCCCGCCTATATGAAATCTTGATTATCGAGCCGGCTTATTATTTCCAGAACCCCTTAAGGATGCTGAAAATCTGGGAAGGGGGGTTAGCCATCCATGGAGGCCTTATAGGCGGCGCTATCGCCCTCTGGCTCTATTGCCACTACAAAGGTCTTTCCCTTATTAAAATGGCCGCATCCGCCGTAACCGGGGTTGCTCTTGGACAAGCCATTGGGCGTCTAGGAAACTGGTTTAACCAAGAATTATACGGAAGTCCGACCATTTTGCCCTGGGGTATTCCTATCGCCCCCGAAAATCGCCTGCCCGGATATCAGGATAATAGTTTTTATCACCCCGTCTTCCTTTACGAAAGTCTCGGTTGTCTCCTGATTTCATGGCTACTTTGGAAGCTGGCAAAACATTACCATTTCAATTTTACCCAAAAAGCAGGCTTAACCATGATCCTTTCATATTTAGCCTTATATTCCCTGTTGCGTTTTTCTCTTGAGTTTATAAAGATAGATCCCACATTCATGCTCGGGAGATATCGCTGGCCTCAATTATTAAGCCTGTTAATTTTTCTTGTTTCAGTCACAATCATTTACTGGAAACACTGCCAACAAAGATCCAAACCACTATGAAATCTCTCTTTAGCCGGAAAAATAAAAGCCGAAATCTATATATCCTTTATCTGCTGGGGATGGTCTTGGCGATCGCCAACGCTTTGCCCGCTTATATCCAGTCCAATTATTTAGGCTCACTATTCTCCATTACTTGGATAAGTATTTTTTTCTTAGTTGCAAATCTGGCGGCAGTCATAGCGATTATTTTTTACCCGAAAATCATAAGCAAGACCGGTAATTCCGTCTCCACCGAAACCGTCTTGTTACTTTTTATCGTCTCCTTATTAGGACTCAGCGTCGCTCGTAATATCTGGGGGATCCTCCTTTCTTTTATTGCTCTCAGCGTATCCACTAATTTGATCTGGATAAATATGGATATTCTGGTAGAAAAATTTTCCGATGACGCTTCAACGGGAACGACCAGAACCATCTATTTTACCGCTATTAATTTGGGGTGGATCATTGCTCCGGCCCTTTCGAGCTTCCTGATAACCGGCGGTAATTACTACTGGGTATTTCTGGCGGCTGCAATATTCCTCGTACCATTCTTTGCGCTGCTTATAGGGTACCGGCAACGTTTCAAGGATTCCAGAAAGTATCGCACAGATTCGACCAGAAAAACATTAGCTTCGTTTATTAACGATCCAGATCTCCGCGGAGCCTATATGCTATCCCTTCTCTTAAATATTTTTTATAGCAGTGCTGTCGTTTATATACCCATCTACCTCCACCAGCATCTCGGTTTCGCCTGGACAACTTTAGGCCTCATGTTTTCGATAATGTTGATCCCTTTTATCCTTTTTGAGATACCGGCCGGCTATATTGCAGACAAGAAGATCGGGGAAAAGGAACTGCTGGCAACCGGCCTGACGATCGTGATCATCTCCTTATTTTTCTTTTTCACTTATCGGGTACCGGATGCCTTATGGTGGGGCGCTCTGCTATTTATGAGCAGAATCGGCGCCGCTTTAATCGAAGCGATGAGAGAATCTTATTTCTTTAAAAAGGTAGGGGCTTCCGATATTCCCTTGATAAACTTTTTCCGTACAACTGCTCCTCTAGGTTACCTTATCGGCACCGGTATGGCCGCCCTAGTTTTCCTTTTTTATCCCCTGCAATATCTGTTCATATTCGTGGCCTTAGCCATGGCTTCCGGCTATATTTTCCTCCATGGAATGGCAGATAGCCGCTAGTTGACGGGGTAAGGAAAATCACTTATCATAACTTTGAATAGGCGGGTATCGTATAGTGGTTATTATGTCAGCCTTCCAAGCTGAAGATGGCGGTTCGATTCCGCTTACCCGCTCAGATAAAAAAAGGGCCTTAGAGGCCCTTTTTTGTTATATAAGCGCTTCCACCTTAGTCGTCTTTCTTCAAGATCAGGGAAATAAGGATAATGATGAATACCGAATGCAGGAAGAAGTCTGTCGGTTCAACATTAAAGACGAATAGCTCTTTCGCCCCGTGCCACAGCCCCGGTGCATCGGTCATCAAAGCTAAAAATAAGGCTAGGGCCAAGAAAATAATAAGGCTTAAGACAGCAGATCTAAAATATCTACCATTCGCTAAGAGTAACGTTCCGGCAATAATTTCGAAAGCGCACATCAGCCAGGAAAGCACCGCCGGTAAGCCTAAACTAAGCATCTCACCGGTCGCCTCTGCAGCATTGAAGAGCCGAAAAATACCAGCAGATATAAAGATTGCCGCCATCAAGCCACGCAAGAGAAAGTCCCTCCGTTTAAAATTTTCCAAAGTCATATTTGATAATATCTTTCTTTATCTTTCGATTGGTAAGCGTATACAACCCCATACGCAACCATGTCCATCCTGTTTTCCAGAATCCTTCTTTTTCCATGCGCCGCGATGAATATAATAAGCGCACACTTTCTAGCATCCGGAATCGTCCCACACCGGCCAGCCTTTCACAATAATCATAATCCTCGGCCAGCTTGATATTGAGATCAAACCCGCCAATTTTTTCATGGGCGGACCTTAAAGCTGCCAGGCCGGCACCGACAGCCGCCGGATGGCGGCCATACTGTTTCAAACCGCAAATCACATTGGAAATTATGGCGTAAATACTATAACGGATATTGTTCGGATTGAAACGGATATAGCAGCCAGCGCCGGTAAGTTGTTTTTTCCCAAATTGAGACACTAAGTCGACAAGGAATCCTTGTCCGATCTCAGAATCAGCATCCAAAAAGAGTAAGATATCTCCCTTAGCTACTGCGGCTCCTGCGTTCCTTTGAGCTGATGGATGTTTAATTTTAGAATCCGCCGCCAGCTTCACTCCTCGGCTTGCAGCGATTTCCCTCGTCCTGTCCTGTGACCCGGCATCTGACACGATGATTTCATAATCCTTGAAATCTTGCTTTTCAATGGAGTCTAGAAGTCTAGGAAGATAATGCTCTTCGTTTAAAGTGGGGATAATGATTGAAACCATATTAGAAAATCGTCCGGGCTAATTCCCAATACTCGGGGTCCCCGTGTTTAAACTGCCAATACCACCATTCTACGCCCCATAAATATGCTTTTTTAAAACGCGTCTTCTCAGCGTACCGGAGGTTAGCCTTAAATTGATCAATATTGAATGAATAATCCGCTTCGCTTTTAGAGAGATGGATGATCTTTCCTTGCGGAACCCAAGGCTCTGCCTGAAGTTCAGCGATGATACGTTTGTCTTTAGGAATACCGGCGAAATATGCTTTCAAACGGTAAAACCAAGAAGGTATAGGGTATCGCAGGTACCCTGTTATATTACTCCAGACCACCCGATACATGGTTGTCCCGAAGACATCCCCGTATTTTGCCTCCTTCTTCCATAAATTAAGCTCGCCTGGTCCGGAAATAATGACGGGGCGGTCATCAAGCGATTTAACCAGCTCCACCTCCTTTTTTAGGAATGCTTCATCACTCTTGGGACAGATACCGAAAGTGTTTAAGAAAGGCTCATTTTCAACCTGCCAATAGATAATTGCGGGGTTATCACGATAACGCTCAACCGTCTTCTGCAGCATCGCTAACGTATCGCCTTGGATGTCCGTGATGTTTTCTTGATTAGTCCAGGCAGGCGCATGGCATTCCGGCCAGCGAGGAAGACGCCAACCAATATTAATGATAAAGTGTGTCTGACGCTTGCTGCCTTCCGAGATCAAGTAATCATATTCGGAAAAATCAAAAGTCCCTTTAGTTTTTTCTATTTCATCCCAATATATAGGAAGCCGGATATGCTTCACTTTAAGGTCATCAAGAATTTGTAGATAAGTTTCGCGCCAGTCTAAGCCGATCTCCTCGGCATACTTCTTAGAAAAAGTCACTCCAAAAAACTCGGGCTGCCGCTCGATAACGATATTATTCCGTTGGTAATTAAAAATTTTCATGATGAGAACCAGGCTAGCGACCAAAACAATCGCTGACAGCCAGAATATTTTTACGCGCTTGCTCATATCGAAAGAAGATAAAGGCCCGCTCCAATCATTAGGATCGCAAAACCTTTCTGGATTAAAGCTCGAGCACCAATATCTTCACGAAGAATGTCTGCCTTGAAGAATGTAACCACCGCCCCTATAAGTATGACCCAGGCATACTGCACGCCTTGTAAAGCATTTACTAAAGTGACCGGGCCCAAATATATGGCATAGTTTTGTAAAACGAAGCCGCCCGCACCTAGTATTTGATTACCCACTACTAATACCTGATTCTTTTTCTTCCCAGGCTTTTTTTGGAATAATGATTTAATTTCTGCTCGTGCTTTTGGAGAAAGAAGAATGAAAAGAGCAGCCACGGCCGCAGCCAGCCTCATCCAGAGGAAGGCGCTCAAAAAGGGTTGCTGCTGGTAAGCTAACTTGCTACCCACAAAGAAAAGCGAATAGGCGAGCCCCGACCCTAAAGCCAAGATGACGCTTGATATCGTGGTCTTGGGCGAAAACGTAAAGCCGACTACTTTTGTCCAGAAACCTGGTTGTTTTCTAGGTAGCAATGCTACTACCGCCACACCGATCACTAATAATAAGACGGCTGTCAATTCTGAAGCGGGAAATCTTTCGCCAAGAATTAGTAAGGAGAGGGGGATGGTGAAAACGGGCGTCGATCCTCCAACTATCACCAAGGCACGTGATGCCTCGCCTCTCCTAAGCGATGCAAATAGTAATAATAAGGCGAGACAGAATATAGCACCTAACAACAAATCAAGGGCAAGCCCGGCAATGCCTGGCCAAGAAAGCAGCCACGGAGCGCCGATAAAAACGACCGACCCGAGAATACAGGCGACAAAGGCGTAGGCACGCCCGCTACCGATTACCTTTTCCACTAAAAACTTGTCTATTAAATTAGAAATCGCCAACAGAAAATAGGCAGCGATCGCGACCGGTATCCAGCTCATAATGCATCATCATTAAATATCTGTGCAATACTTTCGGTACCGCTATGCGGGGCAAGCAGATAGGCATTCATAGCGGCGCGAGCCAGCCGTCCATCTCGACGCCAATCTAATAGCCACTCATTTACGAACTTTGGATCGTCGCTTTCCATGCCTGCACCGATAGCGAGCAACCATTCTCGATTAAATTCCTCCTGTGAACCGACTGGTTCGGACATTAATATCGGCAATCCCAAGCCTGAATAAAAACTAAGCTCAGAAGGTTTCGTCCATAAAACATCCGTTTCGCGCAGACACTCATTAAACTGCCGAAAATATTCCATTTTTTTAGGATGATAAAGAATATTGAGGTTTTCATTTCCGACTAATGATTCTTTATTTGCCAAGGAAGTAAAATATTCTTTAACGTCACCGCGACTTCCAGCCACCAAGTTGAGGCGCATATTACCATCCCTTATAGCAGGCGCTAATTTTTCCAAGATCTTCCCGCCAATTTCTCTTTGCGCTCCAGCTCCACCAACCGCAAAGGTCAAAGAAAAGGCACGACCAGCATTAATTGGAAGATCAAGTCCGCTTAAAAGCGGAGAGAACGAGCTTCTAAAAGCCTCTAAAGGATCCAAAGATACCAAGCGCTTAGCTAAGTCGGCCTTTAATGTCGCAATATTTTCTTCAGGCAAAGGAAAGCCGGTAACGAAGATATTTCCGGAACTGACGCCATACATTTTTAAGCGTTCGCGCACCCTTTCATTCGGTGCAAGGTACTTGATTTTCGATTTCTTTGGCTCTATAGGCGCCCACGCACGGGAAATATCAGCATCGCATACTATACAATAGATATCACCCGGATAATTATAATATTCTGCGCAATAAGCGGCCACAAAAAAGGTCGTAACAAATGGCAAAACCTCGGATTCCTTACCCAGTCTTTCAATAAGCCCTTTACCAAGTCCCTTTTTAATCTCCCTAAGGAACATTTTCTGTTGAAAAGTTTGTTCTCCGAGAGGCCGTTTAGGATAGAACGGCTGGATCTTTTGGAAGTGATCCATAGCCTTAAATACTAAAGATCCCAACAGAGGAATTTTCTTGAAATAAGAAATCTTCTCGTAAGACTTTAAAGTATTAGCCCAATATGTGCGTTCAGACTGGCTAATACCTTCATAATCATTCAAATTAATTGTACCTTGCTTGCTTAAAGCTAATAAAGGATAAGCAGCTCGTTGATGGCCGTAACCCATGTCTGCGGCAACCAGGTTGATCTTTGACATATATAAGAATAAATACAAAACTCACTAATACGGTACTTAAATTATACTATAAAAAAACCGGCCCTGAAAGGGCGGTTTTTAAATATTTTCAGGTTAAATATCAAGCTTGCTTCGCACTCTCAACATCTTGAATGTGCTGGTAAGCCGCCAAAGCGGCAATTGTGGCCTGCCCCATCGCTATTGTTATCTGCTTGTACTGACTGTGGACAACATCTCCGGCCGCAAATAAACCAGGCGTCCTCGTTTCCATATTTTCATTGACCAGAATCTGTGCCTGTTGGTCACGATCCACAAACTCGCATAGGATATCGGTGCTGGCTATCCTGCCAATTTCCACAAAGATACCTTCAAGGGGCAATTCAATTTCATTTTGCTTTTCATCCCGATAAACAAGCCCCTCGACCTTCTGAGCACCTTTGATAAGGACGGTATCTGCATTAACTAAAATCTTTATATTAGGACGAGATTCTACTTCTTTAACTAAGGCGTCAAATGCCTTGAATTTATCACCTCGGACGACCAGATATACTTGAGAGGCAATCTTAGACATGACCTCAGCAGCGTCAAAAGCTGAATTTCCAGCACCGACAACGGCTACGGTTTTCCCTTTATACAAAGGCCCATCGCAATTTGCACAATATGACACCCCCCTACCGGTAAGCTCAACTTCACCAGGAACAGTCAATCTCCTTGGAGCCAGCCCTAAAGTGGCAATCACGGTTTTGGTTTCGTACACTACTCCGCCCGCTAGTACCTCAAAGATCCCGTCAGTGCGTTTGGTTATCTTAGTGACTTCACTATTTTTAATCTCTACTCCGGACTTTAGGGCATGCTCATTAAAGCGGCTGATCAGATCAAAGTTACTTATGCTGGTAAACCCGGGATAATTCTCGATTTCGCTTGCCCAAATGATTTGCCCTCCTGGCTCTTTACCGATGATTAGGGTTTTCATTTCCCGCCTAACGGCATAAATAGCCGCTGTAATACCAGCTGGTCCTTGTCCAATAACGATAGTGTCGTACATAATGTTCATGATAAGTAATAGTAGTATTATTATAAATCCTTATTCGTTTTTTGGCAAAGAAATGTAGAATTACATTATATTTATTTAATATTAGCACATTATTGATTGTTCTTTGTGGAACATCGTCAATCTCACGCTACGTTTAGTTTTGTTCTCCGTAGAACAAAACTCTATCGGATATTAATTCGGTAGCAACGCGGCCACGCTAACATTCTTTGGCCATTTTCAATTACTTTCTCGCCTTCTGCTATTACCTGTTCTTCGTGGAACAAATTGATTCGGCAAACATGTTAACAATAAATATAATCGTCGAAGAGATTTACTCACTCTATTTGAATCAATTTCTGATATCAGATAAATTGTAATTGTTCCATACGGAACAAGATTCAAATGTCGCTAAATCGATTTACAACTTGATCACAAGTTTCAAGATCGGTTTATTAAGCATTATTATATGGCACACAAGAGTATAATTGCAGAATGATACTGCTCTTAACAAAAAAGACTCCGAAGAGTCTTATTTGGTGGACCATAAGGGACTTGAACCCTTGACCTCTTCCATGCCATGGAAGCGCTCTAGCCAACTGAGCTAATGGCCCGTAATGTTCTATGAAGAACAATAATATATTTTACTAAAATTGTCAATAGTATATAGGAGTGCCCTCGCCAGGAATCGGACCTGGATCTAGAACTTAGGAGATTCTCGTTCTATCCATTGAACTACAAGGGCGAGGTCAAAAATATCATAACTGATTATATTACTTTTTACAATAGTATTTTTTATTAAGTGTTTTATATAACATTAAATAATTTTTTTGACACTATCCCCTTAGTATACTAAAATGTAAATGATGAAAGCAATATAAATCATAGCCCGAATCAGGGAGGCGGGCCCTTAAATTTATGTTCAGTAAAGACAACAAAATCGAAAAATTAAAAGATGCGGAGACCATAATCGGCGCCTCAATCCGCGTAAAAGGGAACTTTAATGGTAAGGGCGACATTGTTATCGAAGGATTCTTAGAGGGATCCTTAAAGACTGAGGCGAATGTTTACATTGGAGAAAAAGCTCGCGTCAATGCCAATGTGGAAGCAACCGAGGCCTTAATCAGTGGAGAAATTAGCGGCAACATCAAGGCCCGTAAATATTTAGCAATCGGTAAGACCGCTAAAATTGCCGGCGATGTTCATTGTGGTGAAATTTCAATCGAGCGGGGCGCTTCCATCACCGGTCAAATTATTGTTTCCAGTGCCGACACCAGAAAAACCGAGGCTCGAAAAGCCAGCGACGAAGTCGAGGAGTAAGACTTCATAAGCCCTATGAATGCTTATATTTACGATGACTTCTTGAGCAAGGGCCGCCACCGCCGATCATTAACCCGCGTCGAAATCAGGCTAACGGATCTGGGCCTGAACGGCAAGATTATCCGGCTTGGATCTATTAAGAATGTTCGAGATGCCGTCCAGATGGAAATCAAGAACGGCACTAAGAACATTGTGGCGGTGGGGAACAACGAAACGGCTAACAAGGTGATCAGCGCAATGGTCAGTAATAAAGCCTACGGCCTTTTTCAAAAGGATGTATTATTTTCTATCATCCCAATAGGTGACAATAACTCTATCGCCCACTCTTTTGGAATTAATAAAGAAGAAGAAGCCTGCAATATCTTATTGGCTCGCCGCATTAAACAGATAGACATTGGCGTAGCCGGCAACCATATTTTTATCAACAAGGCGGAACTCATTACAAACGAAGCTAAAATCAACGTCGATGGAGATTTTGAACTTGAAATTACCAAGAAGACCTCAGTTAAGGTAATAAACCTTAATGACGACCAAAACCTCTTCTTAAAGGACCGTATTGATCCTTATGATAACTGTTTAAACCTTGTCATCAGCGGTCGCGGCGATGATAACACCTTTATTTCAAGCAATAACATCAAGCTTTCGGGTAAAGGAGAATTAGTTCTGGACGATTCTGTTGCCCTGCCTTTACCGGCTGAAATCGGGATAATCCCCGAAAAGATTAATGTAATCGTCGGTAAAGATCGCGGATTCGCATAAATAAAACCGGCTTAAGCCGGTTTTATATAACCTTCTTTCTTTATTTAGTTAATAATCTGGCCTTCTATAGGCCCTTTTTTATTACTGCTTCTAGTAACCCGTTGCTGCAGAATGGTTACAAGAGTAATAACCAACCAATATAGGGTCAGGCCTCCGGGTAAAGTAATACCGATAAATATGGTAATAGCCGGCATAAAATATAACATTTGCTTATTCATGATCGCTGCCATATTTTCATCCTTCGCCCCTTCGCCTGCAATCTTGGTGTCCACCCGCTTCGCCATCATCATTTTCGCCTGCCAAAATTGAGCTGCTCCTGCCAATATTGCTAAAGCTATATTTGGCTTAGACAGATCGAGAAACCCCAAAAAAACCGGATTGATCGTTTCAGGACGAGGCACGAAGGAATAAACTAAATCCAGATGATTCTGTAGGCCGTCACGAAACACTCTATATACCGCTATAAAAAAAGGTAGTTGGAGTAGTAAGGGCAGGCAGGAAGAGAATGGATTGACCTTATTCTGCTTATAAAGGTCCATTAATTCCCGTCCCATCTCTTGCTGATTATCCTTGTATTTGACCTTGAGCTCATCGATTTTCGGCTGCAAAAGCTGTAAGGCCTTCTGTGAGCGAATAGATTTCCGTGACAGAGGCCAGAGAATCAGCTTAATAATTACTGTTAAGAGAATAATGGCCAAACCAAGGTCATGTAAAGTTACGGAATTGTATAAGAATACCAACAGATTCAAGATCGGTTGATAAAAAACTACTTGAAATAGATGGATCATAAATTTATTTTACAGGATCGTAACCTCCTGGATTGAATGGGTTACAGCGCAAAACGCGCCACATTGTCATTAATAGACCTTTTATCGGACCATATTTGCTTATCGCCTGCACGCCGTACTCGGAACATGTCGGCGTAAACCGGCAATGTCCATAGGGATACAAAAAACGGAAAGGTCCATGGTCAAAGGACAAGGTTTTCTGATATAACCGAATTAAAGCAACCAAGAAAGCCCCGATCGCACGGGACATCAGAGACATAATATATTATTTATAAAGACGGTTCAGCATTGCCAACAATTCATCTTCTGTTTCCTGAAAAGACGCTTCTTTAAGCGTGGGCAGAGCAATTATAACACAATCGGCTGGAAATGGTAATTTGGTATAATTTTTCTCAATTATCCCATATATCCGTCTTTTTAGGCGGTGTCTCCCGACTGCACTCTTATCAACTTTCAACCCCAAAATAACGCCAAATCGGCTATAATCCAAGTCATTTTTCTTTAATCTTAAGCCTAAAAACCGCCCGTATTGGCTACGGCCGGCTTTGAAGGTCTTATCGAAATCGCGGTTTAAATGGAGTTTATGTTTCTTACTTAACATGGCAAAAAGCCATTATTTAGATAAAACTTCACGTCCTTTATCACGGCGACGCTTCAAAACATCCCTTCCATCCTTTGTGCTCATCCGCTTTAAGAAACCATGTTTCTTGGAAGCGCGCTTCTTATTAGGCTGATACGTTCTTTTTGGCATAAGTTATGTGATTTCTGAATGATTATTTCAAACATAACACTATAAATACAAAAGGTCAATAATCAACCGAAAATAGGTTATGCACTTATTATAAACACCTTTTAAACATTGATTCTCCTTGTGACCGCGAGATATATACATTATAATATATAGGAATCTACTCGTGCTTATGAACAACGACCAAATCTGGCAAGCGGCCCTTGGAGAATTAGAAATAAATCTCTCAAGGGTTAATTTCGTTACCTGGTTCAAGGACACTTATCTGTCCTCTTTTGAAAATGGCCGAGCGATTATTTGCGTACCCAATGCTTTTGTTAAGAAGTGGCTTGAAGAAAAATACCATAAGAACATTGTTTCTTCGCTTGAAAATATTTCGAAGCAAAAACTACAGGAAATAATTTACAAAATTGAACTTCGCCACGCCGGCCCGCATGAACTCGCTCCTTCGGTCATGAGCATTAAACAGCCAGAAACAGTAATTACAGACGCTAGACAAGAAGCCTCCCGTTCATCTTCGTCCGGACAGCCGGCTAATCGCTTTGGTCTTAATCCGAAATATGTTTTCGAAAATTTCATAGTAGGCCGAGGCAACGAACTTGCTCACGCTGCTTGCCGTGCGGTTGTAAATAATCTTGGGAAAGCCTATAATCCTCTTTTCATCTATGGCGGCGTTGGTTTAGGAAAAACGCATTTACTTCAAGCTATCGGTAATGAAGTCGCGAAACACACTGATAAAATTCTTTATGTTACCAGTGAAAAATTTACCAATAACTACATCCAGGCCGTACAAACAGGAAAGGCTAAAGACTTTAAAAATATCTATCGCAACGTCGACCTCTTATTAGTAGACGATGTCCAGTTTATGGGCGGGAAAGACGGGACTCAAGAAGAATTCTTCCACACTTTCAACGAACTACAGCAGGGCGATAAGCAAATCGTAATGACCTCCGATCGTCCGCCGAAGTCTATCCCTGCCATAGAAAAACGTCTTATCTCCCGCTTCGAATCAGGCATGGTGGCCGATGTGGGTAAGCCCGATATGGAAACTAAGATCGCGATTCTCGAGAAGAAGTCCTTAGAGAAAGGCTTTCCTTTAGATAAGGATGTTCTAATATACATCGCAAATAATGTACAGAATAACATCAGAGAACTTGAAGGGGCTCTTAATAAGGTAATCGTAATCCACCAGCTAAACAACTCCGTCCCGACATTAAAAAGTGTTAGGAACGCCTTAAGCGACTATGTTTCAAGCCTCCAGGCTAAGTCGCTTACTGCCAAAGAAATCATCGAGGCTGTCTCTCGATTTTACGAAATCAGCCACAAAGATATAGTCGGTACCAGCCGACGGAAAGAGCTTGTGGGTCCAAGACAGATTGCCATTTATCTTATTAGGGAAGAATTAAATTCATCTTATCCTAGCATCGGCCAGGAAATTGGAGGGCGCGATCACACGACTGCTATGCATGCTTATAATAAGATCTTGGGTGAATTGAAAGAAAATGATAATGAACGTTTAAAGCAAGAGATAGAATCAATCAAACAGTTATACGCCAACCCACTCTATTGATGTGTATATCCTGTGGTAAAACCCATTCCCTCCTGTTAATCACCTTGTGGGTAAGCGCGTGCCAATCAGTTGATAAACCAAAGATCCTCAAAGAGGTGGATAATAATCCACTTCCAATTCCCGGTAAAGCACCGTTAATCAATAAGGGTAATCACAGCTATTTTTATTTAATATCAGATAAACATTTAATGATTTTGAACTTGTCCACTCCGCTTATTATTATTGTTTATTAAATATTATAAATATATATATATTAATACTAATAATATATGAAGTTCATTTGTCTCCAAGAAAATCTGAAAAAGGGATTAGCGGTCGTAAGTCATATCAACAACAAGAATATTAATTTGCCCATCTTAAATAACATTTTGATACGAGCAAATGAAAGCGGCTTAGAACTTGTAAGCACGAATCTTGAAATTGGTATCACTCATCAGCTTAGGGCAAAAGTGGAAGAGACGGGCGAGACCACTGTAGATGCAAAAATTATAAGTGATTATGTGAATCTTCTGCCCAGTGAAAAGGTGGAGTTAAAGGAAGATAAGGATGACATCGGATTGAAGTGTGGTAATTACAAAACCAAGATCAAAGGAGAGTCCGCCAAGGAGTTTCCTTTAATTCCTCAAATCGATAAGAACCGGTTTGCTGAATTCAATGTTTTTGATTTTAAAAAGGCTTTGGCGGGAGTTGCGTTCGCGGTAGCAAATAATGATAACAGACTTGAGCTTTCCGGGGTCCTCTTTGAATTCAATGAGGAGAACCTGACTTTGGTAGCTACGGATAGCTATCGCCTCTCTGAGAAGAAGATAGGGGTCAAGGGAGGCAATATAAATGAAGGTCGGGTTATTGTTCCGGCTCGTACTGTGCAAGAGGTTCTTCGAATCATTTCCGGTCTTAGTGCGGATGCCCAAACAATCGAATCCGATAAGCTCAAGGTTTACCTGGCTGATAACCAGATAATGTTTGCCTTTGACACCGTTGAGCTGATCTCCCGGTTAATTAGCGGTCAGTATCCAGATTATAAGCAGATTATTCCCGATAAGTATAAAACCGAAGTGGTTATCAAGAGGCAGGACTTTATCCGGGCGCTTAAAGCATCATCGATCTTTTCCCGGGTTGGAGTCTTTGATATTTCACTGGTTTTTAAGAAGGGTTTGATAAATGTCTTTTCTTCTTCCAGTCAAAACGGAGAAAGCTCCATTGATCTAAGCGGGGACCTAACAGGAGATGATAATGACATCACTATAAATTATCGTTATCTGCTTGATGGTTTGAATATTATCGAGAGCGATACGGTTAATATTAAGGTTATAAATAATAATACGCCTTGTGCTTTGTGTGCTGAGGGTGATGATGAATATCTTTATATCGTGATGCCAATTAGGAATTAATATCTTAAAAAGCAATATAAAAGAGCCGCATTGGGCGGCTCTTTTTGATTTCTCTTTTTTAGCGGGTTAGATTTATATTTATGGAGGCGGTTTCGCAATTTCCAACATCATCACAAGCGGTGGCGGTTATTTTTTGGTAGCCATTATCGATACCGTCTAAAGCGATGGTTATTTCGGCTTCTGGACCGCTTGCCAAGGCGGTATCATTAAGCCAATACTTAATCGTCTTAATCCCTCTGGGCGCGGAAGCTTCAACTTTTACTAAGAGAGTATTATTGGTCACGATTTCATTATTTCCTGGTGCAAGGAAAGATATTGTTGGCTTGTTTTCCGGCTTGATGAGATCAGCCTGTTCGATGAGTTGTTGGTTAGAACCCTGTTTGTTTTTGTCTGCCCAGTTTTTGACGGCCGCTTCCCAGCCTGCATACTGAGGATCGGCAGCGGCGTCAGTCGGGGTCGCACCTAGAGGATCCTCGCGGTTTACATAATAAAGAATGGAGTGATGGTTAAAGGCCTCGACTTCCTGCTTTAATTCCTCTGGTGTGTCCTGGGTTGCTGGTAAGCCGGTAGAAATATCCACAATAATCTTCTTTGAAGTGGCTATGTCTCCGTCAATTGCTGCAATGCCGGTTTTTTTACCATCCCAGGGCCTGAAGGCCTCAGACGGAGAATCGCCCAGTGCGCGCTTCATGAATTCATTCCAGATCGGTGCGGCAATAACGCTGCCATCTGCACCGGCGCTCATTTTGGAATTATCAGTATTACCCACCCAGACGCCCGTGACCAAAGATGGTGTGTAGCCAATCGTCCAAGCATCTTTGTAGTCGTTGGTGGTTCCAGTCTTGGCAGCCACCGGTCTGTTTCCCAAAACTAGCCAGTTCTTAGCTCCGAATATAAATGTCCGAGCTGCATTGTCGCTCAATATGCTGTTAATCTTCTGGGCTGTCTCTACAGAGAGAGCGCGGTGTTCTTCCTGTTTGTATTCCTCTAAAACATTTCCTTTACGGTCTTCTATTTTAAGAATATAAGCTAATTCATTTACTTTTCCTTCTCTAGCGAACGCACTATAGGCATTGGCGTGCTCTAACAACTTTACTTCTCCACCGCCAAGGACTAAGGAAAGGCCATAACGCTCACGTTCATTCAAGGTTTTGTAGCCCAGATTTTGGGCAAGGTCGATGACGTTATTGATTCCCGCGAGATAGATAGCTTTTACGGCCGGGATATTCAGGGAGCCGGCAAGCGCTTGGCGAATGCTTACAGGGCCATACTCTTTTAAATTATAGTTATGCGGGATATAAGGGTTGGCTGAATCGGTGGAGAAATTAGTAACGACGTCGTAAAGCTTGGTATTAGGGGTATAACCCAGTTCGAATAAAGCCGCATAGACGATAGGCTTCATCGAGGAGCCAGGCTGGCGGGGCCTGTCCGCCACATTTACCTGGCCATCGATTTCATCATTAAAATAGTCGCGTGAACCTACTAATGCCAACACCTGTCCTGTTTTAGGATCAATTGATACCAGCGAGGCGTTGTTCGCATTATATTTTTCTTGGTAGTTTTCTGTCTTTTCAGCGATGACTTCTTCCGCCATCTTTTGTTTTTCCCAGTCGATGGTGGTTATGATTTTTAAACCGCCCTGCTCAACTTCGCTCTCGCCGTATTTTTCAGAGACAATCTCTTTTACCATCATGACGAAATGGGGCGCGGTGATGCTCGCCTCGGGTTGCTGGAAATTTATTTGGTAGCTCTTGGCGGCATCCCGCTCGGCTTCCGATATATATCCTTGTTCGGCCATTAGGTCCAAGACATAGTCTTTGCGTCCGATCAAAAGGTCCTTATTCGGTCCATAAGGGGAATAACGGCTTGGTGCCTGAGTAAGAGCCGCTAAGAGAGCAGATTCTGCCAGGTTGATGTCTTTAACGCTCTTCCCGAAATATTTTTGGCTTGCCGCTTCGACGCCATAGGCGTTTGAACCGTATGGTATTTCATTTAAGTACATCTGGAGCACCTCATCTTTAGAGAATTTTTTTTCTATCCTTTGCGCGAGTACCACCTCCTTTATCTTGCGAGTATATTTTTTTTCCGATGTCAGGATGGCATTCTTCACGAATTGTTGAGTGAGGGTTGAGCCGCCAGCCTTGCGATTATAAATAACATTCGTTACTAAGGTTCGGAACATTGCCCAAATACTGAAGCCGCCATGGCGGTAAAAGTTTTTATCTTCAATGGCGATAGTGGCGTTTTTCACATTGTCCGGAATATCATCCAAACTCATGAGAGTCCTTTTCTCATCGCCATGAATCTCATAAAGCACATGTTCTCCGCTACGGTCATAAATTTTCGTACTTTGGGCGATTTCCCTGTCGATCAATTGGTTTGGATCAGGAAGGTCGCGTGAAACCCAGGCCACCATAATGAAGGCAGCCAAGGCACCAAGAGAAAAAACTAGAACTGCGGCATATAGGAGTTTCTTCTTCCAGTCTTTTTTCTGGTTCTTTTGTTCTTTTTTTCCTCTGTTGCGCCAAAATTCTGCTTTCGGTGCAGCGACGGCATGAAGTCTGGGTATAGGCATAGTATAAAATTATGTTAGATTATCCCCATTATATCAGAGATTATGTATATTGAAAAAACGGAAGTGAATTTGATTGGCAACAACGTATTGAAAAATCGGAAGAATAAAGATAATCTTGTTGTATATGATTACCAGCTTGCAAAACGAGTTAATTAAGGACATTGTACGCTTAAGAAAGGCTAGGGTTAGGAAAAAGGAAGACCTGGCTATTGTAGACGGCTTAAGGGAAATAAAGGTCGCTTTTGATTACGGCTACGAATTTGCTGAGATTCTTTACTGTCCTGAGATTAGCGAAGAAAAATGGCATTCTACCCCTATTCCCGTTACCGAGGTTTCATTGCCGGTATTCCAAAAAATAGCTTATGCCGAAAACCCTAATGGCTGGTTAGCCCTAATTAGACCTAAGCGTCATTCTTTGGACGAACTGGCTATTGGGAAAAATCCCTTGATCTTGGTATTAGAGGCAGTTGAAAAACCGGGGAACCTTGGCGCGATGCTCAGAACAGCCTATGCAGCAGGCATTGATGCGGTTATCCTTAATAATCTGCAGACAGATTTATATAATCCTAATGTAATCAAGGCAAGTTCTGGCCATGTCTTTAGCGATCAAGTAGTAGTCGCGAAGGCTGAGGATACCTACAATTGGCTTGTAAAGCGGGGGGTGAAGATCTATGCAACAAATCTGAAAGCTGCGGTACCTTATACTAAAGTCGACTGGAAAGAAGCTGCTGCCATCATCATGGGGACGGAAGCGACCGGCCTCAGTGAGTACTGGATAGGTAAGGCGGACCAAAATATAATCATACCGATGAAACCCGGTATCGATTCTTTAAATGTTTCTGTTTCGGCCGCGGTGGTCATCTTCGAGGCAAAAAGACAAAGAGATAAAAGCTAATATTAGATATATATATAAATTGACAGGGATAAATTAATCTTGTATTATCAAAAAAGGTTAAGGCGCCCATAGTTCAATGGATAGAACACCAGCCTTCTAAGCTGGTTATGTAGGTCCGATTCCTACTGGGCGTACTTATTTATTAATCATTAATGATCCAAATATGATAAGTGAAAAGAAAAGCACGAAGAAGGTTGCGCCGAAAACGGCCGCAAAAAAGACCCGTGAACAGATAGAAGAGATGTTTTCTTTTGATTTTAGCTGTGACTGTGGCCATTGCGCGAATAAGTGCGGAGAAGAAAAGTAAAGAAATTCCCTTCATAGAAGGGATTATGGTGCCTATGGTTTAATGGTAGAACGGCGGGTTGTGGTCCCGCTAGCCTGGGTTCGATTCCCAGTAGGCACCCCATAAAATATGAAGAATAACATTAAAATAGGTCTTTACGCTTTATTAATATTATTTGGAGTATTTATTTTTGTTTACGGTGGTTATGATGATAGTCCTGGGGCGCAATTACTGGGGGTCCTGGCGGTTGCCGGCGGTATCATTGGGATTGTGAAAACTACTAAAAAACAAAGACCATAATCAAGGATCATTTTTTGTTAATTTACGAAAAAATTAATATACCTCCAAAAAGGAGGTTTTTTAAATACTCTGGCAGTGGTTGACATTTCTTTAATAATGTGATATACTGAAGGCAGTAATTTAACAAGTTAAACAAACCAACACCGTCATGGAAGCAGAAGAAGTATGTATAACAACGCCAAGCTACAAAGAAATTGGCTCTTTTGAGGGCGTATTACTAAAAGTGCCATCGATAGATGACATCTACATGAAATGGATCAGTAAGCACAAATTTAATGGTCGCGAAATTCCCGGCCATTATCGACGCGGCGACCTAATCGATGGCAAATTAGCCATAACCAGAAATTTCTATACAATCGACGCGCAGGAAGAATCAAGAAATTTGGTCGCTGATATAAAAATATTTCGGAAAACGACCGAAAACGGCAATACGATTTTAATTGATATCCAGCCATCAAAGAAAATGACTGCTTCATTCCGACTAAAGCTCGGTTCGCCAGGGCGGAGCAATATCCGGATTCCGGGAACAAATAAATATATTGTCTTGGAATCGATATAGCAAAGATACAACTTATAAGGAGTCAGCTAGTCTGGTTCCTTTTTCATTTTCAAAAAACTCTTTATTTGCTATTATGGTCTTGCGGATAAAAGATTAAATTTATAATGTCTCAGCCGGCCGGAAACGAATCGACCGAATTTAAAACCCGGTATAACTACCGGGTTTTTGATTTGGTCATCTTGGCTATAGGAATAGGATTTGGCTATTATCAGATAATAATTTTAAACAAAAAGTATACGCATCCCAAAATAGAAGCGTTTTTATTAAAAAAAGGCTATAATTAAAATATAGTATAATTGTTGTCGTCATATGAAAAAAATCCATAGCCAGCGCGTTATATTCTTTAGTCTTCTTTCTTTAATCTTCTTTGCAACCGCCCTTGTGCCCTTCATGTATCGCGGAGGTTTCATAGGTTTGTCCGAGGAACCGGCGGAAGCGATCACTATTGCCATCCTCATGACTGCCGCTTTTGCGGTCAACTCTCTGTGCCTTAAAGAATATTGGCGCCTTCACCGCTACCAAGTGAATTTGGAAGACCGCTTACAGGATACATTCAAATATATAGGTTCGGTTAATCTGCAGATGGAGGAAATGAGACAGGCGTTTAGCAATATTAAAAAATATCCGGAAAACAAGAAGGATATCCGGGCTGTATTTTCATACTTCGGAGAGAAAATCTTAGGGATGATAAACGCCGATTGGGTTATCATCCGGGTAGTCGACATGATGACGCAACGCACCATCAGAGAAGATCGTTATGCGCGAAACAAGCAAACGGTTGATTGCGGAAAGATAGAAAACAGCGAGCTTTTATCTGGAAGATGCAAGGATGAGCGTTATACGATTATTAAAACCGAACAAGACAATATCAGCTTTAAGACCTTCTGTGTCATTCCGACTAAGTTAGCGAACCGTGACCAGGAGTTCTTCATACGGTCCATTATTAATCAGTTAGAGATGCTTTATCTAGTCTTTTCATCCCTTAATAAAAATGGTTTAGGAAATCGCTTGGAGGCTCCTATGGCGGAATCCGAACCCGTTACGCGTGATAATAATAATAAATAAATATGCCAAGCAAGAAGACAAAAGCCGGCGCTAAGGCTACCGGCAAATCCAAAAATGACAGTGGTTTCGAAGAAATGAAAATCACCGGCCGGGAGCTGGTGGAAAAGATCAAGGAATTGATAAAGGAAGGAAATGTAAGGAGAATAATAATCAAGAATGAACGCGGCAAAGTAATGATGGAAATTCCGGTGACCGTCGCTGTCGTAGGAGCGGTGTTCGCTCCAGTGTTGGCTGCCATTGGAGCATTAGCGGCATTGCTAAATAAAGGAAGTATAGTGGTTGAGAAAAAATAACTGGGAGGTTTAAAAAAAGAGCGCTTGATAGCGCTCTTTTATATTTGCTTTAAGCTTTTTCGATCAATGACAGCACCTCGTCCCGCCGCTTATCCATCGTAGCCTGGTCTAAGGCTTCGAGATTGAGCCTTACCTTATCCTCAGTATTCGATGCTCGTACATTAAACCAGAAGTCGGGATATGAGATGCTGATTCCATCAAGCCGGTTGATTTCGGCGTCTTGGTATTTTTCTTCTAAAAGTGCGAATACCGCCGCTTTATCTTTCACTGATCTGTTAATCTCGCCTGAATGGGAATAGCGGCGATAGGGTTTGAGAAAATTAGATATTTTATCACCTTTAGAAAATTCAGCTAATAATTTGCCAATCATGATAATTGGCATTTCAAAGCAACCGATAGAAAGGTTGAGAAAGAAGTGGCCGGATGATTCGCCGGCAAAATAGGCATCTTCTGAAATCATCTGTTCCTTGATCAGTGAGTGCCCGACTCTGCTTAAAACCGGTATTCCGCCCGCTTCACGGATGAGATCTACAGTTATTTTGCCGGGGCGGACATCGTAACAGATTTTGCTGCCGGGGCGTTCAGCCAAAAAGATGCGAGCTAGCAAGCCACGGATAATCGACGGGTCTATCACTTCGCCTTTTTCATCCACGAAGAAAACCCGATCGCCGTCACCGTCGGTGGCGATGCCGAGATCAGCTTGCTCTTTGATGACTGCATTTGAAAGCTGCTGCAGATTTTCCTTTTTTAAAGGATCTGCTTCATGAGCCGGGAAAGAGCCGTCTAATTCAAAATTCAGCTTGACCAATTCTGCGGGTAATCGGGAGAATAGAAGCTCGAGGTATTGCGCCCCCATGCTGTTGGCAGCGTCAGCCACAATCTTGAAAGGCTTGATGGCAGTAACGTCGATATGGATGAGATCATGGTGTAATTGCGCCGCTGCCGTGCCCTGTATCGATTGAATAGACCCGGTTCCCATGGGGAAGTTCTTTTCTTCGATGCAGGTTTTCAACCATTGGATACCGCTTTCACCGCTTATCGGCTTGCTTTTCTCTCGTACCAGTTTGAAACCGTTCCATTCTTTCGGGTTATGGGAAGCCGACACCATAATCCCTCCGTCAGCCTCATTCGCTGAGACGGCATAGTAAAAAGCCGGAGTAGATAAAAGGCCGGCGTCTAGTACGTCCGCGCCGGAGGCGACCAAGCCATCGATTAAACACTGGCAAAGCTCTGGCGAGGTCAGCCGCATATCGCGGGCCACCACGATTCTGAGTTTGTTTGTCAGGCCATCCCTTTGGCGTAAGGCTACATAGGCTTGGCCGAGATCGTGTGCAAAAGCAGCATCGAAATCTTGGCCTACTATACCCCTTATATCATAGGCCTTGAAAATAGAGGGAAGAAACATATTATTTTTTGGCAAATAAGCGCAGGAAGGCGCCCAGGCCTATGCAGGTAGCGACTACCGAGAAAAGCCAGCCAATGTAAGGAATAGCAAAGAGCAGCCAGGCAATGATACAGCCTATAACTAGTCCAAACGTCAGTTGTCGGTCGCTATCATCATTACGAGATATTCTTTTCACAATCGCCTGTCCAAGGAATATTGCAGCGATTACTTTCCCTACCCAGAACATGATTAGCCAAAGGGCAAAGAGAATAAGGGCGAGCGGTGCGCCGATGATCGTGAAAGCCAGCATCAAACAGACTAAGGGTATGGCCAGGAAAGAAAGGATTCCCGAAATGATCGTGGTCCCGGCCTTGCTTTGCATTAATTCTATCATTTGTTTGGCGATTTTGCGTCCTGGCTTTATAATGACAAGTCCGATGACGATCGCGGCAAAAATGGAATAAATGAGGCCCCAGAGTTTTCCGCTACTATCCGCCTCTGCTGGCTTCCATTCTTTTTTGGCAATACTGCCGGCGACCGTGGCCCCCTCCTGGATAGTGAGATTTGAAGACTCAAAATATTTAAGATCACCATTAACTAAAGCTTCCGGTGCGAGGGTGATAGTCCGGCCCTCTCGGTTTCCGTACCAGTCGAAATTACGGCCGATTTTGCCGGAGAGGATTACGCTGTCTCCGTCACCCATGACATTACCGGCAATAGTGCCGGCGATATCCGTGCTCACCGCGGCTGTTACCAGGTCCCAACCGATTTTAGCCTCCTTACCGATTGAAATAGAGTTCCCGATATAATTAACATTACGGGCCACTGGGCCTTCAATACGGGCACTGTTTGCGGCGATTCGGATATTGCCATTTACTTCCCCGTTCACGGTAATAGTCTGGGCGGCAGCAATGAGGTCGCCCTCCAGCCGTCCGTTCACGGTAATAGTCTGGGCGGCAGCAATGAGGTCGCCTTTTATTTCTCCGTCAATCGTGATATTGTTTCCGGCGGCATACAGGTTCCCATCTACGGTTTGTCCGGAAGGAAGGTAGACGCTATTTTGCGTCTTGATTTCAGCAGCGCTGGCGGCTGCCGGGATCGCCAAGAGGGCTAAGAAGGCGATGAAGAGGCTTTTAGCTTTGGTCATAATAAAAAAATTACAAATATTTGCTATAATTATAAGGCTATTATAACCCATTAAGATGTCCACGGCAATCAATAAATTAATATTAGAAGCGGTCAGCACGGTGGAAACCCGTGATGATTTATCTGCTCTCAAACGAAAAATCTGTAAGGAATATAAGCTTCATTCTATCCAGAATACCGAAATAATCCGCGAATATAAGGAAATGATTAAATCAGGACTCATTGATGGAAATCTGCCATTGGAAATGCTTTTGCGAAAGCGGTCAGTAAGGACAATGTCGGGGATTGCGCCGGTAGCGGTCTTATCCAAACCATATCCCTGCCCTGGAACTTGCGCTTATTGTCCTCGGCTCACAGGTGTCCCGGTAAGTTATCTGCCTAATGAGCCTGCGGTGATGCGTGCAATCCGATGCAAATATGATCCTTATGAACAGGTGCGGACCCGTTTGCGTTCACTTGAGGACAATGGTCATAGGCCGGAGAAGATTGAACTGATCGTAATCGGTGGGACGTGGAGTTATCTGCCTGATAAATATAAATTTTGGTATGTCGCAAACTGTTTCAAGGCTGCCAATGAATTCAATTCAGGCAAAGAAAGCAGAGCGATGCCTAAAAATTACAGCTTAGCCAAATTAAAGGCTATATTGCTCACCGAACAATCAAAGAATGAGAATGCTAGGTATCGAGTTATTGGTCTAACTTTAGAGACGAGGCCGGATTATGTTAGTGAGAAAGAGGCACTGCAAATGCGAGTTTTGGGTTGTACTCGGGTTGAGATCGGCGTGCAGGCCGTGGACGACGATATTTTAAGGTTAAATAAGCGCGGGCATGGAGTGGATGCGATTGCCCAGGCAACCACACTTCTGAAGAGGTATGGATTTAAAGTTACCTATCATCTTATGCCTGGCTTGCCCGGGTCAAGCGCTAAGAAAGACCTGATAATGTTCAAGCAGATATTTTCCGACAGCCGCTTCCAGCCTGATCAGATCAAATTCTATCCAACAGTGGTTACCGAGGGGAGCCTGCTGTTTAAATGGTATAAGGAAGGAAAATATAAGCCGTATAGTGATAACCAGCTAATAAGGCTTATTATTGCCTGCAAAGAATCCGTGCCGCGTTATGTTCGGATAATCCGGTTAATCCGCGACATCCCGGCCGAATCTATTATTGCCGGCAATAAGGATACGAATCTTAGGCAGTTGGTGCAAAAACAGGGCGTCCATTGTTCGTGTATTCGTTGCCGCGAACCTAAAGAAGGCGTTCTTATCGGCCCGATGTCTATAAATATCCAAAGGTACCAGGCATCTTTAGGCGAAGAAGTGTTTATCAGTTTCGATAGCACGGACGGTAAGACGTTGTATGGTTTTTGTCGATTGCGTATCGATCCGGCAAGTCAGGTTGCGCCAGCGATTATCCGGGAACTTCATGTTTATGGTGAATTAGCTCCTATCGGTACGCAAAAAACCGTCCAACATCGCGGCTTAGGCAGAAAGCTGCTAGCCCATGCTGAAGAGATAGCTATCCAATCAGGAGCGCAAAACATCGCTGTGATATCAGGCGTTGGAGTAAGGGGCTATTATCGTAAGAATGGCTATCGTTTAAAGGGCGGATATATGTGTAAAAAGTTAATAAATAAAGCCTGAAAATGAAATTTAACGTTTTTGACAAACGAACGCGGCTAAACTAAGATAAAGGTTATGGGCACACAACAAATTATTACCGGTGACATCACCGTAGACGAGATTATTAGAAGAGAAGGCGAACGCCAGGAGAACGAACTGGAGCTGATCGCTTCGGAAAACTACGCCTCTCCGGCTGTCCGAGCGGCATTGTCGTCTGCTTTAACTAATAAATATAGCGAAGGTTATCCCGGAAAGAGATATTACGGCGGCAATGCGATAATCGATGAGATGGAAGAATTGGCCATAAGTCGCTTGAAGAAACTTTTTTCGGCGGAACATGCCAACGTCCAGCCTCTTTCAGGTTCTCCTGCTAACGCTGCAGTATATATGGCCTTCCTTGAGCCTGGCGATAAGGTCTTGGGATTGAGACTAGACCATGGCGGCCACCTGTCACACGGGCATAAGGTAAACTTTTCCGGAAGATTATATAACTTCATCCAATATGGTCTTGATCCGAAAACCGGGCGGATCGATATGGAAGAAGTAAGGCGGATTGCTCTAGCCGAAAAACCAAAGATGATCGTTGCCGGTTTTAGTGCATATTCGCGTGAAATCGATTGGGCGCGTTTCCAAGAGATTGCAGACGAAATCGGAGCTTATACTTTTGCCGACATCGCCCATATCGCCGGCCTTATCGCCGGCAAACAGTTGGCTAACCCCGTCCCTTTGTTCGATGTGGTTTCAACTACGACGCACAAAACTCTGAGAGGACCCAGGGGGGCAGTCATAATGTGCAAGGAGATTTATGCCAAACAGGTGGATCGAGCGGTATTCCCGGGGATGCAGGGCGGCCCTCATGATAATGTAACGGCGGCTAAAGCGGTAGCGTTTGGTGAAGCCTTGAAGCCAGAATTCCAGCGATATGCCAAGCAGGTGATCGATAATGCGCGGGCTTTAGTTCAGGCTCTCATTAATAAGGCCTATACCGTCGTCTCGGGTGGAACTGATAACCATTTATTTGTAATCGACCTCTCATCTAAGGGTCTTGCCGGGAAAGAGGCAGAAATTGCTCTGGAGGCAGTGGGTATTTCCGTTTCCCGTTCCACTGTACCGGATGATCCGAACCCGCCTATGAATCCGTCCGGGGTGCGTATCGGCACGCCATCCGTGACCACGAGAGGCATGAAGGAAGCTGATATGTATGAGATAGCCGATATTATCGATGAGGCTATAAGTAATCGGAACGAGCCGGAGAAGTTGGCGGCATTAAAACTGAGGACAAGGAATCTTTGCCGGCGTTATCCGGTCTATATTAAATAATTTTTATGCAGATAAACGATAAGGTAATCGACGGCCGCCGACTTTCCGAAGCGGTTAAGGACGGTATCGTGAAAGAAATTCTAGAGGAGGGCGGAACCCGTCGGCCATCCTTAGCTATTATCTTGGTTGGCGAACGGGCTGATTCCAAACTTTATGTTTCATTAAAAGAGCGGGAAGCCAAGAAGGTGGGTATTGATACGCATTTATACGTGCTCGAAGAAGAGATGAGAGAAGATGAACTTCTGGAGGTTATTAATTTTCTAAATACGGACGTTACGGTTGACGCTATTCTATTACAGCTTCCTCTTCCCTCTCACATGGATGCCGATAAGATGATCGCCGCAATCGATCCCCTGAAGGATGCGGACGGGTTCCATCCCCTCCACCCGGAGTATGTTCTTTCCCCGGTGATCGCGGCCGTGGATTATATCGTGAAAGAATATAAGCTATCCGGGAAGGCTTGTATTTTTCATCGCTCGGATGTTTTCGGCTCTGCTCTTAAAGAGCACCTGGAAGGAATGGGTTTTTCTGTCGGTTCACGAGCAGTTTTGCCGGATGCAAATCCTAGCCAAGATAAATTGCTGCGGTCTGAACTCGCCTCGGCCAGCCTTGAGGCTGACCTGGTTGTTACCGCTCTTGGTATCCCCATGTTTCTCGATGAAGAATATGTGAAGGAAGGAGCCACGGTTATTGATATCGGTATTAACAATGACCACGGCCACGTACACGGTGATGTTGATTTTACCGGCGCCGCTAAGAAGGCTAAGTTAATTACGCCCGTGCCGGGAGGTATCGGCCCGATGACTATCGCTTTCTTGTTTAAAAATGTGATGGCAATCTATAAGCATCGCCAATAATAGATAATTAAACGTATGCTTGCGTTGAGCCATGCTTGCATGGCTCTGCTTGTCTAAAAGGATGATTGATAAGAAGAAACAATTATTAGAGTTGCTCAAGATCCATTTTGGCTATGAATCGTTTCGTCCCGGACAGGAAAAGGCGATTGATGCCATAATTTCTGGACGAGATACGGTGGCGGTGTTGCCAACCGGAGCCGGCAAGTCCCTGATTTTCCAACTACCCTCTTTGCTTCTCGAGGGGGTTACTTTAGTCGTGTCGCCACTTATTGCCTTGATGAAAGACCAGGTAGACTCCCTAGAAAGAGTGGGGATCCCGGCGACTTTTATTAATTCTTCAATTTCCTTAAGTGAGACGGCAAAAAGATTTGCCCGGATCAAGGAGGGTGCCTATAAGCTGATCTATATCGCACCGGAACGCTTTTATAACCAAGCGTTCGTAAACGAGCTTAAAAGTATAAAAGTATCGCTCTTCGCAATCGATGAGGCTCATTGTATCAGCCAATGGGGACATGATTTCCGTCCGAGTTATTTGCGGCTGAAGGAAGCGATAAAATTTTGCGGCACGCCGGTCGTGGTAGCTTTAACGGCAACGGCAACCCCGGAGGTCCGGGAGGATATCGCAAGACAACTCGGTTTAAGGGATTATGAATTGGTAATTAGCGGATTTGCCCGCCCTAATCTGCACTTTGCGGCAATCTTGGCGAATAATGGTAAAAAAATGGAATATATTCTCGATGCTGTCCGCAGTCAGGAAGGTGGAGCCGGTATTATTTATGTCGGCACCCGCTCAAAAGCCGATGAAATCGTGGAGTATCTTTCGGATTACGATATTGCAGCCGTCGCCTATCATGGTGGGATGGATAGTGAAAGCCGCAATTGGGTCCAAGAACAGTTTATGGAAGGACGAGCTCAGATCGTGGTGGCTACGAATGCCTTCGGGTTAGGAATAAACAAGAAGGACATCCGTTTGGTCATCCACAACGACATCCCGGGTACGATTGAGGCATATTATCAAGAGGCCGGCCGTGCCGGCCGTGACGGAAAACCTAGTTATTGCATTCTTTTTTATTCCCCTACCGATCGTTATCTGCAGGAATTTTTTATTCAAGGAGATAATCCCGGGCCGCAGCTGATAAAAGATGTTTATCGCTTTTTACTGGAAGCACAGGAAGATGCCGAACCGGGAGAAGAGACGGTCCTGATCACTTATGGCGAACTAGCCAAACGCCTATCCGAACCGGCGCCAGAGATGGCAGTGGGAACGGCGATCAAGCTTTTGGAAAAGGAAGGCATCGTTTCGCGTCCGAACGAACGGAATGTGAATAGCTTCTTGAAGCTTGTTGGTAGCTGGGACGACACTTTGGCCGGAATCGGCAAGCGAGCAAAAGTGCAGTTGGCAGTGGCCGAGAAGTTAAGGGAGAAATATGGTAAAGAGATAATCACTGGCTGGCAGTTTGCCGCCGACGAAGCGGCGGTTAGCCTGCATATCAAGAAAGAGGTTCTTAACCGGGCCGTTAAAAAGATGGCAGAACAAGGCTTGGTAGAATATCGGCCGCCGTTTAAGGGAACGGAGATCAGGATCTTGAGAGTAATGGAACCGGAAGAGCTATCCCTGGATTTCCGCGCTTTGGAAGCGAAAGCGGAGAGAGCTCGAGCTAAACTGGAGGAAATGGAAGCTTACGTTTACAGCCAAATATGCCGGCAGAAATATATATTGGAGTATTTCGGCGAGCGGGATGCTTCGCCCTGCGGGCATTGTGATAATTGCTTGCGTCTTAATAAGATGCCGAAAAAAAGTTATCTTGGAGATTATTGATATGGATACGAAGCGAGTATTGGAACTAAAAGATAAAGTCCGTGAGTCATACCGTCTATCGGCTAAGCATTTTACCGCTACGCGCAAGAAAGGATTAGCCGATGATTTTTTGTGGGCAGCAGGCCAGATTGGCGAAAATGATAGAATCCTGGATGCGGGTTGCGGTAGCGGTCGTTTACTGGAAGCCGTCGAAATTGGACCGGAACGATACGTGGGGATAGACGGGAGTGAGCTTCTCTTGGGCTATGCCCGTGAGATTTATCCGGGCTACCGTTTTGAGCAGGGTGAGCTGGAAGACCTTGAGATAAAGGACGAGTTTGATTGCATCTTTTGCTCGGCGGTAATTTCCCATATCCCGGGCAGAGAAAATCGCACTCTTGTATTAAAAGCGTTTCTTAACGCCGCTAAAGACGGTGGCAAGCTTGTGATCAGCGTTTGGAAATTTCGTGGGAAATATCGTCGTCTGTTACATCTTGCCAGGATTAAGAGCTTATTGGGCTTAAACCCATATGGATGGAATGAGATCGTTTTCGATTGGAAGAGCGATGATGGACGTCCTTTAGCAAAGCGGTACTATCACTATTTCAGCAAGCGCGCTTTCTTGAGGGAGATAGCTGCTTCCGGTTGGCTAGTTAAGGAACTCCATGATAGCGCATATAATTACTGGGCCGTTGCGGAAAAAAAAGAATCTTGACACCCCCCGGGGGTGTATTGTATAATATAGCCATGAAAACCGCCGAACAGAGGATTAATAATATAATCGGGCAGCTTGAAGGCATTAAGAAAATGCTCAAGGAATCGCCAAATGATTGTTTTCCTTTACTCATGCAAATGAAGGCGGTTAAATCTGCCATTTCTTCTTTGACGGAACAGATCCTATCTACGGAGTTGGATCGTTGCCTTAACGGGAAGATGTCTTCTGAAAAGCGTGATAAGATGGCCGGGTTATTGAAAGAAGTAATTAAGAAATAATTATAACAATGCCCTTAGGAGAAATGGCATTATAATAATATGAGTAAAGCGATTGAGTTGACCAAAGATGATTTTGAAGAGCAGGTTATGAAAAGCGAGGTGCCGGTATTGGTAGATTTCTGGGCTCCTTGGTGCATGCCTTGCCGGATGATGGCTCCGATTCTGGACGAGCTCTCCGGAGAATTAGAAGGGAAGGTTAAGATTTCCAAGCTAGATACAGAAAATCCCGAGAACCAGGAATTGGCCATGAAATATGAGATCCAAAGCATCCCGAATATGAAGCTGTTTAAAGGAGGACAGGTCGTCGAGGAATTTATCGGTCTCCGCAGCAAAGATGATCTGAAGGCAAGTTTAGAAAAATACGTTTAAAAATGGTTGGAGGAGGCGGACGTTTTTTTGCGGACGCCTCTTTTTAACAGTAAAAATATGAGTATATTCCAAGACAACTTAAAGAGGTTGGAGGCAGTAGCTAAGATCGATGGTCTGGGGGCGGACGATTTAGAATTGATGAGCAAGCCGGCACGGGTCAGTTATAATGATCTTAAGATCGGAGATAAAAGCTATCCGGCGTGGCGTATCCTTTACAGCGAGGATCTCGGTCCGGGCAAAGGGGGCATCCGATTCCATCCCGAAGTAAGCGAGGATGAGGTCCAGTCCCTGGCTTTTTGGATGGCCATGAAGAACTCTTTGGCGGACATCCCTTACGGAGGAGCTAAAGGAGGTGTGCGTTTCGATCCTAAGTCAGCGGATAAGACTGAACTAGAGGCGGTTTCCCGGGCATATATCCAGTCATTCCATGAAGTGTTGGGAGCAGATAAGGACATACCAGCCCCTGACGTCTATACCAATAGCCAAATAATGGGCTGGATGCTTGATGAATTTGAAAAGGTAACCGGTAAGCACGAGCCCGGAATGATTACCGGCAAACCCGTGGAACTTGGCGGCATTGCCATGCGTTCGGACGCGACCGCTCAAGGAGGATATTATATCCTTCAGGAAACGGTGAAGGAATTCATGCCAGCAAAGAAGCCCGCGGGTATCAAGGTGGCGATCCAAGGCTTTGGTAATGCCGGCGCCTTGATGGCCGAAAAAGTGGCGTCTGATGGCTATAAGGTGGTGGCGGCTTCGGATAGCCGCGGAGGCACTTACAATGCCGATGGGTTGGATATCGCCGATCTCGGGCGCTTTAAGGGTGAAGGCAATAATGTTAGCTCTTATACGAAAGGCCAAGAGGTCACCAACGCCGCCTTGTTAGAACTGGACGTGGATATCCTCATCTTAGCTGCCTTGGAAAATCAAATTACCGCTGAGAACGCCGGACGGATTAAGGCCAAACATATAATCGAGCTGGCTAACGGCCCGATCGATTTAGCAGCTGACCAAATATTGGATTCCGCCGGTACGGTAATTGTCCCGGATATTTTAGCGAATTCCGGAGGAGTCATCGTCAGCTATTTCGAATGGGCGCAGAACCGGGCGGGACAGATTCTTGATGAAGAATATCTGCGCACTCTGCTGGAAAAGAAAATGAGATCGAATTGGCAGAGGATGCTTTCTGTCTATAAAGAGAAGCAAGGAATCAGTTTGAGGCAAGCGGCGTATCTCTTGGCGGTTAGGCGCATTTTGGCAGCCAAACATTGGCGCGGAAGATAGATTATCGGGTTTGCATTAAAAAAGGACTGTCTAAGGACAGTCCTTTTTAGTAGATCTAGTTATAACTTAGTTGCAGGAAGCAGCATTACTGGCGGCGCTATAGTCAAACCCGAAGCCCGCGGTAGGGGACTGGCTGTTCAGTTCCGTGTTACATTCTTCGGGTGCTTGGTTGAAGGCAGAGCAGATAGTGGAGAGCAGTGAGGCAGAGTCACGACCTGAAGAGGCTTCGGTGCCGTTAATGATCAAAGTTGGAGAGCCGCCAACGCCATACTTTTCATTATCTTTCTGGTCAACATTGAATCCTGGGTAGCTGCCGCGGAAATCAGCCTTGTTATCATAATTTTCCGTGACCTTGTATTCTTTATCCGTCTTGGTTATGCAACTATCCACTTTCTTCTTGTCTCCCGACTTAAGGTCAGCGAGACAAGTCTTGCTGTTTCCATCCTTCAAGAAGCACTGCAAGTAGCTATTAAGGGAACTGGTCTCTTTTTGGATACAGTATTGGGTTAGGTTCTCATCGATTTCTTTCTTTTCGTGCATCGCGTAGTCCACGAATTTGAGCTTGAAGTCAATTTTATCTCCCAGCGTTTCCAGAACTGGCAATATCCCTTTTTCTATCTGAGTACCATAAGGGCAATAACTCATGACAAAGAGCTCAACGGAAGGTTTGTCGCTTTTAGGGAGATCGGTGGCAGCGGCATTGGCGGTATCACCGCTATCTGATTGCTGCTGGCCGGCTGCATCTTCCATGTTGATAGCTTGGGGGAAAAAGAGCTTACCGTCTTTAGTCACGTAGGATTCAACCGGGGATTCAGAACCGATATCGATCTTCATTTTATATAATCCGTATTCTTCCACGGTTTCAGTGATGGTTGCCTTGCTGCCGCTGGGCATCAGGAAATTATTAATGAATTCCTCCGATTTAGCGGCCGCTTGCTCGGCGCTGAGTTTCTTCCCGGGTTGGGCGTCTTTCGGACCGGTGAGGAAGATCACGGCGGCCACGACAACGGCGAGCACGAGTACGCCGGTGATAAGAGCGCTCTTATTCTTCAAAATACGTTGCAGCATCTTTTTCATATTGTCTATTTATTAAACTATTTATTATCTGAGCTTAATTATAAGAGATAGAGGAGTAGGTGTCAAAATCATTTCTGTTTGGCGAGAAAGTCCATCAGCTCTACAGGTAAAGCGGAGGCAAATGACAGTTTTTCCCCCGATGGGGCGGTAAAGCTGAGCAGGGCTGCATGGAGGAATATCCGACCCAATCCGATCTTGCTGTTTTTTACTTTTGTCTTAGGAGTGCCATAGACATCATCCCCGACTAAGGGGTGGCCCGAAGCGGCCATATGCACCCTGATCTGGTGTGTGCGGCCGGTCTTGATATTTACTCTAAGGAGAGTAAGGTGGGGCCATTTTTTTTCGCAGATGAAATCAGTTATTGCTTGGCGTGCGCGTTCATGGGCCTCGATCGTACCCAGGTCTCGGTTGCTTAGCTTTGTTTTCTTTTCTTCGATCTTTTCTGCTCCCAGGGGAAGGGCGGCCATCTTGAAGCCTGCACGCGAGCGTACGATAGGGAATAAAATACGGCCTTCGTCACGGATAATCTTGCCATGGGCGAGAGCGATATATTCTTTCTTTACCTTCCTCTTTTTGAATTGTTCTTTAAGGTGGAGAAAGCTTGCCTGGTTGCGCGCGACCACCATAAGGCCGCTAGCTTCACGGTCAAGGCGGTGAACTATGCCTGGCCTAGTCTCTTCCTCCCCTACCCCTTTAAGCTCGGGATAATCTGCCAGAAGATAATCCGCTAAGGTCGGCTCCTGGGTGGCGTCACCTTCGTGGACGATGAGGCCGGCGGGTTTTTCTACTACCAGTAGGTCGTCGTTTTCAAATATTATTTTAATCGCTCCGTGAGGAGTAGGTATTTCTTTTTCCATATTAGGTTCTTTTAAAGAGGCTTAGAAAATCATTTCTCGTGAAAGCCTTCAATAGATATAAGGAGAGGAGATAGGTTAAGCCCCCAATAATTAATGTGAGTAGTAACCTTAAAAGGTCTGAACTAGCGGAAATAGGAATGAGATATAGAGCGGCAGCCATGATTCCGGTGGCGCCAGCGGCTTTAAGGAAGCCTGTCCATTTCATCTTTAGCTTGAGGTGGCGATAGAGGAAGATCGATGATAGCAGGGCAATGGCTGTTTCACTGTATACGGTTACCGCTGCTGCGCCGAAATAGGAAAACCGCGGGATGAGTAAGATATAGGCTGCGAGTGAGGTAAGGCCGGTGAAGACGTAAATCCAGATGATCTTTTTTTGTGCCTTAACCGCTATAATAGCATGGGCGGCCATATTGCCCAAGAAAATGGCGGCTACGGCCATAATAAGGATGCGCAGGATAGATCCGGCGGCTAGGAATTGCGGACCGGCGACAAGCACGATAATCTCCTTCGCAGCGAATTGCGTTCCCACCGCAATCGGCAAAGCGATGAGAGCCATGGCATCAAAGGACCTTTGTAGAATCGAAGCAAAGCGCCCTTTGTCGGCCTTTTCCCAGGCAGCGGACAATAGAGGCAGAATTATTCCGGCGAACATAAAGGGCAAAGAGCTTAGCACGTCGATGATCTTATACGAGGCTCCGTAGAGACCCACCTCTTCCTGGCTGCGGACCATGGATAGCACCAGGGTGTCGGCACGGAGATAAATCAGGTTAAAAGCGATGGTTACCGCTAGTGGCCAGGAAAGGCCCATGATCTTCTTCCACCAGTTAAAATCGAACGTGGGGCGGATACGGGCAAAGCGTCGGGCATAATACAAGTGGAGTAGAAAACTGGCAAACGAAGCAGCGGTCGTCGAAATCAGGATTCCCGGAAGACCCCAGCCTTCTTCCACTGAAAGGATGACACCGATAATTAGGACAAAGCGGCTCAAGGTCTCAGCCCAAGCGACCTTATCCATCCTTAGACGATTTTGGAAAAGGCCGACCATGATTTGGTTTAAAGCCGTGAATATAAAGGATCCGGCGGCTAGCAATACCCCTAACTTTATATCCCCGCTGTAATTAAACAGCAGGACGGCCAGCGGTGCCGATCCAATAAATAGCAAGGCGGTCGCTAAACGCAAACCAAAAAGGTTACCTAGGATTTTCTCTTCCTGTTCTGGCTGGCTTGAAATCATTTGCGATGTCACCAGCGTCAAGCCGAGGTCGGCAATGATTGCAAAGAAGGAGAGAAAGGTGATGGCGGTCGTATATTCTCCGAAACCGGCTTGGCCCAGCTCTCTTGTCATTAACGCAAAGGCGAAAAGATTAAGGCCGGTGGAGGCCAGCTTGCCGACTACCTGGATAATGGTATTGCGGAATATTTTCCTTCTTAAAGCCATATTTCTTGTTATTTGAGGGCTATTTTTATATAATGATTATATCACATCAATAACTATATGCGCATCGTCCGTAAAAAAGCAATTTCCGCCTTTATCTTGGGAGTGTTGAGTTTGTTTATGTCCGGTTTCTTCTTGCCGGCCGAACCAGTTTTAGCTGATCAATCCCTCATTAGTTCTCAAGAAGGGTTCGGTAGCGGGGAAATCGGCGTTGCTTTCGATCAGGAGGGTAAGCCGGATGACATCCGGATTGTCGTTATCAGGATAATCAAAGTCGCTTTAACCATCCTCGGCCTTCTTTTAGTGGCAATCTTAGTATTAGCTGGATATAGGTATATGACGGCAAACGGCAATGAGGACCAAACTAAGAAGGCTATAAAAGAGATTACTGAGGCGGTAATCGGCTTGCTCGTCGTCCTGGTTGCTTGGGGTGTCACTGCCTTCGTTATGAGGCAGCTCCTTTCCGCCACGGGAAGCCAGATATTAGTGCCTTAATCCCTTTACAAATAGACTCTTGTCTGCTATATTGTCATTAGAAAGCTAATTGTCCTTACAATTAGCTTTTTCTTTAGCCCGATTTAAATTGCGGGATTTCCCGCTTAAAAAAATATGTCTGAACTAACCAACGCCATCAAACAGGTGTGCGAAGAAAAAAACCTTGATTATACGGCCGTCGTAAACACAATTGAGCTTGCTTTAGCGGCAGCTTATCGCAAGGATTACGGCGAAAAGAACCAGAATATCAAGGTGGTTTTTGATCCCAACACCGCCAAGTCGGAAATCTACGACGTAAAAACCGTAGTGGATAATCTGCCGGAGCAGGAGGAGCAAGAGATGCTCCGTCGTCTTAACGATCCTGATTATAGGCGCGACGAGAAAGAAGAAAGGCAAGAACAGGCCGAGGGTGAAGAAGGCGAAGAGAAAGAACGTAAGTTTAATCCCAAGACCGATATCCAATTAAAAGAGGCCCTTATTTTCAAACACGAAGCTAAGATTGGCGATGAAATGATGACCGAGCTTCCTATCCCCGAGAGTTACGGGCGCATGGCTGCTCAGACAGCCAAGCAGGTAATCATCCAGAAGCTCCGAGAAATGGAGCGCGATATGGTCTTAAGTGAGTTCAGGGATAAGGAAAGAGAGGTTGTAGGCGGCGTCGTCCAAAGACATGAAGGCCGGCTCGTCTTTGTCGATCTCGGCAAAGCGATTGGCATCCTGCCTCCGGAAGAACAGATCTTTAATGAATTCTATCGCCCCGGTGAACGCGTAAAGGTATATATCAAAGAAGTCCGGGAAGGACATAAGGGTCCGGAGATCATCTTGTCCCGGCGTAGCGAGGAAATCTTGAAAAAAATCTTCTACCTTGAGATCCCGGAAATCGCTAACGGCTTGGTGGAGATAAAAGGCGTTGCTCGCGAAGCCGGTTCCCGCTCAAAGGTAGCGATCTTCACAGAAGCCGAGAACGTAGATCCGGTAGGATCGTGCGTAGGCCAGCGCGGTGCCCGTATCCAGACTATTATCAGTGAATTAGGGGGAGAGAAAGTTGACATCATCGAATATGATGAAGATCCTGCGAAATTCATCACCAATGCTCTTTCACCTGCCAAGATCGAAAGTATCGAGCTCGATGATAAGGAGCGTAAAGCGGTGGTAAAGGTAGCAGCCGATAAGCTTTCACTCGCAATCGGCAAGAGCGGGCAGAATGTCCGCTTAGCTGCCCATCTTACTGGTTGGAAAATCGATATCATAGAAGCGGAAGGTGAAAAGAAAGTGGCTGATGAGAATGGCGAAGCTGAAACAGAGTCAAGCCAATCGCCGGAAGCAGAGGAAAAGGAGGAGGAAGCTAAGGAGGAATAAGAGGAAATAATAAATTTTAATAAATAATATGACTAATCTCCTGATCATCGGCAGCGCTTTGGCGGCCATCATATATGGCGTCATCGCTGTTGCCTCCGTCCTTCGTATGCCTGCGGGCAACGAGAAGATGAAGGAAATTGCAGCCGCTATCCAAGCCGGAGCGCGCGCCTTCCTTAATCGCCAATATCGTTCGGTCGGTATCGTGGCCGCGGTGTTGTTCGTGATCCTCGGTCTCATCCCGTCCTTGGGATGGTTGACTGCGGCCGCTTTCTTGTTGGGCGCGGCGTTTTCTGCCCTTACCGGATACATCGGCATGTTCGTCAGCGTCCGTGCTAATGTCCGTACGGCTGAAGCGGCTCGCGGCGGCTTACAGAAAGCTTTAAATGTCGCCGTTCGTGGTGGTAGTGTCACTGGCTTATTAGTGGTTGGTCTTGCTTTGCTTGGAACTGCCGGTTTTTATTTAGTTACCGGCAACCTTCATGCTTTGATCGGCTTTGGTTTTGGTGGTTCTTTAGTTTCCATTTTTGCCCGTTTAGGGGGCGGTATTTACACCAAGGCTGCTGATGTCGGCGCCGATTTAGTAGGAAAAGTTGAAGCCAGTATTCCTGAAGATGACCCTCGTAACCCCGCGGTGATTGCCGATAATGTCGGTGATAATGTCGGTGATTGCGCAGGTATGGCCGCCGATCTTTTTGAGACTTACGCCGTTACCTCAATTGCGGCGATGGTCTTAGGTTCTCTAACTTTTGCAAACAACCCTGATATCGTTATCTTCCCGCTGGTTTTGGGAGCGGTTTCCATCCTCGCTTCTATCGTCGGCATCTTTTTCATCCGCTTGGGCAAGAAGAAAAACATCATGCGCGCTTTGTACAAGGGCTTGATCGCTTCTGGCGTATTAGCGGCGATCGCTTTTTACCCCATAACCCGCGCCTTCATCGATGATGCCTCTCTGGCTATGAACGTTTATCTGGCAGGCTTGATCGGCTTGGCCGTAACGGCCGCTTTGGTCGTTATCACCGAATACTATACCTCCACCAAGTTTGCTCCGGTGAAGAGTATAGCTGAAGCTTCCCGTACCGGGCACGGAACGAATGTTATCGCCGGCCTCGCGGTATCCATGAAGTCTACCGCCCTTCCGATCCTTGTGATCGTGGCCGCCATTATCGGTTCATACTCATTAGTCGGTTTATACGGCGTTGCGGTGGCTGCAGTAGCCATGCTTTCCATGGCCGGCATAATTGTAACTATTGATGCCTACGGTCCGATTACTGATAACGCCGGCGGAATAGCGGAAATGGCTGAATTAGGAGACGATGTCCGCAACATTACTGATCCGCTAGATGCAGTTGGTAACACCACTAAAGCTGTTACTAAGGGCTATGCCATTGGTTCTGCCGCTCTGGCAGCCCTGGTCCTGTTCTCAGACTTCACGTATTCCCTGCCGGATAGTTATCAGTTCATGATTAATAATCCTTATGTACTCGCCGGCTTATTTCTTGGCGGTCTCTTGCCTTATTACTTCGGCGCTTTAGCGATGAAGGCGGTGGGCAAAGCTGCTGGGTCTGTCGTCGATGATGTCCGGGCACAGTTTAAGGAGAAGACCGGCATTATGGCCGGTACCGAAAAGCCGGATTATGGTCGTACGGTTGATATCGTCACCAAGGCGGCGCTTAAAGAAATGGTTCTCCCGGCTATTATTCCTGTGGTCGTTCCGATCCTTGTCGGCTTCATTTTTGGGAGCCACGGCATTGAAGCTCTTGGTGGCCTGTTAGTCGGGTCGATCATCACTGGCGTCTTTGTTGCTGTTTCCATGACATCCGGAGGTGGTGCTTGGGATAATGCCAAGAAGTATATTGAACTTGGTCATTTTGGCGGCAAGGGCTCTGATGCCCACAAGGCTGCGGTTACTGGTGATACCGTCGGTGATCCTTATAAGGATACCGCCGGCCCGGCGATTAATCCGATGATTAAGGTATTAAACATTGTCGCCCTGCTCATCGTTGGTTTGTTGCTCTAATTAACTGTCCAAAGAATAAAAAAACACCTCCTTTGGGGGTGTTTTTTGTTACCAAACAGCTCTTTACAAGCTAGAAGATATCATCTAAAATTGTTGAAAATCAATTTGTTCTTACTAAAAACACACGAGATGAAAACTTATCAGGCTAATATTATCGGTTCAGTTAAAAGACTTATCGATAAAATGAAAAAGAATGATGATGATCTTGTTGAAAAAATTTTGTTGTTTAACGACATTCTGAAAAGATTGCCCTGTACAACTATGGTTGATAAGGAGTATCTTCATACTGGCGAGTTATATAGAGGTACGACCGAACTATTCCCCCAAGCTTATTGGGGGTATCTTAGTCCCTCGGAAAAAAGCAAGTTGACTATCGCCTTTGCTTTCTCCGTTGAGGATAAGGCAAAATTAACCGAAAGTTGGTTCGACGGTCAGGTAATTTTCGAGGGCAACTGGATAGAAACACTTAAGACAATGCTGGAGATGATGTCGCTTACCGAGATTGGTCTTACCGAGAAAGAGAACAACGCACTTAAAGCTTTTTCCGAAGCTATTAAATGAACTTAGCGCTTATCAATCAGATAAGCGCTTTTAAAAAAAGTATCTTTTGCTACCAAAATTTATACTTGCTTTTTCCCAAAAAAGTGCTAAGATATAATAAATAAAGAAATCATAATAAGCGAGCTAAAAGCTCGTTTCTAATTGCTTCGAGCATATGAAAGTCACTAAAAAAGATTTAGAAAAATCAATGGTTGAAGTTTCTGTAGTCCTTGAAGTGGAAGAATTTCAGCCATATATAGAGAAAGGGGCTCAGCACGTTTCTGAGCATGTAAAGATTGAAGGGTTTCGCCCAGGCAAGGTCCCTTATGACATTCTTAAACAGAAAGTGGGGGAAATCAGCATCCTGGAAGAAGCGGCCCACATTGCAATCCATAAGACGATTGATGGGATTTTTGAAAAGGAACTTGCGGGCCGTCAGCCGGTAGGGCAGCCGAACGTCGAGATTACGAAGCTCGCACCTGGCAATCCTTTGGAATATAAAGTGACCATTGCCCTTCTTCCGGTCGTTGCATTGGGAGAATATAAGGGACTTAAGATAGTGAAGGAAAGGCCGGAGGTGACGGACGAAGATATTGAAAAGACCCTCAAAGAAATTCTTGAGATGCGCGCCAAGGAGGCAATAAGCGATTCTCCGGCTAAGCAGGGGGATAAGATTGTCCTTGATATCAACCTGAGTATTGAGAAAGTTCCGGTAGAAGGAGGCCAGGCTAAAGATGTAACCATAATCTTAGGGAAAGAGTATATGGTGCCGGGATTTGATGAGAAGGTCGGGGGTATAAAGACCGGTGATAAGCGCGAATTCTCTCTCCATTATCCTGAAACGCATCATCAGGCCAATCTTGCGGGTAAGCTGGTGGATTTTGAGGTTAAGGCTACGGCGGTTTATTCTCGCGAATTACCAGCTATCGACGATGCTTTAGCGGAAGACATGCATTTCAAGAATGTGGAAGATTTAAAGGAGGCTATCCGTAAGAACATTATGGCGGATCGCGAGCGTCAGGCGGATATAAAGGCGGAGCTTAAGATGTTAGAAGCGATCGCTGAGAAAGCTAAGTTTGGTGATTTTCCTGATGCCCTTATCATGAGCGAATCGGAAAATATGATGCAGGAGCTCGAACGCAATGTGACCAGCCAGGGCGGAAATTTCCAAGATTATCTTCAGCATCTTAATAAGAACAGAGAAGAATTACGTCTGGATATGCTGCCAAACGCTATCAAGAGGATCAAGACCGCTCTTGTCATTAGAGAAGTTGGAATCATTGAAAAGATTGATATCAAGAAAAGCGCGGTGGACGAGCGTTTGGAAGGTCTTAAAAAGATGTATGGGCAAGATCAGGAAGTGTCTTCCCGGTTGGCTTCAGCTGAATATCGCCGCCATCTTGAAAATATGATGTTTAATGACGAAGTGGTAGCTAAGCTTAAAGAATGGAATTATGCCGATTCTGGCGAACAACCGCAGAGCTAGTTTCGATTACGACCTTTTAGAAAGCTATGAGGCTGGTTTAGTATTGTCTGGACAGGAGGCGAAATCGGCCAAAGGAGGCCATATTAACCTCAACGGTTCATATGTTTCTATCAAAGCAGATAAATCAGGACCGGAGCTCTGGCTGATCAATGCCCATATTTCCCCTTATCCTTATGCCGGGCAGCTTTCCGGATACGAGCCGACCAGGGATCGCAAGCTGTTGGTTACTAAGCGGGAAATGGCCCATTTATCGGGAAAAATTCAGGAAAAGGGCTTGACATTGATTCCGGTCAAAATGTATACTAAACGCAGTTTCGTGAAGCTTGAGTTCGCTTTAGGCCGAGGCAAAAAGAAGTATGATAAGCGTGAGGCGATTAAGAAGCGCGAAACAGAGAGACAGATCAGGACATTCACAAAGAGACAGGGCAAATGATATCGGGGATGCCGGGTATCGATAATACAGACTGTCTTTAGATATTCATGACGGGTTTTGGTTACACCGTAAAAATAACCTAAAAACACAAGTGCCAAAAACACTGCAAGAGCGTTTACTTGGAATGTTCCGAGTTTCGCTCCCGTTATGGCTTAATTAAAAAATAGCCGTAACCATCGGACCGGTGCCGCTTCAGCGCCGACAACCGGTGTCATCATCGAAGCTTGGGAACCTTTAGCTCCTCCCTGATGGTTCCGACACAATGGAGGGCGGCTGCCGCCTTTTTTGCCTGGTTTAATAGGGCGTCGGCTCGTAACCATAAGCTAGGCTACTCTTGTAAATATATCTAAAGATCCTTATTAGACATGGGTTCAACTCCCATCATCTCCACAAATCATGAGCCGCGGTGGCGGAACTGGTAGACGCGCTGGACTTAAAATCCAGTTGTAGAGATACAGTGCGGGTTCGATTCCCGCCCGCGGCACCTTCCGGAACCGAACATTTCCCTGTCTTTTTAGGGCTTGCCTCAGGCAAAAATATTTGTTATATAAGTTAATAGTTGCGGGTATCGTATAGTGGTTATTATGCAACCTTGCCATGGTTGAGAGACGAGTTCGATTCTCGTTACCCGCTCATAAATAAAACGGCTCCTTTGAAAAGGAGCCGTTTTGTGTATGGGGGGCAAGGTAGTATAATGAATTATATTTATATGAATGAATTATCCAACGAACAGTTTCATGTAGGCGTTTATGGGATTCTTATTAAGGACGGTAAAATCCTATTAATAAAGAAGTCTAGGGGAGCGTATAAAGGAATGTACGATCTACCTGGAGGAGGAATTGAGTTTGGTGAAAGGATTGAAGAGACGTTAAAGCGTGAATTTTTAGAGGAGACAGGGATTAACCTCAGCACTTACATATTCATAGGAAATAATGAGTATTTTTGCGATTATGTTAATGGCTTAGGAGAAAAAAGACGACTGCACCATATCGGAATATATTTTGAAGTGACCGCATCAATTGATAATATAAAGGATTCCCCAGATGGGCAAGATTCAATGGGTGCCGAGCTCATTGAATTACCAAATATTAATTCGCTTAAAGTGGCGCCTATTGCACTTCAGATGATTAACAAAAAATTAATTTAATTGACTTTTTCCTTATTTTACGCTATAAATAGCACATAATATCTAATTACATTGCCATGCGCATCAAATTCCATCGCGTCGAACAGAAAGAAAAGAAGTTTTTCCGCTCAAATTCGCAAATACGAAGCGAGGAAGTTTTTTTAATCGATGAAACCGGAGAAAACGTCGGTGTAATGACTACAAGGGAAGCTATTGATCGGGCAAAGGAGCTGGATCTAGACCTTGTGGAGGTAAACCCTAAAGCAAATCCCCCAGTAGCTAAGATCGTAGATCTTGGGCAACTCAAATACGAGCATGAAAAGAAGCTGCATCGTCAGAAGGTGATGCAGAAGAAGATTGATACCAAGGTAGTGCGCTTATCTTTCAGGATCAGCGAGCATGATTTCAATTTTCGCCTGATGCAAGCGGAAAAGTTCTTGCTTAAAGAGAATAAGCTTAAGGTCGAGTTGATTTTACGCGGTCGCGAGCGCCAATATCCGCAAAAAGGACGAGAAATCATCGATAATTTTGTGGCTAAGCTTAGACAAATAGAAGGACTCAATATTGAGATTGAACAACCCTTGACAAATCAAGGGGGAAGATTTACTATGGTGTTGATGAATAAGAAGTAGGATTTTTTATCATCCAGGTGTTACGCCTGTTTTTTTATCAATTTTATGCCGAAAATCAAGACTCATCAGGCTACTGCCAAGCGTTTCCGCCTCACCGCTACCTCTAAGATTAAAAAGAGAAAAGCCGGTCAGGATCATTTCAATTCTCGTGAAACCGGCAATACCAAGCGTGCTAAGCGTTTGGATATCAGCGCTGATGCGACTTTAGCAAAAACCATTAAGACTTTGACCCCGTATCGATAAGATGCGGCTTTAGCTAATCCAATATGCCAAGAGTAAAAAGAGGTACCACTCATGTAAAAAAACGCCGCAAACTGTTACAGCAGGTTAAGGGCTACAAATGGGGCCGCAAGAACCTGATTAAGCTGGCAAAAACTGCCCGCACCAAGGCCGGAGCACATGCTTTCCGTGACCGCCGCAAGAAGAAGCGCGATATGCGTGCTGCCTGGCAGATCAAGATCAATGCCTTTGTCCGTGAACATGGATATTCTTATTCTCGTTTCATGGGCGCCTTAAAGGCCGCTGGCGTTACCGTGGATCGCAAGATCCTGGCCGATCTCGCCGTCAACAATAAGAAAGTTTTGGCGGAAATGATCGCCGGTCTCAAGAAATAATCGAATATGGACTGGATCAAAATATCCCAAATCATCGTTTCTATCCTCCTCATCATAGTGATTTTGCTTCAGAATCGCGGCGCAGGCCTCGGTTCCGCTTTTGGCGGCACTGGTGGCGTTTATCTGACGAAGCGCGGTCTGGAAAAAAAGTTATTCACCGCCACAATTGTGATTGCGGTGCTCTTCTTCGGCCTGTCTCTGGCCAATTTATTGGCCTAAGGCCGTCCTTCCGGTTCGTCTCTTTTTGAAATGAATCCTCGAAATATAATCTCAATCCTGAAAGGAAGCGTCACTGCGTTTTCCCATCTTTTCGTATCACGCATTAAACCCGGTGTTAAATCGGGATATCGCTCCAAAGATGCTTTGCGTGCTCAGGCGGACAAGAATCTAGTTTATTCACTTGCACCGACAAAGATCCCGCGGCGTACACAGATAACACATCTTTCTAAACTGCTTGATCCTCGGGAGAAAATCATCCTGAAAGTATCAGCGCTTTTGCTCGCTTTGAGCCTAGGTTATCTTGGCTATCGCTTTTATAACCAGAATCTCGTTCTCATTCCTAAAGCGGGAGGAACATATAGCGAAGGAATTGTGGGCTATCCGCAGGCGATTAATCCGCTTTATGCCTCGAACCGCGACGTGGATGCGGACCTGACCCGCCTTATTTATTCTAGCCTTTTTAGTTACGATCCTTCTGGCCGTCTGGCGTCCGATTTGGCCTCTGGTTGGATTATCGAGGATGCAGGTAAATCATACACCGTTACTCTACGTGAAGGTGCGAAGTGGCAGACGGGAGAGCCGGTGACGGTTGAGGATGTGATCTTCACTTTCAATTTGATCAAGACTCCGGAATATCGTTCTCCTTTGCGGGCGAGCCTGAATGGAGCGGAGATTGAGCGGGTCGATGATCGGAGCGTGAGATTCAAGCTTTCTGAGCCCTATGCAGATTTTTTAAGCTTGCTCACTTTCGGTATCATGCCGCAAAATGCTTGGGAAAATATATTACCCGAAGCAGCTCCTCTTTCCGAATTAAATCTGAAGCCGATCGGTTCCGGTCCGTACATGTTCCTCTCGCTGATCAAGAACAAGGGAGGAGCGATGCGCGAATACCATTTAGTGGCTAATCCCGAGTATTATGGTGTGAAGCCATACATCGGAGAGCTTATCATCAAGTTTTATCCTGATTATAATGAGCTCGTTCGTGCTCTCAATGCTAATGAAATCGACGGCGCGAGCTATGTGCCGGATGATTTAATGAGAGATTTAGTGGCCAAGCACTCCCTGAACATCCATCGCCTCCGCCTGCCTCAGATTAATGCGATATTTTTCAATACTTCAAAGAACAAGGCTTTATCCAATTTGAAAGTGAGACAGGGCTTGGCTTATGCCATTGACCGGGAGCGCTTGATCGGAGAGGCGCTTGAGGGTGGAGGAAGCTTAATTGATGGACCGATTATTGCCGATGACTACGTTGCCGTCCCGGAAGCGAATCGCTTCGCTTTTGATCGCGCTAAAGCGGAACAGCTTTTGGAGGAAAGCGGATACAAGAGAGTGGATATAACTCCGGAAGTATTAGCGGCGACCGAAAAGAGCGCAGATGTATCTGCTGTGATTTCCTATGCGTCGTCCTCAAAGATGGAAGCGATTGGTTATTGGCGCTATTCCAGTGCGGATAAGCAGGTATTGGCAATTAAGCTTTCTATCCCTGAAACGGGAAAGATTGAAGCGGCAGAGAGTATAAAATCAGATTGGGAAGCGGTGGGCGTTAGGGTAACGATAGATAAAGCAGCGGCCTCCTCAGTAAGTTCGGACTTGGTTTCATCCCATAATTTCGAAGCCTTCCTGTATGGACAGGTAGTCGGTTCCGAGCCGGACATCTCATCATTTTGGAGTTCGTCTCGCATCGGCGGACAAGGGCTGAATCTGGCAGGATATAATAACCAAACGGTAGACAATTTACTCACTGAAGCCCGGCAGACGGATAATATCGATCAAAGAATAGAAAAATATACCAAGATACAGGAGCTCATAACCGGCGATGTACCGGCAATCTTCCTCTATGCCCCGAGTTATAATTATGTGCAGGCAAAGCGCGTCCGCGGCGTTTCCTCAACGGCCGTGAATGAGCCGAATGACCGTTTTGCCGGCATTTCCGATTGGTATTTAAAGACTAAAAAACGGATTGCCTGGTAAGGCATCCATTACTCATAATCGAGGCTTCGGCCTCATAACATGATTGAAAATTTATTAGGTAGGGGCCTGCGTGGCCCCCTGATCTGTGAATTTTTAATTTTCAATCCTAATGATAACTAGATTTAAGCCTGGCATCACTGCCAGCAAAGAAAGCGGTCGCCCGAGCGCGCCCGCACCTGTAGCGCCGAAAAGGCGTTTCCGGCCCCAAGCTCGGCCTACTACCCTTATAAAGAATGACAAGGGCGATTATCTGAAAGTAATGGTTTTGGGCGGACTCGAAGAAGTCGGACGCAACATGACCCTTATTGAATGCAACCGGGAAATCATTATTATCGACATGGGGCTGCAATTTCCTGAAGAGGACATGCCCGGTATTGATTATATAATTCCTAACGTCTCTTATTTAAGGGACAAGGCTGACTGGATCAAAGGTGTCGTCATCACCCATGGCCATTACGATCACATCGGAGCTATTCCCCATATCATGGGTGAAATTGGTAATCCGCCGATGTTTATGGGCAAGATGACCGCCGGTTTGGTTCGTAAGCGCCATCTGGAACATAAGAATGCCCCGGTCCTTAAGATAAAGGAAATCGATGAAAATGTCGTCGTCCAATTGGGCGCTTCTTTCCGAGTGGAGTTCACGCGCGTCAACCATTCCATACCTGATTGTTTTGCCGTTATCGCCAATACTCCTCTCGGGACGATATTGCATACCGGCGATTTCAAGATCGATTTCACGCCGGTCAATGACAAACCGGCAGACCTCCAGCGCATCGCGCAAATCGGAAACCGCGGAATCTTGATGCTGATGTCCGATTCCACGGATGCCACTCATCCGGGCTACCAGATTTCTGAGTCTGCGATCGGAGAAGAGATGGGCAAGCTCTTTGAGAAGATAGATGGCCGCATTATTATCGGCACTTTTGCTTCCCAGATTAGCCGCGTCCAAAAGATTCTCGATCTTGCTAAAAAATATGGCCGCCGCGTAAGTCTTCAGGGCAGGAGTATGAATGCCAACGTCGAGATTGCGCACCAGATCGGTTATCTTAAATTTGACCCCAAGATCCTCATTGATGATAAGGAGCTTAACCGCTTACCGGATAATAAGATAATGATCATCGGTACGGGGGCACAAGGAGAAGACAATGCTTTCCTGAGCAGAGTGGTCAACGGTGAACATCGCGTTGTATCACTCAAGCATGGCGACACCGTCCTTTTCTCTTCTTCCGTAATTCCTGGAAACGAGCGCTCCATTCAAAATCTTATGGATATGGTTGTCCGACAGGGTGCTAAGATCATCCATTACCGGATGCTCGATATCCATGCCGGAGGACATGCCAAGGCGGAAGACCTAAAGCTCATGATGCGCTTATTGAAACCGGAATATTTCATGCCGATCGAAGCTAACCATTATATGCTTCGCGCCCATGCGGAACTTGCCGAACAGGTGGGGATCAAGACGGAAAATATCTTTGTTGCCGATAATGGCCAGATCGTACACTTTAAGAAGAATGCCCAAGGAAATACGGTTGGCGAGCTCACTAAGGAAAAGGTTCCCACTGATTATGTCATGGTGGACGGGCTTGGTGTCGGCGATGTCTCCGAAGTAGTATTGCGCGATCGCTTGATGATGGCTGGCGACGGCATGATCGTAATCATTGCTACTATCGACGCCAAGACGGGAAATATCATCGGTAACCCCGATATCATTTCCCGCGGCTTCATCTATATGAAGGAAAGCCGGGACTTGATCGAGAAGACTCGATCCAGAGTGAAGAATATCGTCAAAGATAAGAATCCTATGACTCCGGCCGATGATGACTTTATCAAGAATAAGATTAGAAATGATGTCGGTCAGTTTCTCTTCGCTCAGACGAAGAGGCGCCCGATGGTCCTGCCGGTAGTAATTAAAGTGTAATCCCAGACCTATTTAAACAGAGGAAGAGCTTGACTCTTCCTCTGTTTTGTTATAAGCTGTACGAGCATTGAAAAATGAATACTCACCTATTATAATCTCCCGGATTCAGGGCGCAATAAGCGCCTGAGGTGGCTGGGGGGCTGGTCCGTAAGAGCCGGTTAAGTATCTTTTTTATTTATATGCCAAAAGAACAGGTAAATACTTCTTTCGCCGATTTGATAGAGAAGGACGGGGTTAAAGTCCCTCAGGTCGGAGACGTTATCAAGGGAACCGTTATCACCGCTTCTAAGTCGGAGGTAAAACTGGATATCGATGGCGTCCTCATGGGCGTTGTCCGCGGTCCTGAGCTCTATGTAGAGGTGGAAGAATATTCCAATCTTAAGCCGGGAGATCAGATCGAAGCGGCCGTGATCGATGCAGAAAACGAAGCCGGCCAGCTTGAGTTATCTTTCCGCCAGGTTGGACAGGAGAAGGCTTGGAATAAACTCCGTGAAGCGTTCAAAGAACGCAGTACTGTTAAGATCCGCATCATTGATGCTAACAAGGGCGGCTTATTAGCACGCTATTGCCAGATTAATGGCTTCTTGCCGGTATCTCAGCTCGCTCCTGAAAATTATCCCCGCATCAGCGGCGGCGATAAGAGCAAGATCCTTGAGAAGCTCAAGACTTTTGTCGGCCGTGATTTTGAGGTGAACGTCATCACTTTGAATGAAGATGAGAATAAGATAATTTTTAGCGAGAAGGATGTCTGGAACAAGAAGCAAAAGCCGGCTTTGGACCGTTATAATGTCGGAATGATTGTCGATGGTCGCGTCACGGCCATTACCAGCTTCGGCGTCTTTTTAAACTTTGACGACGGTATGGAAGGCTTGATCCATATTTCCGAGATTGCCTGGCAGAGAATCGATTCTCCGAGCGAACTCTTCAAGGTGGGAGATCATGTTAAGGCAGAAATCGTAAGCATCGATGGCAGCAAGATCTTCCTCAGCTCTAAGAAGCTGCAGAAGGATCCTTGGCAGGAAGCGAGTGCGAAATATAGTATCGGCCAGACCGTATCTGGCTTGATCGTAAAGATTAATCCCTTCGGCCTTTTCGTTAAGCTCGACGAGGAAATCCACGGTCTCGCCCATATCAGCCAGCTCAATGTCACCGCTAAGGATAAGATCAGCGAAATGTTCCATGCCGGCGAAACTCGCGACTTTGAAATCGTAAGCATTTCCCCATCCGAACATCGTTTAGGTCTAAAGCTTTCCGGTGTGGAGGGAGAAAAGCCGGCCAAGAAGCGTGCCACTAAAGAAAAAGAAGAAGCCGGAGAAACGAAAGAAGAAGTGAAGGCAGAGGAAACAGAATAATCCCCATAATAACTGTATTGATTTAAAAGAGTCCGGAAACGGGCTCTTTTAAATAATTAGGGTTGATCAGAGATTAAACAATTAGTCTTGCCAAAACTGCGTAATAGTTATATAATAAGGGTTACGATATAAGTAAAAATTTGCATACTTTCGAATAAATATGAAAAACCTTGTAAAAAATTTTGTTGTATTTTTCCTGGTCTTTTTAGCTATTGCTGCGATATTTTCCGCTTTTTCTCGCATGAACGGCAGTCAACCGGTGGGAATCGAGACATTAATTACCGGCATCGAACAGGATAAAGTCCAGTCATTGACAGTAAGCGGTAACGAGATAAAAGTAGGTTTAAAGGACGGCGGAACCCAGATCGTGCAGAAGGAAAGCGGGGAAAGCCTCTCTTCTCTTCTTAGCAATTTCCAAGTACCGCCGGATAAGTTGGCCGGGATTTCGATTAACGTCGAACAGCCCTCTGGCTGGTCATATTGGCTGAGTGCGATCTTGCCTTTTGCACTACCGTTAATTGCAATCGGCTTGCTATTTTTCTTCATGATGCGCAGCGCTCAGGGTATGAATTCCAAAGCGATAAGCTTTGGACAGTCTAATGCTAAAGAATTCGACCTTAATGATAAGCAGAGAGTCACCTTTTCCGATGTAGCCGGTGCCAAGGAAGCCAAAGAAGAGTTGCATGAAGTCGTGGAATTCTTGCGTTATCCCAAGAAATTCTTGGAATTAGGCGCTCGTATTCCCCGGGGAGTGTTATTGCTTGGAGGACCGGGCATGGGCAAGACCCTTTTAGCCAGAGCGGTTGCCGGAGAGGCTGGTGTGCCATTTTTCCATATGTCCGGGTCGGAATTTGTCGAGATGTTTGTGGGAGTTGGCGCCTCTCGTGTCCGTTCTCTCTTTCAGAAAGCGAAAAAACATTCCCCCTGCATCGTTTTTATCGATGAAATCGATGCGGTCGGACGCCGCCGTGGCGCCGGCTTGGGCGGTTCTCATGATGAGCGCGAGCAGACGCTGAATCAGATTCTAGTTGAGATGGATGGTTTTGAGCCGAGCCAAAACGTCATCGTGATCGCGGCCACCAACCGTCCCGATGTTCTAGATCCTGCCTTGCTTCGTCCTGGACGTTTCGACAGACAAGTAGTAATCGATCGCCCAGACCTAAAAGATCGTGAAGAAATATTAAAAGTGCACGTGAAGCAAAAGCCTTTAGCGGCAGATGTCGATCTCAAGCGCATTGCCGAACGTACCCCTGGATTTTCTGGTGCCGATCTCGCAAACCTCCTTAATGAAGCAGCTATCCTAACCGCAAGGCTGAGCAAGAAAAATATCGGTATGGAGGAATTATTTTCCGCAATCGAGAAGGTGATGATCGGGCCGGAGCGGAAAAGCCGGGTGATCAATGAGAAAGAAAAGAGGATTACCGCTTATCATGAAGCGGGGCACGCTTTGGTGGCTCATTTTTTGCCTAATGGAGATCCCGTACAGAAAGTGTCTATCATTGCCCGTGGGCAAGCTGGTGGATATACCCTAAAAGTGCCTACCGAGGACCGATATTTCCAATCCAAGTCCGATTTCTTAAATGATATTGCTGTTCTTCTGGCCGGCCATCTGATCGAGAAGGAAGTGTTTGGGGAAGTAACGACCGGGGCCACGTCCGACTTACGGAGGGCAACCAGTGTCGCCCGTAGTCTCATCACAGACTATGGTATGAGCGATACCCTTGGTCCTCGAACTTTCGGTCAAAAGGACGAACTTATCTTTTTAGGCAGGGAGATCCATGAACAGCGCGATTATAGTGAGAAAGTGGCTGAAGAGATCGACAGGGAGATTTCTACTTTCATTAGCCAAGCGGCCGCCAAGGCCGGAGAAATCCTGAAATTACAGCGGGATAAGCTGGAAAAAGTGGTTGAGGCTCTCCTTAAAAAAGAGACCTTGGAAAAGGAGGAATTTGAAGCAATCGTAGGTCCTGCCGCCGCGGCTGCTTAAGCCTAGAATTTGACTAATATCAGTTTTTGGTTATACTAAAATCAGATAAATAATAAATCTGCGAGTAATTTTGTTAAAATTCTCCAAAGAAAGCGAAATATATGGCTAATCCAAAGAAAAGAAAATCCTCAAGCGCTGTCCGCACTAATCGTGCTCACCAAGCCTTGGATAAAATGGCTTTAGACAAATGCCCTCAGTGCGGCAAAGCTAAGCTTCCTCATGTTGTCTGCAATTTTTGCGGTACATATCGCGGACGCCAGATCCTTAAAGTGGCAGTTGCCCCAGTAAAGGCAAAGGCTAAGAAATAAGCTATGTCAAATCGCCATTTAGCGAGAACTATCGCCCTCCAGACATTGTTTGCCTGGGATTTTAATGGCAAGAATGGGCAGAATACTGACACTTTAATGCAGGATAACTTCACGAATTTTGCCCCGAACTTCGATGATGGCGGTTTCGTGAGCCAGTTGGTAAATGGCGTCATCGAACACTTAACTGAAATCGATGCTCAGATTGTCAGGTTTGCAACTGAATGGCCCCTTGATCAAATTACGACCATTGACCGCAATATCCTCCGTTTGGGTATCTTCGAGCTTGTCTATACGGAAATTCCTCCCCGCGTCGCCATTAATGAAGCGATCGAAGTGGCAAAAAGTTTTGGGGGGGATGCCTCGGGAAAGTTTATAAACGGCGTGTTAGGTGCAATATATAACTCTTGGCCGGAAGAAGATAAAAAGAAACGTGATAACCATTGGGATAAGGATCAAGGTGACAAAGAAACGGAAACGGGAAGCACGGAAGCGAGCGAGCCGGTTTCCGGCACCGATGAATAATGATACTAGCTTATATAATGCCCGCGCTATCCGCGGGCTTTATTGAATAAATTGCGAGACGGTTTGGCAGCGGCTCCGAATGGAGCCGATGCGATATCGTCCCGTGATGGGAAAATATGCCAGAACTAAGTAATTTGCAAAAGATCTTAGGCTTTAAATTCAAGGACCCTAACATCCTCCGTCAGGCAATGGTCCACCGTTCTTATTTAAACGAGCATCCTGAATTTGCGAGCGGACATAATGAGCGCCTGGAATTCTTGGGCGATGCCGTGTTGGAGATCGTTGTGACCGAGCATCTCTATCTCAATTATCCGGATATGCCCGAAGGAGATCTCACGAATTGGCGGGCCGCTTTAGTGAACGCTAAAATGCTCCATGTAATTGCCGAGGAGATCGGGCTGGAGGAATACCTATATCTTTCAAGGGGAGAAGCGAAGGATAAGAATAAGAAATCGCGCCATTATATATTGGCGAATGCCGTGGAAGCCTTGATTGGCGCCATTTATCTTGATCAAGGGTTGGCAAGGGCAAAGAAATTTATCCTCGATCGCATCGTGATTAAATTGCCGGAGATTTTAAAGACGCAAGCTTATCTGGATCCTAAATCACGTTTTCAGGAACAAGCCCAGGAGAAGCAGGGTATTACGCCGAGATATGATATACTAGCTGAAGAGGGTCCTGACCATGCCAAGATGTTTACGGTCGGGCTCTATCTTGGTGAAGAACTTATTTCCACGGGGCAGGGGTCTTCCAAGCAAGAGGCTCAAGTAGATGCTGCCGCCAAAGGGCTGAAGCTTCTCAGTTGGTAAATTATTAATGTGATATGGAAATCAAGAAGATCCTTTCCGAGGCGGCTGTCCAAAAGGCCTCGGACATTCATTTAGTATTCGGTTTACCGCCTATGATCCGTAAAGATGGGGAGTTAGCCGTCTTTATGAGTAGTACAGGTCAAGCATTGCCCGCGGTTGCTGATATTGATCTGGACCAGGCAATGAAATCTTTGTTGGATCTTAGCCAGCGCCAGCGTTTTGAAGAGGATAAGGATCTCGATGCGGCCGCTTCGATAGATGAATATAGATATCGTTTGAATTTTTCCTATGACCGGGGCCATATAAAATTAGCTGCCCGAGTCGTTGATAGTCACAAACCTACCTTGGAAGAGATCGGGATGCCTGAATCCGTCAGACACTTGTTAGATCTTCCTCAGGGATTAATCTTGGTTACCGGCCCGACCGGTTGCGGAAAGTCTGCTACTTTAGCAGCGATGATAAATCACATCAATCAGGAACGGTCCTGCCATATCATTACCCTAGAGGATCCGATTGAGTATCTTTTTACCTCGGATAAGAGTGTTATTTCGCAGAGACAACTCGGTGAGGATATGGTTTCTTTTTCCGAAGGCTTAAAGCATTGTCTGCGCCAGGATCCGGATGTGATCATGGTGGGTGAGATGCGCGACCTTGAAACGATCTCCACGGCTATAACCTTGGCGGAAACCGGTCATCTGGTTTTAGCTACTTTGCATACTTTTAACTCCGCTCAGACTATTGACCGCATCATTGATACTTTCCCCGCCGATCAGCAATCACAAATCCGCTCGCAACTTTCCATGATTTTGGCGGGGGTGATTTCACAACGCCTTTTGGCTCGGCAAAGCGGCGGCCGCATCGCGGCTCGGGAGGTAATGTTGAAAAATAGTGCGATTTCTAATCTTATCCGAGAGAACAAGATTGCGCAGATAAAAACAGTCTTAGAGACCAATATCCAAAATGGGATGACTACGCTTGACCGGCACTTAAAACAGCTATATCAGGCGGGAGAAATCTCGAAGGAAACAGCCCTGGAATACATAGAGGAGGCAAGCTTCCTCGAATCTTAAAATATCAACGAAAATAAGCTGTTTTATTAGGGCTTGACATATTTTTTTAAAGCCTTATAATTAGTATCAGTTTTTACAAATAGCCTATGCGTATTTATTCTAGAGAGTATAAACTCAAGCGGTTATAAGATAATTTGCTATTTTGCGATTATCTTGGAACCGCGGCCTCGCGGTTTTTTGGACCTCTAGAAAAATGATTAAATATATCTTTGCCTTTACGAGCTTCGGCTGGCAGGGGCAAAGTAATATTTAATTGGACTTTAACAGTTAAATATTTTTTTGTCGCTTTTTTCTAAAAAGCGGACTGCCAACCGCCGGTTTATTTTGCAATTTCCGGGCGGAAGGCAAAAAAAATCGCGCTCGCGAAGGAGCGCGTACGCTTTTGTTTGAAAGCAAAAGTGTGGGAAAATCTCGTAAAGAGTATATGGCGGATGCCTAGACATAAGAAAACGACGAAGGACGTAGCAGCCTGCGATAAGCTGCGGTGAGGTGGCAAGCAACCTTTGACCCGCAGATCTCCGAATGGGGAAACCCGCTCCGTTGTTGACGGAGTAACCGAGACCTTTTAGGACTCGGTGGAAGACCCGGCGAACTGAAACATCTTAGTAGCCGGAGGAAAAGAAAACAATAGTGATTCTCCTAGTAGTGGCGAGCGAACGGGGAAGAGCCTAAACCAATCGAACTGAGATTTTAAACCAGCTTGCTGGGGAGAAATCAGAAGGTCCTAGAACCATATGTTCCATTGGTGTTGCAAGGCGGCGCGCCTGTCTTCTAGACCAGACAGAGCAGAGTCATAAAGTTCAATGCTTAGCAAAATCGAGCTGGAAAGCTCAGCCAGAGAAGGTGATAGCCCTGTAAGCGAAAAGTATTGAATCTCTGCCGCGCATGCCCTTAAGTAATGCGGGACTCGTGAAATCCCGTATGAATCCGGGTCGACTATGACCCAAGGCTAAATATTTCTTATGATCGATAGTGAACCAGTACCGTGAGGGAAAGGTGAAAAGCATCCCGAGAGGGAGGTGAAATAGTACCTGAAACCATATACTTACAAAGAGTCGGAGCCCAGTTTACTGGGTGACGGCGTGCCTATTGAAGAATGAGCCAACGAGTTTGTTCTATGTGGCTTACATAATCTCCTACGGAGAGCATGTGTAGTGAAAGCGAGGGTTAATAGCCCGCATAGTGCTTCACTTTTGCGCATTAATCTAATTAGTGCGTTAAAAGTGAAGTACTCGTCGCATGGACAAGACCCGAAGCCGGGTGATCTAACCATGTCCAGGTTGAACTCTGTCGAAAGACAGAGGAAGGACCGAACCCACGAGCCGTGCAACACTCGGGGATGAGATGTGGTTAGCGCAGAAATTGTAATCGAACTCGGCAATAGCTGGTTCTCCTCGAAATAGTTTTTGGACTAGCCTCGAGCGCTGACTGCGGGGGGTAGAGCACTGGATGAGGGCGGGTCGCAAGATACCGTCTTCAATCAAACTCCGAATACCCGTAGGTGAAGCTCGGGAGTCAGACCATGGGCGCTAAGGTTCATCGGTCTAAAGGGAAACAGCCCAGATCACAATCTAAGGTCCCCAAATCTATGCTAAGTGTAAAAGGTGGTGTTGTGACTACGACAGTTAGGAGGTTGGCTTAGAAGCAGCCATCCTTTAAAGATAGCGTAATAGCTCACTAATCAAGTTGTTTCGCGCCGAAAATTTACCGGGGCTAAGCATAGTACCGAAGCTGTGAACTCACTGATTTATCAGTGATTGGTAGAGGAGCATTCTCTTCAGCGTTGAAGTCGTGTCGTGAGGCATGGTGGAGCGGAGAGAAGTGAGAATGTTGGCATGAGTAGCAAAAAGGCGGGTTAAAATCCCGCCCACCGAAAATCTAAGGTTTCCTGGGCAACGAGAATCGACCCAGGGTTAGTCGGTCCTAAGGTGCAGCTAATGTAGTGTTAGCGTAACCGATGGATGAGCTGGTTAATATTCCAGCACTGCTGTGTTTTTCCGAAGGAGGGACGCGGTTCCAAGGTTCGAACGGGCTATGGTATGTCCGTTGGTAGTTCCAAGAAGCGGCCTAGGCAAATCCGGGCCAATAGCTTCAAGGTTCAGCCTGCAGGTGAAGTCGCAAGACGGAGCCGATTCGAGCGGAAGAGCCGACGAGAAAAACTTCTAGGGCTAAGGGCACAGCAACCGTACCGTAAACCGACACAGGTAGATGAGGCGAGAAGCCTAAGGTGTACGAGAGAACCTTCGCTAAGGAACTCGGCAAAACAGCGGCCGTAATTTCGAGATAAGGCCTGCCCTGCGCAAGCAGGGCCGCAGCTAAAGAGCTCAAGGGACTGTTTATCAAAAACACAGCTCTCTGCTAACTCGCAAGAGGATGTATAGAGGGTGAGGCCTGGCCAGTGTCCGAACGTTAAGAGGAGAGGTTAGCCCTTCGGGGCGAAGCTTTGAATCCAAGCGCGGATGAACGCCGGCGATAACTATAATCGTCCTAAGGTAGCGAAATTCCTTGTCGGGCAAGTTCCGACCTGCACGAATGGCTTAACCACTTGAGCACTGTCTCAGCGAAGGACTCGGTGAAATTGCAAGACGAGTAAAGATGCTCGTTAACCACAGTCGGACGAAAAGACCCCGTGAAGCTTTACTACAACTTGATATTGAATTAGGAATATGTATGTTCAGAATAGGTGGGAGCCTTCGGGCAACAGTGAGATACCACCCTTGCCTATTTTTAATTCTAACCGCGCGTAGCGCGGGACAGTGTCTGGCGGGTAGTTTGTCTGGGGCGGATGCCTCCCAAAATGTAACGGAGGCGTTTACAAAGGTTGGCTATCCCGGAATGGAAACCCGGGAGATAGTGTAAAGGCACAAGCCAGCTTTACTGCGAGACTTACCGGTCAAGCAGTCGCGAAAGCGGAACTTAGTGATCCGACCATTCAATATAGGATGGTGGAAGCTCATCGGATAAAAGCTACTCCGGGGATAACAGGCTAGTCAGGTCCAAGAGTCCACATCGACGACCTGGTTCGGCACCTCGATGTCGGCTCGTCGCATCCTGGGGGTGGAGAAGCTCCCAAGGGTTGGGCTGTTCGCCCATTAAAGCGGCACGCGAGCTGGGTTCAGACCGTCGTAAGACAGGTCGGTCTCCTATCCACTGTGGTCGTGGAAACTTGAAGAGGCCCTTCCTTAGTACGAGAGGACCGGGAAGGACGAAGCTCTAGTGTACCTGCTGTTCTACCAAGGGCATCGCAGGGTAGCTACCTTCGGTTAAGATAAGCGCTGAAAGCATCTAAGCGCGAAGCTGTCTCTAAGATTAGGTTTCACAGACTGGTTACAGATTATGACCTTGATAGGCCGTAGGTGTAAGCGCAGTAATGCGTTGAGCCGAGCGGTACTAATAAGTCGTCAGATTTTCCCACACTTTTGCGTTTCAAAGCGTAAATATATAAAAAGACACCATTGTTCTGGTGGTCAAAGCGAGGGGGTCACACCTGATCCCATCCCGAACTCAGAAGTTAAGCCCTTCAGCGCCGATGATACTTGGGCCTGAGCCCTGGAAAAGTAGGTCGCCGCCAGAACAATGGTGTTTTTTTGTACCCAAAAAACAGGAATTGAGTTTCCTGTTTTTTTGTAGGTATTTAAATATTGACAAAAATATGCTATAATAAGCTCAAATAAGGGACAACTTTATGCTCATGAAATCTATTTCCGGGATCAGAGGGACGATTGGCGGACAGCGAGGTGAGAATCTTACCCCTGTTGATGTAGTAAAATTTGTAAGTGCCTATGCTCTTGAAAGAAGACAGGCATTCCCAAAACCCGTGGAGCTCAAGGTCGTGCTCGGTCGGGATGGAAGGTCCTCGGGCCCATTGTTGCACGAACTTGTTTCTTCTGTTTTGCGTTTCTCGGGAATCACTGTTTTAGATGCCGGTTTAGCCACCACGCCGACGGTCGAAATGGCAGTTCTTCAGGAGAAGGCCCAGGGAGGGATAATATTGAGCGCTTCGCATAACCCGGCACAGTGGAATGCCCTGAAGCTATTAAATGAGAAGGGAGAGTTTCTGGATGCGGAAGCGGGTGCACAAGTTTTGGAACTAGCAGAAGCGGTCGGGATGGAGTTTCCCGGCTATGAAGATTTAGGACAGGCAGTCATTCTGGAAGACCCTCTAGGACGTCATATAGAGGCTGTCCTGGCCTTAGACTCGGTGCTCGGTGAAGAGATAGGGACGAGAGGGTATAAAGTCGTTGTTGACGGGATAAACTCGGTTGGTGGGATCGCGGTCCCTCGACTTTTGGAAGCTCTCGGTCTAAAAGATATAAGCGTGATCAACGGTGAGGCCAATGGCCGCTTTGCCCATAATCCCGAACCACTGGATGAACATCTGGGGGAGATAAAGGATAAGGTGTTAGCTAGCGGGGCCGACCTGGGCATCGTTGTAGATCCTGATGTGGATCGCTTAGCCTTTATTGATGAGCAGGGGAAGATGTTTGGTGAGGAATATACCTTGGTAGCGGTCGGCGATTATATCCTTAGCCATTACCATCCTTGTTATTATCAGAAGATCGCCGTATCCAACCTTTCATCCAGCCGCGCTCTCAAGGATGTCGCAGAAAGGCATGGTGGCGGATATTTTTCTGCCGCTGTCGGTGAGGTGAACGTGGTGGCCAAAATGAAAGAAACCGGAGCGGCGATTGGCGGGGAGGGCAATGGAGGCATCATATATCCGGACCTCCATTATGGCCGCGATGCTTTGGTGGGGATTGCTCTCTTTCTGAGCGCTTTAGCGGAAAGCGGCCTTAAAATGTCTGAATATAAGGAACGATTTCCTAAATATGAAATGATAAAGGACCGGATAGATTTAGCGCCTGGTACGGATATCTCAGGGATATTGCGGAAGATCAAAGAGGGGATTACCGAAGGTAAGATTGATGAAACCGACGGGATAAAGATAGACTTCGATGATTCGTGGCTCCATTTGCGCGCCTCTAATACCGAGCCCATCATCCGCATTTATGCCGAGGGAAAAGAAGCGGCGGCGGCGAAGGAAAAAATTGAGCGAGTTAAGGAATTGATTAAATAAAAAAAGAAGCTCGCATTTTTGCGAGCTTTTGTTTTCATTTTGCACTTCTTTCTTTTCTGAGTTTCGCCCTTTTATGGATCCGTGATTTTTCATTTAGCCTAATAAATATCACTGATGTAACGAGCGCTCCGGCGAGAGGGAAGAATATGAGACTGGGATATCGAGCCACGTCAGCTCCCGCTACGATGAAGCTAAAGGGGATTAGGAAGAAGGTTAAGGGCGTGGAGGAAGCTGGTCGTTTTGAATACCAGATGATAAAGATCAGAGCGGCGATTGAAACTATGATCTCTGGCAGCCAGGAATTAAGACCAATCAGTCCAAAAAGCGCTAACAATCTAACGCCGGTTCCGGCTGCTAGGGCGGATATTAGCCCTACGTACTTTTGTCTGGACTCGCTTTCCGGTTCAATAGATAAAAAAATGGCGGTTAATAAGGCGATAGCTCCTGTAGCCGGTGTGAAATGAAGCACAAATATATTATAAGCGATACAGGCCAAGAGGAAAAACGGCAGGTGCTTAATCCTGAATTCGTTGATGTTTGTTGTCATGGGCTCATTTTTTAAAGGACTATATCTTTATAGTACAAAGGGTTTGGCGTGTCAAATATGGAAGGATGGAATATTCAAGCAAAATATGCTAAAATGGAGTGAATAAATCGGATTATATGAAGACAAAAATAGTGATTTTAGCAGCTGGAAAAGGTACTAGAATGGGGTCTGATCTGCCCAAAGCCTTAGTGCCGGTAAGCGGCAGGCCGATGATTGCTCATCTGGCTGACTCAGTATCTGAATCTGGCCTGGATGATAAGCCGGTGGTCGTCGTATCTCCTGGCAATATGGAGGAGATCAAGGCAGCGATGAATGGTTATGATTGGAACTTTGTCATCCAAGAACAACAGCTCGGTACCGGCCATGCGGTGAATTCGGCTAGGAGCGCCATTGGCGAAGCGGATCAGGTCTTGGTCCTTTACTGTGACCATCCTTTTGTCAGATCAGCGTCTATTAAGGCTATGGGCAGTGAGCCGACTGATTCCGTCCTGATCATGCCCGCACTACTTAACGATTTTGAAGGTTGGCGCCATAACTTTTTCCATTGGGGAAGGATAGTCCGCAATAACGTCGGCGGAGTAGAAAGGATAGTGGAGTTCAAGGACGCCTCTCCTGAAGAAATTGCGATTACCGAGGTAAACCCCGGCTTCATGTGTTTCAATAAAGAATGGCTGTTTTCAAACATCGATAAGCTCCATGATGATAACAACGCGCATGAATTTTATCTCACCGATATGGTTAAGATTGCTTTTAGCCAGGGGCACACTGTGAAAACTATCCCGGTGGAGGCTCATGAGGCCATGGGAATTAACAGCAAAGAAGAGCTGTTAATCGCGGAAACCATCATGGCTGAGCGTGAGAAGGAGATATTGCCAGAGGTGGCGGCATAATATGCGTATCCTTGATCTGCATATCCATTCCCGCTTTGCTCGCGCGTGTTCTCCTAAGTTAGATCTCGCCGGCATCGATTCAGCTTGTCGCGTAAAGGGTGTGGATGTCGTAGTGACAGGCGATTTTACCCATCCTGTTTGGTATAAGGAGCTCCGAGAGGAGTTGGAGCAGAAAAGAGACACCGGTTTGTATATACGAAAAGGTAGTGACGGCAAGACACTTTTCTTAATTGGAACCGAAGTCTCTCTTGTTTATCGAGACGGGGGTAAGGCCAGGAGGATCCATTTGGTCGTGCTTGCCCCGAATCTGGAAGCGGCAGCCTCATTGAATAACATCCTCGGCAAGCGGTTTAACCTCCGGGCGGATGGACGTCCAATTCTGGGGATAAGCGCACCGGAATTCATCAGCCTTTGTCTGGATTTAAATCCCGCTTTCTTGATATATCCCGCACATATCTGGACTCCCTGGTATTCGGTATTAGGCTCAAAGTCCGGTTTTGATTCCTTGGAAGAGTGCTTTAAGGAACAGACGGAAAACATTTATGCCTATGAGACCGGATTATCCAGTGATCCGCCGCTAAACTGGCGCGTGAGTGCCCTAGACGGTTTTTGCCGCTTATCTAATTCGGATGCTCATAGCCCCGAGAATATCGGCCGGGAAGCAAATGTTGTGAATTTGCAGGATCTGACTTATGAAGGCATCTACCGGACTATACGCCATAATTTGATTTCAGAAAATGGGTCGGACGGTTTTGTGGAGACGATAGAGTTTTTTCCGGAAGAAGGGATGTATCATTGGGATGGCCATCGCGACTGCGGTTTCTGCAGCCAGCCGGCAGAAAGCCGTCGGCTCGGGCAGATCTGCCCTCGTTGCGGGCGCCCTTTGGTGATCGGTGTCGCGAGTCGTGTCGCCGTCTTGGCTGATCGACCGGAGGGATACCGTCCAGAAAATGCTTTACCCTTTCGTTATTTATTAGGTTTAGACAAGGTGATAGCGGCAGCCTTAGGGGTCAAGGGTCGTTCGTCGTCGGCTGTAAAGCGTATATATGATAAGATGATAGAGGGGATAGGGCCGGAATTGTATATTCTCAGGCAGGGCGACTTAACTCAAGTGGAGGCAATCCATCCGGCTACAGCCGTAGCCTTATCCGCCTTCAGAGCTGGTAAAATTGAACTACAGCCCGGGTTTGATGGACAATATGGGAAAGTGAAGATAATCATTCCCACAGATCGTAAATAGTATGCAGAAAACAATCTTCCAGATTCTTATTCTCGCAGCCTTTCTTTTCTTGGCTTCCTTTTCGGCTGTCTGGTTCGATGAAGAAAGTGGCCGCGAGGAAAATGCCTGGGCAGCCAAGACGGCGGGCGGTGCATCCCTTTTTATGGATGCCTTAGTACGGTTTTCTTCTCCCTCTTCCAATTCTTTTTCGACGGGTATTCGTTTAGAAGCCGATCAGGCTGCCGAAAGGCTGGAGGATATTGCCCAGGAAACACAGGAAGGAGTGGACTATGCGGTCGGTTCGGTCGGGGGGTCTGAAGGATTACAGTTGCCGCCGGCTCTGGGTTCTCCTGAGACCGGGTTTAAGAGTTTTCTCAGGGATGTTTTGAGTGGTGCGCCCTCCCGTTATCTGGATATTCGCTTGTATAATCGCGGTTTAAAGGATTTCTTTTCCTTCTACTGGCTTGGCTTGACGGGTCGCGAATAATCGGGCCTTTCCTGTTAAAATGGCCGTTTTTCCTGTATAATATAAAAGTAGTTAATCCGGATTTAACCGGGAGTTAACCCGCCTTCAGCGGGTTTATGTTAAGCTTCAATTATTAATAAGTAATGCGCGTCGAAGTAGCGGTATATCCGCTTTCAGGCGCTATATATATGCCTAAAGACAAAAAAAGCGTCGCTGTGAAGGACGAAGCCGCTGCTATCCATGATCATAAGGCTGAAGCCGCCGCTGACGCGATTGAGCAGATTAAGAGTAAGTTTGGCGAGGGTGCGATTATGAAGTTCGGTGACGTCCGCAAAACGAATGTCGATGCGATTTCAACCGGCTGCTTATCCTTAGACATCGCTTTCGGGATTGGCGGTGTCCCTAGAGGTCGTATCATCGAAATCTATGGACCGGAATCTTCCGGTAAGACCACTTTGGCTCAGCATATTGTTGCTGAGGTGCAAAAAATTGGCGGTATCGGCGCTTTTGTCGATGCTGAGCATGCGCTCGATCCAGATTATGCGGCGCGCATCGGCGTTAATGTCAATGAATTACTCATCTCACAGCCTGATTCCGGAGAGCAGGCTCTGGAAATCGTCGAAACGCTCGTCCGTTCCAATGCGGTTGATGTCGTTGTCGTCGACTCGGTGGCGGCTTTAGTTCCGCAAAAGGAGATTGAAGGCGATATGGGAGACCAGCATATGGGTTTACAGGCGCGTTTGATGAGCCAAGCCTTACGTAAATTGACCGCCGCTATCGCGAAAACCAAGACCAGTGTTATTTTTATCAATCAGATCAGGAATAAGATCGGCGTTTTCTTTGGGAATCCCGAAACGACCACTGGTGGTAATGCCCTTAAATTTTATAGTTCTGTCCGCGTAGAAGTCCGACGGGCTGCCCAAATCAAGCAGGGTGAAAGCATCATCGGTAATCGCGTGAAGGTAAAGATCGTGAAGAACAAGGTCGCCGCTCCATTCAAGACCTGCGAATTCGATATCATGTATAACGAAGGAATTTCCTTGGCCGGAGATCTGGTAGATGCCGGCGTGCAGTATGACGTCATCAAGAAGAACGGTAATTCCTATTCTTTTGGAGAAATAAAGCTCGGATCCGGTCGCGAAAATGCCAAGCGCACGATCAAGGAAGATAAGAAGCTGCTGTCGGAGATTCGCAAGGCCATCTTAATAGAAGTGAAGAGCAAAGAGATAGAAGCAGCCGCTCCGGTGAAGAAATAAAATTAGATATAAAAAAAGACCGTGTAAAAAGCGGTCTTTTTATATGGTATTGACAAGATATACAAGGCATGTTATGATTTGTAGATTTTTATCCCCTAAATCTGCCGGGGAAAAGGCGGATAGTAACTTAAAATGCATAACCAATGAAACAAAGAGTTCAAAAACGGGAACAAAGTTTCGGACAAGGGCTGGAACTAATTGACATCGCGGCAAAGGCAATTGCAACCGCCGCAAAAAACAGTGATGTGGAGTCAGATTTTATACAGAAAATCATAGGCAAACCACAAGCTATCTTCGACTTCTATAAAAAATTATTTAAAGGAGAAGAACCAGATGATCAATCTTCAGGGCAATTGATATTAATGTCTCAGGGTGAATCTCCTTTAATAGAAGAATTAGATTGTTCAATGAGATTTTCTGCGGCTCACGAATTTCTTAGACCCTATGATGATGGCATATACGATAAATATAATTTGAACCATCCTGCTAAGAAGAAGACGCCGAAGACTTTCTGTGATGTTTACAAGACCACTTTTAGTAGCTCATACAGGCAGATATTCGCAACAATAAACGAAAATTTAGATAGGCTTGTTTTGAGTCAACATCAAATACTATGGTTTTGTCGAAAATATCCCTTCTGGCTCTTTCAGGGAGCGTCAGGTGATACCGCCTTCTTAATAAAAGTTCATAATGGTGGGTATCAAGTGGTTTGTGTCTCCAATCCAATAGCTTCTATCAGTGGGAGCGACAATGTTTATTGGTTTACAATACAGTCCTTAGAAAGAAATCCTGATTGTTTGTATAATCGCATCGTGGTGCCACAAATTAAGTAATTTTTGAAAGAGGTCCTTGGTTTTACACGAGTTTTATAAACGAGGCCTTAATTCTAATTAGTTTGTTTGTTATAATATAGGGAGATAAGTATCTCCCTTTTATAAATATGAAAAGAATCTTTTGTTCTATTGCCATCGGCATTGGTATATTCCTTTACATTCCCTTTACGATGTATGTCTATTTGGTAGTCATAGGCCTGGTATATGACATGAATTGGTTCAATTTAGATTACTTGAGCTTGATGACTAGTCTTACGCTCATTATTTCCTGGCTTATCCTGCCTATAGCAGTAGCTTGTTACTATCTAATGCCCAAGAAGGGAACACTTAGGCAATAATTAAAATTATATATATACAAAAAACCCGCTTGAAAGCGGGTTTTTTGTTCTATGTAAATCATTCTACGCATTTTTCTAACCGCCCGTAGACGTCATCCATGCTTCCTTCGCCCTTAACGCTGATCAGGCGTTTGGTATCGGCGTAAAAGTCTAGCAAAGGTTCAGTCTGCCGGCTATATGCGAGTAGGCGGTTCTTTATGACCGCTTCGTTGTCATCAATTCGTCCTTCGATAGTAGCGCGCAAAGCGAGGCGTTTAGCTAATTCATCGGTGCTGACCTCCAAGTTCAGTGTCAACGGGAGAGCCTTTGCGGCAAGTAGGGCGTCCAGAGTCTTGGCTTGGTTAAGGGTGCGAGGATAGCCATCAAAAATAAAACCGGCGTTTCGGCCGTTTTCTTTTATTTTTTCTTCGATTATAGAATCGACGATCTCATCGTCGACGAGTTCTCCCCTTTCGATAACCTCCTTGACCTTGCGGCCTATATCAGTCCCGCGGGAAACTTCTTCCCGCAACAGCGCTCCAGTAGAGAGGTGCGTTAAATTTAGCTTCGCCGCAAGCTTTCTGGCTTGCGTTCCTTTGCCGGCTCCCGGCGGCCCGAAAATGATGTAATTCAACATAGAGTATATTAAACAATGAACAGACAAAATAAAGTGCGCCCAGAGGGATTCGAACCCACGACCGTCTCCTTAAGAGGGAGCTGCTCTACCAGCTGAGCTATAGGCGCATAAAGAATAATCGGGTTGTTAAATTTCAGGGTGTGGCTGGGGAGGGGCTCGAACCCTCGACCTTAGCGTTATGAGTGCTACGCTCTAACCAGCTGAGCTACCCAGCCCTGTCACACAAACAATATTATATTTATCATTAGCCCAATAGTCAAGGCCTACTTTTACGGTGATTTTAGTGCTCCGGAGAGGAATTGAACCCCTAACCTTGTGGTCCGAAGCCACACGCTCTATCCAATTGAGCTACCGGAGCCTTTACAGCAGAAACACGGGAAGGCCTGCCGGTTGTACCGGGCAAGCCTTCCCGAAAAGATATCAGGTTGTTTATCTCTTTCCCTTGAGAGCCTGTTTGAGATTGTAGCCAGTTTTGAACTTAGCCACCTTTACAGCCGGGATAGTGATCCTTTCCTTGGGGTTCTGCGGATTAACGCCTCCGCGAGAATACCGGACGCGGGAAAGGAAGGTTCCGAAGCCGGTGATAGTGACTTCGCGATCATTCTTGAGCTCTTCGATGATGGTGTCGGTCAGAACATCAAGCATCTTTTCAGCTTGCTTCTTGTTCAAGCCCTCTACTTCATGATAGAGCTTGTCGATGAGTTGCGCTTTGTTCATATATTTGGCGTCCGGCCCTAAGGGAAGCCGAGGACGTTAATTATAATTTATCTGGCATATTCCGTCACCCTGGTTTCCCGGATAACGTTGATCTTGATCTCACCTGGATATTTTAACTCCGTTTCTATTTTTTTTGCAATATCTCTAGCCAAATTATGTGCCTTGAGGTCATCGATAGCTTCCGGTTTGACGAAAACCCTGACCTCTCTTCCGGCTTGGATGGCATAGGCCTTCTCAATCCCGTCGAAGCTGGTAGCGATTTTTTCCAGTTCTTCCAAACGCTGGATATAATTTTCATGGCTATCGCTTCTGGCGCCTGGGCGGGCCGATGAGATGGCATCCGCTACTTTGACGATGACGGAAGTGAGCGTAGCGGGCTGGTCATCATGATGGGTTTCTATAGGAGCGATTATTTCTGCCGGTAAGTTGAACTTCTTGGCAATATCGCGGCCGATTTCGGTGTGGTTGCCTTGGACTTCATGGTCTACGGCCTTGCCGATATCATGCAATAGGCCGCCCTTCTTGGCTAAGGTGACATCCGCTCCCAGTTCCTCCGCCAGCATCGCAGCTAGATGGGCCACCTCAATAGAATGGCTTAGAGTATTCTGCCCATAGCTGGTGCGGTATTTCAAGCGTCCAAGGATCTGTACTAATTTAGGATCGAAGCCGGTAACGCCCACTTCATACATCGCTTCTTCTCCGGCTTTCTTGATGTCGACGGCCAATTCTTTTTTAGCCATCTCTACGGCATCTTCGATTTTGGTGGGATGGATGCGGCCGTCCTTGATCAAGTAGTCTAAAGTCTTCTTGGCGATATGTCGGCGTATAAGTGAAAAGCCTGATACGGTAATGGCGTTAGGCGTATCGTCGACAATGATTTCAACGCCGGTGAGCTGTTCGATCGCTTTGATATTGCGTCCTTCACGTCCGATAATCCTTCCTTTCATCTCGTCGTTCGGAAGGTCGATGGTGGTTGTGGTTAGTTCTACTGTATACGAGGAAACCATTCTCTGCATGGCTAGCGCCATGATGTCTTTGGCTTTCTCCTGTAATTTCTCGGTCGCGTCGTCCTCCAGTTTCTTTATGCGGATCATCAAGTCTTCTTCGGACTTCTCTTCAATGTTTTTGAGCAATAATCCTTTAGCTTCTTCTTGTGAGAGGCGCGCTACTTCTTCAAGCTTCTTGGTTTGTTCTTCCTTGATCAACTTGATTTTCTCCTTGATTTCCTGGACTTCGTTTACCTTGTCATATAGTTTCTGCTGTTTCTCTTGCAGGTCGATCAGTTTTTGGGAGAAAGCATTTTCTCTTTGTTCTAGTCTGGTCTGAAGGCCATTAATTTCTTTCCGGCGTTGGCTTTCATCCTTTTTCGCCTCATCTATGATCTGTAGGGCCTTGTCTTGAGCTTTGAGTAAGAGTTCCTTCTCCTTGCTCTTGGCTTCATTGATTAACTTTTCTGCCTTATTCTGGGCGTTTTCCGTTTGCCGGCTAGCTTTCCTCTGCTGGAACCAGCTGCCGATGAAAAAACCGCCGATGGCTAGGATTGCAGCAATTGCGTATTCCATAATTGAATTACCGAAAACGAGCAAGTGGCGTGGGCGGAATAAAAAAATCCTCTATTATCTGGGTTTATATTTGCTTATAGGTCTGTTTGAGGTTCTTCCGGACTTCATTTTGATATTAGCTAAGGAATTTTTTCACTCGTTGGCGGCATCCTCCTTTTTCGCTCCTGCCGCTCTTATGCTCGCAATGCAGTGTAGATTAATGATTGCTAAGTAATATTAGTATATATATTAGCAAGCTTTCATATATTTGTAAAGCAAAAAAGGCGGAAATGAAGTTGACTAAATTATAAAAATAAAGTAATATTTAGAAATAATTTAGACTTAGTCCGCCTTTTTGGGCCTTATTTGGATTTTTTATGAATATTACCGAATTAGCACGTATCCTTCGCATTTCGCCTCAAGAATTAAGGGATCTTTTACCGGAAATAGGATTTGCTATCGGACAGAAGGCAATAAAAGTAGATAATAATACAGCCAAGAAGATCATTAAGAACTGGCCGGCTTTTCGTCGTCAGTGGGAGATGAAGAAAGCGGTAGAGAGGGCGCGGAAGCAGGACGAGGCGATTTTGCCTAAAGAAAGGAAAACTATCGAGATACCTTCCGTCATTACCGTCAGGGCATTTGCCGAAATATCGCAAATTCCCGTTAATCGCATATTATCCGAATTAATAAAAAACGGCGTCTTCGCTTCAATCAATGAAAAGATCGATTTTGATACGGCCTCAATTATTGGCAGCGATCTGAATCTTGATGTCCGTCTAATGACGGAGAATGAGGAGAGTGAGGAACCGGAAGAAAAGAAGCTCCAGGATATCTTGGATCTAGAAAAACCTGAGGATATGGAGCAGCGTTCGCCGGTCATAGTTGTCATGGGTCATGTCGATCACGGCAAGACTAAGCTTCTCGATTCCATCCGTCTTACTAATGTCATTGCCGGTGAGGCCGGCGGCATAACTCAGCATATCGGTGCTTATCAGGTGGTGCGCAAGGACCGCCGTCTTACTTTTATCGATACCCCTGGCCATGAGGCCTTCACTGCGATGAGGAGCCGCGGCGCCAAGGTGGCGGACATCGCTATTTTGGTAGTAGCAGCGGATGACGGGGTTAAACCGCAGACAGTGGAAGCGCTTCGTATAATCGAGGCGGCTAAGCTTCCTTATCTTGTAGCTATAAATAAGATTGACAAGCCGGATGCAGACGTGAACCGCACTAAGCAGGATCTCGCCAATAACCTCAATATTACTCCGGAGGACTGGGGAGGGAAAACGATTTGCGTGCCAATTTCCGCTAAGGAAGGTACGGGTATCGAGGAACTTTTGGATATGGTGCTTCTGACTGCCGATGCGGAGCTGGGCGATAGCCTTAAGGCAAATCCTAATGCTGAAGCGGCTGGGACTGTTGTCGAGTCGAATGTAGACAAAGGTGCCGGACCGGTGGCCACTTTACTCGTCCAGAACGGGACTTTACGGGTTGGAGACCAATTGTGCTTTGAAGACGTTGTCTATGGCAAGGTTAAGTCTTTAAAGAACCATAAGGGCGAGAGTATCGAAACCGCCGGGCCATCCGAGCCGGTTAAGATTCTTGGCCTTAAAATCTCTCCTTCCGTCGGTGACATTCTTTATGTTGGCGATGGTAAGAAGGTGAAGATGCGCAAGATTAAAAGCGCCGACGAAAGGAAAGAGAAGATCATGTCTATTGCCCAACAAGACAATGCTGATGAGAATATCCCTAAGGTGAACATTATTGTGAAGAGCGATTTTCTGGGTTCGGCTGAAGCAATCGAGGAATCATTGCTCAAAATCAATACCGTGATCGTGAAGGTGAAAATTATCAGTAAAGGTTTAGGTAATGTAACGGAAGGTGATATTAAGCGCGCTCAAGATTCTGGTGCCCAGATTATCTGTTTCAATACCAAGATGCCTCCGAACGTCGAGAATCTGGCTCGTACTCAAAATATCATCGTGAAATCATTTACCATCATCTACGATCTCATTAAATACGTCAAAGAAGAGATGCAGAAACTCGTACCAGTCGAGGTTACCCGGGTTGATCTGGGCAAGCTAAAGGTTTTGGCTGTTTTCCGCACAGAGAGGCAGCACCAGATTGTCGGCGGCCGCGTAATTTCCGGTGCGCCCGAAAATAATGCGACGGTCAATGTCTGGCGAGGGGAAGAATTTATCACCACCGGCCATATTACTAGCTTGCAAAGCGCCAAGCAAGAAGTGCGATTTGTCCAAGAAGGGGAAGAATGCGGTTTGAAATTCGAGGGCCAACCTCTTATCCAAGAGGGAGACATTTTGGAGTTTTACCGTGAGGACAAGAAGGTGGAAAAGATTTGATATGTCAAAAGTTGACCAGCTAAATGAATTATTACATCGTGAACTAGCCGCTTCCATCCCTCAGGAAGTGGAGCTTCCTGACGCTTTGATAACCGTGGCCTTCGTGTCTTGTACTCCGGATTTGCAATTCGCCAAGGTAATCGTTTCGGTTTTACCGGATCATCTTGCCGGTACCGCCCTAAAGAAGCTCAAGGCAGCCTCCGGGCGCTTGGCGGCGGCCGTCATGAAGCGCACTCGCCTGAGAAAGGTTCCGCGTTTCCTGTGGGAATTTGATCCCACTGAGAGAAAGGCGGCTGAGTTAGAGGAGTATTTCCAAAAAATAGAGGAAGAAGAGGAAGAAGAGGAAGAAGAATGACCGCCATTGGCGGTCTTTTTGCAGTTTTGACTTTTGCCTATAGCCGCGCTATGATAGCTGGTTATGGATTTTCAGGAAAAATTTACCAAAGCCTATGAGATGATGCAGGATGCCAGACGCATCCTTTTCATAACGCATTTGCGCCCGGATGGCGATGCTCTTTCTTCTCTTTGCGCTCTTCGTCTCTGCGCTATCGGGCTGAAGAAAGATACTATGGGTTTTGCCGAGGGGAAGAATCCAATCCTATTTGATTACTTGGAAGGTTTCAATGAGATCGCCGATGGCCTGGCTGAATTGCGACGTCTTGGCGGTTTCTCGGACGGTTTGATTGAGCGCTTTGATTTAGCGGTAGTCTCTGATTGCGGGTCGCTAGCGAGGACGGCTCTTTTTTCCGAGCTGAAGGCGTTTAAAGAGGCTGGGGGGAAAATAATTGAGTTTGACCACCACCCCAAAACGGATGATTATGCTGATCTGGAAATCCGGGACCCCGGAATGTCTTCTACTGCTGAGCTAGCCTATAATTTCATTCGTTCTAATAATATCCCTTTTACTAAGGAGATGGCGGATTGTGTTCTTACGGGAATCTTGACCGATACTGGTAATTTTTTATATCCATCTGCCGGCGACGAGACGATGAAAGCTGCGTCGGCGGCTCTGGAAGCTGGCGCGAGGTATTCTAAGATTGTCGCTTATACCTTGAAGAATAAGGACATGGCAATCGTGAAGATGTGGGGTCTCGCTCTGGACCGCTTGTTTCTTAACCCCAAATACAATATTGCGCTGTCTGTTATTTCCAGGGATGATGTGGAGAAAGTTTTAGGGGAAATCGACGGTGCTTCTGAGAGTGATCTTTTTGGCGGCTTAGCCGGTTTCTTAAGCAATATCGCCGGGGCAAAAGCCGTGCTTCTGCTTTATGAGGATCGTAACGGCATGATTAAAGGGAGTCTACGCAGCACTGCGGACGGCGTTCCGGTAGATAGGCTTGCTCGAGCATTAGGGGGAGGCGGCCACGAAAGGGCGGCCGGGTTTGCGATTAACGGACATTTGACAAAGAAGGGAAAACGCTGGATAATTATCAACTAAGAAAAGAAAAGACATTGATATAAATGCACCTTATAACAACAAAAGAAGAAAGGAAGAAAGATGAAAGAGAAGGTAGGAAACGCAAAAAGTACCATATGGTACGTCCAACCATTGGACGCCGTTACTAATGAGGTAATTGCAAAGCATCTGGCGCTGACGTCTGATGTCTCGGAGACGATATCGATTGAAGTGGATGGTAAAAAAATCCACGATCTGTACCTGTTGCCGGGCTATAGCGTTTTAAACAGGCTGTATCAATTTAAAGCTAGTATGGGCTTGAAATTCAAGGCTTACCGTCAGGTTGGGCCCAAAGGTAGAGCCAAACTTTGGAAGTTTGGCGAGAAAAAGAAGAAAGCTTTAGCTTAAACAAAAAGGCTCCCGATAAGGAGCCCTTTTTATTTAGTTACACTCTATTTCTTGACCTTCTGCTGTTTTTCCCGCCAGGCCTTGATCTTGGCATGATTGCCTTCGAGCAGGACCGAAGGCACCTTCAGCTTCTTCCCATCGGCCTCGAATACTGCCGGCCTCGTGTATTGTGGATATTCCAGGACCTTTTCGGCGGAATGAGATTCCTCTTCGATGCTTTGGGCATTGCCCAGGACTCCCGGAAGAAGGCGGGTGATGGTATCTATTATTACCAAGGCTGGCAGTTCTCCGCCAGTAAGGACGTAATCGCCGATGGAGATTTCGGCGTCGACATATTTCTTTATCCTGGCATCCACTCCTTCATAACGTCCGCATACAAAAACGACTTCGTCTAGGACGCTATACTTCTTAGCCTGTTTCTGGCTCCAGGTCGAACCGCTCGCAGAAAGTAGTACTACTTTCCGTTTCTTGGTCCGGCTCTTTTTTTTGAGATCTTTGAGCGCTTGATAGAGAGGCTCGATTTTCATGAGCATGCCGGCGCCGCCCCCATAGGGGGTGTCATCTACCGTCCGGTGGCGGTCATGAGTCCAATCACGCAGATCGTATTTCTCAATACTGATCGCCTTTTGGTCTAGGGCGCGTTTAATGATGCTTTCATCCAGATAGGAATCCAGGATGTGAGGGAAAATTGATAAGAGGCGGAATTTGATCATATATCAATATCTTATAACAAAATTACGATAACAAAAAGGCCGGGTAAAACCCGGCCCTTTAGTTTTTGATAGATTGATTAGATCTTGAGGTCGTCTAAAGCGGAAGTATCGACATCAGCGAGCTCGCTGGTCTGTTCTTCCTGGCGTCCGCCACGGCGGCTGCCACCTTCAGGGTCATAGATCTTCAGGTTCACGCGGGAGTTGTTCTTGGCGCCGACGATCTTCAGAAGGGTGCGGATCGCCTGGGCGGTCTGGCCCTTGCGCCCGATAACGTAGCCCATGTCAGCCGGGTTGATCTTAAGAGTCAGAAGGACTCCCATTTCATCCACTGTGCGGTCGACGGAAACGTCATTGGGGTTGCTGACGATGTTCTTGACGATCATTTCGAGGAACTGTTTGTCTGCTTCCATAGTTGTTGTGCTGGGCTTCCAATCGGTGAACTCGCGCTCGCCTCTTTGAAAGATCCTAGACTTAAATTATATTACCTTGCTTTCGCAAGATTTATACCTTCATTATAACTTCTGGGGCCTGTTTGTCAATTTAGGCCTCCTGATTCGGGGTCTCTTCGGCCGGGGTTTCAGCCGGAGCTTCAGGGGCGGGGGTGGCGGCAGCTTCAGAGGCCGCACGTTTGTCTGCCTTCGTTTTGAGCTGGGCGGCGCGCTTTTCGTTGACCTTGCCGGCCTTGGAAGCGGTTGCTTTTTTGCCTTCGATTATACCCTTGCCGATTAAGAGATTATTGATCGTAGGGGTCATACCAGCGCCCTTTTCGAGCCAATATTTAACACGATCTGCTTTTACCTGCAGGTCCTTGGAATAAGGGTTATATGAACCGAGTATTTCCAAATTATCACCATAGGGGTCTCGTCCCTTTTCAGAGATGATCAGGCGAAAGACTTTTTTGTTGGTTTTGCCGATTTTCGACAGTTTAATCATTAACATAGGTGTTTATTAATTCTTTATTGACAAATATTAGCTTGAGATATCGGAAAAGTCAAGTTAGAAACGGGGTCGGCGAGGACCCGCATCTCGGCGTCCAAAACCGCCTCTCCGGTCGCCCGAGGACGGGCGATTAAATCCGGTGGGGCGTCCTTCTCCGGTAGACTTGCCTTTTTCTTCTTTCCAAAGGTCCTCATTCTCAAGTAGGTTTTTCATGGTGAGGTTGATACGGCCTTGGTCGTCGATCTCTCTAATGCGGACCGTGACAACGTCGCCGATTTGGAGGAAGTCGCTTGGCTTCTCGATCCGGTAAGGGGCCAGTTCGCTCACGTGGACCATGCCGTCCTGGCTGTTATTGAGTTGGATGAAGGCGCCGAAGTCCAGCATGCGCACCACCTTGCCGGCGATGATCTCACCTACCTCGAAGACGTGGACGATTTCCTTCACTTTACCCACGGCTTCATTTACCTTGTCGCGATCAACGCCACAAACCATGACCAAGCCGTCATCTTCAATGTCAATGCTAACCCCGGTTTCGTCGATAATCTTGTTAATGACTTTTCCTCCGGGACCGATGATGGCTCCGATCTTCTCGGGATCAACGAAGAAAGAAATTACTCTTGGCGCATAGGGGGAGAGTTCCGCTCTTGGAGCCGGTATTGCCGCTGTGAGAACGCCGAGGATCTTGTTCAGGGCTTCACGGCCTTGCTTGAAGGTCTGGGTGATGATTTCACGGGTAAGGCCTTCTGTTTTCGTATCGAGCTGGATGGCAGTGAGGCCGGCGTCCGTACCGGTGATCTTGAAATCCATGCCGCCGTCTCCGTCTTCAAGGTCCTGGATGTCGGTAAGGACTTTCCATTTGCTAAGATCCGGATATGAAGCAAGGCCCATAGCAATTCCAGCTACCGGTTTGCGGATAGGAACGCCTGCATCCATAAGGGCGAGCGTAGAAGCGCAGGTTGAGGCCATCGATGAGGAACCATTGCTACCAAGCGTTTCGCTGACAACGCGGATAGTGTAAGGGAAGTCTTCGCGGTTAGGTACCATCGGCATCAAGGCCTTTTCCGCCAAGGCGCCGTGGCCGATTTCTCTTCGGCCGGTGCCTCTGATCGGTGATGCCTCACCGACACTGTAAGGTGGGAAATTATAGTGGTGCATGTAGCGCTTCTTGCTCTGGCCTTCCATCCCTTCGAGGGATTGTTCAAGACCGGGAGCGCCCAAGGTAATGATAGACATCACCTGGGTTTCGCCGCGAGAAAAGAGCGAGCTGCCATGATCGCGGGGGATGAGGCCCACTTCCGCATTCAAGGCTCGTATCTCATCAATAGCCCGTCCGTCTACGCGGCGTCCTTCTTCTAAGATAGCGCGGGTGACTTCTTTATCCACTAAGCGCTCGACGAGCTGCTTAATGGCATAGGAGCGGCGATCCGAGCTAACTCCCTGGGAGAAGAGATAGGCGTCAAACTGTTCTTTAATCGCGCTTAATGCCGCCTTCCTTTCACCTTTGGTATAGTATTCTTTGTCAAAAAGGATGTTCTTGATGTTTTCGCGGAGCCAGCTTTCGCCGAGGGCGAGAAGATCCTGCTTCTCTTGCTCAGCCTTTAGTTCATCGGCGCTCTTTAAGACCTGTTTAGCTGCCTTTTCTTTGGCAGGGATCTGTTTCATGAGTTCTTCGATGAGCGCGATTGCCGGCTGCATCTTTTCCTGGCCGGCCATGATGGCTTCCAGAATGACATCCTCAGATACTTCGTTCGCTCCGGCTTCAATCATTATGGATTTGGTCTTCGTACCAGCAACAATGAGATCAAGGCTGCTAGCTGCTTGCTGCACATAGGTGGGGTTGAATACGAATTCGTTTTCAATCAGGCCTACGCGAACGCCGCCGATGGGGCCTTTCCAGTCTAGGCCAGAAATTGCCAGAGCGGCCGAAGCAGCGATCAGGGAGACGATATCATGGTCGTTTTCTTGGTCGACCGAAAGGGGGGTGATAATGACCTGGACATCGCGGCGGTCTTCTTGGTTGAAAAGCGGGCGGATGGCTCGATCAATCATGCGTCCGGTGAGGACGGAGTCGTCGCTGGGGCGACCCTCACGCTTGATCCAGCGGGATCCCTTGATGATTCCGGCAGCATAAAGCTTCTCTTGGAATTCCACCATCAACGGAAAAAAGTCCACGCCTTCGCGGTGGGACTTGTTCTGGACGACAGTCGCCATGACGACGGTGTCTCCATATTGGGCGAGTACGGCAGAATCCGCCTGGAGGGCGAGTTTGCCTGTCTTAATCGTGAGCTGGCGGCCAAGCCAGTCGGCGCTTACGATCTTTTCCATACTGTTGTGCCTGGCCTTCGGATTACAGGACTGTATAACCATCCGCATCCCTAGGGGAGCGGCAATCGTTTACAGTACTATCTATCCGGAGGGCAGGTCCTTATTATTTATTAATTCTCTTTACATTATTGGCGAGTCTGGTGGGGCCGATCAAAAACTTGCGGTCACTCGAGAGATCAAGAAAATCATCCGCTTCTTCGACCAGCTTGGAGGAACAAGTTTTGCGGAAGGCTAGAACCTCTACCAAGCAACCCTTGTTGTTTTGCAGATAAGAAACCAACGGCAGATAATCTCCATCTCCGGAAACAAGGATTATGACGTCTAGCTTGTCTGCTAGCTTGATGGCGTCGATAGCGATGCCGACATCCCAATCCGCTTTCTTGGCGCCGCCGGCGAAGATCTGGAGGTCTTTCATCCGGACTTCGAAACCTTGTTGGCTGAGCGCTTCAAAGAAGGCAGTCTCTTCCTCGCTTTCTGCCCGTATAACATAAGCAGTGGCCCGGATAAGTTTCCGACCAGCCACTGCTCTTGTCAGTATTTCTTTAAAGTTAACGCGCCTGCCGTAAAGGTTTTTGGCAGAGTGGTACATATTGGCGACATCTATCAGGACGCCGACGCGCTGTTCTTCATGTTTGATCATAATCTAGGCTTCATCTTCTGCTTCGACGATTTCGGCACTCTCTTCGGTTTCATCGGTGACGCTATATTTTTTCTCTTTAGCCTTTTCCTCCTCTTCTTCCGCCTGGAGCTTTTGAGCGATCTTGAGTTTCAATTTCTCAGCTAGCGCGCGGAACTGTTCCGCATCTTCCTTCTGGAGATATTTGAGAAGCTTGCGTCTCTCGCCGACCTTCTTGAGTAATCCGCGGCGGGAAGAGTAGTCATGCTTATGCTGCTTGAGGTGTTCGGTAAGCTCTTTGATCTCTTCGGTCAGGATGGCGATCTGTACTTGAGGGGAACCGGTATCGGTGTCATGCACCCGGAATTTCTTAATAATCTTCTCTTTAGTCTTTTTATCTAACATAGTTTTGCGCTTTTTCCGAGACGAGGGGGTTGCACCCGCCTCCCAGCAAAAGTGACGTTATTATGCGCTTATTTCAGCGCGTTTATCTTTTTAGCTAAGCGAGATTTCTTGCGGGCGGCGGTATTCTTCTTGATTACGCCCTTTTTGGCGGCTTTATCCAAGGTTTTCATGATGACGGCAAACTCTTCGCGGACCGTCTTGTCTGCAGCCTGCACTTTCTTGAGGGTCTTCTTGACCGCCTGTTTCATCGTGTTTTTTACTTTAACATTGGCGATTTCTCTCTTCGTGCTCTTACGAAGCTCCTTTTTCGCCGATTTCTTATTAGGCATACTGAATTTAGATAAATTAGGTAAATTATTAAAAGTAATCTTATGTTAGCACAAAACTAATTAAAAATCAAGGTCGGGGTGCCGGGACTTGAACCCGGAATCTCCTGCTCCCAAAGCAGGCGCCTTAGCCAATTAGGCCACACCCCGTGGCATAAAAAATTACGGATCAGGAAGTGTGAATTACGGCGAAATATCGTAATTCGTAATTCATGATCCGTAATCTTTGTTTTGTGCCCCGGGTCAGAATCGAACTGACGACACAAGGATTTTCAGTCCTTTGCTCTACCACTGAGCTACCGAGGCCCAGTGAAATTTTTTTATCTCGGGCCGTTTTTGTTGCGGGAGCTGGATTCGAACCAGCGACCTCCAGGTTATGGGCCTGGCGAGCTGCCAACTGCTCTATCCCGCGATCATGTCCTTCTTAGAAGGGTGGGCAATGGAGGATTCGAACCTCCGACCTCAACATTATCAGTGTTGCGCTCTAACCAACTGAGCTAATTGCCCCGATAATTAATCTGAAATAACAATAAAAAATCAGTTTTCCGCAACTTCTTGATAAAATATAACAGAAGGTCAATAAAAAAGCAAGTCATTATAAAGGCCGATTTTTCAGCTTAAAGAAGCGACAATCGCATATAGCTCGCTCTTGATTTCCGCCTTGCCCTGCTTGTTGCGGAAATCGAGATCCAAGAGGCCTTCTAACCCCTGTTTGAGCTCGGTTAAAGTGAAGCGGCTTCCTTGGGAAAGGCTCTTTTTGACGACAAATGGGTGAAGCTTGAGTTTAGAAGCTAGCTGGGCTTCGCTTAAGCGCCCCTCCGCTTGCAGGATTTTTAACTGGAGCATGATCTTAAACTGCCTTTGGAACATCGCGAGAAGGTATTCGGCGCTCAGGCCGGCAGCGAATTGTTCCTCTAAAAGTTGTAAGGCTGCGGCCCGGTTCCTGCTGCCCAGAGCATCGGTGAGGGCAAAGATGTTCTCCTCTGTTTCTCCTTTGACTAATTCCTCGACCAAGGCGTTGTCTATATTACTGCCGCCCGAGGCGGCAATGAGTTTCTTAATCTCATTATCTAATCTCCAGAGGTCGTTTTCGGTGCGGGAGATGAGGAGAGCGAGGGCGGAGGGGCTGATCCTTCCTCCTTTCGCGGCGATGGACTTTTTTGCAAAGTCCAAAACTTGGATGTTATTGAGAGGCTTGAACTCTTGGACGAAAGGCTGTTTTCCCAGCCAAGCGAAAAGCTTCTTGGCTTCCGCTTTGAGTTTGGTGGGGGAGATGTCGTTTTCGTTGAAGACGATGGCATTATCATCCGCGCCTGCCTGTTTCTGGCAGGTCTCGAGCAAGCCGGAGAAAAGAGCTTCATCTTTATTGGCGAAGGCATCCTCCAGGATTACCATCCGTTTGGCAGTGAAAAGCGAACCGCCAGCCATTTTTTCCCTGATCTCCTTAGGCGATGCCTGTTTTGCGTCTACATACACTAAACTTTGGCCGAGCGGATCTACCGCGGCCATGAAACGGTCCTGTAATTCTTTCAATTTTTGTTTACGGCGGAATGAATCCGCGCCATAAAGGAGGAATATCATAGGCGTCCAAACTGTTTAACGTAGTTCTTAAAGAGGTCGCCTTTTTCCTTGTAGTCTTTCCAGAGGCTATAGCTCGGGGAGGCAGTGGAAAGAAGGCAGGCTTTTCCGGCGGGAGTCTGCTTAAAAGCGAAACGGACGGCTTCTTCCATTGAGGAGGTTTCCAGGATAGGCGGGAGATTATTTTTATAGGCGGTCATCAGAGCATCTTTGATCCGAGCGCCGCTATAAGGAAAGAGGATGATGGCACTGAGCGGGAGCTGCGTCAGGCGTTTGGCCAGGGAAGAGAAATCATACCCGCGATCTTCTCCGCCGAGGAAGATGCAGCCGGTCTTTTCACCAAGATAATCCAGTGCCGCCATCGTGGATTCCGGCGTGGTGGAGATGGCGTCATCATAGAAATCTATGCCTCGGTAACTGCCGATATTTTCCAAACGATGGGGCAAGCCCCTGAAGTTGGCAATTCCTTCCCTTATCGCTTTGTTTGCGATTTTCAATTCTTTGGCGACAGCGATGGCGGCTCCGATATTTTTGAGGTTGTGCTCTCCAGGCAGGCTGATATCAGCCTGTTCGATAATCTTTTTTCCGCCATAGAGGAGCCAGCCGTCTTTGGCCTCTACTTCCTGGTCATAAGGGAGGGCCTTAGCCTTATTGTGCTTGGCTAACTTATTCAGGAAAGGAAAGCTTGAGTTATATACGAAAACATCTCCTTCTTGTTGGAAGCGGGCGATATTGGCCTTGGCCTGCGCATAGTTGTCGAATCCTTGGTGGTAAGGGAGGTGATCAGGGAAGAGGCTGATGAAAACGGCGATGTGCGGGCTTTCTTCCAGAGTGGAGAGCTGGTAGCTGGAGAGTTCATAAACGAACCAAGCGTCTTCGCCGATCAGGTGGAGAGGGTCGGCACCGATGTTGCCCACCAGATAAGCCTTTTTTCCGGCCGCTTTAAGTATCGAATAGATGAGAGAACTGGTAGTGCTTTTGCCTTTCGTCCCGGTGATGCCAATGATCCTATCGCGCTCATGGCGGAAGAAAATGCGGCTCACCGTTTCCATTTCAGCGCCTTTCTCCAAAGCTTCCTGCAGCTCCGGCGTTTCGGAGGAGATGCCGGGGCTTTTGGCTATGACATCGAAGAGGGTAAGAGATTCCAGGTAGTGCGGGCCGTCTTTCTTGTCGCGGAAGCTTATCACAGTCTTGGGATCAAGGCGTCGATAGTAGTCTGCTAAGTAATTACCCTCTTCCCCTCGCCCGAGGATGACGGTGGGCCGGAAGCTTGCGGGAACGGCGTGTTCTTTATTGACGGCGAAAGCCTGGGCGATGATTTTTTTCTTATCCTTAATCTTCGGGGCGATTTTCTTTACGAAGTATTCCATTACCGGATCCTTATCATAACCTCGGTTGCGGGCCAGGAGAAGGGCTGCCTTCACTTCTTCCGGCGTCCCGACGCAATCAAAAGGCTTGATGCGCTTTTCTCCCCACAGCTCTTGGAAGAGCGGGAGCATCTCGGCTCGGAACATGTCTTTCCCGAAGATCTTTTTCAATTCATTTCTTGGCAAGAAGGCGGAAAGCAGGGAATAGGTGAAAGCGCATTTGGGACATTCGCCGCACCAGCGGGAGGCGGCTGCCTCCGTGATCCGGAAGTTGCGGTTGCAGCTGGAAAAAGCCGGTAGATATTTCTTGTGAGCGGAGAATTGGTAGGCGATACGGAGCTCGGTAAGAGGGCGGAGGATACTGAAGTATTCCAGTTTCTCCGCGACATTATCCTTGAGATAGGAGGCGAAGTCGCGCTCGAACTCAAAAGATTTGCTGTATTGATGGTTAATCTCTTCGCCAAGGTAACGGACATTGCCGAAGTTGGCGCTGGCTTCGTTCGCGAAAACTATATAGCGGTAGTCTTCAAGAGCGGCAGCGAGGACGCAGATCCAGGAGTAAAGGGCAGAAATCGGCACGTGGCCGTTATAGGCGCCTTGCTTGTTCAGTTCAAAAAGCAGGGGATCGATCTCCCGTCCGAAGACTAAGCGGGATTTGCCTGCCAGTTTAGCCGTGTCTGCTTGGATGCGGCTGTCTCTCAAGCTGATGAGAGTAAAGTCTTTCCCTGTCTGGCCCAACTTCTCGGCCGCCAGAAGGGAATCCTTTCCGCCGCCGATGGGAGAAAGGCAGCGGTCTTTGAAAGCCTTGTTGGAGACGGCAGGTTTATAACCGCGTTTATAAGGAAAGGAAACGAGGCCGCGGTAATCGATCTTATTGCGATAGAAAAATTCTCCTAGGCCTTTCGTGTACAGTTTATTCCAGAAGGCCGCTTGCTTTTTGGATAGGACGCCGCTTCTGACCTCTATTTTCTTGGGGCAGAAGGCCTTGTAGTAGCCGATGCCGGCGGCGAGATGCAAGTTGAAGAGAATATTGTCCAAGAGCTTGCGATCTCCCTTGAAGGCGACGCCCTGGGGAAGAGTAATCTGCTCGGTGAATCGTAAACCGGTATCGAAGGAATATGAAAACCGGACCAAGGAGTTTCCTTTATCGATCTCATAGCTCTCGAAGATGAATTTTTCCGGTTTCTTTAGTTTCATATTATTTCAGCTCGCCCCAATTATCTCCGGATGAAGCCTCCACAAGGACCGGTACGGATAAAGGCAGAGCGGACTCCATCAGTTCTTTTATCTTGGGAGCGTGCTTGTCCAGCTTATCCGCTTTCACTTCGAAAATCAATTCGTCATGGACTTGGAGCAGCAAGCGGATTTCATCCTGCTTCCCTTTGAGATAGGAGGCGATATCCAACATGGCTTTCTTGATCATATCGGCGGCCGTCCCTTGGAGAGGCGTATTTATTGCCATGCGTTCCGCGGTGCGCCTCACCTGGGGTATCGTGGACTCCAGTTCGGGTAGGGGGCGGCGGCGATTGAAGATGGTCTCGGCATATCCTTTTTCGCGGGCGAGGGCGATGAAGCGGTCCATCATCTTCTTCACCCCGGGATAGACTTTGAGATAACGGTCAATGAATTCCTTGGCTTCGCCATAGCTTATGCCGGCGGCTTCGCTTAGTCCGTGCGGACCTTGGCCATAGATGATCCCGAAGTTCGTGGCCTTGGCCGCTCGGCGCATATTCTTGGTCACGTCCTCTGGCTTGATGCCCTTTATCGCTGCTGCCGTAATTGTATGGATATCATCTCCGTCCTTGAAAGCTTTAGCCATGCGTTTGTCCTTGGAGAAATGAGCAGCTAAGCGTAGCTCGATCTGGGAGTAGTCGAAGCTGATAAGCTTGTATCCTTTTTCTGATATGAAAGCCTTGCGGATCTCGCGCCCTTCCTCGGTCCGGGTAGGGATATTTTGCAGATTGGGTTCCATGGACGACAGCCGGCCGGTGGCAGCGATGGTTTGGTTATAGGTAGTATGGATGCGCCCGTCCGCGGGATCGATCAGGGAAGGCAAGGCCTGGATATAGGTGCTCTGGAGCTTGCTCAGCTCTCGGTAGCGCTGGATGACGGGGATGATGGGGTGGGATCCTTTCAGTTTTTCCAGTTCTTCGTCGGCCGTGGACAGTCCGGTCTTGGTCTTGCGCAGTCCTTTCACCTCCAAGCCCAGCTTGGTGAATAGGATCCCTTGGAGCTGCTTCGGGGAATTAATATTGAACTCTTCGCCGGCGAGCGAATATGCTTCCGCAATAAGCTCTTGCAGCTTGGTGCTAAATTCCTTTTCCATATCTTCCAGCGCCCCTCCATCCAGCTTGATGCCGAGGTCTTCCATGTCTGCCAGGACATAGGAGAGAGGAAGTTCCAGGTCTTTTGCCAGAGCGTCTAACTTCGCTTCTTTGAGGTCTTTGGTCAAGATGCTTTCTAACTGGAAAATACAATCCGCGTTTTCGCCGGAATAGAGACGGAGGATATCGGTGGGGATGTCTTTTAATCTTTTTGCCTCTTTCCCTTTGCCGGTTATTTCCGGAAGGCTGATTTTTTCGTATTTGAGATCCCTGAAAGCGAGTACGTCCAGGTTATGTTGGCGGTTGTCCGGTTGCAGGAGATATGACGCCAGCAGGGAATCGAAGACGATCCCATGGAGCTCAATACCTTGTCCTCTCAAGGCTCGGATGGCGAACTTGAGATTGTGCCCGTATTTCTTTATGCCCGGGTTTTCCAGGATACCCTTGAAAGCCGATAGGTTGGACTTGCCGAAAGAAAATAAATCGTTAGCAGAGGAGAGTTTTAGGCAGAAAGCTTCTCCCTCTTTGAAGCAGAAGGAAATCATCAGGGCTTCCGCATGCATGGGGTCCTCACCTTCGGTTTCTAGGCTGAAAGCGAAGGCTTTCCGCTTTTCCAATTTTGAAATCAAGCCGGCAATATCCTTGTTTTCCACCAACTGGTAACGCTTCTGCCGGTTGCGCTCGAACTTATCCGTATGTTCGATGAGAGAAGGTTTTGCTTCCCCTACTTCTTGATGGAGATTTTTCACTTGTTCCAGCTTGCCGATAAGGGTGCGGAATTCCAAGTCATAGAAAAGTTCGATCGCTTTTTTTTCATCGAAGGAATCCAAGCGTAAGGCAGGCCAACTGATATCAATCGGGGCCTTGCAGTCTATGGTAGCTAATCGGCGGCTCATGTAGGCGCTATCTTTTCCGGTTTTGAGGAGTTCCAAGATGCGCGGTTTTATAGCGGGGTCTTCCTTGGCAACGGCTTCATATACCCCATCTAAGGTCGTATAGCGCTGTAATAATTCAGTTGCCCCTTTTTCGCCGATCCCCCGGACGCCCGGGATATTGTCGCTGGCATCGCCGCGGATCGCCTTATAGTCTATCACCTGGGAGGGCTCGATCCCGTATTTAGCTTTCACAACCTCAGGGGTATAAAGGACGCTTTCCGAAAGGCCACGGCTCATGGCATAGACGCTAGTCCGCTCGTTTACCAATTGTAAAGTATCCATATCGCCGGTAATAACGATGCTGTGCCAGTCCGTGTCGGTTGCTGCCTGCCGGGCGATGGTGCCGATAAGGTCGTCCGCTTCATAGCCGTCCAGTTCAAAAATGGGCATATCAAGGGCTTCTGCCACTTGGCGGGCAATCGGGAACTGCTCAAAAAGCCCATCTGGCGCCTTATGCCTAGTGGCTTTGTACTCCGTATATTCTAAGTGGCGGAAAGTAGGGGCGGGGCGATCGAAGGTAAGAACGGCAAATTCTGGCTTAAGTTCGATAAAAGCTTTGAGAATGAAAGAGGTGAAACCATAGACCGCATTAACCTGCCTGCCGTCTTTGGTGGTGAGAGTGGGTGGGAGGGCATGGAAACTACGGTGAATAAGGGCGTTTCCGTCGATAATAACGAATTTGGGAGCATTTTTCTTCATGAGGACATTTTAGCACGGGTAATAAACAATAGGCAAAAGCCATATTTTAAAAAAATCCTGCTTTTTTTAAGCAGGACTGAAGCGTTTTTAGCTTCACTTGGTGATACCGTTAGCGGTTTGTGTCGGGAAAGGAAGATTTCTTCTGCTCCTGACGATTTGGTTGAGGTTTTTAATACCTTTTTTAAGTTTGGAACCTTTTTTGTTGCCCGAGCGCTTACTCGTAATAAGTAATAGTGTTGCCTCAGGCAAAGTGCACATTTCCCCGGTTATTCCGGGCACCCCTGTCTGTGTCATGATCTGATGTTTATAAAACCATGTTGTCAATTATTTTAAGCGGTGTCAAGCTTAATGTATTACCGGGAAAGTGCTATTTTATATTTATTGCGGGCTTGACTAACGAGCCGAGGAAAGATAATATTCGTTGAAGTTCTTTGAAAACAAATAAACCGACCATATCATGAAAACCCTTACCAATGAAAACGGGCTTGCGGCTTTTGACAGCCATAAATCGCTGGGCAGGCGCAGCCCCGCCAGTACTCCAGGAGATCCTTTTGTACAAGACATCCTTACTATTACTAATAGCAAGATTTTTATAAGGCTCGCCCGCAAGACGCAGGTCTTTAACCCTTATCTTCCGGTAGCGAATCGTCTCACTCACACTTTACAGGTGATGGCGGTAGCCACGGAACTCTCCGCACGCTTGAAATTAAACACTCCCTTGGTGCAAGCCGCGTCCCTTTTGCATGATTGCGGGCACACTGTAATCAGCCATCTTGGAGAACAGACCTTATCCGCTTTGACTGGGAAGAATTTCCGCCATGAAATCATGAGTGTCAATCTGGCGATAGCCAGCGGCTTGAATCTCAGTTATGAGACCCTTAAAGCTGCCTATCTGCATTCTCGGGGTGATAAGCGCATGGAAACTCGCGGCGGACCGGAAGACAATATCGTAATGTTTGCCGATAAGCTTGCCTATGTCTTTACCGACATCGAGGACGCCTTGAAAATGAAAGTGATCGATGAAGAATCGATCAATAAAGTGAAGGGCTTCCTTGATCAGCGCGCTTGTATCGAGGCAATGATAAAAGAAAGCCTCAAACAAGGCGAAGTGAGTTTCCAGTTCAGCGAAGAAGCAAAAATCTTCTCGGACCTGAAGGACATGATGCACGTCATTTATAAGAGGGTAGACCTTACGGAAGGGAGGCAAAAACAGAAGGTAGAAATGATCGAACTTTTCGAGCATCTGGGGGCTTATCGTGAATATTTAAAAGTCGATCCCGTCCTGGCAATCGCGCTAATGAACGACCAAGAGATGCATGATAGTTTCTTGATCATGCAACGACCTAACATCGGCAGCTTTGAGGCCATCGGCAATATGCCCTGGAAAGAACTGCATGATGAGTTTATTGGAATAAAAATATTTGAACCTGATCTCAGTCCTGACGACTTTCTTAGGGGTTAGATCCCGGAGCTGTAAACAGCTCCTTTTTTTAATTAGGCGTTCTGATAGTAATAAAAAACAGCCCGATAAAGGCTGTTTTTTGTGGACTCTAGGGGATTCGAACCCCTGACCCTCTGCTTGCAAAGCAGATGCTCTACCAGCTGAGCTAAGAGCCCTTGGTCCCGATGAAAACCATTCTATCGGGATTAAGGCCGGTCGTCAATCCGGTATCAGCGGACTGAGCAGCCAGCTAAAGAAATTACTTCCATTGCCGCTCAGCACGATGATGCCGATAAAGATGACGACCACCCCGATTAGCTTGTAGCCGAGACGGGATCCGCCGTCACTTCCTAGCTTATCTTCGAACCAGCTTATGCGGCCGAAGTTCTCTAAGAACCATTCCGTCTTTATCATCAGGGCAGCGCCAATGGCAGTGACCAAGAGGCCGGGGATGAACATATTATTTGATGTAATTTAAAGGATTGTATCTACTGCCGGTTATAACTACTTCGAAGTGCAGGTGTGATCCGGTTGAACGGCCGGTGGATCCCATGAGGGCGATGAGCTGTCCTTTTTCTACCTCCTCGCCTTTTTTCACCAGTAGTTTGGAGGCGTGTCCATAACGGGTTTTCTTGCCTCCGCCGTGGTTGATAAGGATCGTGTTCCCATAGCCGCCATTATAACCGCCCTGCGAAATCTCAACGACACCGGAATCCGCGGCATATATAGGCGTGCCGATCTTATTGGCGATATCGACGCCGTTATGCTTCCAAGAGAAGTATTGGGTAATGCGGTGGCCTTGAGTCGGCCAAACCATCTTGTTGCCGCTTACCTTTGGCTTATCTGAGGATACAATATCTTTTATGACGGCGATACCGGAATAACTGCTCTGAGTGGATCTCGTTGGGGAAGAGGCAACCGAGGTTCTCCTTGTACCGGGAATGATAAGCTGCTGACCGGCGGCAATCGTACCGGCATCGTTCAGGTTGTTGCTGGCGATAATCTTGTCGGCGCTGGTGTCATAATCACGGGCAAGCTTCCCGAGGGTGTCGCCACGTTTTACCGTGTAGATAAAGCCGTCCGTCGGGAGAATCTTAAGATCGTCGCCAATCCGGATGATGCTGAAAGCGGTCAGGTCATTAGCCCAAAGGACGGTATTGACATTTAAGCCGAAGCGACGGGCGATAGTGCTAATCGTATCGCCGGAGCTGACGGTATAGGTGATGACAGAATTACGTTTGGCCGGTTCTTGGGATGTGCTTCCCTCAGATGATCCGGGTGATATTCCTCTGGGGTTTTCCAGCATGTTGCCGTCTTTAGCGATAACAGAAATTTCCGGCTCTTCTTCGGCGGGCGAGATTCCTTTGGGAGCGACGACCGCCGGGCGGCGGCTAAGATAGCGGTCTCCGCCGATTTGCAGGGAAGGGACCGAAGCGGTTTCTTCTATTAACTCGTCGTTGTTGCTGCCGACATCGCTGAATTCATTCTGTACTACCTGTGCCATGACGCTCTGTTTGGTCTTGCCCACGGCGGCGCTGGCCTGTTTTTTGTCGGTTAAGTTGAGAATGATGGCGAAAATGATAAGGGCAAAGGCGGCCACGTGGAAGGATTTTTTATGCAAGAGCTCCATCTTTGACTGATCCCCTAAGTCATATTTCTTTACCCGGAAGATAAGGTAATATAGCTTAACGGCCGGCCGGTAGAGCAGGAGTTTCCCTAACCAAAAAAACGGCTGGAATAGAGCCGGTATTAATTTGGCGATCAGATCTTTGAGTCCGATGACAAGTTTTAGGATTATGAGAAGCGATTCGATCGCGAATTTCTTGGCTTTGAGGTTTTTTTTCCGGGCAATATTATTTAATGATTACGCGATTATACTATCACCTTTGCGCTTCAACCGTCAATTTGCGCCATCACCTATTTCTCTGTTATAATGAGTGAAAAAGCGTTTATTTAGCGATAATTTTAAGCAATAATCTATGCATAAGCTAGTCCTGCTCCGCCACGGCGAGAGCGTTTGGAATGAAAAGGGACTCTTTACCGGCTGGACGGACGTCGATTTGAGCCAACATGGCCTGACGGAGGCCAAGATCGCCGGGAAAAAGCTCAAGAAAGCCGGTTTCCATTTCGATGCTGCCTATAGTTCTTATTTGAAACGAGCCGTAAAGACCTTGGATATCGTTCTTGAGGAAATGGATGAGCTTTGGCTACCGGTAGCTAAGGATTGGCGGCTCAACGAAAGGCATTACGGCAATCTCCAAGGCTTGAATAAGAAGCAGATGGCGAAGAAGTTTGGAGAAGAACAGGTAAAAATCTGGCGCCGTAGCTATGACGTCCGGCCTCCGAAGATCGATTCTAAGAATAAATTCAATCAGAAGAGAGATGCTAGGTATAAAGGGATAAAGGTCCCGGAAGCGGAGAGTCTCAAGGATGTGGTCGCTCGGGTGCAGCCGATTTGGGACAAAGAACTGAAACACCACATAAATGACGGTTACAGCCTCTTAATCGCGGCTTCCGGAAACAGCCTTCGGGCTTTAGTAAAGATCATTGAGGGTATGCCGGATAAGGAAATTGTGGAATTTAACATCCCAACCGCCATACCGCTCGTTTATGAATTGGACAATAAGCTGAAGCCCGTGAAACGCTATTATCTCGCCAGCGCCAAGGAGTTGAAGGAAGCGACAGATAAGGTAAAGAACCAAGGAAAAAGTAAGTAAAATTAAATAAAAATCCTCTGAAATATCAGGGGATTTTTAGTAGGATAAATAACGCTTATTGACATATAAATATATTTATGTTATAATCATCTTAGTTATTTAAAAAAACAAGTAAACCACCTAAAGTATCAGAAAATGTCAAGAAATGAAAGGTTAAGCCGTAAAGATGCGCTTAAGCACATCATCCTACTAGTAGGTATCCCTATCGCCCTGTATCTTCTTGGTCAGTTCCTTCCAGAAGGACACCGCCCCAGTCTCTTTTTTCTTCTTCTTGTTTCCCTAGCAACATCGGGGAAAAAATTGTCTTCGCTTAGAAGTGTATTACCTCCTTTCAGGCGTCGATTGATAAGGAGAGGAGCTGCCATATTTACAGGAAACATGTTGTATTTTTTTGGCATAGCAAGTGATTATGCCGGTTACTATTTAAGGATAGATAAGAGGAAAATAATCATTACCTCTTATAGGCATTGTTTCTAAAAAAATAAAGCTATCGTTACCGGTAGCTTTTTTCTATACAAAAAAGCGCCAGTTTGAATTTAGGCGCTTTTTAATATCTCTTTTCTATTTTGATTAATTTCCGGGTACGATAACAGGGAATGGCTTCGATCCTTCGTATGCTTTATAGCCGTAGTCCGTGCAGAAGTTCTTGATGTGCTTGCCGAAGTAGTCCGGCTTCCCGTCTTGGATAAGCCCGATAAGGAAATATCCCACAGACATCATCCAGGCGATGCCGGCAGATCTAGGAACGTTGATTTCCAGGCGGCTTTTCTGGTGTCCAAAGTATTCGTTCTTGCCGAAGCTGATTACCAGTTCATCTTTTTCCCGGACAACGAATTTTGCATGTCTGGCCTCGCCGAAAGTGCAGGCGCGCAGAGAAACATTAGGTCCGAAGAGCTCATTGCGCTTTATTTCTAGCATAGGGGCGATAGATCCGAATTCGTCCGGGACAATGAAAGAGTATGCGCGATATTTCTTGAAGTTGAATGGTAATTTGAGTTTAAGAATCGAGGCAGCGATATCGCCAGGTTTTTCTTTACTTGAGGCTATGAGCATGCCGAGATAGGTGGAAACGTTGTAGGTGTATGGTTCCGCCAGTTTGCGGAAGAAATGAGATTCATCGGCAAGCTTTGCGGCGGTTGATTCCGGTGAGCAGGTGAGCAGAACGGTTTTTAGCCCGACTTTTTTGGTGGCCTTTATTTCCCAGACCGAATCCTTCTCGCCGGAGGCGGAGATGACAACAGCGTGTGTGATGTCTTTATGGGCGATGAGGCTGCGGTAATCTTTAAGCTGGCGGCGGAAATTGCTTTCATTGGCAAATATGGCTTTACGTCCAGAAAACATCGCAAGACCGGCGTTTATCGCATTGCCGCTGCCAACGACGATCGGAAAGGAGTATTTCTTCAGGTCTAAGGCAACCGGCCTGTTCGCTTTAAAAAAATCCAGTGCTTTCAGAACGCTTAGATTAAGAGTCTCGAGCTTATGCTTCTCCATAATATTTTTCCCTAATTTTATTGATGTTTCCATTATAGCGGTTATTGATTTTTATTTCAATTTACGATAAGATGTCTGGGTAATAATTAATATCTAAGCTATGTCCGGACATTCTAAATGGGCGACGACTCATCGGCAAAAAGAATTAGTCGATGCCAAGCGTGGTGCTATTTTTACAAAGTTAGCCAATATCATATCGATTGCGGCCAAAAGAGGCGGTGATCCGGCTGCTAATCCTAGTCTGCGAGCCGCTATTGATCGTGCCCGGGAAGCGAGCATGCCTAAAGATAATATTGAACGGGCGATCAAGAAAGGAACCGGCGAATTAGGCGGAGACCAGATAGAAGAACTGTATTATGAAGGAGTCGGCCCGGCCGGAGTCCAGGTTATCGTCAAATGCGTTACCGATAACCGCAATCGCAGCGGTTCTACCGTGCGCCATATATTTACTAAGAATGGCGGCGCTTTTAGTTCGGTAATGTGGAACTTCGAACAAGCCGGCGTTTTCATGATCAGCCAAGAGTCTTTGAAAGAAAAGAATATCGATCCCGAAGATTTCGAGCTTGAATTGATCGACGGCGGCGCCAGTGACATTTCTAAGGCGGCGGAAGGCATTACGATTTACACCGCTTTAGGCGATTTCCAGAAAATGCAGGATTTCTTAAAGGCAAAGGGGCTTAAGACGGAATCTGCTCAGGTAGAATATGTAGCCAAAGAAAAAGTGAGCTTATCTGAGGATGACCAGGTGAAAACCGATAAGTTTTTGGAAGAATTCGATGACAACGAAGATGTGAGCGATTATTATACTAATCTTGCCGATTAGCTTTTTAAGTCAGTCTGATTATGGCTCGGCGAGAATAATATTCTCTGCCGAGCCGCTATTTATGCAAAAGATCATACTCGGAATCGATCCCGGGATCGCCGATACGGGCTATGGTTTCATCCGCGTGTGCGGGACATCCTTAGAGTGCTTGGAATACGGATCGATTAAGACTCCGGCGCATACCGAACTGTCCGAGAGGCTACAGACCCTTTATGTGGAGTTGCAGCGGCTGATTAAAAAGCATAATCCTCAAGGAGCGGCGATCGAACAATTGTTTTTCAATAAGAATGTGAGTACCGCCTTGATTGTCGGGCAAGCGCGAGGCGTCGCCTTGCTAGCCTTGAAACAGGCCGGTGTACCGCTGGTGGATTTTACTCCTTCGCAAATAAAGCAGTCGGTGTCTTCTTATGGCCAGGCATCTAAGAATCAGGTTCAAAGGATGGTGAAAATGATCTTGGGGCTTGAAACAATACCGAAGCCGGACGATGCCGCCGATGCGCTGGCGGCCGCCATTTGCGGCGCTAATTACCGTTTTGCCAAATAATATATGGCCAAGGCCTTAAAGATAGTACATATCGCCTCGGAAGCTGCCCCTTTTTCTAAGACGGGCGGCCTAGGTGACGTGGCTCGTAGTTTGCCTAAGGCGCAAAAGCGCTTGGGTCATGATGTCTGCTTGATTACGCCGCTATATGCCAAGGCGGTGGACAAGAAAGAACATCATCTCAAGCTTCTTTTCGCGGACGTGAAACTCAGATTGAATTCGACGGAGACGATCAGCGTAAATTTTTGGCAAGGGCAGCTTATGGAAGATTTACCTGCTTATTTCGTGGAATGTCCAAAATATTTTTCCAAGCACAAGCGATTATATGGTTCAAGCCATGAAAACGCCCGCTTCTTGGTATTCAGCGTGGCCTCTTTAAAACTTTTGTCACTGATCAAGTTCAAGGCGGACATCGTCCATTGCCATGATTGGCAGACCGGTCTCATTCCGTATTATCTGAAACATGACTTCCGTTATTCTAAGACCTTGAAAGATGCTAAGAGCGTCTTTACCATCCATAACCTTATATTCCAACTGGGGCATAATTGGTGGGAAATACCGCCGGAGAGGAAAGATTATGGCCGGGGGTCTATTCCACATCTGAGCGATCCTAAGCTGGAGGATATTAACTTTGCTAAACGCGGCATATTATCAGCCGATATCATAAATACCGTGAGCGAGCAATATCGCTCGGAAATCATGACCAAGAAATTCGGTCAGGATTTGCATCGTATCTTGCGCAACCGTTCCGATCGTCTTTTCGGTATCGTTAACGGCATCGACTACAATGCTTATAATCCTGAAAAAGATGAACTATTAGTTCAGCGTTATAGCGCCAGATCATTAGGGAAACGTTTGTCCGCCAAGAAGGCGAACAAAGTCGCTTTCCAAAAGAAGGTCGGCTTGCCGCAGGAAGCTCTTACCCCCATGCTCTGTACTACTTCCCGGGTGACTTTCCAAAAAGGATTCAGTCTCATCCTTGAAATCATGCCGGCTCTCTTGCGCCTTGATGCCCAGTTTGTCTTTATGGGTGACGGTAGCAAGGAATATATCCAGCCGCTTAAGAAGTTGCAGAAAAAATTCGGCCGCAAACTCATCTGGCTGCCTTTTGACGAGAAATTGGAAACCGCCCTATACGCCGCTTCCGACCTATTCCTTTTGCCTTCCAATCATGAACCTTGCGGTATTAACCAGCTTATCGCCATGCGTTATGGCTGTATTCCGGTTGTCCGAGAGATCGGAGGCTTATATGACACGGTGGAGGATTATAATCCGGCAACCGGCCGGGGTAATGGTTTTACCTTTGATGAAGAGCATGGTTTGGAATTCTTCGGAGCGATTATCCGAGCTTTAGAAAATTACCAGCATCGCCCTTCCTGGGAGGCTTTAGTCCGACAGGTAATGGAACAGTCTAACAGCTGGGAGATCCCGGCTAAGAAATATATCCAGCTCTATCGCCGGGTAAAGAAATTATGAATCTCCTTTGGATAAATTTCATTCATCTATATCAACCGGCGAACAGTCCGGCGGAACGCATCGCGGAAGCGGTCGAGAAGAGCTATCTTCGCCTGACCCGTCTTTTAGAAGAACATCCCAATTTACATTTCACTGCCAATATCAGCGGCTGCCTCTTGGAAAGGCTCAATGAAGGGGGCTATGGCACTTTGCTTGAGCGCTGGAAGAAATTGATTGCGGACGGACGCTTGGAGATCGTTGGTTCTGCGGCTTACCATGGATTTCTGCCTTTGCTTCCGGAAAGCGAAGTGCGCTACCAAATTAGGCGCCAAGAGGAAATCGTCAAGGAATTGTTGGGGGCAGATATCAGGAAGGGCGGATTTTTCCTGCCTGAGATGGCATATTCTTCGGAACTGGGTAAATTACTTGCTTCACTCGGTTACCGTTGGCTGATCCTAGATGCAGCATGTTTGCCAAAGGAGGCGCCGAAAGAGGAAATTTTTAAAGATCGCGATAGCGGCTTGATTGCCGTTATCCGGCAAAGGGAATATTCCAATTCCTATGCCCCTGATCTTGTCGGAAGACTCTTGAAGGAGGGGAAGGCGCCGGAGTTGATGGTAACAGCTACGGACGCTGAGCTTTATGGCTTGAGACACGAGGACCCTACGGCCGAACTTGAGAAGATGGCCGCTTTACCGCAGTTGAATACGGACACTATCAGCAATTTCCTAAAAGGGAAGGACGTGCCGGAGACAAAATTGCTTCCAGGAACTTGGGAGACGGATCGGCAGATTGATCGGAAGAATCCCTACGCCATTTGGGATGGCAACGGCCTGCAACACGATCTCTGGCGTTTAGCCGGAATCGCCCTGAAGGCCGGGAAGCGTTATGGGGCGGATGAGAACTTTTCCGCCTATCGCTGGCATTTGGATCGAGGATTGGCGAGCTGCATGTTCTGGTGGGCAAGCGGGCGGGATTTTTTCCACAGCATGGGACCGGTAGCCTGGAGCCCAGACGAGATCGAAGCGGGCCTTAACGATCTTGTCCGCTCGGTGAGATCGTTAAAGCATCCAGAGAGCCGCAAAGTAAAGCTGGCGACAGAAAGGATGGCGACACGTATCCGGGGAAAAATTTGGAGATTACATTGGCAAAAGCATTTTTGAAATATCTATCTATGAACAAGATCCTTGCGCTTTTCCAGGAGGAGGAAGTCCAAGCGCTGTTAGAAAGAGAACTGGCAAAGTCTCATCCGGAGATCAAGCGGATTTTCGGGCTTGAGATCATGCCCTTTAAGAAGAATGTTTGGGAGACCACCTATCACGTAGTGATCGCTTACCACTTTTCCTATGCGACGGACGAAGGCAGGGATGGGCGGATGATGGTCATATGTTCTGCCCACAGCGAAGAGCCAAGGGATAAGGCTTATGCCGTTTTGCAATACCTATGGAATAGTGACCTGAATAAAGCGGAATACGGCGTGGCCCTGCCTGAGCCCCTTTTTTATTCCTCTGAGTATCGCGGCTTCTTCTACCGGGCAGTGGAAGGAAAAGATTTGCTTTATTTCATCAAGAAGGATGATCGTCCATCTGTGGAAGATTATCTGCGCCGGACCGCGGTATTATTTTCTCTTCTCCACGCTTTGCCCATTCCGGCCGATACGGGGATCTTTAGTATGGATAATCGCCGTTTGGAAACCGTCGTTCCCGGGAGAACGCGGGCCATTGCGGAGATCAGGAAACGTTATCCGAAGGAAAGTTACGCCGATGATTTGGATGCTTTTTATACCCGCTGCGAAGCGGAAGAGGATAGCTTCTTTTCATCAACCGAAAAACGCTGGCTTATCCACGGTGATGCCCATCCTGAGAATATCATTGCCGCCGGTGATAGGATCGGACTCATCGATTTTACTGATTTTTGTCCGGCAGACTTTGCCCGTGACCTTGGCGCCTTCATGCAGCAGGTCGAGTATAAGATTATCCGCAATCTGGGAGACGAAGGATATGGAAAGCGGATGAAACATCTCTTTCTGGAATCATATTTGCAGGCTTCCGGCCTGGTATTCGATGACGTTCTGCAAAGGAGGCTTGATACTTATTTTTATTTTACCGCTTCAAGGAGCGCCTGTTTTTGGCTTTTAAAATATAATAGTGAGCCTCAGAAAGCGGCCGCCGCCATTGAACGGCTCAAAGCCAGGCTGGCCGCGGGAATGCATGCTCAGGATTGATATGAAGATCGCTCATATCCATGTCTGGGATAAGACTAATAAAGGTGACTTAGGGATAGTCTTAGCTGTGCAAGAGATCTTGCTTTCACGCTTCCCGGGCGTGATCATTGAGGATTTTCCTATTGAAGTACTCAAGGAGTATGACAAGGGGGAGGCAGAGCGTCTTAATTCCGCCGACCTTATCATCATGGGAGGGGGTGGCTTGTTCTATCGCTATTTCCTGCCTTTCAGCTCGCAGATGATTGCCGCTCTGCATAAGCCGTTCGTAATCTTCGGTGTGGGCTATATCCGGGAAGTCGGCGCTCCGGCCCTGACAAGGACCGAGCGGGACTCTATTATCGCCCTTGCGGAGCGTGCAGACCTGCTGGGCGTGCGTGAGAATTACACGAAGCGCTTTTTGGTAAAATATGGCTTGCCGTCAGAGAAGGTAAAGGTTATCGGAGACCCAGCCTTGCTTCTCTCCGAGAGTGAAGGCGCGGCTTTGTCCGCCGGAGTAAAGATCGGTTTCAATCTGAATTATTCTGGTTGGCTTGGTTTCGGCTCCTGGCGTGATGATATCCTAGATGCCTATCGTGAGACCGCGCAATATTTTCAGCAGAAGTATGGTGCGAACATATATTATCTGAAACATCATCCGGGCGAGGACAAGATTTATCCGGAACTGGGAATTAACAACTTGACAGTGATCGACGAAGAGCCGCATAAGCAAAAAGGGCAGTATGGCAAGTTGGATTTAGTAATCGGGATGATGCTCCATTCCTGTGTCATGGCCGCGGGCGCGCTTACGCCGGAAATCAATGTCGCGTATGATCTTCGCAACCGAAATTTCGCGCGTTTCTTGGGGATCCCGGAAGCCATTGTGGAACTGCCGCAACTGAGAGGCGGGGTACTTCTAAAACGAGCTAAGCATTTTTATAGCCATCAGGAGGAATATCGCCGGAAGCTAGAAGTTTTTAAGCGGCAAGTCACTCGGCGCACCTCCGGTTTCTTGGACGAAATTCAAGAAATCTGCAAAGAAAAAATATGAACCCTTCAAAATCAGCCGGCTCATTGCCGGTCTTAGCCGCCTTTGCCGGGAATGCCATCGTCTGCATATCTAAGACTTTGGGTTTTTTCGTCTCCGGTTCGAGCGCGATGTTTTCTGAAGCGGTCCATAGCTTTGCGGATACGGCAAACCAGTCTCTGCTTCTGATCGGGCTTAAGCGTTCCCATATCGCGCCTTCTCTTGAGTATCCCTACGGGCACGGGCGGGAGCGTTATATCTGGGCGCTTATTTCTGCTTGCGGCATTTTCTTTATTGGCGCGGGTGTCACCGTCTATCATGGGATTGACGCCTTCTGGCATCCTTCTACCTTCCGTTTCAGCTTTTGGCCGATCCTGATCCTTATCGCTTCCTTTATTATCGAGAGCTTCACTCTTGGTCTGGCTTTCCGTGAACTCAGGAAAAGCCATCCAGGAAAACGTTGGCGGAAGATTCTAAGAGAAGCTGATCCTACCACTTTGGCCGTAATCTATGAAGATGGTTTGGCGGTCTTTGGCGTCTTGGTTGCCTTGTCCGCTTATCTCCTTTCTGAATTTACCGGCAATAATTTTTGGGATGCTGCCGGTTCCGTCTTGATCGGCGCCTTATTAGGAGTGGCGGCGATAATCCTGATAGACAAGAATCGGCACTATCTGGTTACCACCTCCATCCCCGCCGAAGTGGAACAGGGAGTGAAGAAGATCCTGATGTCTGACCCCGCGATTGAGAAGGTATTGGATTTCAAATCCGCCGTTTTAGACGTCGATAAATACTTGGTTAAGTGCGATGTTGAGTTTAATGCGGCCGTTCTTATCCAAAATCTGGAGAAGAATCGTTTTTTGGCTAACGAGTTCAAAGAGATTAAGGACGATTATGAAGAGTACATGAAGTTTTGCGTCGATTATATGGATCGTGTCCCTCGACTGGTTGGCCGTAAGATCGATGACATCGAAAAGAAGATTACTGTCGCCTATCCAAAGGTAGTATTCATCGACATTGAGATCAACTAGGGCTTTTTGTGCACTCTGCTGGTCTTTGGTATAATTAACTGATATGGGAAAGAAAAAGAAAAACAACGGTAATCCACTGGAAAACATGCCTGATTTTCACCTAGATGATCGGGCTAAACGCAGTATCGGCATTGTCCTGGTATTCGCTTTCGGCCTGGTTTCACTTCTGGGGCTCTTTAACATGTCCGGTCAGGCTGGCCTCTTCATTTCTAAATGGCTCACTCTCATCTTCGGTTTCGGCAAATGGCTCGTGCCGCTGATCTCTCTTTTCTGGGGAATCCTACTGGTGAGAAATAAGACGGTTGATATCCGTTTCACGGATTACTTCGGCCTGGTATTGCTCTTTATCTCCTATCAGAGCCTTTTCCATTTTTTTCTCGATCACGAAGTTTGGCAGTCCAGCGTTGCCCAAGGGATTGGCGGCGGTTATATCGGTTTAGGTTTATCTCGTGGCTTCTATTACGCTTTCGGTTTTTGGGGAGGCGTGACCGTGCTCGTCTGCCTCTTTTTGGTGGCGCTGGTGATAGTGTTCAATACTTCGCTTTCCAAGATTATCGGCCATGAAAGCCCCTTCGCCTCTTTTTTTCGAGCGCTGGGCTCAGCCTTTAAGGGCGTGTTTTCTCCATCAGGCGAGAAATCTTTATCTCAGGAGAAGGCCGAGCTAATCAATAGGGCGCAACAAGAGGTCCTGGATGCCTGGCAAAGCAAGTCGGTTTCCCAAGAGCCACAAGTCGAAGAAGAACTGGAAGAGATGCATGAGAAATTAACCAAGGCCGCTCCTCAAAAAGCTCAGGAAAAAATTGCTTGGCCGAAGAAGAAATTCCGGATAGACCTTCCTTTAGAGTTGCTTAATAGCAAGGTGGGGCAGGCCGTGAGCGGCGATATTTCGGCAGGTGCTGCCAAGATTAAGCGTACGCTGGAAAATTTCGGCATTGCAGTTGAGATGGCAGAAACTAAGGTGGGGCCGACGGTAACCCAGTATACGTTCAAACCCGCAGAGGGAGTGAAGGTCTCACGCATTATCACCCTTAATAATGATTTATCCCTGGCTCTGGCAGCGCACCCTATCCGTATCGAGGCTCCCATCCCCGGCCAGTCATTGGTCGGCGTCGAGGTGCCGAATAAAGCCAAAGCGATCGTGGGCCTGAGAGAGATCCTGGAGGATGACGTATTCAAGCGCCGCAAACACAATATGTTCATTGCTTTAGGGAAAGATGTTTCCGGTACGGCTTGGGTCTACGATATGACTCGGATGCCTCACCTTCTCGTAGCCGGAGCAACGAATTCCGGTAAATCCGTCTGTCTTAATACGATTATCGTTTCTTTGCTTTACCAAAACAATCCGGATGATCTCCGATTCATCATGGTTGATCCGAAGCGGGTGGAACTCCCGGCCTATAACGGCATTCCTCATCTGCTGACCCCGGTGATCACTGAGGTATCGAAGACGATCAATGCGCTTAAATGGTGCTTGAATGAGATGGACCGGCGTTATGACGTACTGAACAAGGCCGGAAAGAAAAACATCCAGAGCTTTAATGCCGAAAAACCTGCCGAGAAATTACCTTACATCATCTTTATCATCGATGAACTGGCTGATTTCATGATGACGTCCGGCAAGGAGATGGAGGCGGCGATTATCCGTCTAGCTCAGATGTCCCGAGCTGTTGGCATCCATTTGATTTTGGCTACTCAACGTCCCTCAGTTGATGTAATTACCGGCTTGATCAAAGCCAATGTCCCGGCACGTATCGCTTTTTCCGTGACCTCGCTGGTAGATTCTAAAACCATTCTTGATATGAGCGGCGCCGAGAAGCTTCTGGGCCAAGGCGATATGCTTCTTACAACCGCAGAACTGGCCAAGCCCAAGCGTATCCAAGGCGCTTATGTGAGTGACCAGGAGATAAACGATGTTATTGCCTATATTAAAGAGAAGAGCGGCGATGCCGATTATCTAGAAGGCGTTACTGATCGTCAGAAAGTTGGCGGAGTGGCCGGCGTCGGTTTGGACGGAACGCACGGCGATGAGGATGAGCTTATGAATGAAGCGCAAGAGATCGTGGTTAAAGCCGGCAAGGCTTCTACTTCATTATTGCAGCGTCGTCTGTCCATCGGTTATGGTCGTGCTGCCAAGATTCTGGACATGCTGGAAGAAGCGGGAGTGATCGGTCCTTCCAACGGTTCTAAGCCGAGAGAAATCCTTATTTCCAAGGAACAATTTGAGAACCTACAGAATCAGGGGATTAGCGGCATGCCGGTCCATCGCCGATCAGAAAGCTCGGCTCCGGGATCATATCTTGGTGATGATGAAGGGGACGATGATACTCTGGCCTTTTCCCCAGAAGGGGAAGCATCCAAGCCAATTTCGGAAGAAGAGCCAGAAAGGGAAGCGCCGGATTTTTTACTGGAAAATGACGGTCCCGATGATGACGTGAAGGGTGAGGATGAGATCCTGCAGGAAATCAGGGAAGAAGAGGATGCGCCTCCTCCTCAAGAATATAAACCCGACGAAAAACCAAATCCCAAGCCGAAACCGAGAGTCTTCGATGAGGAGGATGAAGGGATGTTCTTCAGCCGATAAAGGAATAAGCCTCGCGCGAGCGGGGCTTTTTGATCGGTTAAAATGAAAGAATAAGGCCATATTTGCCTTGTTCACCTCCGGCCGGTTTCTTGATATAATTGGCTTATGCTTTCAAGACTAAAAAGACTCATACCAAAGAAACTTTTCCGCCGTTTGCAGCCGGTCTACCATTATCTAATGGGAAGCTTGGCCGCCCTCGTTTACGGATTTCCCAGCCGCAAGCTACTGGTGATCGGGGTTACTGGTACGACCGGGAAGACGACGACGGTTTATTTTCTTGCCCGTCTGCTTTCCGCTAACGGCTACAAGGCGGGATATACCTCGACCGCCCAGTTCAATGATGGCCAGAATGAGTGGCTTAATGACAAGAAAATGACCATGCCGGGACGCTTCTTTCTTCAGCGTACTTTGCGCCAAATGCTGAAGAATGGCTGTCGTGCGGCGATTGTGGAAACCACATCCCAGGGGGTGGAGCAGTTCCGTCACCGTTTCATTAATTATGATTTCTTGATCTTTACTAATCTTTACCCGGAACACATCGAGGCACATGGTAATTTTGAAAACTATAAGCATGCCAAAGGGAAACTCTTTGCTCATCTTTCAACCTGCAGTCCCAAGTACATGGATGAGAACAAGCATATCGTCCTTGGAGCCAGTGGTTTCAAGAAGGCTGAATTGAGACGCATAAAGAAGACAGTTGTCATCAATGGGGATGAAGAGTATGCTCCGTATTTCCTTTCCTTTCCGGCGGAACGCAAGCTTATCTATACCCTTAATCCGACTAAGAAGGCTTCATCTTTTGATGTCGAAGGAGAGGCGATCATTCCTCCGCCGGAGATATTGGTTTACGAACCGTTATTTTCCGAAGCGGCTGGCTCTCGTTTCCTGATGGCGGGAGAGGATTTCCATCTCCCTGTCCTGGGTTCCTATAACGTCTTTAACGCCGTCGCGGCCTTGGCTGCTGCGTTGGCTTTGGATATTAGCCCTAGGCAAGCGGCCCAGGCTTTATCCGATATAAAAGTACTTGCCGGCAAAATGGAAAAGATCGAGGTCGGACAGCCGTTCACCGTTTTGATCGATTATGCATTCGAACCCAAAGCTTTAGAGGCTCTGTACCAGAACGTGGAGCATATACCCCATAGAAGATTCATCCACATCCTGGGGTCTGCCGGCGGGGGGCGGGATCAGGCGCGAAGGCCTATTCTAGGAAGGATGGCCGGAGAGAAGGCGGATATAGTGATTATTACGGACGAGGATCCTTATGATGAGGACCCATCCTTGATCATTTCCCAAGTTGCTTCCGGAGCGGAGAAGGCAGGGAAGAAAGAGGGGAAAGATCTATATAAGGTAATAGATCGCAGAGGCGCGATGAGGCTGGCATTTAGATTGGCCGCGGAGGGCGATCTGGTATTGATCACCGGCAAGGGAGCGGAACAGTTCATTTGTGGGCCAAACGGCAGTAAAATGGCCTGGGACGACCGGCGGGTGGCCAGGGAAGAGTTATCTGTCTGGGCTGAAGGTTGAAAAAGGGGTGAAAAGTCTGTGGAGAAGCTGTGTATTGACAAATATTCCCTAATGTAATATTATGGAATATACAATCAGCAATTAGGTAAAAACCAATAAAAAACGGCGCGTAAGGTGTATATTTTTTCGTCTGTCACCATCCGTTTTTTTTGTGATTTTCGCCAAATTCACTTTATAAATAACCATTATTCTAAAGTGATAGTCATCCCCAGGCGCTATAATAGATGAATAAAGAATAACTCAAACTTTTTTAGTTTGAGGTTTTTTTGTTAAAACGCCTTCTCATCCATCAATAAATATCTGGCAAGCTATCGCCTTTCTCGTCCACCGGATGGCGATAGGCTCTGCCGCCCTTAAAGCATATGTCAAACGCGATTGTCACGGATAAAAAGATCGCCGAGCGTAAGTTCTTTACGGACTTCAAGGAGGTGATGCCTCTGCCGGACCTGATCGAGGTTCAGAAGGATTCTTATCGCTGGTTCCTTGAAGAGGGCTTGGCCGAGCTTTTTGATGAAATTAACCCGGTAACCGACTTTATCGGTCGTGATCTCGAGCTTTATTTCGAGGACTACTACCTCGATGAGCCGAAGTTCTCAGAAATAGAGAGTCGTGAGAAGAACATTACCTATGAATCTCCGCTCCGCGTAAAGACTCGCTTATTAAACAAGAAGAGCGGGCAGGTTTCCAACCAAGAGGTATATCTTGGTGATTTTCCGATCATGACTGACAAGGGAACCTTTATCATAAACGGCATTGAACGTGTCGTCGTTTCTCAGCTTATCCGTTCTGCCGGTGTCATGTTCACCGCCGAGTTCGTCAAAGGCAAGAAGTGCTACGGCGCAAAGATCATTCCGAATCGCGGCGCCTGGCTGGAAATAGAAACGGATTCCAATAAGGTCATTTGGGTCCGCATCGATCGGAAGCGCAAAGTTGCGGTAACCTCGCTTTTGCGCGCTTTTGGTTATGAGAGCGACGAAGAACTGAGGAAACTGTTTGTCGATGTCGATCTCGTGAAGAACAGCGAGGAACAGACTTTTATCGATGCGACTATCGAGAAGGATACCTCTAAGAATGAAGCGGAAGGTTTGCAAGAGGTGTATCGCCGCATCCGTCCGGGAGACCTTGCATCTGTCGATAACGCCAGACAGCTCATCCATTCGATGTTTTTTCGCTTTGACCGTTATGATTTCGGACGCGTCGGCCGCTATAAATTGAATCGCCGCTTCAGCCTTGATCTTCCGAATAAGAAGGAGAACCGCGTTTTGCGTAAGGAAGATCTTCTGTTGATAGTGAAAGAAGTCATCCGTCTGAATATCACTAAGGAGCCTGAAGATGATATCGACCATTTGGGTAATCGCCGTATCCGGGCGATCGGAGGCCTTATCCAAAACCGCTTCCGTGTGGGTCTTGCTCGCATGGAGCGTATCATCAAGGACCGCATGTCCACGACTGATATCGCCACCCTTACCCCGAACAAGCTGGTGAACTCACGACCTGTCATTGGCGTGGTCAAGGAATTCTTCATGTCATCCCAGCTTTCCCAGTTCATGGACCAGACTAATCCGCTGGCTGAGCTTGAACATAAGCGCCGCTTATCCGCGATGGGCCCCGGAGGTCTCACCCGCGAGCGCGCCGGTTTCGATGTGCGCGATGTGCACGCCACCCATTATGGACGCATTTGTCCGATCGCTACTCCGGAAGGTCCGAATATCGGTTTAGTTGGGCATCTTTCGAGTTATGCTCGCTTAAATAGCTATGGCTTCCTTGAAACTCCCTATCGCCGCGTCAAGCATGAGAAGAGCGGCAGCCGTATTACTGATGAAATCGTCTATGTCGATGCTTTTGAAGAAGAGAAATTTATTACGGCCGATGCTACTATCCCGGTAGATGCGGAAAACCGCATCCTGGCCACTCGCTTTGAGGTCCGCAAATACGGGCAGCCGGGAGTGGAAGATGTCGATAAGATCGATTTCGTGGGCGTAGCTGCTAACCAGATCATTTCTATTGCCACTTCCCTTATTCCTTTCATGGAACATAACGATGGACAGCGCTCCCTCATGGGTACTAACATGCAGCGCCAGGCCGTCCCGTTGGTCAAGGCGGAAGCGCCGATCGTGGGCACCGGTGTCGAAGCACGTGCCGCTCGCGATAGCGGACACGTTGTCATTGCAAAAGAAGACGGGATGGTAGTGAAATCAGACGCCTCTGTGATTGAAGTAGAGAATAAGAAGGGGCAGGTCGTAAGGTATACCCTGAACAAGTTTCTCCGCTCCAATTCCTCAACCTGTATCAACCAGCATCCTTTAGTCTCCGTCGGCGATAAGGTTAAGGCCGGACAAATCCTTTCCGATGGCCCTTCGATCGATAACGGCGAGCTGTCCCTTGGGCGCAATGTCCTCGTAGCCTTCATGACTTGGGACGGTTTCAATTACGAAGACGCCGTAATCATTTCGGAACGCTTAGTGAAAGATGACGTCTATTCTAGCATCCATATCGAGAATTATACTATCGACGTCCGGGATACTAAGCTCGGTCCGGAAGTGATAACCAACGACATCCCCAACATCAGCGAAGAGAAACTCAAGAATCTGGACGAGGATGGCATTATTCATATTGGGGCAGAAGTATCTTCCGGCGATATTCTGGTCGGAAAGATCACTCCTAAAGGAGAAACTACTTTATCCGCGGAAGAGAAGCTCTTACGCGCGATCTTCGGCGAGAAAGCCAAGGATGTGCGTGATTCTTCCCTCTATCTTGAGCATGGCGAACACGGCAAGGTGGTAGACGTAAAGATCTTCTCCCGCGAGGAAGGAGACAAGCTGGCAGCCGGAGTTTTGAAATCCATCCAGGTATCGGTAGCCAATCTGCGCAAAGTCCAGGTTGGTGATAAGGTATCCGGCAGACACGGCAATAAGGGCGTTATCTCCCGTATCGTTGCTGCTGAGGATATGCCTTATATGGCGGATGGTACGCCGATCGACGTCATCCTGTCTCCGCTCGGTATTATCTCCCGTATGAACCTCGGCCAGTTGCTCGAATCCCATCTCGGCTTTGCCGCCCAGAAGCTCGGCTATCGCGTTGCGACTCCGGCCTTAAACGGTATTACCGAGGAGCAGATCAGAGAAGAACTGAGAAAGGCGGGTCTGCCGGAAGACGGCAAGGTCACTCTTTATGACGGACGCACCGGCATCGCTTTTGACCATAAGATTACCGTCGGATATAAATACGTATTGAAACTGAACCATATGGTGGAAGATAAAATCCACCAGCGCTCGATCGGTCCTTATTCCCTTATCACCCAACAGCCGTTGGGAGGAAAGGCGCAATTCGGCGGACAGCGTTTCGGAGAAATGGAAGTCTGGGCTCTCGAAGGTTATGGAGCTTCCCATACTTTACAGGAAATGCTGACCATTAAGTCGGACGACGTCCCCGGACGCAGCAAGGCTTATGAAGCCATCATCAAAGGTGAAGAGATTGAGAAGCTCAATGTTCCGGAGTCTTTCAATGTTTTGATCCGCGAACTTAAAGGTTTGGGGTTGAGCGTTGAATTACTCGGCGGCGGGAGTGCCCAGCCGGCCTCGGAAGTCGTCACCGAGCTTGACTTGGAGGAGAAGAAAGACGAACGCTTCGAGCATGACGCTCCGGAAATTATCGCGGTCGACGATCGCGTTGAGAACCCGGGTTCTTCCGAGGAATAATCCCGGAGGCTAACGAAACCATCTACATACATATATGTTGAATCCAATCAAAACCAGCGATTTCGATGCCATCCGCCTGAAGCTTGCTTCACCGGAGGAAATCTTGTCCTGGTCGCATGGCGAAGTTACTCGCCCGGAAACGATCAACTACCGCACTCAGAAGCCGGAAAAGGACGGTCTTTTCTGCGAGAAGATCTTTGGTCCGACAAAGGACTGGGAATGTGCCTGCGGAAAATATAAGAAGATCCGTTACAAAGGCATCGTCTGCGATAAGTGCGGCGTCGAAGTGACGCGCAGTATTGTCCGGCGCGAACGCATGGGTCATATCTCTCTTCAGATTCCGACCACCCACATCTGGTTCCTTCGTGGCATTTCTTCCAAGATCGGCTTGCTTTTGAATCTCGGCATTCAGTCTTTGGAGAAGGTGATCTATTTCGCCAGCTTCATCGTGACCGATGTCGACGAGAATCTCAAAGAGACGACCATCGAACAGGTGAAGAGCGAGCATAAATCCAAGCGCAAGAGCATCGAGGGAGATTATAACCAGCAAGTCAAGCGTCTCCAAGAAAAAGGAGATGATAAAGAGGGGGTGACTTTGAAGGATCTTGCTAAGGAGCGCGATGCGAAGCTTGAACAGCTTGAGGAAGATTTTGCACAGGTGACGAAAGAGCTTAAGGAGCTCAAGCCTTTGCTTATTCTTTCCGAGCATCAATATCAGAATTTGAGCTTGAAGTTCGGCCATATCTTTGAAGCAGGAATCGGCGCCGAAGCTATCCGCCATTTACTTGAGCGCATCGATCTCGATAAGAGCATCGGTAAGATCGAAGAAAAGCTTGGCGGAGCTGTTGATTCTAAACGCGACAAGCTGATCAAACGCCTCAAGCTTCTAAAGAGCTTCCGGAATAACAATCTGCGCCCGGAATGGATGATTCTTACCGTATTGCCGGTTGTTCCTCCGGATTTGCGCCCGATGGTCGCTCTTGACGGCGGCCGCTTTGCCGCATCCGACTTGAATGACCTTTATCGACGCGTTATCAATCGCAATAACCGCCTCAAGCAGCTTATCGACCTTAATGCTCCGGAAGTCATCTGCCGTAACGAGAAGCGCATGCTTCAAGAAGCGGTCGATGCTTTGATTGATAATTCCGCTCGCCATACCAAGACCGTTACCGCCTCGACCGGACAGAAGCGTCAGCTCAAGTCCTTAGCCGACGGGCTTAAAGGTAAGCAGGGACGCTTCCGTCAGAACTTGCTCGGAAAGCGCGTGGATTATTCCGGACGCAGCGTTATCGTCGTTAATCCTCGCCTTAATCTCGATCAATGCGGCTTGCCGAAGATCATGGCGCTTGAACTTTTTAAGCCCTTCATTATCAGCCAGCTGATCAAGCGCGAGATCGTGCATAATGTTCGCAGCGCTTCCCGTTATATCGAGGCCGGCCATGATGAGGTGTGGGATATCCTGGAAGAGACGGTAAAGGAGGCGTATGTTCTCCTGAATCGCGCTCCGACTTTGCATCGTTTGGGTATCCAGGCCTTTAAGCCGATCCTGATCGAAGGTAAAGCAATCCAGATCCATCCGCTTGTCTGTACGGCTTTCAATGCCGACTTCGATGGCGACCAAATGGCCGTCCATGTTCCGCTTACCAAGGAAGCCAAGAATGAAGCAGCTAATATCATGCTGTCTTCCCACAATCTATTGAAACCGGCGACTGGCGATCCGATTGTCGCTCCGGCTCAGGATATTGTCTGGGGTACTTATTACATCACTCTGGAAGACCCTAAGACCAAAGACAAGCCGAATGAGGAGCTTAAGCATTTTTATGATGCGGACGACGCTCTGCTCGGTTATGAGAACGCCCATGTGGCCTTGAATGAACCGGTAGTGATCAAGCTCAAGGGCGAGCGCATCCGCACGACCGTCGGACGCATCATCTTCAATAACATCCTTCCGGAAAAACTCCGCTATATTAACGAGGTGGTAGGCAAGGGGAAGCTCAAGGATCTGATCCGCGAATGCTTGCGCCAATATACTGAAGAGGAAACCGTGCATTTCATCGATAATCTCAAAAACAAGAGCTTCTCTTTCATTACCAAGTCCGGCCTTTCCTGGGGATTCGGAGATTTGCCGTCTCTGCCCGAAAAGGATCGCTTGATCGAGGAGGCTAATAAGAAAGTCGACCTTATCCAAGAGCAATATGAAGAAGGTTTGCTAACCGAGAGCGAGCGTCTCGCCAAAGTCATTGAGGAATGGACGAATACCAAGGACCGCATCGCTGATGTTTGCAAGGCCGGTCTTCTCGATATCCTGCCTGTATATTCGATGATCGATTCCGGTGCTCGCGGATCCTGGGCCCAGCCGGTTCAGATCCTCGGGATGAAGGGTCTCGTTACCTCTCCTTCCGGCGCCATCATTGAATTGCCGGTAAAAGGCAACTTCAAGGAAGGATTCGGCGTGCTTGAATATTTCATCTCTACTCACGGCGTCCGCAAAGGTTTATCCGATACCGCTTTGAGAACCGCTAACGCCGGTTATCTTACCCGCCGCTTGATCGATGTATCTCAAGATGTCATCGTTACTGAAGAAGATTGCGGAGACAAGAAGGGCGTAACTTATACTAAGGAAGAAACGGAAAAGACCGGAGAAGATTTTTATAAGAAGATCATCGGACGGTACCTTGCCGGAGAGGCTCATGATAAGGATGACAAGGTGGCCGCTAAAGCAGGTAGCCTTATCACCGAAGACGTCTCCAAGGAGTTCAAGCAGAAGGGAATCGTAAACCTGCGTCTGCGTTCCGTACTTTCCTGCCATCTTCATAAGGGTGTTTGTGCCAAGTGCTATGGCTGGGACCTTGCATATAATAAGGAAGTGAAGCTCGGATCGGCGGTCGGCATTATCGCCGCCCAGTCTATCGGTGAACCTGGAACCCAGCTCACCATGAGAACCTTCCATACCGGAGGTGTGGCCGGACAGGACGATATCACCCAGGGTCTGCCGCGCGTCGAAGAAATCTTTGAAGCCCGAAGCCCGAAAAAGAAAGCTTTAATTTCCGATGTCGCCGGTTCGATCAAGATCGATTTCGCCCAGAAGACGATTAAGGGTGAGGATGGACGCGACATTGTCGTGCCGAATCCTCAGGCGAAGATCTTGAGCATCCAGTATCGGGGCAAGGAAGCGGAGAAGTATTATTTCTCCGAGAAGATTAACGAACTTAAGCTCACGGCTGGGATGACCGCTAAGGATAAGAAAAAGCTCACGGTGGAAGTGCTGGTGAAAGAAGGAGACAAGCTCTCCAAGGGAGCCGAGCTTTTCCGCGTAGGCGGCGAGTCTGTTAAAGCTAAGAGCGCCGGTGTCGCCGGAGTAAATGACAAGTATGTCAGCGTCGCGAAAGAAGTTGATAAGGTGAAGGAATATTCTATCCTCAAGGGCACTATGCTCATGGTTAAGGACGGTGATGCCGTTGAACGCGGTACCCAGCTGACCGAGGGCAGCCTAGACTTGCGCGAACTCTATAAGCTCAAAGGAGAACTTGAGACTCAGAAGTACATCATCCGTGAAATCCAATACGTCTATTCTTCCCAGGGCCAGCCGTTAAATGATAAGCACGTCGAGATTATAGCTCGCCAGATGTTTTCCCGCTTCCTTATCAAGGATCCGGGCGATACCGGCATGCTCCCTGGCGAAACGGTTGAGGCGGAAGTATTCGAACACGCTAACCTGGATGCTAAGGTTCCCGCTAAAGGCGATCGCTTGCTCATGGGCATCACTAAGGCATCTTTGACGACGGATAGCTTCCTTTCCGCAGCGTCCTTCCAAGAAACCCCTCGCGTCTTGATTGAAGCGGCCGTGAACGGCAAGATCGATTATCTTGAAGGCTTAAAGGAGAATGTTATCATCGGTTGTCTCATCCCTGCCGGAACTGGTTATAAGGGAAAGAAAGTCCGTGAGGAATACGAAGGCATCAAACCTCAGGAAGAGAAAAAATAACATTTGTATATCTATTAGAAAAACCCTCCAAGCGGAGGGTTTTTCTTTTGGGCCAGGTTTATTTTTTCGCTGATAACAGCTATAATGAAGTTATAGAAAATATGGATTTTGCTCCTAATATGGTCGGATTTAAGCAAAGATTAAGGCGGATTTGGTTAACGCTCCTCGGGCTTATCGTGGTTTTTTTTGTATTCGAGATTGTTTCTCCCTCCGGATCGTGGACCTGCCACGAGGATTATGCCCAAAGGGGACAAAATCTATTTAACCGTTCCTGCTTAGGGCGCCCCTCTCCAGGAGAACGCGTAGCCCACGGGCCTGGTGCTCCGCTCCTGGTTCTGGCTGATCCGGTATATTTTTCCGTTTTTTCTCCTCGGGCTTTCAGTCAGGCCGAGGTTACTATAACATACAGGCCATATCTCAGTTCATCCACTCCTTTGATCGAGACCGGCTTCTTAGCGGATAAGGATCTTTGGCGCTACCGCTTGCGTCCGGTATATAACCTCTGGCTCGAACAAGGAATGGGGGAATTCAGCCTGATTGATGAAGGCGGCCTTCGTCTATACCAGCGTACACCGACTTTCACTTCCGTATCTTCCTTTCTGGATGCTTGGCAGAAGGGGCAAAAGGTTTGTCCAAACCAGGGATGCCTGGCGGTTTATAATATTGATTTAGCAGGTTATTCGTCGGCTCTAAATTTGTCTGCTCTCGACAAGGGCTCCGGAGAAACCTTTTTCCCATATCCTTTGCGTGGCGCCCATCAGTTCTATCTCTACCACCCGGGAGGAAGGCTTGAGATCTCGGCATCTCTTTTGGATAGGAATAATGATCTTAATAAGGATGATGCTGAATTTATCCTGTTTTCCGGTCGTCATCAGGCTCTGCAAGTAAAGATCGAAGACCGCCGGGCGGAGGCGGAGCTCAGCGGCGACAACAGCGCTCCCGAGCCAATCCGCCTCACGGGCGAACTTGAAGCAGGATTATACCGTCTTGAATTCCGGGCAGGGGACGACCTTTCTCTGTCGGGCTTAAAAGTAAACTCCCGCTATCTATCGGCCATCAATAAGATATGGCCGGATGGTCCGTCGCCGGTGACTTTATATACCGACTCTCGGTATCTCCAAGCAAAAGCCATCGATCCGGCAGTGCTCCAGGCTTTTGATTTTGGCGGAACTAAACTTGATTTGGATGAAATCTATGTTCAAAAGGAGGCAGTAAGCAAGCGGTTAGGGCTGAAGAAAATCGCTCTTCAAAGCGGCGGTATCTTATTGGAAAATAATGGAGTGTTTGCGGCTGATCCCTCTAGCTTGATATCTCCTGACTATCCTCGGTTGGATCGTTTTGCCCCCGATCTGAGCGCTTTAGATATCGTGGTCTCTGATTATCGTCCGGCAAAGAAGCTTGAAGAAGGCTGGCTTCAATCTACCGCCGTTTTCCAAGCAGGCGATCTGTATCGCGAGAAGGGACGATATAGCCTCGTGGTTTCCGCGCCCGGTATTAAGATCGATTCTGGAGCCGGCGGTTTGGTGGAAATCAAAGAGATTACCGTCCGTTTTAGCGGCAAGAATTTGCTCGATAAGATAAGGTCTCTGTTATCATTATGAAAAAGCAGGCGGAAATGATCGTTTGGCGGCAAATAGCGGAAGAGGCCTTTTATTTTTTCAGCGCGCTTTTGGTATTAGGAGGGCTTGTAGAGTTTTTGTTTCCGGGATTGTTCAGCCTGTATGTCGATGTCGCTTTGGTAGCGGTTGGCTGGGTGCTATCTTTATTAATAATCATCTATGTACGAAGGTAAGAAAATCATCGCCGTATTGCCGGCCTATAATGCTGCTGAGACTTTGCAACGGACGGTCGCCGATCTTCCAGCGATTACCGATGAAATTATTCTGGTAGACGACGATAGCCGTGACGGAACAGTGGCATTGGCTCGATCTCTAGGGCTTTTTGTCCATAAGCATGAGGAGAATCGCGGTTATGGCGGTAATCAAAAAACCTGCTACCGTCTCGCTCTGGACCATGGCGCCGATATTGTCGTTATGGTCCATCCCGATTATCAATATGATCCCAAGCTCGTTACCCCTTTTACCGAGTTCATCGCCGAGGGGCGTTTTGATGTCATGCTTGGCTCGCGGATCAGGAGCCGGAAAGAGACTCTGGCCGGGGGGATGCCGCGATATAAATATTATTCCAACCGTTTCCTGACCTTGGTGGAAAATATCGCCACCGGTTATAACCTATCCGAATGGCACACGGGGATGAGGGCATATTCCCGTGAAGTTTTGGAAAGTCTGGATTACTCCAAGATGAGTGATGACTTCGTTTTCGATACCCAGGCCTTACTGCAGATTTGCGCCCGAGGTTGGAGGATCGGAGAAATACCGGTTCCTGTCCGGTATTTTCCGGAGGCATCTTCCATTAATTGGAAGCGGAGCTTGCGCTATGGAATTTCTACTTTAAGTTTAGCGGTTTCATATTATTTCGGTCATCGACCATGATCTTGAGAAAATTAAGACAATTAATATCTTCTTACCGTTTCCGTGCCTGGCATGCTTACCTTTTCCTTGCCTTGGCGCCTTTTTTATTATATTTCCATTCGATCTGGTTCGGATATACCTATCTTGACGATCAGAGTCTGATTTTGGAATCGGCGGACATTCTTCGTCGGGCATCCCCGTCAGAAATTTTCTTGAATGATGTTTTTTTTGGAGCGGCTAAATTCTATTACCGCCCCTTACTGACTTGGTCTTTCGTCTTGGACTGGCATCTGGGTGGCGGTTCGATAGCCTTTTTCCATCTTACCAATCTCCTTTATCATTCTTTGTCCGTTTGTTTGGCCTACGCGCTCCTTTTGCGGACCGGTATCAGGCGGAAGGTCGCCTTCTGGCTGTCTTTATTTTTTGCCATCCACCCCGCTTTGGTCCAGGCAGCCATCTGGATACCGGGGCGGAATGACGTCTTGGCGGCGGCCTTTATCTTTTTGACTCTGATTTTCGTTTCCCGCTGGTTCAGGGAAGAGAAGGGCAGGGATCTCGGTTTGTCGTGGTTATTCTTCCTCTTGGCTTTGCTTACCAAAGAAACAGCCGCTCTTCTGCCGTTTTTGGCGCTTGGCTGGATATTGGTCTATGAAAGACGATATTTCAGCTGGTTCAAACTCGGACTCGCTTCTGCAGGCGCTGCCGTGAGCGGGTTCGTCTGGTATCTTCTGCGGGCAGCCGCCCTAGATGGCGGCAGTAGCGGCGGCCTATTATCCTCTCTCGCCGACAATCTCTTGTCTCCGGTTATCTTTCTCGGGAAGGCCTTATTGCCTTTCAATCTGTCTGTTTATCCGGTGCCGGCGGATGCTAATTGGTTTTTTGGGATAGCCTCGATCTTGATGCTGGCTGCTTTACTAGCTGTTTCTCGTCCGCGTAATTGGCGGGGAGTGGCTTATGGATTCCTTTGGTTCTGGCCCTTACTGGTGCTAGGTTCCGCCAGGCCGGACGGAGAAATATATCGCAATTTCATGGAGCACCGGCTTTATATCCCCATATTCGGCCTGATGCTCATTTTGGCGGAGACGGTCCGCTATTGGGACCGGGTTGGAGCGGAATGGCGTCGCCGGTTGATCGGGGCTGGTTTGATTTTGTTCATATTTTTATCCTATCAGCATAGTTGGCATTTCCGGGACCGGCTGGTTTTCTGGCAACAGGCGACAGAAAGCTCTCCTCATTCTTCCTTGGCTCAAAGGAACCTGGGAGCGATGGAATATTTGGATGGGAATGCGGATGATGCGGAAAAGCGCTATCTCGAGTCTCTGCGCTTAAATCCGGAAGAGCCGATGGTCCACAACAATCTGGCCGTGATATATATGGATCGAGGTGATTGGCGGCGGGCAGAAACTGAATTGAAGGAGGAGTTGAAGATAAATCCCGAGTATGATGTTGCCTTGTTTAACCTAGGTAGGGTATATTTGGAAAAGCGGCGCTTTCATGACGCCTCTTTGCTCTTCCGTGAGACTTTGCGAGTGAACCCTCGCCATCCTGAGGCGGCTGCTAAATTGGCAGAAGCATTGGAAGGAATGAACGAACAATAATATTATATGGCTTTCTCTTTTCGTCGGCTGGTAAGTCGGCCGATAAACAACATAACCGGTGCGGCTCTCCTGATGGCCGTCTTTTCTGTCGCTTCCCGTTTTTTGGGAGTTGTCCGCGATCATATTCTCGCCGGTCGTTTCGGGGCGGCAGAGAGCCTGGATATATATTATGCCGCTTTCCGCATCCCGGACTTCATTTATAATCTGGTGGTGCTTGGCGCATTATCTGCCGGCTTTATTCCCGTTTTTGCGGAGATGATGAAAAGATCTGACAGTGAGGGGAAGGAGAATCTTAATCGGTTGGCGAGCAATGTCTTTAACGCTCTCGTCCTCTTGCTCGTGGCTTTGTCCATTATTGGTATTATTTTCGCTCGCCCGTTAACTGCCTTGATCGCCCCCGGTTTGTCAGCTGCGATGCAAGCTAGTGTGGCCTCGCTTAGCCGGGTGATGTTTTTATCTCCTTTGTTCCTGGGCATGTCTGGGGTGCTCGGCGGAATCCTGCAGAGTTATAAGCGGTTCTTTATATATTCGCTTTCTCCAATACTGTATAACGTGGGGATCATAGCCGGAGCTTTGGTGTTAGAGCCGGCCTTTGGCCTGATAGGCCTGGCTTGGGGCGTCGTCCTGGGAGCGTTCTTGCATTTTGCCATCCAGCTGCCTGCGGTCTTGCGGCTTGGTTTCCGTTATCGTGTTTTAGTTGATATGAAGGATGCCGGTTTGAGGCAGATTGCCGGCATGATGGGTCCGCGGACGCTTTCCTTGGCTGTTTCCCAGCTCAATCTTCTCGCTATGACGATCCTGGCTACCGGCTTGGATAGCGGTTCGCTTTCGATATTCAACCTGGCCAATAACTTGCAGTCGTTCCCTTTGGGGGTGTTCGGGGTGTCGTTCGCCGTGGCCGCTTTTCCTTTCCTGTCGGAAAATGCCTATCGTCCGGAAGAGCTGAAGGAAAGATTTTCCCTGACGATGAGACAGATATTTTTCTTCATCGTTCCTGCTTCCGTGCTGCTCATCACCCTTAGAGCCCAGCTTATCCGCGTAATCTTAGGCAGCGGCCATTTTGACTGGAATGATACGGTTCTTACCATGAACACTCTGGGATTCTTTGCTTTAAGCCTGTTTGCCCAGGCGGCAATCCCGCTTTTAGTGCGGATGTTTTATGCTCGCCGGGATTCGTGGACTCCTTTTTTCCTGAGCCTTGCCTCTACCGCGATAAACGTCGTGCTTGCTTATGCTCTGCGTCCGTATTTCGGCGTGGCCGGCCTGGCGCTCGCATTTTCTATTGCCAGCATTTTCAATTTCTTGTCTTTATGGATCTGGTTATATTACCAGTTGGGTGACCTGGATCTGGATAAGATATTCCTTTCGATTGTTAAATTTGCGGCCGCGGCCATCGGTGCGGGCGTGGCAGTGCAAGGCCTGAAACTGGCTGTGTGGCCGTTTATCGATATGGAAACCTATCTGGGCGTTATTTGGCAGCTCTTGGCGGCCGGTAGTGGCGGAATAATCGTCTATGGCTTGCTATGTTATCTTTTTGGAAGCGAGGAACTTATGAGCACCATAGCTGCATTTAAGAGGCGGCTGCCTTTGAAGAAGGCTAAGCTGGGTGATCAGGGAGAGGCCAGAGGCCTGTGACGCCCTTGCTTGGAGAGATTATTAATGATAATGTATCTTTCTAAGAGGGAAATTCTTGTTGGGACGATTTATTTAAAGTTAGCCTAATCTGTTGAATAACATGACTGATAAGATACGCAATTTTGCGATTCTTGCCCATATTGATCACGGCAAATCTACCCTTGCCGACCGCATGCTGGAAATTACCCAGACGGTCGATAAGCGTAAGATGAAGAACCAGATTTTGGACGGGATGGACATAGAGCGCGAACGCGGTATTACGATAAAGTTGCAGCCGGTGACCATGGAGTATGGCGGATACCAGCTTAATCTTATCGATACCCCTGGGCACGTAGACTTTTCTTATGAGGTGTCACGCTCTTTGGCGGCTGTTGAGACGGCCGTCCTTTTAGTAGACTCAACCCAGGGTATCCAGGCGCAAACCCTGGCCAATCTTTATCTTGCCCTTGAACAGGACCTGACTATTATTCCCGTGGTAAACAAGATCGACCTGCCGGCCGCCAATGTTCCTAAAACGAAGGCGGAGATCATGCGCTTGCTCGGTTGCCAGGAAGAAGACATCTTATCTGCTTCCGGGAAGACCGGTGAAGGTGTAAAGGAGATTTTGGATGAAGTGATAAAAAAGGGGGTGCCGCCGCGCAATTCGTCCGCCGCTTCGGCGCGGGCGCTTATCTTTGATTCCAAGTATGATGAATATAAAGGCGTGGTGGCTTTTATCCGGGTTTTTGATGGTGAAATTCGCAAAGGTGACCAGATTAGCCTTCTTGCGACCAAGGCGAAGAGCGAAGTACTCGACATCGGCGTCTTTAAACCGGAATATCATCCTACTGGTATGCTTAAGGCTGGAGGAATCGGATATGTCGTGACCGGCTTTAAGCAGGTGGGCGAGTGTCGGGTCGGCGATACGGTATCGGCTGGGGCGGAAAGGGAATCGGCCGAGCCTCTTGCCGGATACAAAGAAGTAAAGCCAATGGTCTTTGCCGGTATCTTCCCGCGGGAAGGCAACGACCTTGAAGACCTGAGGGAGGCGATGGAGAAACTCAAATTGAACGACGCCGCTTTGTCGTACGAACCGGAACGTTCCGATGCTTTGGGCTTCGGCTTCCGTTGCGGGTTCCTAGGCTTGCTCCATCTCGAAATTTTTCAAGAGCGTTTGCGCCGGGAATATAATCTTGACCTGATCGTGACCGTCCCTTCCGTGGCTTATCGCGTACTACGCAAAGGCGGCGAGGAGGAAATCGTTCGTACTCCTCAGCGTCTTCCCGATCCGAATGAGATTGAATCCATTGAGGAGCCGTGGGTATCTTTGGACGTGATAACGCCTCAAGAATATATCGGCAATATCATGAGTCTCGCCCAAGAGAAGCGAGGAATCTATAAGAACACGGAATATATTTCCGCTGGGAGCGATGAAGCCCGTGCTATCCTGCATTATGCCATTCCCCTTTCGGCCATCCTGACGGATTTTTATGATAAGATAAAGAGTGTCACTGCCGGCTACGCTTCCATCAATTATGACTATTTGGATTATCGCCTGGCGGATGTGGTAAAGCTGGATATCTTAGTGGCGGAAGAGACGGTGGAATCTTTATCCACCATCGTTTACCGCGATGAAGCTTTCCGGCAAGGAAAACAGATCGTAGACATCCTTAAAGATACCCTTCCCCGGCAGATGTTCGTGCTCAAGATCCAGGCGGCGGTTGGCGGAAAGGTGGTGGCGGCGGAGAGATTATCTGCTATGCGCAAGGATGTAACGGCTAAGCTGTATGGCGGCGATGTCAGCCGCAAGCGCAAGCTGCTAGAGAAACAGAAGAAGGGGAAGAAGAAAATGATGCAAGCCGGAAAAGGCAGCGTCGACATACCATCGGATACTTTCGTTAAGATTTTAAAAAGATAAAAGTTATGAAAAGAAAAAAGATTATTAAGGTCGCTTGGGCGCTGATGTCCGTGATCATAATGCTGTCGATGCTCGTTTGGACTTTCGGGTCGATGTTATATTGATATGGCTAAACTCTGGCAAATCGCGGAGCCGCCGCATGACTCCTTTCTTGGCGTACTGGCCGATATCGATCCGGTAGTTTCGAGTATCCTCTGGAACCGCGGTTTGCGAACTCCGGAATCCGTCAGGGCTTTTCTGGATGATACGATCGAACCTTCCCAATGTTTAGATTTAGCCGGAGACGGCTCCTTGTCTTTTTTTGACCCTTTCCTTTTCCGTGACATGTCTGCGGCAGTGGCTTTGATCATCAAACATATCAAGGAGGGTAATAAGATTGTTGTTTATGGCGATTATGATGCGGATGGAGTCACCGCTTCGACCGTCTTGTCCGAGGCGCTTCGCACCTTGAAAGCAGACGTGGAAGTTTATCTGCCCGATCGCGTGAGCGAAGGCTATGGCCTTAACAAGCCGGCCTTGGATCAGATCAGAGAGCAGGGCGCCAAATTGGTGATTACGGTCGATAACGGCATCCGCAATAAGGATGAAGCGGCTTATGCTAAAGGATTGGGGCTGGATGTTATAATCACGGATCACCATGTCTTGCCGGAGAAGCGCGAAGATATGCCACCTTGCCTGGTTATCGATCCGGCGGATCCGGAGGATAGTTATCCTTGGCCATTCCTGGCTGGCGTAGGCGTGGCCTATAAGCTGGTTTGTGCTTTGCTTAGCGAATCCAGGCTATCTCCCGTCCAAAAGAAAGCTATATCCGAGAGAGCCCTCGATCTTGTCGCCGTGGGGACAATCGCCGATATGGTGAACCTCATGGGAGAGAATCGTTGGCTCGTGAAACGAGGGTTGGCCGTGCTCAACCAGAACCGCCGTCCCGGTCTCAAGGCCTTATTCAAGACGGCGAAGATCGCTCTGGACAAACCCTTGGAAGCTTGGAATGTCGGGTGGCAGCTTGGTCCGCGCTTGAATGCGGCTAGCCGCCTGGGACATGCGAATAGCGCTTTTGCCTTGATCGGCGCTTCTTCGGATGAAGAGGCCGAGAGCCTGGCGGCCGAACTTAATAAGCGCAATCAGGAACGGCAACAAATTACCGAAGAGATTATAAAGCAGGTAGAAGAACAGATCGATAAGGATAATCTTCCTCCGCTCATCATTGGCGTCTGCCAAGAAGGGCAGTCGTGGAATGAAGGCGTGGTCGGCTTGGTATCCGGTAAGATTTGCGAGAAATATCACCGCCCTACTTTAGTAATCACCCGTATCTGCGAAGAACCGGATGAAGAAGGAGCATCCAAATGCGGCTTTAAGGGATCTGGACGATCAGTCGAAGGCTTTAACCTTATCGAAGCCGTAGAAGAATGCGCTGAGTTCCTGGATAAGTTTGGCGGCCATCCCATGGCCTGCGGCTTCTCCCTGGAAAGCGAAGAGCGATTGGAACGTTTCCGGGAAAAGATGCTTTCCCTTGCTGCCTCCAAATTGACAGCCGAGATTTTAGCCGCGAAATTACGTCTCGATGCTATGCTTCCGTTTTCCAAGATAACCCTAAAACTGAATGAGGAAATCGGATCATTGGCTCCTTTCGGACAGAATAACCAGCAACCGCGTTTTGCCAGCTCGAATCTGCGTATCGACGACTTGGTATATATGGGGAGTGAAAAACAGCACATAAAGCTGCGCTTGTCTTCTTTGGAAGACAGGACCGCCCCTTCTTTCTGGGGCGTAGCATTTTCCTGTGCCAGTTCTTTTTCCGGACTTAAGGCCGGGGACGCGATTGATTTGGCATATTATTTGGATATCAACGCTTTTAACGGCCGACGTGAGGTCCAGTTGAAGATCATTGACTGGCATCCGGCGGCGGAACGAATATGAAAATCATCATCCATTCAGACGGAGGGGCACGAGGTAATCCCGGACCGGCAGGCATAGGGGCTATTCTCCATGATGAAAAGGGGACGGTCTTGGCGGAGATTTCCGCTTATCTGGGTGAAACAACGAATAATCAGGCGGAATATAAGGCCTTGATCGCCGGCTTGCAGAAAGCTAACGCCCTAGGAGCGGATGCCGTGGAATGTTTTTTGGATAGCGAGCTGGCCGTTAAACAGATAAACCGGGTATACAAAGTGAAGAATCGCGAACTGGCGCCTCTTTTCTTGGATGTCTGCAATCTGCTCACTAAGTTCAAATCATATCGTTTCTGCCATGTACCGAGAGAACTGAATAAAGAGGCAGACAGGTTGGCTAACGAGGCGATGGACCGGAGGGAAAATTGATAACATTATCATTTTGGAATAAAAAAACCGTCCTGTGGGACGGTTTTTTGTATAAACGAGCGGTCAATATCTTTTGAAAAATAGTTCGCCGCCAGAATGACGGTTTGCGGATGACTTGATATCATTACTATCTAGGTCATTCGATATGCAGTTACCCGGCTGGCGTCCTGAGGTCCCGCCATGGCAATCACCAAACTTGCCATTTCCCATGTAAATAAATACGTGACCAAAGCCGGATTTGCTATTTGACGGTGCCCAGCCGATGAGATCTCCGGGTTTAAGGCTGGAGACCTGGCCATTCCAGGCGGATTGGTCCTTGAAGATGCCGGCGGTATTTTGGTCTGCCGTCTTTCCGTTGGCACACTTGATCGCGAAGGAAGCAAAGCCGGAACAGTCATTGAATACCGTCCCGTTGGGACCGGTCTTTCCTCTCTGCGGATTATTATAGGTCGTCTTGCCTTTGGAATTATTGATAATTTCTTCGATGCTCGTATTATTACAGTCTACTCCTATAATCCCGCTGATACCTGCCATATCCAAGGCTACTGCGGTCGTACCTTCACTGTCCGGCTCGATATTTATGCGCTCGATCGAATTCAGGGCAAGGGCATTTAATTTTATGAGATCAGGATTAATCTGTTTGAGGATCGTATAGGTTCCAACCAGGATTATCAATCCAGTGACACTACCGATGATCAGGCTTTTAGCTTTCGTTATCCGAGAGGCATCTCCCGCTGATACCAGCCACATGACGCCTCCAGCCATGAGCATGATAGCGGCTAAAATACCTCCAATTCCCAGGCCATATCTGTAAATACCATTGATGTATTGGGAGATCCACGGAATCTTGCAGGTAGTGGGGTTCTCGGGGTCATCGCAGGTTGCTTCCGTAAAGTGCACGGTATTGATGGGGATGGAAAGTTCCGGCATGATCCAGGCGGCTGGTTGATAGACGAAATTGGATGGACAGCAGCATTTTGTCTGGACGTAATTAGGTTTTTTAGCCAAGTCGCAATCCGTACCTTCTCTCTCAGATGCAAAGCATTCAGGGGCAGATACTTGGCCGTAGGGATTGGCGTTGGGGGATGAAGCCCAGCGGCAAGAGTATTGAGATTGAGATCCAGTATTTGCTGCGCAGCAACAAGGAATGTTGGCATTTTCTCCATAAGGGCTCGGTTTAGGTAGCCCCTGGCAATTGCTTGGATATGCCTCGGTTTTCCCTACTGCAGAGCAAGTTAGGGATTCAGGTGAGGCCGGCCGTTCCCATCCGCAATTCGAATATGTGGTTTCGGCCGAAACGCCGCCGGCGATGATGAATGAGATAGCAAAGATGATGGCGATAATGCGCTTCATAATTTATATCGCTTGATATTTTCCTCAACTATTTTTTTGAGCTTGTCGTCCATCTTATTGGGAAATCGTCCTTGGAGGGAAATGTAATCATTCAAAGGGAGGAGCATGGTCTTACTTGAGAGGGAGGAGGATACCAATTTACCGTCCTGAAATTCCACCAAGGGATACAGGCCGGTTTGGACCGCCAGTTTAGCGGCCCTCACCGCTTCATCGGTCTTTATCTTCCACCCTGGTATGCAAGGGGAAAGGATCTGGATGTAGCTCGGTCCTGGAGTGGCCAGGGCTCTTTTTACTTTGCGAACAATATCTTCGGGATAGCCTGCGGCCGTCTGGGCGACATAAGGCACTTGGTGGGCTAAGGCGATAGCCATCATGTCCTTCTTTATTTCGTTGGCTCCGGCCGGGGTAGTAGCAGTGAGGGCGCCGGGAGGGGTTGAACCTGAAGATTGGAAGCCGGTATTGGAATATCCTTCCGTGTCGTAGCAGATATATAAGACCTCGTCGCCTCTTTCAAACAGGCCACTGATAAATCCGATGCCGATATCAAAAGTTGCTCCATCTCCCGCTTGGACTATAACCTTGGTCTTTTTCTTGTTTTTCCTTAAGGCCGCGCGCACTCCGGCGGCGACAGCAGCGGAATTTTCAAATAAGGAATGCATCCAAGGGAGGCGCCAAACGCTCTGAGGGTATGAAGTGGTGGTCACCTCCAAACAACCGGTGGCATTGATGATGATCGTATCCTTATCCAAAGCACGCATGACCGATTGGACAGCTGAAAGCTGCCCGCAGCCGGCGCAGGCGTTATGTCCCGAAGCTATCTTTTTATCATTGTCTAGCATGTCATTTTTCTTTATTGCAGCATCTTAGGTTCTTGTCCTCATTGCATCCGCGTCCCAATCTGTCTACCCAAAGGTTATGGTTATTTACCTGGTCACATTTTCCTTCTTTTACGCCGTTTCCTTCCGCATAACAGATACTTCCTCCGCGGTCTCCGCAAGGCTCCCCTTCCTCTCCCAAGCCGTAATAGCTGATTTCGGTGTAGCAATAGCATTGCGGCCCGCAGCCGCTACCATCTGTCTGGCCGATGCAGGCCTCCTCGCAGCTTACACCTTTCAGGGTTTGTTTCTCGATACAGTATCCTTTTGTTTTAGCGACAAAATGATACTCCGTTTCATCATAGGAAGAATAGGGGATAGTATTCCCGGCGGCGCAGAAGGAATTATATACCGGGATGCACTTCTTATGGTTCCTCTCCTCATATTCGCAGCAGGACCAGTAATCTTCGTTTAGGCACTTAAAGCTATTTTCTACTTCATCATTGCCGTTCGTTTTCGGCATGCTGGTGCATTTAGTGTCCGGAGGGCAGACGGATGAATCCTCCGGACAGACGAATCCGCCATTGGTATTCCTTTGCATCGGTACCAAGCCTTTTGTTTCACTACAGCAGTAATGGAGGCCTTCGATCGCAGAAATATCCGTGCCGCTCATATCGAGCAGGGCGGGGTTTATTGTTTTTAACATCATCCATGAGCCGACGAGAAGCAGAAGGCCGACGATACTGCCGGTTATCATCTTCTTGGCCCTTCCGACCATGTCGCTGCTGCCGGCGGAAGTGAGCCAGAGGACGCCCCCGGCCATTATCATTATTGCCGCTAAGATTCCTCCAACCCCTAATCCCCAATCATAAAAGCCCTTTATCATCTGGCCGATGTAGCCGGTACTGCCAAAAGTGAGTTCGGTGGAAGTCCCCATTCCCGGGAGACCCACCTGCGATTTGAAGACGAGGGGATCTTTTATGCTAGGCAAGGCATGAGCGTTTTGAATTCTTGCCAGCAAGCTAAGAGACAGAGCAATGAAAGGGAGGAAGATTTTTTTCATATTACCAATACCGCTGGCCTGTCCGGCCGGCGTTCTTTATAATATCGCTTATTATCCGGCGGCTCACATCCCGGCCGCCGAGCCCGACAATATTGCCATTAATATCCTTGCCCCCCGCGGCGACTGATACTTCCAGGTATAGAGGTCCGGCGGAGCCGGCGGAGGCTGCTTTTTCAATAACGGCTATCCTATCCGCTTTAGCGATGAAACGGGTAACATCCTTCGTTGGGAAGGGGCGGAAGCTGCGGATCTTGAGAAGGCCAGCCGTCTTATCTTCTTTCAGCTTCTCCTTGATCGTTCCGCACATCGAACCCATGGCGATAAGGAGCGTCTTGGGTGCGGCGGGTCCGGTGTATTCCACTAGGCCGTTATCAAAACGGGGTTTAATCGCGCAGTCGGAGGGGAAGATCTTTTTCCATTCAAGATAGAGGCGGCTGATTTCTGCTTGGGCGGCCTTCATATCCTCATCCAGCTTTTTTCTCTCCAACCAATAATGTTCAGGGCCGAAAAATCCGCCCAGGGTGGCGGGGTGTTTGGGGTCCAAATAAGTTCCCTTGGCCGGACGGTATGCCGCCAAGAAGCGCTTTATCGTTTTCTTATCGGGGATAGAAACTTTTTCAAAGGAGTGGGTGAGGATGAAGCCGTCCACATTGACAGCCGCGGGAATGCCAAGAGATTCGGCTAGGCGGCAGGCGATGACGTGCCAGTCACAGGCTTCTTGATGGTTTTCGGCGAAGAACATCAGCCAGCCGGCATCGCGCATCGCCATGGCATCGCTGTGGTCATTCCAAATGTTTATCGGTCCCCCCACTGCCCGGTTGGCTACGGTCATGAGAAGAGGGAGGCGCAAGCCCGCCGCGTTATACAGTACTTCCAGCATGAGCAACAACCCTTGGGAGCTGGTTGCGGTATAGGTTCGACTACCGGCGGCACTGGCTCCAAGGACGATCGAGGCGGCGGCCGCTTCGCTTTCCGCCAGGACGTATTCGTAATCTTCTCGGCCATCGGCTTTGAAACGGGCCAGGTCCTCAACGATATGTGTCTGAGGCGTGATGGGGTATGCGGAAACAACCTCGGGGCTGAGGTTGGCGACGGTGAGGGCGATGGCGCGAGATCCTTCTAAGAAAGCCATATCATTCCTGTTCCATCTTTATGGCGCCAAATGGGCATTCAGCCGCACAAAGGCCACAGCCTTTGCAGTAGTCGTAATCCGGGAAGGCTTTGAGCTTATTAAGTTTATCCATCTTCATGTAAATGCAGGAATCCGGGCAGAGCTTGGAACACAGGGAGCAGCCGGTGCAGGTTGCGTGATCGAAAATCGGTTTTTGGCTGCGCCAAAATCCCGTTTTATTGCCCACGGATGAACCCGGTTCTATTTTTGGCTGTATATCATTTCTAACTTTCATATTCATAGGCCGCGATAGCTGCCTGCTTATTATCCTTAATAAGTTTGTCGTTCCGGCCGGCAAAATTTTCTTCTATTGCTTTAAGAAGGGAAGGAAGGGAAATCAGGCGGCTTGAGAAGGCAAATGCTCCGGTAAGAGCCGTGTTGGCGAATGGTTTATTGAGATATCGCCGGGCGATATCCGTGGCCGGTATAACGGATATGTTCTTTGCCGCAACTCCCGGCAGGATCCGCAATATCTCTTCTTTGGGGGCGGAGCTATTCACTATTATCTTGGTATTTTTCTTAATGCCCGAAACTATGGCTTCATCTCCGAGTAGGGTGCTGTCCGCTATGATGAGAAAATCAGGTTCATAGACCTGTTCGCGGAGGACGATTGGTTGGCGGCTGATGCGGACAAAGGCCTGGATAGGGGCGCCGCTTCTTTCTACGCCGAAAGCGGGGAAGGCTTGGGCTTCATAGCCCTCGATATGGGCGGAGAGGGCCATTAGCTCCGAAGCGGTCACTATCCCTTGTCCGCCGCGTCCGTGAAGGCGTATTTCCATCATAATCTTATTGGGCGATTAGTCCTTCGATAACGCTTTCGAAGTTTGCTTGAGGGTACATGCCGGTCACCTTGTAATGGTTGATAAACCAGGTGGGAGTGCCGGAGAGTCCCAAGAGTTCTGCATCGGCGAAATCGTCATTTAAGCGATGCAGATATTTCTTGGAATCAAGGCAGGAATCAAAATCGACGGTATTCAGGCCCATTTCCTTGGCCAGATCTTTCATTGGTTGCTTGACGCTTTCGTCATCCAGCTGGCTGTATTGGTCTTGGCGCTCGAAGATCTTATCGTGCATTTCCCAGAATCGGTTCTGGTCGCCGGCGCAATTGGCGGCCAAAGCCAGGCTGACAGAATTATCATGCAGAGGATAATTGCGGAAGATAAAACGGACACCTTCTCCGTATTTTAAGGATAAATCTCGCATCATCGGGGATGCTTCCTTGCAGAAAGGGCAGGCAAAGTCCGAAAACACGACAATCTGCGCCTTGGCATCGTCCGGGCCCAGGCTGAAACTTTCCCCCCGGCCATCAATGGCAGCGGTTATCTTTTGGATTTCTCCCGCTTCGAAAGCGAGGGTTTTTTCCCGTTGATAGCTCTTTACTTGCTGGATGAAATATATCGTTCCGGCGATGAGGGCGGCGAGGGCTAGGAGACCAACCCCAACTAGGATCATCCCCCACTTTTTCCTATACCAAGGACGGAGCTTTTTGTGGTGACGTTCCTTCATTTCCAGATATTGGATGCGTTCGTCTAGGCTCATATCTCTAATTGAAAAAAGGCTTATTTTCCTTTATACTAAATGGGTATTAATAATGATTCAATTATAACATAAGGCGTCTTTCGTGGCTATTTTAGAGACCTTTGCGCGTATATGAGAATATTATCATGGAATGTTAACGGTATTCGGGCTGTTTTAGCTAAGGGCTTTTCGGCTTTTCTTCAAAGGGAGCAGCCGGAGATAATCTGTTTACAGGAGATTAAGTTGGGAGAAAAGGCGATGTCTAAGGCAAAATTGGAATTTCCTGGGTATCAGGCTTACTGGAATGGAGCCGAGAGAGCGGGTTACAGCGGAACGGCTATTTTGGTAAAGGACGGATTAGAACTTCCGGTGACCAAGGGCCTGGGGAATCCAAAGTTTGATTCCGAGGGCCGGGTCCAGGTATTGGAACATAATGATTTTTACCTAATCAATGCCTATTTTCCCAATTCTAACGCCGTTTTAGGGCGCTTGGGATATAAGTTGGAATTCAATGAAACCCTGATGAGCTTTGCCAAGAAATTAGAGGAAAAGAAACCGGTAATCATTACCGGTGATTTCAATGTCGCTCATGAAGAAATAGATATCGCTCGGCCGAAAGCGAATGAAGGGGCTGCCGGGTTCACTAAGGAGGAAAGAACTTGGTTCGGCGATTTGTTGGGGCGGGGATTCATCGATACCTTTCGGGATATTTACCCGGCCAAGATCCAATATTCTTGGTGGAGCTTCCGGGCTGGCGCCAGGCCTAGGAATGTCGGATGGCGCATTGACTATTTCGTTATTTCAGCTAAACTTAGAAAAAAGGTTAAAGATTCTTTCATCCTTGACCAGGTACAGGGTTCCGATCATGCACCTATCGGGATCGAAATATAAGGGATATGTACGATCATCGCGCCATTGAAGAAAAATGGAGAAAAAACTGGCAGGAGTCAGGGCTTTATCGTACCCGCGAGGAAGCTGGCAAGCCAAAATTCTACATTCTCGACATGTTTCCTTATCCCTCGGGAGAAGGGCTGCATGTCGGTCATCCGAAGGGTTATATTGCCACCGACATCATCGCTCGCATGCACATGATGAAAGGCGAGAATGTGCTCCACCCTATGGGCTGGGATGCTTTTGGATTGCCGGCCGAAAATTTCGCGCTTAAGAACAAGGTGCATCCGCGGGTGGCCGTGGAAAAGAACATTAAGCGTTATAAGGAGCAGCTTAGCATCCTTGGTTTTTCTTATGATTGGGAAAGGGAGATCAATACTACCGACCCAGACTATTACCGTTGGACCCAATGGATCTTCCTGCAGATGTGGAAGAAGGGGTTGGCTTATGAATCATACGCACCAATTAATTGGTGTCCATCTTGCAAGACGGGGCTGGCTAACGAGGATGTGGAAGATGGCCGCTGCGAACGCTGCGGCACCTTAGTGGAACAGCGGCCGATGCGCCAATGGGTGCTGAAGATTACGGATTACGCGGACCGTCTCTTATATGACCTTGATAAATTACCGCAGTGGGATGAGGCGGTGAAAGAAATGCAGCGCAATTGGATAGGTCGCAGCGAAGGGACCGATGCCGTCTTTAGGGTTAAGGGAATGGATTCTGTTATCAAGGTTTTCACTACCAGGATGGATACTATTTTTGGTTGCACTTATGTAGTGATAGCCCCGGAAAACGGCCTTATCCAAGAGCTCAAGGGCGCAATTAAGAATCTGGCGGAAGTGGAAGAATATATCCAAGTCTCTAAGAATAAGACGGATTTGCAGCGGACGGATCTTAATAAAGAGAAGACTGGCGTTATCCTGGAAGGCGTTACTGCCATCAATCCTTTTACCGGCGGGGAGATCCCGGTTTTTGCCGCCGATTACGTTCTCAATGCCTATGGTACCGGCGCTGTCATGGCTGTCCCTGCTCATGATGTGCGTGATTTTGAATTCGCAAAGCGCCACGGAATGCCGATAAAGCGGGTGGTGGCTCCCTTGGAAGGGAAGGATGATAACGATGCCGCTTTTACGGATGACGGCCGCTTGCATGACTCTGGCCCTTACGATGGCCTTCTATCCGCCGAAGCCCGAAAACAGATGGCTGCCTGGTTGGAGGAGCAAGACTTGGGTGTGAGGCGGGTGAATTACAAGATTAAAGACTGGGTGTATTCCCGGCAGCGTTATTGGGGGGAGCCCATTCCCTTAATACATTGCGAAAAGTGCGGAGTAGTTGGAGTGCCTGAGGAGCAGCTGCCGGTCCGCTTGCCGGAAGTCGAGAGTTACGAACCTACCGGAACGGGAGAATCTCCTTTGGCAGCGATCGAAGATTGGGTCAATACTACCTGTCCGGTTTGCGGCGGCCCGGCGAAGCGCGAAACCAATACCATGCCACAATGGGGCGGTTCTTGCTGGTACTATTTGCGTTATCTTGATCCCAAGAATACGGAAGCCCTGGTTGCAAAAGCGAAAGATGCTTATTGGTCCCCGGTCGACCTTTATGTCGGGGGAGCGGAGCATGCCACGAGGCATCTTATTTATGCTCGTTTTTGGCACAAATTCCTTTATGACATCGGCTCCGTTTCTTATGACGAGCCATTTACCAAGTTGCAGCATGTAGGGTTGATAATGGGTGAAGACGGAAGGAAGATGAGCAAGCGCTGGGGGAATGTGATCAACCCGGATAGCATGGCGGAACGCTTCGGCGCCGATGCTTTGCGGGTCTATGAGATGTTCATGGGGCCTTTCGACCAGGCGGCTGCTTGGAATACGAATGGTTTGTCCGGAACTCGCCGGTTCTTGGAAAAGATCGATAACCTCTGCCAGAGAGAAGACACCCCGGTCAAGGCAGACAAGAAAATCACTTCTCTCTTGCACAAGACGGTGAAGAAGGTGGGTGAAGATATCGATAATTTCCGCTTCAACACGGCTGTTTCCGCTTTGATGATCCTGGTAAACGAGCTGACAGAATTTTATTCCCAGAATGCTGCCTGGCCGGTGTCCAAATCAGATCTGGGCGCGCTATTGCGCCTTACCGCGCCTTTTGCTCCTCATCTGATGGAGGAGCTCTGGGAGCGCCTGGGATTTGAAGGCAGTATTTTCCAGTCTTCTTGGCCGGTCTGCGATTTGTCTCTAATAAAGGATGAGGTAGTTTCGTATATTATCCAAGTGAACGGACGTTTGCGCGGAAATGTGGAGATGCCCGCTGAGGCTTCTGAGGAGGAAGTTGTTAGGGCGGCTATGGCCGAACCGACAGTTGCCAAATGGCTGGAAGACGGAGAAGTGAAGAAACGGATCTTTGTTCAGGGACGTCTTATTAATTTTGTAATCTGATGGAAAATATTGCCCAAAAAACGCGGGAACTCTGCCGTCTGTATGATATAAAGCCCTCACGGAGCAAGGGACAGAATTTCCTTATAAATGAAGGTATTTATCAGGCCATAATCAAGTCCGCGGAAATATCATCGGCGGATACGGTGTTGGAAGTCGGTCCGGGGCTGGGTTTTTTGACCGCTGAATTAGCCAAAGCGGCGAAGAGGGTGGTGGCGGTTGAGTTAGATGATAAGCTGGCGGGCATCTTGACCATTGCTATCGATTCGCAAGACGTTTCTAATGTGGAGATCGTTAACCAGGATATCTTGCGTTTCAATCCGGATGAGCATTTAGAACCCGGAGAAGACTACCGGGTGGTGGCTAACCTGCCCTATAACATCACTTCGATTTTCTTGCGCACTTTTCTTTCTTCTCGGCGGCCGCCGCTGTCCATGGTTCTTATGCTACAGAAGGAAGTGGCGGAAAGGATTGTCGCTTCCCAGCCGGATATGTCGCTCCTGTCTTTGTCTATCCAATATTATGGACGGGCGGAAATCGTCCGTGTCGTTCCTGCCAGTGATTTCTGGCCGGCGCCGGAAGTGGATAGCGCCATTCTGCGCTTCGATTACACCGGTCCGCGTCCGACCGAAGATACCCTGGCATCAGACAAACGTTTTTTCCGCCTAGCGCGCGTGGGTTTCAGTGCGAAGCGAAAAATGCTGAAAAATAATCTCTTAGCCGGCTTGGAAATCTCCTCTGAAGAGATAGAGAAAGCCTTTTTGTCAGCCAGTATCCCGCCTAAGGCCAGAGCGGAAGAGCTGAGCGTGAAACAGTGGTTGGATTTGGTTGCGGCTCTTGGTGATTCCGTGTTATAATTTGAAGGTAATTGAGCTGATTTCACGGAATTATTTTCCTCGCTGACTATGTCCGAAAATAAAGGTTATGACCAAGAGGGCGGACGCCGCCCCTCGTTTTTCAAATCGATGCCCAAACCGCAACGGACGGCTTTCTTGCTCTTGTCCACGCTGAGTTTGGGCGTTTTGATTTTATGGGTCTGGCAGTTTAATTCCGCCTTGAACCGGCCCTTCCGCACGATTGGAAATAGCGGCGAAAGCCTGGACTCTTTTCAGGAAGCTCTGACTGATATGGATACGGATGGGGACGGCCTCAAAGACCGGGAAGAAACTTCCTTGCATGGCACTTCTCCTTATCTTGAAGATACGGATAGCGATGGCTTAAGCGACCGGCAGGAGATTGAACAAGGGACGGATCCGAATTGCGCTGCCGGCACGGCTTGTGAAACAAAAATTGAAGTCGCTGCCCCTGCTATACCCACCAGCACCGTTTCTTTGCCGGAGAATATCCAGGAGGGAGCTCTTGAAGCGATGATGTCCGGCCAATCCGGAGCGGCCGAGCTCCGGTCTCTGCTATTGCAGAGCGGCGTCGACCCGCTGGCGCTTGAGAGCCTGAGCGACGAAGAACTGCTTGCTGCCTATGGCCAGATGCTATCTGAGCAAGGAACAACCACGCAGCCTTAGTTTGCGGAAATATATTCTGTGAAAAATTATGAATAAGAAAGCCTCCATTGCTTCTAACCGGCGTCGTTTTGGGACAGCCGGAATTTTGCTATTGCTGCTATCCGCCACTTTCTTGGCCGCACCTCAGCCGGCACATGCTCAGGTGGATTTCAACCAGGCGATAAACAATGTCCTTACTCCTATCTGGAATTTTGTAAAGAAGGCTTATGAAAAAGGAGGAGCGGCGGCGCTGCAGAAAGCGACAAGATCCGCATTGAATAAGATCGCCTATGATACGGCGACCTATCTAGGATCCGGCAGGGAGGGACAGAAGCCGATGTTCGTAACCCAGGACTGGGGAGATTACTTGGCCCAGATCGGCGATGAGGCCGCCGGAGAGTTTATTGAGGGGGCTGTCAATAATTGGAATAAGAGTGCGATAGATAAGAAGAATGCCGAGAAGAAAGATGTGGCGTGTCAGCAGACTTATGATGACTGTGTCATCGGTTGCTCGGGTTTGATCCCAGAATTGGGCGACCAGAATCCTGGGGCTTGTGAAAGCGATTGCTTGAATAATTATAAAAAATGCAAAAGCGATGCCGTTGTTTCTGGAAGCCTGGGCACCGTGAGTGCCGGAACATCGAGCAATGGCTATGCGAATGTCTGTTCGCCTTCTTCCTTGCAGGCGAAACTCAAGATCGCCATGGGCCTGGTGAATGAGCAGCGCCCCAAAGCCCCTAATTGTACGGCCTCCGAATTGGTCGGACGTTGGGGCGAAGCGATTAACGACCTTAATTTTTTGGACGATTTTAAGAATATTTTCAGTCCGACCGCGAATGATCTCGGCATATATTTTACCTTGCGCACGGAAATGATGAATGACGTGAATCTAAAGGCGGAGCAGGCGAATAACAAATTGGTCGCCGATGGGGGATGGTTAGACATGCATGATATCGCTGGTAACCTTGTCGGGTTGCCCGGAGACGCAGAACTTGATTCTGAGATAGCTAAACAGGGGTATATCGATAACATGTCGCAGTTTACGGGCGATGCCTTGATCGATGCGGCTAATGTCTTTCTGAATCAATTGGCTTTGAGCGCTTATAAGAACTGGACCACTAAAAAGATTGCCAATAATCCTTCGGAGGGCAGCTTAGCTCAGTATTCGAGCGATCCCAATATTCAGTATGGGGAAAAGATTGTCAAAGAGAGCGCGGCTGAGATCATCGAGCCCAATTTCAGCGTCCGGGCCGACTACGATATCCTTTCTTCTCTCACGATGTGCCGCGATCGGAGCAATCCCGGAGCGACAGACTGCGTTATCGATGAAAAGCTGATGCAAGGCATCAGTGAAAAGAAGACGGTGGCGGAAGCCTTGAAAGAAGGGGTTCTCCATCGTGATTGGCAGGTGACCAAAGATTTCCGGGAAGGCGCCTATAACCTAAGGAACTTGCAGATCATGCGGAAATACCGCATCGTGCCCATGGGCTGGGAGGTGGCGGCCGCTTCTGGCCGCGAAGCCACCTTGGGCGACCTCGTATCCTGCTATAGCGATAGTGACCAGTATAACGAATACTCTTCCAGTTTCGATGTCCGGAACCAGGGCTGGTGCCGTAACCTCATCGATCCCAATTGGGTGTTGAAAGCGCCAATGAATTATTGCGCTAAGCAGGGGTATGGCGCACAGATTTTGGATATAAGCTTGGTACCAGAAGCCGGATTGGATGGCAAGATGCAGGATAGGGTGCAGATTACCCGGGCGGATAATTATTGCGCCGATGAGCAGAGCTGCATCAAGGAAAAGGAAGACGGGAGCTGCGAAGCCTATGGCTATTGCCAATCGGAACGGCGCACTTGGTCTTTCGGCTCAAAGTCCTGTTCACCCGTCAATAATACTTGTACTTCTTTTATCAATTCGACCAGCGGACAGCGTGTCGCTTATCTGGAAAATACTCTAGATTACGGCGATTGCACGGCAGATTCCGCGGGCTGCAAGATCTATTCAGTGTTCGGCACCTATGCCACTTCTACCGGCACTATTTCTTGGTCCGATAACGAGGCGGATCTCATGCATTTCAATAATCGCCTGTCGGCCTGTTCGGCGGCGGATGAGGGCTGTAAGGAAATGATGCGGGTCAAGCCGGGCTGGGGTTCCAACCTGATTACGGGCGCCGGTTTCGACCAGGACGCCGTGGGAGACCAAATGGTGGACGGGAAGATAAATAATTATTGGACATTTTGGTCCGATGGCACGAAGTCCGGACGGATAATTGATGCATCTGAAGTGGACGCCAATTCTTCCGGCAAGGCGATCCTCATGGAGTCGCTTTCATCGACCGCCAGCTCTTCTGTCGCCTTGCATTCAAATAATGCGAATTCCCTTATCCCTGCTAATTTGAATAACTTAAGCGAAGAGACCTTCACTTTGAGCGCCGATGTCTATCTCATCGAAGGCGATAAGGTGCATGTGGTCCTAGGCAGCGATTACCAAGCTTTTTCCGAGACTCGCGATAAGAATGTCTGGCGCCATATTTCCATCACCAGGAACCTGAGCGATAAGCCTCTTTCTGAATTTTCTTTTTCCGTCAACGCCTATAGCTCCACTAACCGCACCCAGGTGGCCGTTCGCAACCTGAAGTTGGAGATGACACCCTGGGATTCCGGTTTCAGCCTGTATGGATCATATAAGGCCTACGAGAAGCTCATTCCGCCTTATCTGGCTGCCTCTTGCTATATAAATGCTAGTGAGAATAACCCGGACTTCCGTCTGAAACCCGGGGCGCCTTCTATTTGTACGGAATTCGCTCGTCGTTGCAACCGGGAGGAGGTGGGCTGCGAGAAATATACGGAGAAAGCCACCGGCTTTTCCGTGGCCGCCCAGGCCGTTTCTTCGGATTACTGCGACCAGGGCTGCAATGGTTATGATCTGTATGTCGCTCGGGGCAATTATTTCTTTTCACCGCAAGCAGATAAGCTTATTCCCTCGAGCAGCCGCAAATGCGGGGCGGAAGCGGCCGGGTGCGCCGAGTTTACCAATCTCGATGAAGCTTCAGCCGGAGGAGAGAGCCGTGAATATTACACTCAACTCAAGCAGTGCGTGAAGCCGAGCAGCGAATGCGGCGATTTCTATACCTGGATGGGTTCCGAAGAGACGGGTTACCAGCTGAGGTCCTTGAGCCTGAAGAAGGATGCTTCCGGTCTGCCGGCCGTGACCGCCGACGATTCTTTGGCTTGCAGCGAGGCGATTTATAATCTTCCTGCCGGAGCTCCCGGCTTTAATCCGGATTGTCGCCAGTATTATAACAAGCAAGGAAAGATCGCTTATCATCTCTCAGCTTCTACGGTTACATGTTCCGAGAACTGCCATCCATACCGCCTTACCGAGAAGAATATCGATTCGACCTTGACTCAGGCGCAGTGCACCGGTTCCGGCCGTTCCTGGAACGCTACCGCCGGCGTCTGCTATTCCTGTCTCAATGGCGGAACCTGGGATGCGGGACAGCAATCCTGCATTTACCAAGCTATCCCCGGAGAGGGGAAGCGATGTTCCGCTGCCCAGAATGGGTGCCGGGAATATAATGGCAGCTTGGGCAACAATACTAAGCTGGTTATCGCGCAGGATTTCAATGATGGCGTCGATGGCTGGGAGGGGAATTGCGAGGACTCCGCTTTGAGCTCGCAGGAAGCAAGTTCCAATAACTCCCGCTCTCTTTTCTATGACCGGAGCTCCAACAGCTCGGGACAGATCGTCATGCCTAAGTGCAATAACACCGGCAATACCTCTTGGCTGGATAGGATCATGGGCAGCGCCAATGCGGCACCGCTATCGTATATCAAGAAAGTATTAGGGGAGAGGCTTCAGAGCGGCAAAGCCTATAGTGTAAAATTCACCGCTTCCGCCGCCTCTGATGCCCAGGTATATGCCGCGGCAATGAATAGCCGGGGAGAGTTGGCGTATTTCAACGCCTCGGAAGGCAATGACACCGGCGCCTATACCGTGCCGGGCGACGGCGAGTGGCGCACCTATGAGCTCAATCTGCCTGCTTTGGAACACCAGACCGATGCGGATGAGGCTTTGATCTTTGTGTCCAGCGCCGACTTGCATCTGGATAATCTCGTGTTAACGGAAATTACCGATAGATACTACCTGATCAAGGGCAGCAGCGATATTCCTGATGTCTGCTACTACGACATGCTCGATCAGTTCCGCGGAGAAGATTATAATCTCGGTTGTTCGCTGTATAAGGATAGGGCTAATAAAGATCATTATTTGAGACAGTTCAGCAAACTCTGCCAAGAATCTGCCGTGGGCTGCGAACTCGTGGTCGATACCGCCGGATCCGATAACCCCCGCCCGGAAATCTGGAAGGATGAAAATGGAAACGGATCTTGCGATGCCGGAGAAAATGATTGTGTCAGCGTTCCCGGAGACCGTTTCTTCTATGCGATTTACGATAACTCCAAGCGTTGCAACGGCGCCGATGAGGGCTGCAGCCGCATGGGAGAATCCGTTTCTTCCGGCGATGCATGGGGGGATGCGTTCAAGCGCAATAATCCTGATGATTACGGCCAATCATTGTGCGGGGAGACTGATGCCGGCTGTGAAGCCTGGAAATCTGCCAGCGACGGCAGCCTGCAGTATTTCAAGAATCCGGGGAGCAATGCCTGTGTTTACCGTACGAGCATTAATCCGGAAAAACCGGGCAAGGCTTGGTATAAGGTGCCGGTAATGCGCTGCGACTTTAATAATAATGGATCCATCGATTCGACCGCCGAAAGGAATGGGCAAGTATGCTCGAGCGCTTCAGATTGTGCCGCCAATCGTCCTTGTATCGTGGATAATACTGATTACGAATGCCCGGTAAGCTATTTCAAGACTATCGGATTGGGAGGCGCCGGACAGCAAGTTCCGGTTCCTAGCGATGCGGCCGGCCTTTGCGATGCCGTTCAATCCGGCTGCAGTGAATATATCGATCCGGTAAGCGACTTTTCATCTAACGTGATCGTTAATCCGACTCACGAAGGGAATACGGGTTGGGGCGGCGATCCAAATGGGTGGCAGGTTCAGGATGTGGCGATTAATCCCAATACCTTATATATCTTCTCTATCAATGCCGTAGGCTCTACTGAGCCGGCCGAAGAAGTGAGACTGGAATTTCCGGCAGGTGTAAGCATCTTGGGTGAAAATAATGTCCTCAGCGCTACGACAACGATGACCCTCGCCATTCCGCAAGGACAGCGAAGCGTCAGGCACGTCTTCCATTCCCGGGGCAATTCTATCGCGAAGGTTTTCCGGAGGAACGGAAGCTTCGAGGTAGTGCTTAAGGTGGCCTTGGTGGATTACCAGTTGGAGCAAAGCCTGGATAAATCTTCTTGCAACGGCTTGTATAATCTTGATGAGGGCTGCGTCCTCTTCAATGAGAGGACGGTAGACGGTGGCAGCGGCCTTAAAGCTCTTACTGGCGGCTGGAACGCGGCGGCAAGTCAGAAAGGAAAGGCGCCGCAGAAATGCACTGCCGGCAATTGCACCGCTAATGCCTTGATTAAGGTGCGCCCGGACCGGGTTTGCGCTTCTTGGCTGGATTGCCTGACCTATATCCAAGATCCGGTAACCAATGAAAGGACGTGTTATGCCCTGGGAGAATGCAATCGCTTGGGAGACAATAATGAGTGCTCTAATTTCGTTAGCCGCAGCGCGACGGCATTAAAGGGGGATAATCCGACTATTTCCAAGATCACCGGTTATTCGGTCGTTGACCGTTATAACCTTGCCGGTATGAAAGAAGTGGGGCTTGATACCGCCGCTCATTATGCTTTTGAGGAAGCCAGCCCGACGCTAAATTGCCGGATGAAGGGGATGGCCGGGACGCCTTGCGTATATGACAAAGGCTTAGTCGCAGATAGTATAATAGATAAGCCATCCGGAGCGCCTACAGACTATCCGGCCGAAGGGAAGGCATATTTGCGCATTCCTTCCACGCAAGAGATTTCTCCTCATTCAAAGCTGGCCCGGATCGTAGTGCAACCGGGACAAGATTACTATCTAAACTTTTTAACCAGTACGAAGGGATCCAGCGCGGCCGGAACTGTGTCGGTGTCTTTGTTTGAAAATGGGGTTCTTAGCGGGGAGGTGGCTTCTAGCAGCTTCTTGGCGGTTAATGGCTGGGAAAGGAAGATTGTCAGGATTGACGGTAAATTATTGAAGAGGAGCCAAAAGGGAAGCCAGCAATTGTCGATCGGTTTATTCTTTGGAGCCAAGACATCGGATGATAGCGAGGCTTATGCATATTTTGATGACATCAACGTTGAGCCTGTCCTGAAGGTGGCGGATAATAATTATGTGGCTAAGGAATGCCGCTTATATCCGGGAGTAGATGCGGCGTCTTGCACGAGCAAGAACAGCCAGGTTATAAAAAATGGATTGCTGGGATATTGCTTAGAGCATGATCAGGTAAATAAAAATATTTGTCTGCTGTGGTACCCCCTTGATCAGGTTAGTGCCTCTGCAAATACCGGATCCAGCTTGGGTTACAAAGGTGCCTATCCTCTGAACTATTGCACTAATGCAGATGGAAATTTTAACTTAGTTGAAAAGAGGATGGCTACTCTTGCAAAATCGATGACTGAAGAAGGGGACCACTATTCATATTGTTATTATGAGCCGGGACGCGTAAAGAATTTTTGCAACAATAACAAGCATGATGATAAGGAGATGCTAAAAGACGAGGCTGACACCGGAAACAGCATAAAGACTTGGTGCCAACCGGAAAAGAATTCTAATTTCGATTATTTCCTGCTCGACACGCGCGGCTGGGGCAGCCGTGAACATTATTGTATCCCATATCCTGATAGGGAAAGAAAACTTGGAACCAATGATCAGCCTACGCTTCAAGCGTCTACTAACATGAGTTACGATGTGTCCGGCTATCAGGGCTGGTATTTATATAATGGCTTATCCGTGGCGACTACCACTGGCGCCTTGTTTAGCGAGAACAGAGATCCGGATATTAGGATATTTGAAGTCAATCATCCGGTGGCTGATCAGAACCAGTTAAAGCAGTTGGCGGGCGATGACCCCGAGAATATCTTCTTCCCGGCTTGTGATACTTTTGCTCAGACGGTCGATGCGGCCGGATATAATATGGCGTGGGCTGGCAGGACGAGTAAGGCCACAATATACCCCCTCCAAACGCCGTTGTTTTTCCGAGACGCGAGTAATTATTCTTTCAGTGATAAGCTAAATCTCTATGGGAGGAACCGTTCGCAGATACCGTTCGGGGCGGCGACTTTCCCTGATGGCTTCGATATTTTTTCCAGCCCTCAGGTCGGTTTCCTGAACCAAGCGTCAAAAAAAATCAACCAGCCGGCATTTGCCGGCAGGCCTTATGGATGCGATGGAGGCGGTTGTAATAATATCGGTTATTGTAGTTTGAATCCGGATATGATTTGTATTTACGATAATACCATGAGCTCCAGTACATCATTGATAAATAAAAAAACCTGCGGCGGAAATGGTACTTGTCTCCCGCTTTGGAAACCCGGGACTCATTTGAAGAGCAGCGCGGACATTTTGAGGAATATCTTTATTACCTCTTATACCGCATATCAGTTTAAGAATGGCGCCTATTCTCTGACTGATGGTTGGGCATTAAATGCTACTTTGCCGGCTTGCGGTAATGCGAGCGCTCATTCATCGGTTTATGATGGAGACTATAATGCCTACTTCTGCTCGGTAATACCGAGGATATCCAACCTGAAGCTGAACGGGATCCCTTTGAAATCGGATACGAAAATTCCATCTCCCGGGATATACTCTCTGTCCTTTAATTCTTTAGTCGATCTGGAACAACAGCCGTTGAAAAATATCACGATTGAATGGGGGGACGGATCCATGCAGACGATCGTGAATCAGGATCATCATCCATTGGCCGAAAATCCGCACAGGATTTATCACTATTATAAGACGGAATTATCCAGTTTGGATTTGCGCATCCGCATCAACGATAATTGGGAATCATACTGTTGTATGAAAAATGGCGATGCGGCTTGCGGATCGATAGAAGGGAGCTGTCCTAAAGAATAGCCAAACAAAGGGCGGAGACGCTTGGGTATTGACAGAATGCTAATAATTTGGTATAAATAAGATAATAGTTACTTAACAACAAAAAAGAAAGGAAAAAGACCATGAAAGCAAACCTGTTTTCACTCATTTTATTAATCTTTTTGTGCTTTGCCTGCGCTAAGGATGACGACAATCCTCAGCCGATTAATCCGCCAACTGAGGAACAGGGGCCAACCGTAACCATAAGATTTGCTCCTGACGAAAACGAGTATTTGTATTTAGATCCTCGTATTTGTATTTACTTAAATTTATCTTCTTATAGCCAGTGCCATGTTTCTCCAAAGGTTTTACCGGATTTATTTAACAGTAAATACATGTTGGATAAGAATGCGGATAATGTCTATCAGCTTCCATCATGGAGTGTGGGCGATACTTTAACCTGGGGCTTCGATGCTTCTGCATACTATAAGAAAGCTCCGGAGTTGAGCGAATATTATGAGCTTGGGGGATCAATACCGATTAAAAAAGGAGACAACTTAATAGTAATCAAATTAAAAATTTTTAATGGTGGATGGAAGTAGTATCAAAGCACAAATTTAAGCCCGTCTAATATGGATAAGAAGACGGGCTTTTAATTTGAACAAAATACAAAAAATTTGCTAGTAAGAAATATGAAGAAGCATTATAATCTCTAATGAAAGAATCGTTCGTATGATCATTTTCTTACTCTAAATTTTTTTAATCACGATTCTCCGGTTAGGGGTGGGGTATTTATCACGAGATTATTCCCTAATATTAATGAATATTGCTCCTCCCTCATTGACATTCTATCTAAATAATGGTATAATGTAGCCATAATTATTTCCTTAACAATCAAATAAAAAAACACTTGCACGATGAGAACAAAACTTGCAATGCTCATGATAATGGCGCTCAGCGCGATCATCATTTCTGGCTGCGAGCCAGATGAACCGGTTAACCCGGTTAACCCCACCCCTGTCGTGCCAGTTGTTAACACGATAGAGATAATGTACCAGAATCCCGGTTTGGTGATCGTAAACTGCATCATTAATGATAATGGTGGAGCAGAAATCACCGAGGCTGGCATCTGCTGGCGGAACGATAGTCTAGAACCCACAGTTCTAGGTCTCACCCGGAGAGTATACGTAAAGGAAGACGTCTTTAGCGTCGAGCTGAACGTATCTCCGAGTACGGTCTATACCGTCAGGGCCTACGCTAAGAATAGTGTCGGCCTCTCCTATGGCGGATGTATAACCTTCAAGACAGATAACGCCCTTCCCCCAGAACCGAGGATGGCCGATATCGATGAGGGAGTACTGATGAGCAGGACTAGTAACAGCGCCATCTTTACCGGCACGGTAATAGACAGCGGTTACTGCCATATTAGTGAGATCGGTATCTGCTGGTCCAAGACCGGCACTCCCGATATCAATGACTATCGCCAGGCGATAAGTAATCCTAGTGTGGGCGAATTCACTGTCCGGGCTCCTAACTTAGAGAAGCTCAGCGATTATATCGCCAGAATCTATGTTACCAACATCGTCGGTACCAATTACGGCGATCCTATTTCTTTCTACACCTACGACTCAGTCGTGGATGCCGATGGTAATTCTTACTACGGAGTGAGGATAGGGAGCCAAGTCTGGCTTACCGCCAATCTCAAGACTACCCATTTCAATAATGGGGATGCGATCAACTATGTTACCGATGACGGGGAATGGGCGGCTCATGCTAATCCGGCATATTGCTGGTATGATAATGACGCTACTAGAGCAAACACTGCTTTTGGTGCACTGTATAACCTCAAAGTTATCTCCGACCCTAGAGGCGTAGCTCCTGAGGGTTATAGAATTCCTTCCAAAGAGGATATCATGGTGTTCGGAGATTACTTTGGTCTGGAAGAATATGTTACCGATCAACAGGGTAATCCTTACCAGTATATCTATAAGGGGGGAAAGAATATAAGGAGTAACAAGTATTGGGCTCCTCTGTTGAGAGGGAACAATTCTACCGGCTTCTCCGCTATTCCCAGTGGATTTAGATTCAGAGATGGGTATTTCCTGGAAGGGTCATCGCGCGCACCTTGGTGGACAACAACAATTATGGATCCTGGGTATTATTGGACATTCTATACCGGAGGCGAGGTACCTAACGACAATATTTGGTTAGCAGGCAATCCAATTGATAGCGGTAGAGCAATCCGTTGCGTAAAAGATTAGCATAAAAGGCCACCCTTTAAAGGATGGCCTTTTCTAATTGTAATATCATTTAGTCTATATGAAGAAGCATTATACTTGTCAAATGAAAGAAACCATGTTCTTCCACTCATTGACATTCTACCTAAATAATGGTATTATGTAGCCATAATTATTTCCTTAACAATCAAATAAAAAACACTTGCACGATGAGAACAAAACTTGCAATGCTCATGATAATGGCGCTCAGCGCAATTATCATTTCTGGCTGCGAGCCAGATGAACCGGTTAACCCGGTTAACCCCACCCCTGTCGTGCCAAAAATTAGCACGATAGAGGTTACAAAGCTGGCCGCCGCCAAGGTCTTAGTATCATCCCTTATTCTCGATAATGGCGGAGCGGAGATCACCGAGGCCGGCATTTGCTGGCGGAACGATACAATTGCCCCTACCATCCAAGGCCTTACACTCAGAGCATATGTAAAAGAAGGAGCTTTTAGCTTAGAGCTCACTCTCCAACCGAGCCATACATACACCGTCAGGGCCTATGCTAAAAATAGCGTCGGTCTGGCCTACGGTGAATGCATTACCTTTAGTACCGATGCCCTGCCTCCCCCGGAACCGGAACTTCCAGAAATAAACAGGGGGACGCTAGTGAGTAGGACCAGTAACAGCGCCATCTTTACCGGCACGGTAATAGACAGCGGTTACTGCCATATTAGTGAAGTGGGTATCTGCTGGTCTAAGACCGGGACACCGACGATCAATGATAACCGTCAGGCTATAAGTAATCCTAGTGTGGGCGAATTCACTGTCCGGGCTCCTGGTCTGGAAAAACTCAGTGATTACATCGCCAGAATCTATGTTACCAACGTTGTTGGTACAAACTACGGCGACCCTATCTCTTTCTACACCTACGACTCCGTCGTAGATGCAGACGGCAATTATTACCTCGGAGTACGCATAGGCAGCCAGGTCTGGCTTACCGCTAACCTGAAAACCACTCATTTCAATAATGGGGACCCCATTCCTTATCTGGAAAGTGATAACAGCTGGGCTAGTGCCGAGGGACCGGGATATTGCTGGTATGATAATGACCTTACTAGAGCCAACACTGCTTTCGGTGCTTTATACAACTGGTGGGTCGGTTCTGATCCCAGAGGAGTCGCTCCGGAGGGATATCATGTCCCTACCGTAGAAGA
>JBLNBA010000002.1:0-219501 GCA_050259635.1 Bacillota bacterium
GAGATGAAGAAGCTGGCTACTAACTTAGGACTAGATATCGCCCTGACTTATACCGAAAGCAAATCGGCAAAGCTACCAAATAACAGACCGCTATTTTCTGATATGATTAAGCTGCTTGAAAATAGCTCTGAGGAATATGGAATTATCTGTTGGAAGATAGATAGATTAAGTCGTAATCCAATTGATAGCGGAAAGATTCAATGGTTATTACAACAGGGGAAGATTAAGGTTATTCAAACAAGCGATAGGCAGTATCTTCCCTCTGATAATGTCTTGCTCTTAAACATTGAGGGCTCAATGGCTACTCAGTATATTTTAGACTTATCTAAAAATGTTAAAAGAGGGATACAGACTAAAATAGAAAAGGGGTTATGGCCAAATTTTGCGCCCATTGGTTATTTAAATGACGGGAAAGGCGGGATTGTTATTGATAGGGTTAGAGCTCGTTATATCAAGAAAATATTTAAACTATACTCAACCGGAAACTATACCATGAAAGAATTAGCGGATTTAATGTATAAAGAGGGATTTAGGAGTAGAAGTAATGTTAAGTATCATAAAAGTAAGATATATAAACTAATTAATGACCCTTTTTATTGTGGTACGATGTTATTTCACAATAAGGAATATCCGGGCAAACATGAAACGATAATATCTAAAAAATTATTTGATGAGTGTCAGAAATCGATGCAAGAGAAACAGCATCCCAAGAAAAAGCGGATCTATTTCCCTTTTAGAGGGCTAATGACTTGCGCTAAGTGTGGTTGTCTATTAACAGCTACCAGAAAAAAGAAAAAATATGTCTATTATTACTGCACTAACGGAAGAGGCGGATGCTCTGAGCATAATCACTATTTAAGAGAAGATGAGGCAATTAAAACATTATCAGGGGTATTTGATAGATTAGTTATTGATGAGGAAATGGTGAAAATAATGCATCAAAATAGTTTAGAGTTTTTCATTAACAATAATCCGGAACGCCGAGAGTATTTAGAAGCTAAGCAAGGGCTAGAAAATGAGCTCAAGAAGCAAGAGAATAGGAAAGATGAACTCTTCAACCTGCTTCTTGATAAAACGATAACCAAAGAGGCTTATGAAGAAAGAGAAAAGATTATAATAAGTGAAATAAATAGTTTTACTGAAGCTATAAAAAAGTTAGAAGATGAGCAGAAAGTGGTCCTGACAGAAAAAGATTTGGAACTCACAAAAGAATTCTTTTTATCCCCAAAAAAGCAGAAGAAAGCTTTTTTAAAAGTCAGTTTAGATGATAAAAGAAAAATGCTCTCTGGATTAGTTTGGAACTTATCAATAGACAACAAAAAATTAGCTAAGGTTAGTTTCAAAGAACCCTTTGAAACCCTAGCTAATTCTGCCAAAAACACCGATATTGACAATCTGCGGAGAGGGGGAGATTCGAACTCCCGAAGGGCTTTCACCCTTGCCGCTTTTCGAGAGCGGTACTTTCAACCACTCAGTCACCTCTCCAATCTCATTTCTTCTCTATCAGCGCTAATTCCTTTTCATTCAAAAGGCGGTATCTTCCCTGGGGTAACCCGCCTAACTCAAGATTCCCTATAGCTACTCTTTGCAGATCTATTACCTTGAGCCCCATGCCGGAAAACATTCTCCTGATGTGTCTTTTCTTTCCTTCGCCTAAAGTTACCAGCCAGCGATCTTCCGTGCGGCGGATGGCCTTGGCTCTGAGGATTTCTCCTTCATCCGTGCGGACACCTTCCTTGGCCTTTGCATAAAGCTTGCGCTCGTCTAAGTCCATCCTGTCTTCTCCGGCAAAGCGGACCATATAGGTCTTGTCATGTCCGAAGCGCGGATGGGTGATGCGGTTAGCCAGGTCCCCATCATTAGTTAATAAAAGCAAACCGCGGCTATCCTTGTCAAGGCGGCCGGCGATGATGAGTTTCTCATACGATTTCGGGAGGAGGGAAAAAATATTTTCTTCTCCCGCAAAACGGCGGTTGGTGCAGGTGTAGCCTATGGGCTTGTTTAGCATCATTACTATCCTTCCTGTGCGGCTCTTATCTACTTTTTTTCCCCGTACGCGGATATCTTCCGTTCCTTCTACCATCATACCCAACTCCGCCCGTTCGCCATCGACGGTCACTTTCCCATTCCTTATCAGTTCTTCTGCTTGCCGTCTGCTGGCAATTCCAGCTTGAGCGAGGTATTTGGTTAGATAGGTCATATTGATTTTCTGGCTTTGATCTTGATTATCCCGAAAGCAGCGATAATGATCCAGAAGAGGATCGAAAGGTCGTTTTTAAAATATGGTACATCCACTAAGCCGTGGACGACAAGGACGGTCATGGCACCGATGAGTCCCAGCACGATCATGCGTTTGTCTCTTTCCAGTTTCTTTTGGAGGCGGATAGATTCATAGAAGAAGCGCCCGATGAGCCAGGTGAAAAGCAAAGCGCCGAATAAGGTAATTTCCGACCAAAAGTTGAGGAAGATGTTATGAGGATATTTATATATCTCCACCGGCTGCCAGACTTGCTTCCGATATTCATCATTCCAAACTACTTTTCGTTGCCAATCCGGATCATCATTTTTCACAAAGATCCCTTCTTGATGGTATGGCGATACTGCTTCCTGATAATTATCCAAGCCGGCGCCGCTAATCATCCTTCCTTCTTCCAGCATCTGAAAGGTTTCCTTCCATTGCTGTCTCCGGATCTGTCCGGAGAGATCCATAAGGGTTGCTTTCTTCTCTATGTATTGCCAAGCAGGCTGATACAGGCTCAATACGGCGATGACAGCCAGGGTTCCGGCTAAAGCAAGCCGGCGGCTTTGCTTGTTATAGAGCAGCATGGTCATGAATGTGCCGGCGGCGATTCCGATAAGCGCTCCTTCCGAGCGAGCAAAGAATATGGCAGCCAGCGAAGCAAGGATGATTATAACAAGAGCTAGCTTTTTGAGCGCCCGTAAGAGATCGGTGCGGTTCGGATATGAAAATAGGAGTCCGAAAAGCATCATTACGATCGGTCCAAGGAAAAGCCCCACCGCGTTTGGGTAGGGGAAGAAGGAGGTAACTCGTCTCTGAGATATTTCAGCCCAGAAACTGTTATTGATAAATTCTCCTGTGAGTTGCTGGTATATCGCCACCGCGCTGATTACTCCCGCGGAAAGACCGAGCGCCCAGAGATATTTACGGTCTGAGCCTTTGCTTCGGCTGACGACCATCATATATACCAAGACCGGTTCTAAGAAATATGCCTTGAATATCCCCAAGGCAGAGTTATCGAAGCCGGCAATAGCCAGACCGGCCCAAGCGGCGATGAGGATGCCTACGATCTCAAAGCTATACGGATATTTCTGTCTTCTCGCCTTCCAAGCACTGGCTCGGAAACGTTTCCAGGGCTTTTCTTTCAGGATCCAGAAGAAAGCGGTTATGAGGATCATGAGCTCTAAGGCGGTGGAAGGGATAGGGCCCAGATCTAGCCTCAGCAGATAGACAGGGAGGCTGGCGAGCAGAATGAATAGCGCCCAATCCAGGCGGAGGAAGGCGATCAGGGCATAGCAAGCTAGGCCGATTATGAATAATATCTCCATATGATTGGATTATAGCACGAGCCGGTACAAAAGACCGCCCCTGCGGGCGGCCTTTCGATATGGGAATTAAGCTCTTTCCACGTATTCGCCGCTATCGGTATTGATGCGGATCATATCGCCTTCTTCGATGAACATCGGGACGCTGATCTGGGCTCCGGTCTCGATCTCGACCTGCTTGTTGACGTTGCCGGCAGAGTTTCCTTTGACGCCGGGAGGAGCAGAGACGACCTTGAATTCCATCTTGATAGGGAGATCAATCGCCACCGGACGTCCGTTGAAATAGAGAACGGTGACATCGGTACCGTCCTTGAGGAACTGGACCTTTTCTCCAAGCTCTTCTACGCGCAGGTTGAACTGTTCATAGCTTTCGTTATCCATGAAATAGGCTTCGTCCTTATCCTTATACATGAAGTTTGCCTTCTTGTGCTCGGTTTCGGCTTCCTCGGCCTTTTCGGCGCCCTGATATGTCCGTTCCAGGATATTGCCGTTAATGAGGTTGCGGCATTTGACCTTGAGCACGGCACCGCCGCGGCCCATCTTGTGATGGTCCGTCTTGACGATTACATAGGGCTCGTTATTGAGAAGAATGACCTTCCCGGTTTTGATTTCGTTGAAATTCAGCATATGGGGAAATTACGCTTTACTTATGGGTCGGTGATAAGAGAGCCATTACGCGGGCGCGCTTGATCGCCTGGGTGAGCTGGCGCTGATGCCAGGAGCAAACGCCGGTGCGGTCGCCCGGAAGGATTTTCATGTAGAAGTTTACGAAGCGGCGCAGAGTGCGCACATCTTTATAGTCCGCGTCGAATTGGTTGACGCAGAAGAAGCAATCTTTATGTTTCTTGTTGTTCATATTTATTGATGGGTTTCTTAGAATGATTAGAAGGGAATACTTTCAACACGGATTTCCTCTTCTTCGTCGGCATTGATGGTGGGCAGCTCTTCTGCTGCTTGGGCCGGACGGGCTTGGCGAGGAGCGGGATTGCCGCCGTTGAAGTTACTGCCGCCAAAAGTATCTCCTCCGCCGGCGCGATCGAGCATGATCATGTTTTCGACCACTATTTCCGTGCGGTACCGTTTCACATTGTCCTGGCCGGTCCACTCCGTGGTCTGTAAGCGGCCTTCGACATAGACCTTGGAGCCCTTGTGTAGATATTGTCCGCAGATGTCGGCCAGTTTGCGCCAGGCGACAATATTATGGAACTCCGTCTTTTTCTGCTGTTGCCCGGCATTATCCGTCCAGACCATGCTGGTGGCGACGCTGAAAGAGGCGACATTAGCTCCGGAAGGAGTGGTTCTGATCTCCGGATCCCTGGTCAGGTTTCCGATGACCATCGCTTTGTTTAAGTTCATAGGGTTCTTGAACTTAACTTTATAAACGCGCTTATAAAATTAAGCATGTTAGTTTATAAGAGGTCTTGAGCGCTTAAGATGCCCTCGAGCTTTTGGTCGAGGTCCTTGAGTTCCGCCTTGTTGGCATCGTTTTTTTCCTTCTTATCGGCCGGCTTTACCATCTTCTCTTTTACTGGTTGCTGCTTCTCGTCTTTCTTTTCGACCTTAGCGGTGGCCTGGAGCTGCTTCTCTTTGATCTTAGCGCGCTCTTCGTCGCTCACGGTCGAGATCGAGATGATCTGGTGGCGGAGTACTTCATGGTTGAGGCGGAGGGTACGATCAAGCTTGGCGATAGCATCACGCTCGGCATCGAATTCGAGGAGGCTGTAGTAGCCGTAATGGTTCTGTTTGATCACGTAAGCAAGCTTCTTCTTGCCCCAGAACTCACGATAGGCAGCTTGGCCGCCATTGTCGGCAACGATGCCTTCCACTTTGGCGATGATCGTCTTAGCTTCATCTTCTGTGTACTGGTTCGGGACGATGAAGAGCAGTTCATAACGGCTCGCTCCCGATGGTTTGGTTTTAGACATAATTTAGCATTATTGGGTTGAACAAGGCATAAGCAACGCTTAACAACTTCTTCAAACCCTGAATTTTAAACAAAAACCCAAAGTATCCGTAAGAATCTTGGGTTCCTAGAGATACCTTTAATTCCGTTTATGTGTAAGAACGGAATTATCCCGGACAATCCGGAATATGGGAAAGATATATAAATATTTTTTTGTCCCTCAAACTTATCACATCGCTTGAATTAATGCAAGAGTTAGGGCATTATGGGTATATATGGATTACGCATTTATTCTCGGTACTCATCCGGATTGGTCGGTGGCAGAAATTGCCTCGCTTTTGGGCGAACAAGGACTTTTTTGGGAAAATGAGCGAATATTAATCAAAAAGGGAGCGGATATTGCTGCCGCCAACCTTATAAATACTCTTGGTGGGACTACGAAGATCGCTCGGATAGAGACCTTTTTTCCGGAATCTACCCCGATTGCGGCCTTAGCTAAGGCTTGTTCAAAGATAATCGTGGAGAAGGGAGCTCGAGGGCAAGGGAAATTGGTCTTCGGGATATCGGATAACGGCGTCGGGGGTAAATTTTCTGTTGAAAGGCTTGGGTTGTCTATAAAAAGGGAGCTTAAAGAAGCCGGAGTTTCTTCCCGTTTGGTTACCAGCCGGGAGAAAGAACTCTCGACGGTGGTCGTAGGACAGAATAAGCTAATCACCAAAGGAGCGGAGCTGATATTCTTCAAGCATGGTCGGGATATCTTCATCGCCATGACTTTAGCGGTGCAGCCCTACAAAGATCTATCCCGCCGGGACTTTGGGCGGCCGGCAAGGGATGACCATTCCGGCATGCTGCCCCCTAAGCTGGCCCAGATGCTGATTAATTTTGCCGGGCAAAGACAAAGAGACGATCTCTTATTGGATCCTTTCTGCGGCTCGGGCACCATTATCACCGAAGCGATGCTGATGGGCTACATGAATTTAGTCGGTACGGACCTTTCTGAGAAGGCGGTGAAGGATAGCCGCACTAATGGTGAGTGGATCAGAGAATTATACAATTTAGAAGTTCGTCCGAAATTCTACATCAAGAACGCTACTAAGCTAAATCAATATTTCAAGCCTAAAACCGTCGATACTATCGTAACCGAGCCGTATCTTGGTCCGCAGCGCGGGCTTAATGATGTCGCGGCCACGAAGGAAGAATTGGAAAGGCTATATAGCGATGCATTAAATAATTTTTTTGACATCCTTAAGCCAGGAGGGAGAGTAGTAATGGTCTGGCCGGTATTCTTTGGCAGAGAATATCTGAAACCCACCCTCGATCGCTGGAAACCGGTTTCTGCCCTGCCTGAGAAGTTTAAGCATCTTTCTTGGGTGAAACAAACATACAGAGGCACCCTCTTATATCACCGTGAAGGCCAGAGAGTGTGGAGAGAGTTGGTCATATTGGAGAAGTAGTCTTTAGAATAATAATCTGAGCATATAACAAAAGCCGCCTATTAGCGGCTTTTTTTGAGGTTATTCTACAGAAAACTTTATATTATTTGTTTCTTCCAGAATGGAAATCGTCGTCTTAACGGAGGGATTATCCGTTTTTAATAGAATTAACCGATCTTTATAGATATAGAGTAGCTGTGAAAGAAATTCATCTCCCCAGGAAGGAGTAAAAGTATTCACTCCGGTGAAATCTATATAGATAATCTCGCCCTCTTTTATCTCTTTCAGAATGGGGGAAAATGCAGCCAAAGCCTCTTTGCCGTTTTGTCTTGAAGTAAGAGTGGTTCCGAATTTTCGTAATTCAATAGTCATATGATTGTATTAAAAGCTAATTATTGCTAGACATCCTCTAAATGGGCGTTGTGCAGAATGTACATCGAGATGTCTGTCTCCTTTTTCCAAAAAAAGTGCGGCATCACCGGTTTGGAAGTATAGCTTGAGCGGAATTTCATTTGCATCAAGTGAGATTGCGCGTCGAACAAATTTCAAGCCATTTCCTCTGCTTTCCGGGGCCCGCCCGGACACTTTCTCTGTGAAGGCAAGGATTAAAGCGTCTTTATCATTTATTAATTCAGGGCGAACCCTTTTTAGGGTTGTTAAAATTCCTTGTCCACGATCAGCAAGGACGGCCTGTCTTTTGCTTGTGTCATAAGCAAAAAAAATTCCTCGTATATCCGGCCAAGACCCAATATTATGGTCAAAGGAATTATTGCCGATTTCTCCGATTGAGGATGTAATAAGTGAGTACTCGTTTTTTAGGGCATCAATCCGATTTAATTCAATTTCCATTCGTCCGAGCCTCTGCTGGAAAATCGAGCTATCTGAGCAATAGAATGAATTATCTGGTTCTGAGGCGTTATTACTTGTGACCCAATTGAATACTTCATCCGAAAGGTGTAATCGCTGTAATTCGATGTCGGATACGCTGAAATAACGATGACCTTTCTGGCCACCGAAGCGGTAGGATCGTAATATCCCTTTTTTATCCCAACGGCGTAAAGTGTCAATAGAAATACCTAGCTTGTTCGCCGCTTCACCTATTGAATAATAATTCATAATATTAATATATGCAAATATATGCATTTATACCATAAACCTATGCATATTATACCCTTTTTAATATTTTTGTCAATATCAATCTAAAAAAGCCGCCTATTAGGCGGCTTTTTGTTATTTTTCTATCTATTTATTCACTAAGAAATTGCACACATCTCCATCTTGTACCGAATAATCCTTTCCTTCCGTACGCAGGTAGCCCAATTCTCTCGCTTTAGCTTCGCTTCCGGCTTCGACGAACTTTTGCCAGTTTATCACTTCCGCTCGGATAAAGCCTTTAAGAAAGTCCGTATGGATGACTCCGGCTGCTTCCGGGGCCTTGGCACCTCGCTTTATGGTCCAGGCTCTGGTTTCGTCCGGTCCGGTAGTAAAGAAGGTGTCTAGGCCAAGAAGCTTATATGATGCTTTGATAAGTTTATCTAATCCGCTTTGGCTCAATCCTAGTTCATGGACATATTCCGCCTGTTCTTCTTCTGGCAGGGAGGCGATCTCCTCTTCCATCTTCACATTCACCGCGATAACCTCTCCGTCCATTTCTCCTAAGTCCGGGATATTGTCCAGATCATCAGCGTTGAGAAGATAGATTATGGGCTTTATCGTAAGCAAAGTGAGAGATTTAACAAAAAGCAGTTCTTCTTCCGTAAATACAAGCGAACGGGCAGCCTTTCCTTCTTCCAGATGCTTGTATATGCGCTCGAGGATGTCCGCTTGCATGATCAGTTCCTTATTGCCACTGCGGCTTTCTCTCTTCGTCTTGTCCAAGCGTTTACCAACAGATCCCAAGTCTGCCAGGATAAGTTCGAGGTTAATCGTCTCCTTGTCTTCTTTAGGATCCACCTTGCCTGATACATGGATGATATTCTTGTCCTGGAAATTACGGATAACCTCGCAGATGGCATCACATTCCCGGATATGGGCAAGGAACTGGTTGCCCAGACCCTCTCCCTTGCTGGCTCCGGCTACTAAGCCGGCGATATCCACGAACTCGATGGCGGTGGGGATGACTTTAGCCGGTTTAGAAACGGCGGCCAGCTGGTCTAAGCGGGAATCCGGTACCTTAACCACACCGACGTTGGGGTCGATGGTGCAGAAAGGATAGTTGGCGGCCTCTACGCCCTTTTTGGTAAGGATGTTAAAGAGACTAGATTTGCCTACATTAGGTAGGCCAACGATGCCGATAGATAATGCCATATAGATTATGATACGCTCTAATATTTATCAGAAAATCGGGCAAAAGGCAAACTTTTTGGAAAAAAAAGAAGCCCAGAACGGGCCCCTCTTTATAAAAATATATAAGATATAAATAATAGGCCTCGTCTGAGCTTCAATCCTAGCTACCTTTGCTATCGTCGCCAGGATTAATGAGCTTTTGCTAGCTTTAAAGCATTCCTTTTCACCAAGCTTTGCAGGCAAGTAATTTTGGCTTTATTTTAGCTGATAATTGCTTGATTAAATTCTTTGTGACTTAATCAAAGATTTATCATGTTGCTTCGCCTGCCTTGAAGCGTAAAATTTACGCTGCTTCTGTCATGCTAGCGCTGACAAGTGGTATAAGATTAGTGAAGAGAACTTGATTAACTGTTTATATTATAGCATTCTTTTGGGGATATCGCAAGACTTCTTGTTGATGAGTAGTAATAAGTAGAATTTTTTTCTAATATTAAAAAATAAATGATACTTATGTATTTTTTAAGTCTACGTATTTCTGGACTTTAATTTTAGATTTTTACCATTAAAGCACAAGTTATCCACAGGATGTGTCAATAATATGGGAAATGCCAGTAAAATTAAAAAAGCCTTGATTTAGATCAAGGCTTTTTTAATGTTTTTGAGGCTCGAGTGGGATTCGAACCCACGAATGGCAGTTTTGCAAACTGCAGTGTTGGACCACTTCACCATCGAGCCTGTACGGAGGTTATTTTAATCTATGCTTGGGAATAAATCAAATACTCAGAGCTTGAGGTCCAGGCGGACTCTGAATTTTGCCGGGTCCATTAAAGCTTTTTCTTTCTTTTGATAATAGCGGAAATAGCCGGCAGAGGCGATCATGGCGGCGTTATCTGTTGTGTATGCTTTCTCAGGAAGGCGGACTCTTACTTTCGGAAGGGTTGTCGCAGTCTGTTTCCGGAGTTGTTGCCGCAAGGCATCGTTAGCGGCTACGCCTCCTGCCAGGACAATGCTCTTTACCTTATATGCCTTGGCTGCCCTAAGGGTTTTGGTAATAAGGGTTTCGATCACTGCTTGTTCGAAGGCATAGCAGTATTCCGGGATACGCTTTTTCCAGTCCTTATCTTTCTGAAGGGCATAGAGAACCGAGGTTTTAAGGCCAGAGAATGAAAAATCATAATCGCCCGAGGAAATCATGGGTCGAGGGAATACAACAGTGGCTTCTTTACCAGACTTGCGGAACTCATCCGCGTATCTGGCGATAATCGGACCTCCCGGATATGATAACCCCATCATTTTTGCAGCTTTATCATAAGCTTCTCCGGCGGCGTCGTCTCGAGTCCTACCTATGACTTTAAAACTATAATGTCCGGACATGTATATCAGGTTGCTGTGTCCTCCAGAAACAACTAGCGCCAGCGCCGGGAATTTGGGAATATCCATACCGATAAAGTCGGCGTAGATGTGCCCGACAATATGATGTACGGGGATAATAGGCTTATTCCAGATAATAGCTAAGGCTTTTGCGGTCTCCACGGCGGCGATAAGAGAGGTTATCAGCCCTGGTCCTTGGGTGACAGCGATAGCTTTGATGTCCTCTGGCTTGATTTTAGCCTTCGTGAGAGCGGTCTCGATCGTTGGCAGGATATGCAAAACATGCTCGCGAGCGGCGATTTCAGGAATTACTCCCCCATATCGGGCATGGATATTAATCTGGGAGGCGATGACGCTGCTCTTGATGATTACCTTCCCGCCTTTGCCTTCTAGGATCGAGGCGGCGCTTTCATCGCAGCTGCTTTCTAAGCCGAGTATATACATATGACATATTTTAAGGTTTTTTAGGATAAAGGCAAGAATAACAAAAGACCCGATGGCGGGTCTTTTGCTTAATGTTGTTTGATTATTGCCTCTAAATCTGACATTCTTGTAGTTTAATCAGGAAGGTAAATTGCCACAAAGGAGAAAAATCATCCGGTTAACACGATATTTGACATATTTCAAGAAGCCTTATACAATAATTTTGAATTCTGGAATATTAAAAGATATCTGGTCCATTCGTCTAGTGGTTAGGACACCAGGTTTTCATCCTGGTAACAGGGGTTCGATTCCCCTATGGACTACGAAGCAAAAAGGACTCTGCGAAGGCAGAGTCCTTTTTTGATTTATTTCCGATGGCGCTAGCCAAGAAGATCAAAACGGATGTTGACAGGGAAAGCTTAAAATTTAATTTCATTATCTTTTTCGATGTCTTTTAATGCACTGTTAATAATCTCGCAAAACTTATTCCAATTAATTTTTTCAGTAAAATCTCTTATTTCCAGTCCATTTATTTTATTTTGCACATTCGCTTCTATTTCTTTTATTTTGGCAATAAAATTTTTTCCATTATCAGACGCATAGTAATTAATTATTTTATTATCACTTTCATCCTCATTGTCTTCATTATCACTAAAATTATTATAGAAAGATCTGGTCATCTCCATTACAGATAATAATTCTTGTTTAGCGAAATCAACAATTGACGTAAATTTATCCAAAATGCTTCCGTCTGCATCTTTATCAAAATACAACGAAAAATATTTTTTTTAAATATTCCCATCCATTTTCCCAGGCACGCTTTTCCTCGGATAATAAAGAATCAAAATCCTTTGGTATCGGCATAATTTTACCTTTAGCGGTAAAATGCCCTAACGATCTAGCAGCCGCAATAAAAGACATTGCCACATTTTCATTTTCGGGCAAATACAACCGATTATATTTCCAATCAGCTTTGCTCCAAAGTCCAGTTTTAATTAACTCGTCATTTTGATTAATAGTTAGGTATTCGCTTTTTTTAAATAGTTTTACATCGGGCTGTTCCAGTTGCTCCATTAGCTTATTATATGATTCTTCGCCCATATACTGTTTAAGTCGATAATCAATAAACTCATCAATTTTTATTTTCGGATATTCATTAAGTATTTTTTGTTTAATATTTTCATCGCCATTTTTTTTATCAAACTTGTGTTTAGTAAGAATGTCGCCTTCGACATAAGTAGCTATAACGGAAAATAATTTCTTTATTGCATTTTTTTTCTCGTAAATATTTTCCTTTTCTAAATTTCTTATCATTTTTTTAATCTCCGATTTATAGCTTTTAAAGACATAATCTACTGAAAAGGCTATATATTCATTTCTCTTATTTTCCAAAGCTTCCGCATTTATACGATTACCATAAACGTTATCTAAATTTTCTAAATCTTGTATTTTTAAATGGTTAGCTTGAATCCGATTGGTTCGGCCTTCTTTGTCTTTGCTCCAGGCATCTTCAAGATTGTTGAAGTTTATCTCATCGACTTCTTTTGATCTAAACAAATCACTAACCAATTTTCCCGAGGGGTATTCTAAAAGTAAAGATGATGTCTGAGATACTATATTGCCAGCCCTCGGAGTAAATATTTGTTTATATAAATTCGGCGATTTTTCTTCTATCTTTTTACTAACTTGTGAAAAGGCATCGTTTAATTCTTGAGACTCTCCTAAAATATCAGTGTGTTTTTCAGCATTGCCAGATAACGATGTACCGGAAATCATGGGGACAACATTATTCCGTGCCGCCCATTCAATTATTTCTATTACATCATCAACATTGTTTTTATATATCATAGAGGCTACCGCCAATCGGACATTTCCATCTTTATCAGGGATATTAAATCCTTCGCTAATTAATTTGTCCAGGGTTCGATTTCTTTTTTTTGCATATTCTTTCTTGCCAGAAACTTTATCTTCTTTTTCTTTATTAAAACTATTACACTTAACAACTAATGTTACGGGATAATCCTTCAATGCCTCTATTTGTTGATCATCTAACGAGCTTCCATTAGTAAAAATAGTTGTATAGATTCCTAAGTCTCTTGCTTTGTCTAACAGTGGCCATATTTCCCTATTTAAAAACGGTTCTCCGTAGCCAGGAAGCAGTAGATTATCTACGCCCATTTTTTTAGCGTTATCAAGTAAATTCATTAAATCATCTTCTTTTTTTCTTTTATCATTTTTTTCAAATTCACTGGTATAACAATATAAGCAATTTAAATTACACTTTTGCCTAGGAAAGGCGACACTAATTTGCAGTGGCCTATCTTTTTTTATAGCCTCCTTTACAGTTTCAAGCTCGAAATCAACACCTTTCAATTTTGGCATTTTTTTCTCTCTTTCCACATTTTGATTATTATATTCACCAAAATTTTCTCTCATATTAGTGATATTATAAGATTGGTAATCATATTAATATTATATAACAATTGCTAAAAAAATGTATACTATGTTTTTAGGAATTTCCGCCCACTTTTCAATTTCCCCAATAATCCCATCTAAATTTTGGTAAATTTCAGACTTTAAGACCAACATTTAAGAAATAGACGATAAGCCTATTTTTTTGTTTAAATATGTGATTAAATTGAATTGATGCGGTCGCCAAGCGGTAAGGCAGCTGTCCGCAAGACAGCCATGCGTAGGTTCGATCCCTGCCCGCATCTCTATGAAGGCCAGTGAATATATAATCCAAAGTTTAGAGAGTTTGAAGAATGAGAAGGTAAATGTGCCGGATAACTCAATTGAGTTGGTTGGCCAGATTTACCAGTTTTTGATGTCAAAGAAGTTTCGTAAGTACGCCGTTACGCCTGAATACCAGAAACATATTCTTGCCGCTGTAGAAAACAGCGTCGCCAAAAATGAACCGATAAAGCTTACTCTGGTTTTCGGCGGCTATAAATTATGGCGCCTAGAAGAATCACCAGAGGTAGATTGGGCCGAGTTATTCAGTCTAATTTATTATACAAAATGGTTAAAGCCAATTTTAGATATATACAAGCCCGGAGTATGGTTTGATTTTTTTTCTGACGATGTGATTTTGGAAATAATGGATAATATTCCTAAAGCAAATACGGAAAAATACGCGGTCAGTTTTAAGAATCTTTTAAAATTTATTAAGCCCTATATTCCAGCTAATTTAGATTTTACTTTTCATCGTGTTGGAGACCAGTATGATAGTTATGAAGATTTTAAAAAAGATTTGGCTGAGTCGATCGATAAAATCAAAGAGGATTCTATTAGTAAACCTTTAACCCCCGAACAATTTATAGCCGTTGAGCTCAATGTGAAATTAAGGCCAGGCCAAGATAGCGATTCTGAATGGCGGGAGAAAGTAAATCTTATCCATGAAGGCTATTCCCGAGTATCTAAAAGACGGCCGTATTATCGTAATTCCGACAAGATATTAATAATTACTAGGCCAGTTAAAGATTCTTTGGCTGTAGGTACAACTAAAAGATCAGTTGTTAAATTCTGGATTGGGGCGGGAGTTTTAGGCCGAGAAGGGGATGAATATGTTGATTATATTTTTTCGCCTAAACAGTTAGGAAATGGCAACTTAAAGAAAGAAGTAATTAGTATAGCGGGTTTAGATGGTAAAAATTTCAAGGAAATCAGAATATTAGATGGATCTAAATAAATATTTCTTCTTTTCTTAATCCCCTATCATACAGGATAATATGAAAATAACAGTTTGTGGCAGCATTGCCTTTTATCAAGACATGGAACGACTCAAAGAAGTATTGGAGGCTCGTGGGCATGAAGTTTTTATCCCTTTGCTCAGCAATGGCGTGCCAGCTGAAATAGGTGGAGGTAAAGTACTGAATTTTGTTAAATACGTTGACGATAACGGAGGTATTGATGCTTTTCCTCCGGGCCATGAACTCTGGAATCTGAAAGAGAGCGCAATCCACGATCATTTTGATAAGATTGAATGGTGCGACGCGATTATTGTTTCTAACCACGAAAAAAAAGGTATTTCCGGATATATTGGCGGGAACACTCTAATCGAAATCGGCGTCGCCTTCTTTTTAAAAAAACAAATATATATTTTGAATCCTATTTCTTCAGAGCTTTCTTATAGGAAAGAGATCTATGGCATGAAGCCGACTTTGATCAATGGTGATTTAAACCTCATAAATTAGGCTGTATAACATTTACGAAGTTGATTATTGGTAGAAACAATTAGAATGGTTAGTTTTATATCCGGCCGGAATAATATTAAGTTCATATAAATAAGCGGAACGGCATCGTAGAAGGTCTCATTCGAAAATGCCGGCTTTGTCCGATATATGATCAATAAACGGGAATTGTTAGGATCGCATTTGGAGGACCGTTTAGATCATGAACGCCAGTCCGGGGTGGAGGAACCGGCTGGTGCGGCCAAAGTCCTAAAAGCGCTGATTCGTCAGCGCTTTTTCTTTAGGTCCCTTAACTCTCGCCAATATGACTTATGTTCCGCCCACCAGCGAGAGGCAGCCGGTGAGGTTGAGGGCAGCACGAATAACCTGGTGTCGCCAATATCGTTGGTGGGTGGCTGCATCCCATACTTAACCTTATGGCCGAGGTATAATTCCGCCGGTTTCTTTCCGACAAAAGCCAGGATATCCGGTTGGAATTTGATGATAAAAAGGAGAAGGCGGTATCTGGATTGCCTGAGGGCGGTACGGTCGAGATGTAGTTCGTCATCATTGCCGCTTTGATCAATGATGAGGTCGGTGAGGCCGATTTTCTGTTTGAGTAGCAGACGGAAGTTTTCCTCTCTCTTGTCCTTATCCGGGTCGATAACCTTATTGGTGAAGCCGGCTTCATTTAATATACTCCAGAAACGATTTTGGGGATGGGCATAATGATGCTCCATTTTCGCCGAGTATTTTCCTGCCGCCATGCCGCAAAAGATCACCTTAAGTCCCTTTTCGGCTAAATCAGGGAGGATTGCCTCGTCTGGTGCCTTGTTTATGGCCATATAAATATGAAAAAGCCCCAGCAAATACCGGGGCCCTTAATTTAGGCTTGAAGATTTTGGGAAGCCTTAATAGTCTGGATATGCATAGGCATGCGGCTATTATATCATATCCGAACTGGTTCGAGAATGCAGGTGGAACCAGGTGTTTAAAGAAGTGATAGCCAAGAATGCCAGTTCCTGTTTCCAGAAATCTTGTAAATCCGAGTACAGCGGTTGTTTTTCGTTCTTATTTTGATCGAATTTTGAACCGCACCACCTACCTTTTTCGAAATGGAAGGTGAATCCCTCTTCGCCGACCTCGACCTCGAAATAATCGTCTTGTTTCAGGTTTCTTTTTTTAGCTTCCATTATTGTTTCACGGACGCTATTTTTTAGTTGGACCCTTTTAGCTCTCCCTAGCTTGCGGATCTTCTTGGAAAGCCAAGGGTATATATAACCGGTAAGTTCTGGGGACGAATCTTGGTAGTGCAGGCTGAGCGCCTGTTCTTCCCAAAGAGAATGATCTATCTCATTCTTTTGTAGATTTTCCACACCATAGGTCCCTAACAGGAAAACAGTGGTAATCGCTTGCTTCATTTTTTTCCGGTTCTGCATATCTATGAGGGGCAGGGTGAAGAAAAGTTCCGTTGGGGATATCATAATGGCTTTGAAGCATCCGTCTAGGCCGAGTTCTTTCTCTGTGAGACGGAAATGTCCGAGAGGAGCAAAGCTTTTTGTAAGGGTATTGTCTCCGGTCAGAAGATCAGCCGCCTGGCTGAGAACGGGGGCGCTTATTTTAAGAAGCAGCTGCCCGTCAATGAGTAAAAGGTCTGTGAGCATCGTGAGTATGTTTTAAATGTGCGCTTAGATGATACAGGAAAAGGGAGAAATAATCAATATTCTGCCCCATATCAGCCTCGAAACAATCCGTTACTTATGCTATAATTAGCGCATGCGCTATAGATTTTATACTACTTCAAACAAGGCCTGGGATGGGATTTTCAAAGCGATCGATTCTGCCAAGAGTTCGGTTTTTATCGAGATGTATATCTTTCTTGGTGATACCGGGGCGACCCATGATTTCTTGGGCAAGCTGGCAGAGAAGGCCCGTTCCGGAGTGAAAGTGATAGTGATTGCCGATGCCTATGGAAGCTTGCAGCTAAAATCTTCGGCAGTGACAGCGCTTAAGGAAGCGGGAGCCGAGTTCCGATATTTTTCCCATTGGCTTAAACGATTACATCGGAAACTGGTGATTGTCGACGAGGAAACGGCATTTTTGGGAGGCGTAAATATCGAAGATAAGATAAGATACTGGAACGACCTTCAGGTCCGTCTCAGCGGTCCAGTAATCCGGCCGCTTTTACGCTCTTTTGCCAATACCTATGTTCGCTGCGGAGGAAAAGACTCGGAGGTGCTCAAATATCGGCGAGATCGTTTTATTAGGAAGATAAAATCCTGGATACTTGATGATTGGCAATCCGAATATAATATCAAGCGTTATTATCTCGACAAAATCAATCAATCTCTCGAAAGGATAAGGATCGTGACTCCTTATCTGCTTCCGCCTCGCCGCCTCATGGTGGCGTTGGACGAGGCTGTCCGCCGGGGAGTAAGCGTAGAGATAATTATCCCGGAAGATACCGATATTAAATCCTTAAATCGCCTCAATCTGGTGAATGCCTGCCGTTTGGCGGCTTGTGGAGTGAATTTCTACTACACCCAGAAGATGAATCACGCTAAGGTGATGGAAATTGACGGACGCGAAGCCTTAGTCGGTTCGCAAAACCTTGATTTCTTATCTTTTGGCCCGAATCTGGAACTAGGCGTATTCCTTAAGCAGAAAGAAGCGGTGGCAAGCGTAGGCAAGATTATTGATCGCTGGCAGGGAGAGGCCTATAGCCCGGATCTTAGTCCAAGGTCAGTGGGTCTATGGACGAGGGTGCTGATGTATCTTTACCGAATATTTTTCCCATTCTTCTAAAGTTCGCTGGCCAAAAAGGGAGCTTCGCCGCTCCCTTGTTTTTTTACCCACTTAGGGATATAATGTTCACATTCAAAAAATTATATTTACCTCTTGCATGTCTGAGAACTTCATCAAGATCCGAGGAGCCCGTACGCATAACTTGAAAGACGTGAGCCTCGATCTTCCTCGCAACGAGCTCATTGTCATTACCGGTCTTTCCGGTTCAGGCAAATCCTCGCTCGCTTTTGACACTATATACGCCGAAGGCCAAAGGCGTTACGTCGAATCTTTATCCGCATACGCCCGCCAATTCGTTGGGCTGATGGATAAAGCTGATTTTGACTTGATTGAAGGTCTTTCTCCTGCCATCGCTATCGACCAGCGTACAGTAGGTAATAATCCGCGCTCGACGGTCGGGACGATCACGGAGATTTATGATTATCTACGCTTGCTTTATGCCCGTGTGGGCTGGCCTTATTGTCCTCATTGCGGCAAGCGCTTGAAGAAAACGGAGAAGAAGGCCGCGAAGGGGAAGAAGAACAACAACAATCCGTATCCTTATTCTTGTCCGGAGTGCAGCTTTGTCTTGCCGGAACTCGAGCCGAGACATTTTTCTTTCAATTCTAATTATGGCGCTTGCTTCCACTGCGGCGGCTTGGGTACTCGGACGGAAATTGATCCTGAGCTGGTATTTAATCTCAAGCTCAGCCTTCTCCAAGGGGCAATCAAGCCTCTTGCCCATGCTAATCTCACCCAAAACAGCGCGCTGTTCACTCAGCTTAAGGATCTGGGCGACCGTTATGGGTTTAGTCTAGATACTCCTTTAGCCAATTTAAGCGCCGCCCAAAGGGCATCCATCCTGACCGGAGACAAACAGTGGGCTGGTTTGAGTGCGGAACTCTTGGCGCGCTATGAAGAGACGAAATCTAATTTTGTAAAACAAGAGATCGAGAAATGCATGCGTCTGGCAGTCTGCCCGGCATGCGGCGGGGAACGCTTGAAACCGGAATATCTGGCGGTGAAAGTAAAGGGATTGAACATCACGGAGCTGAGCGGGAAAACAGTGGATGTCCTTCGCCCCCTCTTGACCGACTGGTTGGAAAAATCGTCTTGGCCCGGTGCCGCAAGGATCGTCGAGCCGATCCTGAAGGAAGTGGTGAAGAATTTAGAATTCTTAGAGAAGGTAGGGCTTTCTTATCTTACCCTAAACCGTCCGGCAGCCAGCCTCTCCGGCGGCGAAGCCCAACGCATTCGTTTGGCGGCCCAGGTTGGGTCTACGCTTAGCGGCGTCCTGTATGTCTTGGATGAGCCGTCTGTTGGTCTGCATCAACGTGATAACGACAAGCTCATCGCCATGCTGAAGAATCTGCGTGATAACGGCAATACGGTAATCGTTGTCGAACATGATGCCGCCATGATGCAGGCAGCGGATTATCTGGTAGATGTCGGTCCGGGCGCGGGCGAACACGGGGGAAAAATATTATTTTCCGGTAAGCCCGCGGAAATCTATACTTGCAAGTCTTCGCTTACCGGCGCTTATCTTTCCGGAGCGAAGACGATCTCTGCTAAAACTTCTTTCCGCAAGGGCAGCGGCAAACTGCTTTCCGTTATCGGGGCAACCGAACATAACTTGAAAAACATTGACGTCCATATTCCCCTTGGCAAATTAGTGGCTATAACCGGGGTGTCTGGTTCCGGTAAGTCGACCTTGATGTCCGATATTTTGGCAAATTCGCTCAATAAGAAGTTTTATCGTGCTAAATTAGATGTTGGCGCGCATAAGGAAATCCAGGGGCTAGAGAATATCGATAAGGTTATCGATATCGACCAATCGCCAATCGGGCGTACGCCTCGTTCCAATCCGGCAACCTATACCGGGCTATATACTTATATCCGCGATCTTTTCGCCGAACTTCCGGAGGCCAGGTTGAAACGCCTTACACCTGGGCATTTTTCCTTCAATGTTTCGGGTGGTCGCTGCGAACGCTGTTCCGGCGATGGCGTAATAAAGGTGGAGATGCAGTTTTTAAATGATGTCTATCTTACCTGCGAAGCCTGCCATGGCCATCGTTTCCAGCAAAAAATCCTTGATATAAAGTATAAGGATAAGAATATCTATGAAGTGCTGGGCCTGACTGTTTCCGAGGCCTTGGATTATTTCCGTGACCAATCGGCTTTGCGGCAGAAACTGTTGACTCTTGAGGAAGTGGGGTTGGGCTATATCCACCTGGGACAATCTGCCACTACCTTTTCGGGCGGTGAAGCCCAGCGTATTAAGCTGGCCACGGAATTATCCCGACGCGCGACCGGCCGCACACTTTATATCCTGGATGAGCCGACTACCGGCCTTCATTTTGCCGATATCGATCGCCTGCTCAAAGTGCTCAATATGTTGGTTGACCAAGGAAATACCGTCCTGATCATAGAGCACAACCTGGATGTCATCAAAGCAGTAGACTGGGTGATCGACCTCGGTCCCGAGGGCGGCGAGAAAGGGGGGCGCCTGGTAGCATCGGGAACCCCGGCAGAGATTATGAAAAGCAAAGCAAGTCTCACCGGACAATATTTGCGCGAGTTGAAATAATTGCCATAAAATAAAAGCCCTTGCAAGGAAGCAAGGGCTTTTTTAATGAAGCGATCAATCTAAGCCAAGGTTATCGAGAAGCTTCAATTCGAGTTTTCCCGTGTCAGTGTCGAGAAGGGCAAAAGTCGGGGCATAATATACTCCGCCAAGAGTCCCGGGGTTCGCATTAACCATTTTTCCCTCATTCTGGATCCAGGGCTTGTGCGTGTGGCCGTAGAAAAGGTAATCAAAGCTGCCTTCATCGCTTAGCAACCGGGAGCGGTGAGAAGGTTCATGGATCAAGGCAAACCGTTTGCCGGCTAAGGCGAACATTCCTTGGCGTCCGTAATGGAAAAATTCTCCTGAGCTCTTGAGCTCATCGAAGTCATAGGTCTCGGCATTGCCGGCGATCATATGGATTTCCCCTTTGAAGGTGCTCCGGACGATAGCAAGGGTTTCGGCGCTGGTTAGGTCTCCGCAGAAAAACAGGGTTGAGATCCCCTGCTTTTGCACGTATCGGTTAAATCTTTCCCAGTTGGTCAGATTGTCGTGGAGGTCGGAAGCGATTGCAATCTGCATATCATTTATCCTTTCTTAAACGGATTTCGTAAGCCATGGTTTCCAGCTTGCGGAGATGTCCTCTCGCCTGATCGTATTTAGTGCGGAGATAACCGGTGAGATCGAAATCGAGGAGTCCGTTCATGATTTCCTCCGCCTTTTCTTTCATTTCGGCGACGCTTTCATATTTTCCCTTGGCGGCCCGGTTGGTGGCGAAGCGTACCATTTCTCCGATGAGATCGCAGAACCCGCCCAGATAACTGTCGTATCCTAGGTGCAAACCTTTAACCGCTACGATCTTTTTGCCGGCGACAACCGCCGCTAAGGTCTTTGCTTCGACGTATTCCTCGGCCGCTGCATGATATGCTCCTTCTTCCCTTAAGCGTACCGGACCAAAATCCTTTTCCATTTTGCCGAGGATCTTTTCCATATCCATGAGTTTGGTTGCGGCCGCTTCTAGTTCTTCACGCTGGAGTGCAAAGATTGCTTTTTTGGCCTGGAAGAGTACGTCGTTGGAGCGGCTGATTATCTGCCTTCTTTCCTGTTCGCGTTTGGAATAATCCGTCTTGAGCTTCTTGATGAAAGTTTCATTGATCATATATTGGTTTAATTATTTATTCAGATTACGCGGAACACTTCGTCTAGGCTGGTTTCCCCTGCCAGGGCCTTAAGGATCCCATCTTGGGCGATCGTTATCGTTCCTGCCTTGATCGCTTCTTGCTCGATATCGAAATCGGTAGAATTGGAATCTTGTATCAGCTTGCGGACCGCAGGTGTCGTTTCTATCGTCTCATACAGGCCCAACCTGCCTTTATAGCCGATGTTATTGCATTCCTCACAGCCTCGACCGCGGTAGAAGCGCTGGCTAGCAGGTATTTTTTGCCCCAGGCCACCAATAATTTCCTGGGCACGGGCGAGATTTTCTTCAGAAGGCTTGTCTTCTACCTTGCAGTGGGGACAGATGCGTCTAGCGAGGCGCTGGCCGATAGAAAACTCGATCGCGTTAGCCAGGGCATTGCGATCAACTCCGAGACCGGAAAAGCGAGAGATGGCGCCGGCGGCACTATTGGCATGGATAGTAGAAAGGACAAGGTGGCCGGTGAGAGCGGCTTCGATGGCTGTCTTAGCGGTCTCCTCGTCCCGGATTTCTCCAATCATCATGATGTTGGGGTTTTGGCGGAGAAGAGAACGCATAGCGGCGCTGAAAGTATAGCCGCCATCGACATCGATTTGGGTTTGCATGACGCCGGGGAGCTGGTATTCGATCGGGTCTTCCACGGTGATGATTTTTACATCGGGATGGTTGAGCCTGTTTAGCATGCCATACAGAGTGGTGGTTTTTCCTGAACCGGTGGGGCCGGTGGTAATGATTATCCCTTTGGTTTTGGTAAGGGCGCGATCAAGAGCCGTCTTAGCAGCTCCGGTTATCCCAAGTTTTTCGAGGTCTAAATCAGCGGCTGGGTCCGAAAGGAGGCGGATGACAATTGTCTCGCCGTAGCCTCCGGCGATGATAGAGAGGCGGCAATCGATCTTTTTATCAGGAAAGTAGGCGCTAAAGCGTCCATCCAAAGTCGCCCGTTTGACGTTGGTGGCGAAGCCGGCAAGCAGTTTAATTTCGGAAAGAATCGGCAGATAGGCAGTTTTAGGAAGATTAAAAGCCTCATGCATCACGCCATCGATCCTTAATCGGACCATGACGCCATTTTCCGTAGGCTCGATATGGACATCGCCCGCGCGGCTCTGGACGGCGACTGCCATGATCAAGCGGATAAGCTCTTTGGAGGGAACATCGCTTAAGCTTAATGGAGCCCCGACGTTCTTGGAAAGGGCTTCGGCTCTGGAGTATTCTTCGCTGTTGATCTTTACGCCTCGCCCGATAGTTTGGGAGATTACAATGTCATAAAGCTCATCGACGTAATCGAAGTTGCCCACTACGCGGTATACTTCATCAAGCGAAGTTATGCCTTCCATGGTTTTGAGAACGCCATCCTGGAGCATGGTGACCATTCCGTTCTCGATCGCTTGTTGGAGGATCTTGAATGACGGGGCTTTATCGATGGTGAGCTGCTTGAGGTTCTCATCCATAGTGAAAATCTCATAGATTCCTATCCTTCCCTTGTAACCGGTGAAATTACAGGCACTGCAGCCTTCTCCGGCTTTGAAGAGAGGTGGAAGCTGGGCGGGGACCTCGATATCCGCTTTAGGGGAAATGACGGCCATAATTTTCTTTACCCTTTCGTCTTCCTCGGGGGAAAGGTCGTGGAGTTGCCGGCATTTAGGACAGAGACGGCGTACTAGACGTTGGCCTACGACCGCATTTATGGACGGGACGAGGAAATATGGTTTTACGCCGATGTCGATCAAGCGCGGGATGACTCCGGCAGCATCATTGGTATGTAGAGTTGAGAGGACGAGGTGTCCGGTAAGGGAGGCTTGGACGGCAATCTCGCCGGTTTCAAGGTCGCGAATCTCTCCTACCATGATGATATTAGGATCTTGCCTCAGAATTGAGCGCAAACCGTCAGAAAAAGTGTATCCCTTGTAAGCGTCTACCTGGCTTTGGTTAATTCCCTCCAGTTGGTACTCAATCGGGTCTTCCAGCGTGACAATCTTATTGCCCGGGGCATTAAGCTTGCATAAGATGGCATAAAGAGTAGTCGTCTTACCGGAACCGGTGGGGCCGGTAGTGAGGATGAGGCCGTTCGGTTTGGAAATTTCGCGGCGCAGGATACTCAGCATCGACGGTCTTAATCCTAGTTTTTCGAACTCCAAGCCCGAGGCGGCAGAATCAAGCAGGCGCATGACCACACTTTCTCCGAAAGCGGTAGGCAGAAAGGAGGAGCGGACGTCTATCTTCCCATTTTTAAGGAAGATAGTATAGCGGCCGTCCTGAGGCTTATCGGTGATATTTATCTTCACTTTCGCTAAGATCTTCATGCGGGTGGCGATCCGTTTCCATTTGTCCCGATCGATATAGGCGGCGTCCTGCAAAACGCCATCGATGCGGAAGCGGATAGCGACCCCTCGCTCTTCCGCTTCGATATGGATATCACTGGAGCCGACTTTAAGAGCGGCGGCCAGTATGAGCGTGACGATATCGCTTATATTCACTTCTTTGATTTTCTTTTCCAGGCTTTTAAAATCATCGATATCCAGCTTGAAGCGTTCGAGGGCCTCTTCAGTGATTTCGACGCCGTTTTCTATTCTTTTATTTTTTGGCAGCGAGCGGTAGGCTTCAAAAGCGAGTTCCAAGCTATTAGCCGAAACGAGATAGACTTTGCCTTTGGTAAAATATCTTTGGTTGAGCGCTTCCAGTTCGTTTGCCACCTCTGCAGTGGGCTCGGTGCAAGCGAGCCTGATATTTTTGCCGTCATAGAAGAAGCAGACAGCCCTTATTTCTTTCGCTTTCATTTCAGGGATAAGGGAAAGCGCTTCCGGACTGATAGGAAAAGAAAAGAGATTGGCGTAGGGCAAGCCTAAAGAGGACGCTTGCGATTCCGTCTTGCGTTCAACCTCTTTGGCTTTGATTTCTGTTTGTTTTTTGGCGAATTGTCCCTGGATTGAGTCTTCGTCCTTAGACGAGTTGGAATCCATGAGGGTTTCGATGGACGCAATGTCGCTCATAGTATCTAATAGCCGCGGCTCTCGCCGAATGATCGGCGGCATGAGTCGCGGCTGGAAACGATCAGTAAATTTTTAGCGCTTGGCAAAAATCCTCTCGATCTTGCTGGCGCCTCGCCGGCTCTGTAGATGGACATAAAGAGCAGTCCAGGAGCTAATTTGGAAGACATTGAGAACGGAGGCCGTAAAGATTAAGACGCCAATGATAAGCAGGGCGCTTAAAGCGGTAAGGAAAGGAGACAGCATCTGGAGAGAGATGAAAAGCAAGGGAAGAAAAAAGATAGAAATGACGATCAGCGTAGCGATGCCGACCAAGAAGTTTATCACGAAGAGAATGACTCCCATCTCGAAGCTAACTAACCAGTTATCTCGGAAGGTCTTCCAGCCTCTGGCCATAGAAGCGGTGAACCCACCGCCATCCAGGACTCTTGAAGCGATAGCGTATTTGATGATTAGGGCAATACTGATAGCAATGGGGACGAAAATTAGAAAAAGGATGAGATAGGCGACGGTAATTGCGGCGGAGTCGGTGAGAAAAAGAAAGGCTAAAGGCAGGGAAATGATAGAAAAACTTAGACAGATGGCTGCCCATCCGATGATATTTAAGGCTAAGACTTTCCAGAAATGAGGTCGGGCAGCTGTTAGGCCGCCAGGAATGCTCAGTTTGGCCGGCTTCTTCTTGCTGCTTATGATCCTGGCGCTCTGTTCCACCAAAGCGGCTTGAGAAGTAACAGCTAAATAGGCGAAAAGAATAATAAGTGCTAAGGTTAGCAGGATAATCGTAAGCAATGATAAGAAGGCTGGTAGATTGCTCGCTGCCAGATCCCTGAGACCGGCATAGAAGGTGGGATTAAAGAAGGAATAGAGAAGCATGAAGCCGGTGCTCGCAAAAATGCCGCCTGGTTCCGCACTTAAGCCTCGTCCAATGATCTGGTATTCGCCGCTCATGGCGACGAAAGTGGCAAAGATGCCGAAGAACCAGAGATGGCGGTAATTTTTGGTGATGTTCCAGGCTTGTTTGAGAAAGAAGCGATAAGAGAACATAGTTTTTTCGCTTAATAAATGAAGCTAAAACCGTCAAGGTGACGGATTGAAAAATTCGGCTAGGTTTGCTACTATTATAACATATTTAATAAATTATTACCAAGCATTTATGGCTAAAGCGACGACTGATCCGGCCTTAATTTCAGAAATCCTGGAGCGAGGAGTCGAGAAAATTTATCCATCTAAGCAGGAACTGGAGAAAAAATTGAAGAGCGGGCAAATACTGCGCCTCTATTGCGGCTTTGATCCAAGCGCGGCGTCTTTGCATATTGGTAATGCCATCTCTCTCTCGAAGCTGGCCCAATTCCAGAAAGCCGGTCATAAGGTTATATTCCTTATTGGCGGTTTTACCGGGATGATTGGCGACCCAACGGGCAAGAATGCCGCTCGGAAGCAGCTTAGTCGGGAGGAAGTCAAAAAAAATGCCCTTAATTTCCAGCATCAAGCCGCAGCTTATCTCGCCTTTGACGGTGACAACCCTGCCTTGGTGCAGTATAACGATTCTTGGCATGATAAGCTAAGCTTTAAAGACCTGATCGGCCTGGCTTCCACTTTCACCGTCCAGCAGATGATTCAGCGGGATATGTTTCAAAAGCGCCTTGAAGAAGAAAAACCTATATTCTTGCATGAATTCCTTTACCCCCTAGCGCAGGCCTATGATAGTGTTGCCTTGGATGTGGATGTCGAAGTGGGCGGCAATGATCAGATGTTCAATATGATGTGCGGCCGCGATCTGCTTAAAGCCACTACCGGGAAGGACAAATCGGTCTTAACCATGAAGCTTCTCACTGATAGCGAAGGAAAGAAGATGGGCAAGAGCGAAGGCAATATCGTGATGCTTGATGCGTCGGCCAATGACATGTACGGGCAAGTCATGTCTTGGCCGGACGATGTCCTGGCCTCCGCTTTTGAGCTCTGCACAAACCTGGCTTGGGAGGAAGCAAAAGAATGGTCTAAAAAATCGCTGGCTAACCCCCGCGATGCCAAGATGCGCCTCGCTTTGGAAATCACCAAGATTAATCACGGAGAGAATGAGGCAATGGCAGCACAGGATTATTTCGTCCGTACGGTCCAGAATAAGGAAATGCCGGATGAGATCGAAAGCATGGATATTCCGGAGGGGAAGTATAAGGTGGTAGAGCTATTAGCGAATATCGGCATGAGTTCAAGCAAAGGCGAGGCCAAGAGATTGATTGAGCAAGGTGGAATAAAGCTTGGGTTCGAAGGCGGATTGGAACCGGTCACAGATGCCCAAGCGGAAATCGAAGTAAAAGACGGTCTTATTATCCAGCGCGGTAAACGCCAGTTTATACGCCTCAGTTCCAAATGAACCTAAAGCTATGTATCTTTACGAAACCAAAGAAAAATTAGCATCACTTATAGAGGCCTCGCCCCTGGATTTCGTGTATCCTCCGCAGGTAGATATGGGAGATCTTTCTCTTCCGCTTTTCCGTTTGGCGAAGGAAAAAGGGGTTAACCCTGCAAACCTAGCCGTCACTCTTGCCGGCTCTATCAAAGACTCGCCCATGCTGACTGGCTTGGTCAAAAAAGTAGAGGCGGTCGGGCCGTATCTTAATTTTTATTTGGAATCAGCATCCCTAGCCGCCGCAGCCGTGAGTAATATCGAAAAAGGAGGTGTTCGTTATGGCAGTAATTCCCAGGGCCAAGATGAATTAGTAATGATTGAATTTTCCAACGCCAATACCCATAAAGAATACCATATCGGCCATCTGCGGAACTTATTTTATGGTGACGCGGTGTCCAGGGTATTACAGCTAAACGGCTATCGCTCGGTCCCGGTCTCATATATAAACGATTTTGGCATTCATGCCGCAAAAACAATCTGGAACTGGCGTCGCAATCCGTCCTTCGCTCTGATGAGCGGCCCTAAAGGGCGCATTTTAGGGGAATGCTATAGCGATGCGGCCAAAGCAATGGAGAAGGACGAAGCGGCAAAAGAAGAAATATCTGCCATCATGAAAGCGATCGAAAGTCGCGAAGGTGAGATATATGAACTTTGGAAAGAGACCAGATTGTGGAGCATCCAATACCTGGATGATGTTTATCAGCAATTGGGCATCAAGTTCGAAAATATCTTCTATGAAAGCGAAGAGATCGATACCGGCTTGAAGATGGTGGAAGAATTCTTGGAAAAAGGGATCTTTATCCGCAGCCAGGGAGCGGTAATCGCTGATTTGGAACAATATGATTTGGGAGTCCTGCCTATCATCCGCTCGGATGGCACGGCTTTATATCCCGTAGCTGATCTCGCCCTTGCCCGCCGCAAGTTCCAGGCCTATCCTTTGAAAGAGTCGATAGTCGTCGTCGATATCAGGCAGGGCTTATATTTCAAGCAGCTTGCCAAGATTTTCAGCTTGGCCGGAGAGAATCTGAACATTACCCATTTGGGATATGATTTTGTTACTCTCAAAGACGGCATGATGTCGTCTCGAAGCGGGAATGTGATAACCTATGGCCAGATCTTTGATGAGGCGCTCGCTCGTAGCCGGCAAGAAATAGATACTCGCCATCCCGATTGGATGGAAGAAAAAAAAGAGAAGACAGCGGAGGCCTTGGCCGTATCCGCCTTGAAGTTCGAAATGTTAAAGGTGAGTTCTGATAAGGTGATCACTTTCGACATGGAAGAGGCTTTGCGTTTCGATGGCTATACCGCGGCCTATCTTCAGTATACCGGTGCCAGGCTATCCAGTATCTTGCGCAAGTCAGAGGGCGGAGAAGCTGAATTACGCCTGCTGGTGCATCCTAAAGAACATGCGCTCGTTTTGCGTTTGGCGCGGTACGGGGAAGCGGTCAGGAAAGCCGGGGATGATCGGGACCCATCGGTGATCGCCCGATATCTTTTTGAGCTGGCTCAGGAGTTTAACGACTATTATCATGAAGTCAATGTCCTTAAGGCTGAGCGTCCGGAGGCAGAGGCCCGACTGGCCCTGCTCAAGGCGATCAGACAGGTATTCCAGAACGGATTCCGAGCGCTAGGTATAAACTATTTAGAAGAGATGTGAGCATAAATCCTATGACTATGAAAAAGAACGAAGATGAACAAAATATGGAAAAGCTCGTATCGCTTGCAAAGAGGCGTGGGTTCATTTTCCCTGCTTGCGAGATCTATGGCGGTTTTGGCAGTAGCTTCAGTTATGGTCCTTATGGCGTAGCGTTGAAAGAGAATATCAAATCCATCTGGCTCAAACGTTTTGTTGGCAGCCGGGATGATATGTACCGCATAGACGGTCCGATCATCCTCCATCCGAAAGTCTGGCAAGCCAGCGGGCATACTGAGGGATTTAATGATGCCATGGTGGATTGCAAGAAGTGCAAGAAGCGTTATCGCGCGGATCATCTCGTAGAAGAAGCGACCGGAGAAGATCTCGAAGGAGACTTGATGAAGCTGAACGAAGCTTTGGTTACGATCGCTTGCCCGGCTTGCGGAGCCAAGCAGTGGACGGAGGCCAGGCAGCTCTCTTTGATGTTTGCCACCGAAGTCAACGGTATTTCTGAGCCGGTCTATCTGCGTCCGGAAACTGCGGGTGCGATATTCATAGAATTTGCTAACGTGCTCGATACGATGCGGCCGAAACTTCCTTTTGGTATCGCCCAAATCGGGAAGGCGTTCCGCAATGAAATCGTGACCGGCAATTTCATCTTTCGCGTCCGAGAGTTCGAGCAGATGGAGATAGAATACTTCATTGATCCGGAAATGGAATGGGAGGGAACTTTCGAAGGACTACTCCAAGAGCAAGAAGCTTTTTGCCGCGACCTCGGCCTCCCGCAGGAATCATATGTGCGACGTGAACATCCGAAGGAGAAGCTATCCCATTATTCTCGTAAGACCGTCGACATCGAATACGAGTTCCCATTCGGGCGCAAGGAGCTGTTCGGCTTGGCCCATCGCGGCGACTTTGACCTTAAGCGGCATTCGGAATTCTCAGGCAACAAGTTAGAATATTTCGACCAAGCAAGCGGCCGTCGCTTTACCCCTCATGTCATTGAGCCGAGTTTCGGAGTGGAGCGCGCGATGCTAGCCGCTCTCCATTCCGCTTATAAGGAGGAAGCGCTCGACGGTGGAGAAGAACGTTCTGTCCTTAAGTTTCCCGCTTCGATCGCGCCGGTTAAAGTAGCGATCTTCCCTTTGCTTAAGAATAAGGAACAGCTGGTGGCCAAAGCTAAGGAGATTTACGCTTCGCTTAAGGAAAGCTTCGCCTGTGAGTTTGACGATAATGGCAATATCGGAAAGCGTTATCGCCGGCAGGATGAAATCGGCACTCCTTTCTGCGTCACTGTGGATTTTGAAACACTTGATGGAAATACCGTTACCGTCCGCGATCGTGATAGCATGCAACAAGAACGTATCGCTGTTCCAGAACTGGCCGAACGCTTGAGCGTTATGCTCAAAGCAAAGGGTTGATGGGAAAAAAATATATCAGTAAAAAATATTTTTAGAAAAACAGAGGAGCGAAAGCTTCTCTTTTTTTCACGGAGGAAAAAAATTGAAAAAACTATTGTGTATTTTTTCTTCTGAGTGTATAATATAAGCAGTTAGATAAAAATTTTTTTTAAAAAAATTTTACAAAGAATTTTTTTAAAAGATAAATGGGATATTTCCCAGAAAGGAGGTGAGCAATATGGCTACCAAAAAGAAACCTGCGGCTAAGAAGGCCGTCAAGAAGCCGGTAAAAAAGGCTGTTAAGACTATTAAGAAGGTTGCGAAGAAAGTGGTTAAAAAAGCTGCTCCTAAGAAGGCTGCTAAGAAGACCGCTAAGAAACCGGCTGCTAAGAAGACCGCAAAGAAGAAATAATTCTGGTCTTTGTGATTTGAAAATTATACAAAAGCCGCGCGTAAGCGCGGTTTTTGTTTAATCCGATTTATCATATCTTCATCGTCTTCCTGATAAGATGGAGCAATGAAGATATTACGGATTGTTTTATATGTTGCGGCCTTATTGGCCGCATATGCTTGGCTGGCGTCGCCTGATAATGTTGGCGTGGAAGCGATCTTTTTTGACGTTGGCCAGGGAGATGCCTGGCTGATGAAGACAAAGGCGGGAAAAATCATATTGGTGGACGGTGGTCCGGACTGGAAACTCATTCCTCTCATAGATTCATATCTCGGCCCGGAGAGACGGACGATCGATATTCTGGTTGCTACCCATGCCCATAGCGACCACCTATCATCTCTTCCCGAGATAACACAGAGATATGAAGTCAGGACGGCGATACTGCCGGTTAGCTTTTCAGGCGGCGAAGCAGAGTCGTTGGTATCCGCTCTAAAGATGGAAGGTGCAGATATCGTTCATTTGGAAGGGTATCGTTGTCTGGAATTGGAGGAAGATTGTAGCTTGTGCCTTGATGCGGGAGAGCAGAAGGACACTGAGGATGAAAACGATAATTCATTAATTAGCCGTTGGGACTGCGGCGGAATATCTATCGTGGGAACCGGCGATGCCGGAATAGGAAGGGAGACTAATTATCTCAAGCAGGCGGGCGGTGAAAGGGCAGACGTCTTGAAAGTTGGGCACCACGGTTCAGATACTTCATCCTCCAAAGAATTTCTAGCGGCGGTACAACCAAAAATCGCTTATATTTCTGTGGGAAAAGATAATAGCTACGGACATCCCTCTCTTGAAACTTTAGCTAAGCTTGGGGATATCTTTATAGAAATATGGAGGAGCGATGAGATGGGTTCATTAAGAATTTATGCTAATAATAATAAAATTATTGCGGAAAAATGGCCATAAGAACTCACGACCGGCAGCCTGTGGATAACAGTATTGACAAGCACGGTTTATAATGATATAGTTAGGGGTTGCTTAAAAACAGAAAAGGCCGTTTGAAACGGGTCAGGCACGACAAGCATGGGGACTTTCTTGCTAGGGTTTTTTGGGCCTGCCATTGGTACATATAAATATGTATCAGCGGCGGGCTCGGTAATTCCTAGGAGAAATTTTCTTGCCTACCCGTTTTAGACGGTCTTTTTTTTATTGACAATTTCTATATTTGGGCTGATAATAGTCTGAATCGTTATTTAATAAATTACTAACCAGCCAAAGTCTGATATAGACAAGGCATAAACAAAGGAGGATCAAGTCATGAAAAACAATGACAAGTCTGGATTATTGAATGAAAGTATCGGTGCTATTATTGCAACGATGAAAGCTCTCGAGGATTGTGGGATGACAGCCAGCGGATTAGCAAGGTTGCGCTCTGATAAGGGGCTAGCAAAGATGGTGGCAGAAATGGTAGAGCGTGAAGTGGGCGTTAATCAAGGTATGTCGCAGGCTATCACGGTCGATTATACCAAGACTATTGAGGAGTTCTTATCGGAAATGGATTGCGTTTGGAAACATAAATATGTTTGTGACAAGCAATTTCCGATTCTCGAAATATTGAAAGGTGAAAAAATTAGAAAAAAGGCCCGCTTGTTCAGGTTTGATGATGAAAGCTTTGATATTGGAAGCGATTACCGATTTGCGACAATCTTTGAGTTGATTGCGTATTATCGGCAAGTGGAGTACTCTCATGTGTTCCACATCGTTGGTGCTGGCAGTAAAACGAGCGAATGGGTTGGAGGTCTTATCCCCGTCATAGACACCATTGAGGGTAAAATCAGCCTTGATCTTCGTCATGAAGCGGATGTCCATGTAGTCGGTAATTATTTCCTGGCAATTCAGGTTTAAAGCAAAACCCTTCGGTAACGAAGGGTTTTTTATATTGACTTTTTTCTTATCCGGGCTGATAATAGTCTGAATCGTTATTTTACAAAAAGAGAAAGGAAAAAAAATGAAAGATTCAAAATTTAGAAATAAGGTGTATCTTATTTCCGTAGATTATTCGCAAAGCCTGGACCAGATGGCGGTGGCATGCAATCTATATTGTAAGGACGGAGAATTTTCTGAGGAGATATATAAGAAAGATCCGAAGTACAAGAACAGGAAAGTTCTGAGACAAGCAAAGCTGTTTAATTCCAAGGAAGAGCTGGAATTATCTGTAAGAAGTGAAAAATACTTACCAGCGGCTATGAATGACCTGCTTTCATTCTGCCTGCAATGGTACGAGCTTTGCCGGGATAGCATTATTGTCGCTTCTTGTATTATGCCCGGCAAACCGTCTAAATCAAGTTCGATATATCTGGTCAGCGGTAAGTATCTTCGGTTTGATTCTTCTTTTGAAAGAGTACCACGAAAATTTTATCTCGCAGTCAGAGACTTGGCAAGATAAAAACTGAAACTATTAAAAAAGCCCTCGGATCAGAGGGCTTTTGTATTTCATCTCGTGCTGGTAGCGATAGGTGGAGTTCCGGTAGCGATGGGGGTGCTAGTAGAAGTAACGGGAGTGGAGGTGGCTTTTCCTACCAAACAAACTTCCTGCCAAGGAACGTAGTGGGATTGGAAGCGTCGCTTCACTTCCGGTGTCGTAGTGGAGCCCTCAGGATATACCACGGTGTAATCAAACCAGGCGTCAGCGCCGTTATGGGCTTTTTCGGTGCACTTTCTTTCTCCGGGCTTGAGTTCTTCCGTCTCGACGATCTTGGTGGGGGCTGGTTTTACAATGTTATATATGACGGGATAGGTAGTCGTGGCTGTCCGCCCATCTTTTGTGCCCCAGAAGTCGAAATAGAGATCGTTTCCTTCGATCCTTGATTGGATTAGGATATTACTGCCGGTATCGTTGATAAAACGGAAATCTGGCCAGGGGTCGTAAATAGTGGCATCCGTTCCGGCCGGTTCATAATAAGAAACCCGGTAGGAATGGTTTTGCCTGGCCGTAATAGGGAGTCCGGATCCGAGGGCAGTGCGGAACATCGTGGTACCGACTTGGCAGAGACCGCCGCCGTATTCGGGTATCGTGCGGTTGTTCTTGATTACGAGTTCGGGGACATAGCCTCCTGAGGCATCGATGTTACCTAAAGCCTTGATCAAGGAGAACTCGTCTCCGGGCTTGATTATCAGGCCATGGAGAGCGTTTGCTCCGTTACTGATATTATGGCGTCGATTAGAGGAGGACCCGGAGAAGTTTGAATGGCCAGTTCCGATAATCTCTTTTATATCCATAGCCGCTGCCTCATCCGGAGGGGTGGCGACGATTTTTAGTTCGATCTTCTGCGGTCCCTGGGCGGAAGAATAGGCGGCTGCTATTTCACGGGAACTAGTAGCAGTTTCCAACTTGTATCCGTCTTTACCGACTTGCCAGCTGGTAACTTTTTCATCCTTGATTTCAAAGCGGGGGGATTGGGGCTCGATATCGATCTCGGGAGCAATCTTTTCGGCAAGGTAGCTTTCTATTCGGGATTCATCATAATCAAGTTCGTAGCCACCGGATTGCTTCTTGGCGGTCAGCCAAGAGGCAATTTCTTCGCGTCCCACTTTCCACTCCTTATCCTTAAAGGTTAAAGAGAGGAGAACGTCGCTCATGTCGGCGGCTTTCTTTTCCAGCCCTTGCAGGTCGCGAGCGTAAACCTGCGGATAGGCGGTTTTAGTTTTGAGGACGATAGTGGAATTATCAAAGGAGCGAAGCCTGGAATCGATTTCAGAAAAAAGATTGTCCCAATCGGCTTCTTTTCCTGTCATGTCCTCGGAGACAGAAAATTTTCCATCTTTAAAGGTAAAGGAGGCATCCACCGCCGGTTTCTTACTTCCAGGCAAGGCTTCCGAGATGGCTTGTTCTACTTTGTCGCGGTTAATGAAAAACTCGGGCCTTATCTCCGTCGCTTTGTTGCGAACCGCACCCAGCCAGCGGCTTAGCAAGGAGATATGGGAATAGGAAAACAGTTTTTCTTCCAGCGCTTCGGTTTGATAATTATAATTATTATAAGATACCCCGGAATCAAAAGAAGCGGCGATAGCTGGCAAGTCAAATTCTTCGTTATTATAGGTAATCTTTATCCCCTTTTCTTCGAAAGTGGCCGTGGCTACTTTAATCTTATCGGCTGCAGTCTGGAGACTTAGGCCGCCGATCGCTATGTTGCCATAGAAGGTGTTTTCCGGCAGGAGCCCGTCACTGTCCTTCCTGGTTAAAAGATATACGGCTGATATTAAAAAGACCACCAGAATGGCGATCGCCGTGATTGCTGCAGGGGTCGGTTTTTTCATATTTTTATTGGCTGTCTGTTTTCAAGAGCTCATTCAAAAGCCCGGCCTTATCGGTGCCGATCGAGAAGTGCAGTTTTTGCCCGATCTCCGGAATCTGGGGCAGCTTATCTTTCGGCCAGTATATAATATTGTTATCCTTATCTTTTAGGATGACTTGGTCATCGCTAAAACCGGACACGGTGAGTTCATACTCCATATTAATCCTTGAACCTTACCTCGATCTTTTCACGTTTTTCTTTATAGAGGGTGACTGTGAGAACGCCATTTTCTAGGTCTGCTTCCACCTTGCGGCTATCTACTTCTGCTGGAAGGATGATGGAACGCGAAAAAGGCCCCCAATAGCATTCTCGGTAAAGGTAGTCTTCATCGGAAACGGCTTGGGGTTGTTTGCGGGTGCCGGTTATGGTCAGAAGATCATGATGGAGTGAAACCTTGAGATCTTCTGGGCGAGCGCCCGCAATGGTTGATTGGATGACAATCTTCTTATCCGTATGGTAGACATCGACTGAAAGCTGGCCTTCCGAGGCCGCTTCTTTTTCCATCCATTCGCTGATGGCCGAATTGTCTTCGGTGCTTACCAGCTGGCGCTGGCGTCCGGAGAAGAATTGTAACATAGGGAAGAGATAATAAATGATGTGGGCCCGGCCCGACTCGAACGGGCGACCTTTACGATGTCAACGTAACGCTCTAACCAACTGAGCTACGAGCCCTTTATTTCCCTATTATATTGTATAGGTGCGAAATTGGCAAATGACGGAAAGTGCGCCTAGATGGACTTGAACCATCGACCCCCGCTTTATAAGAGCGGTGCTCTGACCACCTGAGCTATAGGCGCCGGCGCGGCATTTATTGTTATATCATCAGCCAAAATTTTTATCAAGTTTCGCTTTAAGCGGCCCGATAATCTTCTCTTCCCATTGGTCAGCGGGAAAGTCTATTTCGGCGGTGGCGGTGCGGGCGCTGCCGGATGCCGACCAGGCTTTGAGCAACTCGACAGCTGATATGCCCTTGGCGGCAAATACAGATAGCTTGTAACGGCCTGGCTTTTGCGGCAAAGGAAGGCCGATTAAAATGAGTTTAGCCTCCGGAACGCCGGCGAGAATTTCATCCACGATTTCATTAAGGTCGAGATGGGAGGCTTCTTCGGGGTCGATTTCATCGGGTTTGGCCTGGGTCCAAAGGAGGCGCTTATTTTCGTCGGACTGGAGGTTATTGAGCAGTTTGCCCCAAAGTTTCAAGACGGATAAAGGGCGAGAGCGATATAATTCAGAGATGATCTCCTCTCGTCGGGCACCGGCGCTGATCAGCTTAGAACTGGTGAGCAGAGTACGGGGAGTAAGATTAGCGCTTTTAAAATTCCGGGTTTTACTGATTATCCCCGCAAAGAGACAGGTGGCGATATCTTCATCGAGGGTGCCTTCTTCCGTCTTTATTAGGCCATATAGTACTTCCGCGGTCGAGGCGACGTTCAGGTCAAGCAAGTTAATTTGGCCATATTCTTCGTTGGCAGCCTGATGATCGATGTTTATAATCGTAGTTTTATAGAAGAATTCGACATTGTTGTCATAGATTGAGCCGAGCGACTCCAAGTCCGGAGAATCGATAGTAAAGATGAGGTCATGTTTAAACCCGCTGGAAGAGGTACTGATATCTTCTGGCCGGAACCAACCTTTCTCAGGCGAAATGATGAAGTTGAGCTTCTGTCCATCAACGCTGTACCGGATCTGATTAATAACTGCCTGGCTGATATCCAAAGAGACGATGAACTTTCTCAGGTTTTTTAGGGAGTGCTGGATATCTCCGCTCTTCGGTAAGAATTTCCAAGTTTCGGCGGCTCGTTTCTTTTCTTGATCATCAGCATTTAACTGGGCTGCTACTTCTGCCTTCTTGCCTTTCTTTGCCAGGTAAAGATAAAGGGCTAAGGCTGACGCAACCGCGTCCCCGTTCCAGTCCGCGTTGAAAGCGATCAGAATATTTTCTGACTTTTCAATCTGCTTGGCGATTTGCTGGTCGAGGTTTAGCATTGTCTGGACTTAGTATTTTGATGATGTGAACCCTTTAATATATAATTATTTTTAGCTAGAGTCAAGGCAAAATACGGTTGACGGGAGGGCATATTTTTGGTAATTTAAATGGTATGAAAAATGAATTGGCTAAAACCTACGAAGCCTCTAATTTCGAGGACGAAATATACTCTCGCTGGGATGAATCCGGATATTTTAACCCGGATAACTTAGATTTGCCCGATAGTGCTCCTACCTATACGATAATTCTTCCCCCACCTAACATTACAGCAAAATTACACTTGGGCCATAGCGCAATGCTGGCAATTGAGGACCTAATGATCCGCTATCGACGGCAGAACGGCTATCGCGCTCTCTGGCTGCCGGGAACGGACCATGCCGCTATCGCCACCCAGAATATGGTAGAAAAGAAGCTTTTGTTGGAGATTGGCAAGAGCCGGCAAGATTTGGGTCGCGAAGCCTTTTTAGTGGAAGTTGATAAGTTTATCCAAGAAACGCAGGCGACCATCCTTTCTCAGACTCGGAAGATGGGGGCCTCCTTGGATTGGTCTCGCCTGGCCTTTACCTTAGATGATCAGAGGCAAAAAGCGGTCAAACGGATGTTCCTGGACATGCATATGGAGGGCGTGATTTATCGAGGGGAGAGAATTGTCAACTGGTGTCCGCGCTGCCATTCTACTTTAGCGGATGATGAATTGGAATATAAGGAACAGCAAGCGAAGCTCTATACTTTTCGTTATAGCAAGGATTTTCCGATCGAAATCTCCACTACCCGTCCGGAAACAAAGCTTGGAGATACGGCGGTGGCAGTTAATCCGAAGGACGAGCGTTATTCTTCCTATATCGGCCAGATTTTTGAAACAGATTTTTGCGGCCAAGTTTTGAAGATCAAGATAATTGCGGATCGCAAGGTTGAAATGGATTTCGGCACCGGCGCTCTCGGCGTTACCCCCGCTCATTCGACAGTGGACTGGCAGATGGCGGAAAAGAATGGTTTGGAGAAGATTAAGGTCATTAATGAAGACGGTATCATCAGGGAAGGATTCGGACTTTTTAGCGGTTTGAGCACGCTGGAAGCGCGGGAGAAAATCGTAGAAGCATTGCGCGCCGACGGTCTCATGTCGAAAGAAGAGGATATCGTAAATAATTTGTCTTGCTGCTATCGCTGTGGTACTCCAATCGAACCCCTGCCTTCCAAGCAGTGGTTTATTTCCGTGGACGCTCCTGTCTCAAGGCTGGGAGGAAAATCGATGAAAGAGGCCGCCTTGGAGGCAGCGAAAGAGGGTGAGATAAAATTCCTGCCTGAGCGTTTTGGCAAACGGTATTCTGATTGGATGGAAAATCTGCATGATTGGTGCATATCCCGGCAAATCTGGTTTGGCCATAGTATTCCGGTCTGGTATAAGGGTGAAGAAGTGTATGTTGGAGAAGATGCTCCTTCCGGCGAAGGTTGGGTTAAGGATAATGACACTTTGGACACTTGGTTCTCCTCCGGCATGTGGTCATTCTCGACCCTGGGATGGCCGGATAATTATCAGGGAGGAGTGAAGACCGGCGATCTTGCCCGTTTCCATCCTACCCAAGTACTTGAGACCGGATATGAAATCCTGACGCTTTGGGTTTCTCGTATGGTCATGATGTCTATGTTCGCTTTGGGTGAAGTGCCTTTCCAAACGGTTTACCTTCACGGAACTATCTTGGATAAAGGAGGGAAGAAGATGTCTAAGTCCAAAGGAAATGGCGTGGATCCGATAGAAGTAATTGCCAAATATGGAGCCGATGCGGTCCGTCTTTCCTTATTGATGGGAGCGACCCCCGGCAACGATTCACGATACAGCGAAGAAAAGATTGAAGCGAAGAGAAATTTCATCAATAAGCTTTGGAACATATCCCGTTTCATTCTGTCCGATATCTCTGATGAGGATGCTAAGGCCGATCCGGGAGAACTGCCGAAGGCGAAAACCCTGGCAGATCGCTGGATCCTGTCGGAGCTCTTGGCGCTGCGGAAAGACGTAGATGATGCCATCCTAGCTTTTGATTTCAGCGTCGCGGCTGAACGATTATATGATTTTACCTGGAACAAGCTGGCTGACTGGTATTTGGAAGCGGCCAAGGTGGAAAAAGATAAGTCACGGGTTCTGTCTTTCATCCTTACTAATCTTCTCCTAATGTGGCATCCTTTCATCCCTTTTGTCACGGAAGCTATCTGGAGCAGTTATCGCGAGGGATCAATCATGGTTTTCTCTTGGCCAAAACTCAATACCCTGAGTCCTGAGCCACAATTCGGGTTAGTCCAGGAAGCCATCATTTCCGTCCGCAATGCTCGCAGCGAGAATAGGATCGAGCCGGCCAGGAAAGTCCAAGCGATTATTACCGGCAAGGATGCTGAGCTTATATTTTCGCAATCACATTTACTGCGCGGCTTAAGAACCGGTATCGAAGAGGTTTCCGTATCTGAGTCCGAACCACAAGAAGGCTCGATAAAAGTCGTTATTGGCGAAACAGAAATATACCTTCTTGGCGCCGTTGACCCGGACAAAGAAAAGGCTCGCCTGGCGAAGGAAAAAGAGTCCTTGGTCAAGTTAATAGAAAATTTATCTGTCCGGCTTGCTAATCAGGAGTTTATCAGTCGCGCACCGGCGCAGATCATCGAAGGCGAAAAAGAAAAACTCGCCCGCTATCAGGCGGAGTTAGAAAATATCAATGCCGCTTTAAGCGCTTGATCAGTAAACCAATATGACTTTAAGGAATTATCTGATCGTCATGGGCAGTATGACCGCCGTTTGCTGGGCAATCTTTGCGATTGCGGCTGGCAGTATCGACCCCGTTATGACCAACATCGTGGGGTTTGCCCTTTTTTACGTTTCGCTTTTCCTGGCTTTATCCGGAACGGCAGCGTTGGTTGGCTTCGTGATTCGCTTCGCTCTCCTGAAGCGTGAGTTGGCCTTTTATGCCGTGTCTACGGCTTTCCGCCAGTCATTTTTGTTTGCTCTTTTCATCGTGGTATCCCTCAACCTCCTGCATTTCAGTCTCTTCACCTGGTTGAACGTAGTTTTGCTCGTCATGATCTTTGCCGTCCTGGAATTATTTATCGCGAGTTACAAGAAGAGTCGGATTTAAAAATTATATGAAGAAAAAATTAGAACAATTGCGAGATGAATTCTTAACCGGACTCGACAAGGTGAAAGACTTGCCTTCGTTGAGGGAATTGGAATTAGAATATATTTCCCGCAAGGGAAAACTGAGTAGCCTCCTTTCCGGCCTGAAGGAGCTAAGTTTGGATTTGCGCCGCGAGGCGGGCGAGGCTGCCAATGTGATCAAGAAGGAAATGCAAGAACGCTTCAATGCCGTCCGTGAGAATCTCGAAGGGAAAGAAGAAGAGGTTGAAGGCGATCCCACTCTCCCCGGCGAGCACCTGGAAGCGGGATCTTTGCATCCGATCACGATCGTGCGCCGTGAATTGGAAGACTTTTTCTCGACTCTGGGCTTTATGATCCTGGATGGTCCGGAGCTGGAGAGTGAGTATTATAATTTTGAGTCTTTAAATGTCCCTCCTCATCATCCTGCCCGGGATATGCAGGACACATTTTATGTGGACTTGAAGGATAAGGACGGTTCTTTGCCCTTAACCATGCGTACCCAAACCTCCAACACCCAAGTGCGGGCGATGCAGAAATACGGAGCCCCGTTGAAAGCGATCATGCCCGGCAGGGTTTTTCGGAGCGAGGCGACTGACGCCCGTCATGAGCATACGTTTTATCAGCTGGAAGGGGTAGTAATTGATAAGAACGTTAATTTTGGGCACATGAAGAGCGTGCTGGAATCAGTGGGGAAGAAACTTTATGGTCCCGATACCCAGATGCGCATGCGTCCCAAGTTTTATCCTTTTGTCGAACCGGGATCAAACGGCGAATATACCTGCTTCCTTTGCGAAGGAAAAGGCTGCCGGGTTTGTAAGTATTCCGGCTGGCTGGAAATACTGGGCTGCGGCCTTATCCACCCGAACGTCATGAGGGCGGGGGGCATCGACCCCGAGCAATATTCGGGCTTCGCTTTCGGTTTCGGCTTAAATCGCTTGGTGATGTTGAAATACGGAGTTGATGATATCCGCTTGTTTAATTCCGGCGATCTCCGTTTTCTGAAACAATTCTAACGCTATGTATCTATCATTCAATTGGCTAAAAGAATCGGTGAAAATGCCCAAGAAGGTCGGGCCGGCGGAATTGGCTTCGCTGCTCACACTTCATACGGTGGAAGTCGAGGGCTTTAAAGAGCAGCGATCGGCTTATGATCGTGTCGTTGTGGGCAAGATCGTATCTGTCGCGCCCCATCCTAATGCGGACCGCCTTCGTCTTACCGTTGTCGATATCAAGAAGGAAAAATTGGCCATCGTTTGCGGTGCGCCAAACGTAGCGGTCGGGCAAATGGTTCCATTGGCTTTAGTGGGTGCAATCCTTCCTGGGGGAATCGAGATAAAGGAATCGGAAATCAGAGGAGAGAAATCATATGGGATGATTTGTGCGGAAGACGAGCTGGGCTTAGGTACGGATCATGAGGGTATCATGGTGCTTGATAAAAGCGCTAGGTTGGGCCAGTCTTTTGCCGATTATCTAGGTCTGGATGATACGATTTTAGAAATAGATAACAAGTCCTTATCTAACAGGGGTGATTTATGGGGCCACTATGGTATGGCCAGGGAGATCAGCGCTTTGCTTAAAGCACCGCTGAATCCATATCCGCAGCCCGAGGAACAAGAAACTGTCCCCCTGGCTAAGAAACCTAAACTATCGGTAAAGGTGGAGAATAAGAAAATTTGCAGCCGCTATATCGCTGTTCGAATCAGCGGGGTGAGTGCTATCGAATCGCCGGCTTGGCTGAAGAAAAGACTGACCGCCGTGGGCGCTCGGCCGATAAATGCTCTGGTCGATATCACTAATTACGTCATGCTGGAATCGGGGCAACCATTGCATGCCTTTGATGCCAAGGATATCGATCGCATCCTTATCCGTTGTTCCAAGGCCGATGAAGGCTTGGAAACTTTAGATGGGAAGGAACGGCTCTTACCTCCGGATGCGATCGTAATTACTGACGGGCATGAGCCTCTCGCCCTAGCCGGGATCATGGGCGGAGCATCAAGCGCTATAAGCGATGCCACAACAGAGATCATTTTAGAAGCAGCAACTTTCGATGCGGTCTCAATCCGCAAAGCTAGCCAGAAATTGGGTTTGCGGACCGATGCTTCAATGCGTTTTGAAAAGACCTTGGATCCCAACTTGCCTGAACAAGCATGGAGAAGGGCATGGCAGTTGATTAAACAGGTCATGCCTCAAGCTGTCTTAGAGGAGCTGTCTGATATTTCCGATTTTGATTTGCAGATTAAACCGATAACGGTCGATTTCTCTTGGCTTAAGAAGCGCCTGGGCCGTGAGATCGGCCGGCGGGATGCTGCCGGCATACTTGAACGTCTCGGCTTCTCCGTTTCCATAGAAGGCAATGCCCTCCAAGTAACCCCTCCTTCTTGGCGGGCCGTAAAAGATGTGTCGATAAAGGAAGACATATTAGAGGAAGTGGCGCGCGTTATCGGATATAGCGAGATTCCTTCCCAGCCTCTTTCATCGCCCCTTTCTTTATTGCCGGAAAATGATGAATTGATTTTGGAGCGTCGCTTGCAGGATATCCTAAGCGGTGCCGGGAGGATTTCTGAAACCTATAATTATTCTTTTGTAAGTGAAGCGGCAATTACCAAACTTAATTTCGAACCTCAGAATTACCTCAGGCTTGCTAACCCGATTTCGGAGCAGCATGTCTTTCTCCGCCAGAGCCTGCTGACGAACATGCTGCAGAATGTGAGATCGAATCAATACAATTATTCTGAGGCCGGACTCTTTGAAATCGGCCGCATCTTCCTGCCTATACCAGGAGAATACCTGAGAGAACCAATGGGGGAATCAATTCCTTATCAGGGAAAGCGTCTGGGTATCTTGTGCTATGGGCCAGATAGCAGCGCTATTTTCAGCCGGGTTAAAGGTCTTGTTTCGCTTTTGCTGGCTACCATTCTGCCTAAGGCTGTTACGGCTTTCGGGTCACTTGGGAATGTCCCGGCTTGGTCAAAAGCCGGACTAGCGGCGTCAATCGAGTGTGCCGGGCATGAACTCGGTTTTGTCGGCGGCTTAGCCAGTGAACCGGCAAATGCCTTAGGTATTAAGGTGAAAGCTGCTTATGCCGAAATAAATTTGAAAGAATTATTGGATCTTGTCCAAGCTTTTCCCGCCAAGCACTATGAAGATGTGCCTAAATATCCTCCGGTAACCAGGGATATCGCTTTTGTTGTTGAAGAGAAAATACTGTATAATGATTTCTGGAAAGCTTTAGCGTCATATAACCCGTTAATCGCAAAGGTTGAACTATTCGATGTCTATCGTGGGAGTGCACTCGGGGAGACTCGCAAGAGTTGGGCATTCCACTTTACCTATATATCTTCGGAGCGGACATTGACTGCGGAAGAAATCGACGCTTTGCAAGCAGGACTGATCGCTTTTTGTCAGGAGCGCTTTGGGGCGCAAGTAAGAGACTTTTAATGCAAGAGGGGGCTATCTCCTTCTTAACAAACGATATGTTTGAAACATCGCGCGATATCCTTAATTGGGTGCTGGCCGTTTCAACGGGAGTGTTAGCTTTCTTTATTTGCTGGTCATTGTATTATTTCATTGCATCGGCCCAGCGTATATATCGGCTGGTTAAGCAGGTGGAGAGAAGCGTGGCCAAGGCCGAGTCGCTGATTGACTTAGCGAAAGAAAAAGTATCAGGGAGCGCTTCATACTTCGTTATTCTGGCTGAGTTATTAAAGAAGGGCATGGAATATGCCCGCGAGCGAAGAGAGAGGAAGAAAGAAAAAGATGTTGAGGTGGGAGAAGATGAGAAATTGGTGATAAAGAAGAAAAAGAAAAAATAAAGAAGGAGAATAAAAAACAGGCTGCTTGTGCAGCCTGTTTTTTTAATTATCGTAACGTGATTTGGAAGAAAAATTCTTATGTTTCTTCTGAAAGCCCAGCAACTCCAGAAATGATTTCTTCACTGGCAGTTCTTGCGGAGTTGGTGACGGATCTGGAGGCAGAACGCCCGAGTCCTGTAAAATCAATTTCCGCAGCCTTTCCATTTCCTGGCGCTCTTCCTCTTGGTACTGGTTATGAGGCCTGAGCTTCACCCGATATTGCTCCAGCTCCGGGCGAGGATCAATGTCTTCATTCCTTTGGTGTCGTTCCGCCGCCGACGGCATTTCCAGACTGTTCATATGATTATCAAGCGCGATAGCCGCAGCCTTTGTCGCTGCAGACGATGTCGCCTTCTTTATCCTTTATGAGAAGCGAAGAGCACTGGGGGCACTTATCTCCAGTGGGCTGGCCGGCATATGCGTTTTTGCACGCGGGATAATTATCACAGGCGTAGAAGGCGCCACGGCGGCTAAATTTTTTAACAATCTTGCCTTTTCCGCAGATGGGGCAGGTTATTTCTTTCCCGCTGCCACTGTCTATATTCTTAATATTCTTGCATTTGGGGTAGGCGCTACAGGCCAGAAACGGACCGTATTTTCCTGAACGGACTTTCATTTCTGAGCCGCATTTATCGCAGGCAGTACCTTGATATTTCTCCTGGAGGGCAGCCAGGGCGGGGTCGTCCTTCTTCTCTGATGAGCTCCCGTCCATCTTCTTGATATTGCGGCACTCCGGGAAGGCGCTGCAGGCTAAAAATTTTCCGTAGCGGCCGGTTTTTACGATCATGGGTGCTCCGCACTTATCGCAGACAATATCGGATTTTTCTTCAGGCATAATATCGCTTTTCTTAATATCTTCGTATTTCTTAGTGAGGTTATCGTGGAAGTCCTGGTAGAACTCAGCGATTAGGGGTCGCCACTCTTTTTTACCTTCAGCAACGGAGTCGAGGTCATCTTCCATACCTGCAGTGAAATTATAATCTACGATTTTGGGAAAATGCGACACCAATAAGTCGTTTACTACCAGGGCGATCTCGGTTGGCTGGAGCCGTTTGTCTTCATTGCGGAATACGTAGTTGCGGGTAATTATCGTATTGATCGTCGGAGCGTAGGTGGAAGGGCGCCCGATGCCGTATTTTTCCATTTCCTTCACCAAACTAGCATCGCTATAACGGGCCGGTGGCTTGGTGGCGTGTTGTTCGGTTGAGATTTTTGCTAACTCTGCCGTTTCTCCAACTACTGGCCGCGGCAAATCTTGCTCGGCAGTTTTTTCGGGATAGATTTTTAGGTAGCCGTCAAAGACGAGTACTTGGCCGTTAGCCCGGAAAGAATGTTGGCGTCCGTTTTCACAAAGGGCGTCGATATCTATCGTGGTAGCATTCAGTTTGGCAGCCGGAAGCTGGGTGGCAAGGGTGCGTTGCCAGATGAGCTTATATAGACGGTAGCTGTTCCTGTCTAATTTCTCCTTCAGGCTGTCTGGCGTCCTTGAGGCCAGTGTGGGACGGATAGCTTCATGAGCCTCTTGCGCATTTTTTCCTTTGGTTTTGAAACGACGGGGTTCGGTTAAAAGATACTCTTTCGGCAGGGCAGAAGAAATATAACCATGGGCTTCATCTAAGAATTGTGACGAGAGGTTTAGAGAGTCCGTGCGCATGTAAGTGATGAATCCTTGCTCATAAAGCTTCTGGGCCACCACCATCGTCTGCTTGGCACTGAACCCTAGATGGCGGTTTGCCCCTTGCTGAAGGGTGGAGGTGGTGAAGGGCGCTCCGGGATTCTTACTTACAGTCTTTTCATCTACCTTGGCGATAGTTCCTTTCGCCTTAGACAGCTCTTTTTTAAGCGTAGAGGCAGTTTGAGCATCGATGGAGAGTTTGTCGAAAGCTTTGCCGTCCAGGCGAAAGAGATTGGCCTCATATTCCATGCCGCCTTTATCCTTGATCATGGCGCCAACCGTCCAATACTCTTGGGCTTTGAATGCGAGAATCTCACGCTCACGCTCGACGATCAGCCTGATGGCGACGCTCTGGACCCGGCCGGCGGATAGGCCTTTTGCTACTTTTTTCCAGAGAAAGGGCGAAAGTTCATAACCGACTAACCGATCCAATATTCTTCTCGCCTGTTGTGCGTCTACGAGGTCCTGATCTATACCGCGAGGGTTTTTAAGGGCTTCCAGGATCGCGTTCTTAGTAATTTCATGGAAGACAATACGGCGGGCGCTTTCGGAATTAAGTTTAAGAATCTGGGCTAGATGCCAGGCAATCGCTTCTCCTTCTCGATCTTCATCCGACGCCAGGATGACCTCTTCAGCTTTGGAGGCGGCAGCTTTGAGGTTGCTGGCAACCTTTCTGGCTTTTAACGGCGTAACATATTTGGGCTCGAAGCCATTTTCGATGTCGATGCCCATTTCTTTCGCCGGGAGGTCGCGAACATGCCCAAAAGAGGATTCCACTTTGAAATCCTTTCCTAGAAATTTGCTTATTGTTCTTGCTTTTGTCGGTGATTCGACTATGATCAATTTCATAAAAGGTAGATTTATTGTAACATCAGCCAAAGAAGGAAAAATATGGGGACGGCGATCGGCTGATTTCCTCTTTTCTAATATAAATAGTGTACTATTTAATCTTCTGCTGTCAAGAACGAGGTAAAGCCTTGACAGCCGCCATTAAATTTCCTAAGATGGAAAGTTAAAAACCCCTGGATTGCTTGTACAAAAGTTTACGCGCCCGTCCGCTATCCTCCTAGTAGGCGAGCGTTCAAAGCTATTTGTATAAGCAGCCGAGGGGTTTTTTAGTTGGCAAGCTCTTTCTTCAAGCTGGTTAGACCTTTTTCTATCTCCTTATCAAGTATCGAGAGCTCTTCTTGGCTGAAACGCATAAGCACGTACTTTTCTGGCGGAATAGGGTTATGGAGTAAAGGAGTTTTGATTCCCAGCCGAAGACGGGTGAATTTTTGCGTCTTTAGGCGGTCGATAATCGACTGGATGCCACGGTTGCCTCCGCTGCGCGAGTCGTAGCTCAAGCGATGTGTACCAAGATCTAGATCTAATTCGTCATGGATGACAAAGAGCAAGTCCTTGAGGTCTTGTTCTTTTTTTATCGCTCCGGGGAAGCGGGTTGATAATAGATGATAATATTTGAGGATCTTAAGGACGCTTTCCCCTGACTTATTCATGAATGTCTGCGGTTTAACGTATAGCCGTCCATCTGTTTCTTTAATCAGTGCATCAAACCTTTTTTCAAAATGCCAGCCGTCGCCGCCGATTAGACGATCGAGAGCGATCCAGCCGGCGTTATGTCGGCTTTTTGCATAATTGTCGCCCGGATTTCCCAGGCCGATGATGATCTGCATATTTCTAAATCCATTATAGCTTATCGTCGATGAAATTTCGATAAAACAAATATCCGCCAAAGGCGGACATTTATATATATTAATCTTCTCTCACGCCGTGGACTTTACGGTTCTTGATCACATTCATCCTAAGCGGCGTCCCGACAAATCCATATTGTTCGCGCAGCCGGTTTTCTAAGAAGCGTACATAAGAGAAATGGAGATTGTCTCTGGAACCGATACGGATGGTAAAGACAGGCGGGTTAATGCGCTTTTGGGCAATTTCATAGATATGCGGTGCTTTGAGCCCCTTGCCTTTAGCCGGGAGGTGTAATTTAACCACTCGGCTCAGGAATTTCTTGAGCTGGGTTACGCTAACTTCAGTTTTTCTCGCTTCGGCCACCTCTAAGGCTAAATCTAATATCCGGTTTACTTTTGCCCCTGTCTTGGCGGAAACGAAAACGATTGGCGCCCAGGAAGCAAATGGAAGCTTGCCAATGATAGATTCTTGCCAGTGCTTAGTATTCCTTTCTTCTATGAGGTCCCATTTATTAGCAATAATAATCAAGCTCTTGTGCCGATCCACGATTTCCTCGACCATTTTGGCATCCTGATGGGTGAGTCCCTCGCTTATATCCAGGACGAGCAGGGCGATGTCTGCACGCTGCAATGACAGGAGCGATTGCTCGATACCTTCTTTCTCCAAGCCTTTGCCTTTATGGCCCTGTCTGGAAATGCCGGCGGTGTCAATAATCCTTATTAATTTCTCTTTATGCATGATCTCCGTATCCTGGGATTCGCGGGTCGTATGTGGCTGATCACTGACGATAGCTCGTTCGTAGCCGAGTAAGGAGTTGAGAAGAGATGATTTGCCAACGTTTGGCTTGCCAACGATACAGAGACGGGCATCTGCTGGCTTCTCGTCCCCGATCTCATCCTTGGCCGCTTCGATCCGGCTGATCACTACCTCCAAGAGATCGCCGGTTCCGGCTCCTGTTTGGGCGGAAAGGGCGAAGGGTTCTCCTAAGCCTAAGCGATTGAATCCCGCAGCCTCCGAGCGGAGCTTGCCGCTATCCAGTTTGTTCACGACTAAGAGGGCCTTGTTTTTGAATATCGGGTTGGAACGCAGGGCTTTCGCTAGCTGGCGGTCTTCCGGCATGAGACCTGCTTTGCCGTCTACCACAAAGATGAGAAGAGCGGCTTGATGGAGATAATCAAGGGCGTGGAGCTGGGCAATAGAATCAATATCATCGCTTTTTGCCTTACCGGTAGCGATGATCCCGGGCTCCAAGAGGCCGGCGGTATCCGCCAGGCAGAAAAGCTTTCCATTCCAATGCACCAGACCTAGATTGACGTCGCGTGTCGTTCCTTCAATATCAGAAACAAGTGCCTGGCGTTTCTCAACAAGACGATTAAATAGAGTGGATTTGCCGACATTCGTGCGTCCGCAAATCGCCACCAAGGGCAAGTTGTTTCCTATGTGTTCCATATATTATCCTTCGTTGTTACCGATAATGAGAATGAAATCCGGCTGGTCGGGAAGATTCTTGTAAGCATCAAGCCAGGAGGGAGAATCGTAAGACAAGCTCGCTTGGCCGGCAGCTTTCAGGGCTTCCAAAGCCTTAAGCTCTCGTCCGAGGCTTAGATCATATATTACTGAGCTATCATATTCGCGAGTAGGAGCATTGGCTGTCTCTGTTACCTTGAAGCCGTATTCCTCTAAGCTCTGAGCCGTCTTAGCGGCCAAGCCAGAAATCCAGGTTCCATTCAAGACGGCCACGGAGGCTTCTTTGTCCAGTTTTTCGATTTGCTGTATTTCGACTTTATTAGTATCGCTTTCATCTCCGGAAGTAACGGGAGCTGGGGTCCCGAAAATATCTCTTACCAGAGTTTTTATGTCGTCGAAATTTCCGGTCTTTGGTATAAGGATATAGGCGCCATTTTCTCCCCGGCTCGACATAAGTAATCCGTTCTCGCCGTCTCCAATGACTTCGTTTGTGATCATGCTCCGGTCAATGTTTTTATAATCATTCCAGAGCTTGATCAGTGCCCAGACATCAAGGTTCGTTTTGATATTGCGGTTCAGCTCAGAGATAATGCGGGTGAGCATGCCCGGTTTGAGGAGGGAATTGCGGGACAGAAGCTTGTCTTTGACCGCTTCGATCAGGAGCTGCTGGCGACGGGCGCGGTCGAAGTCGGAGCCGCTGATGCCGGAGGCATGGCGGCTACGGGCATACTTAAGTGCGAGGGAACCGTCCATGTGCTGCATGCCTTTGTCGATGTGTAGATGCTCGTAACGGGCGTAATAGTTGGGGTTGTCTTCCTGGCCTCTGATCGGATATGAATAATCATCGATGGTGTTTTCAACGTCCACATCAACTCCTCCGAGCTCGTCGATAACTTCGATAAAGCCATTAAAATCAACGCGGACATAATATGGGATATCTACTCCGAGAATGGTGGTTAAGGCATTAGTCATTGCCGTTCCGCCGCTGCCCTCTTCTTTGGCCTCGGCCGTAGCGTGGACCGAATTCACCTTTCTCCAGGCTCCTCCTTCGGTCGGAACGGTCATATCACGGGGTACGGATATCAGAGCCGCTTGTTTGGTGGAAGGTTTAAGGCTGACAAGCATGATCGTATCGGCTAAGTAGCCGCCATCATGATTTTCTCCTCCCATACCTAGAAGCAGAAGGTTGACCCGGTCCTGATTTTCTCCTATCAGTTTGTTTTCGTCACTTTCGGAAAGGTGTTGTATCCGTCCCCAAAAGGCGTTGTTCAGCCATTGGTTGGCGGCCGGACCGGACATTATGACCTTGCCCGAAAAGACAATCGCGAGAACAATCAGGGCAATCAGATAATTCTTGACTTTTCGCCTCTTTTTAATGGTCTCGAGAAGTATCTGATCATCGGGGTTTTCTATCGCCCTGTTCTGGTCAATATTTTCATTTTCTTCTAATTTTTGCTTAAAATCTATCATATTATACGTTATTTTCGCTTCAGCGATGTTGAAATATCTTTCCTTATTATATGTATTATTACACAATAAGGCAACCTGAACAAAAAAACCGCATTTCAGCAGTTTTTTGCACAATTTCTTGTCGGGCTGCCCGGAATTGAACCGGGATCACACGCACCCGAAGCGTGTATAATAGCCTTTATACCACAGCCCGCGTTGTGGACTTGAGGGGACTCGAACCCCTTACCTCTGCAATGCGAATGCAGCGCTCTACCAGATGAGCTACAAGCCCCTGATAATCCGTCGGGGTGCCGGGAATTGAACCCGGGCTACATGCACCCCATGCATGCGTACTACCGTTATACTACACCCCGTAAAGACGACAGCATTAGTGTAAAGAGAAATCTGGCAGAAGTCAAATACGCCCTGGAGGCGTATTTTTTCTTATATTAAGATAAAGCAGAACTTTTGTCAAAGGCATGCTGCATTGATTTTAACCAGTCCATAAAGTATCATATAGGGGAAAGGAATATAACTATATGAAGGATAAAAAAAGGATATTTTCAGGCATCAAACCAAGCGGTGATCTAACGATTGGCAATTATATCGGTGCGATAAGCCAGTGGGTGGAAATGCAGGATTCAAACAACTGCGTGTTCTCGGTGGTCGATTACCATGCGATCACGGTTAAGCAGGACCCAGATGCTCTGCGCCGGAGAATTCTGGATATTACTAAGATCTATCTAGCGGCGGGCATCGACCCCGAGAGATCAATCATCTTCCAGCAGTCCGATGTGCCGGCCCATACAGAGTTAGCTTGGATTCTTAACTGTTCTGGAACCTACATGGCCGATCTCAAGAAGATGACCCAGTATAAGGATAAGGCGGGCGATAAGGAAGAGGCAATCCCCGTGGGTCTCTTCGATTATCCTGTCCTCATGGCTGCAGATATCCTCTTGTATGATACTGAGACCGTTCCTGTCGGGGAAGATCAAAGGCAGCATGTCGAGCTAGCTAGGGATATCGCCAAGAGATTTAATAATGAATATGGAAAGATATTCACTATTCCGGAGGCTATAATAAAGAAAGAAGGTGCTAGGATTATGAGCCTGGTTGACCCGAAAAAGAAGATGTCAAAAAGCGCTGATTCGGTTAATGCATATATCGCCCTTCTGGACGAGCCTGAAGCCGCAAAGAAAAAGATCATGAAGGCTGTTACCGATTCGGGATCAGAGATAGAGTATGATCCAGAGGAGAAGCCGGCTTTAGCCAATCTATTACAGATATATGCTTCTTTGGGAAACAGGCAGATACCGCGATTAGTGAAAGATAATGCCGGTAGAGGATATGGTGATTTTAAAAAGGACTTAGCGGAAGTGGTAGGTAAATTCCTAAGCTCTTTTCAGGAAAGATTTAAGGCGATAAGCGATAATGAGGTAATAGCCATTTTAGAAGATGGAAGGAAGAAGGCGGAGGAAATCGCTCAGAAAAAACTGGATGAAGTGAAGAAAGTGATAGGCGTAAAATAAATTATCAGGGTTAATAAAAAAGGCGCTCTTTCTAAGCGCTGTAAAGAGCTTTACTTTATAAAAAAATAGCCGGTTTAATAGCCGGCTATTTTTTAATCTTTCAATTAACGATCTCTATTGCGTTCAGAACGAGAATTATCATTGTTGTCGTGCCCGCGGTGTTTGCCGTTATTGCCATTCTTCATCTGGCCATAATGGTTGCCATTATTACCGTTATTCTTTTGCTGGTAGATATTACCATCATTGGTATCGGAGTCATTTGAACCGGAGCCGATCGTGGTGATCGTTACCGTATTGGATTCGCCCGACATATTGCCTCTCATGTCGTAAGCTCGGACATAGTAAGAATAGGCGGTTGAAGCGGATAAGCCGTTATCGACGAAAGTGGTAGAGTAATCGATATTGGCTAACCATTCTCCATTCCGATAGATGTTGTATCCGACGACTTCCACATTGTCAGTAGAGGCGGTCCAAGAGAGCTTAGCGCTATGAGCGGAAGAGTTGCTTACCGTTAGGTTGGTCGGAGCGCTCGGAGCGATGGTGTCGTTCTCGAACCAAGATTCAGATCCGGAGGTGAAGACGAGATTAGATTGTCCGGAGACATTTCCCCTCTCGTCATAGGCTCTCACGAAATACGAGTAGCCGTGGTTCGGGTTGATACCGGTGTCAGTGAAGGAGTTTGTCGTACTAATGGCAATCCAGTCTCCATTACGGTAGATGCTGTAGCCAGCAACGCCGACTGCGTCCGTTGAGGCGGTCCAGCCAAGCTTCACACTATTGCTGGAGGTGGCGGTAATGGATAAATTTGTTGGAGTGCTTGGTGCGATGACGTCCGGGCTATTACTTATTTCAGCCAGAGTAGAAATGCTAAGGGTATTTGAGCTGTTCGATAGGTTGCCTTTGGCGTCATAGGCTCTGATAAAGAAGGAATAAGTGGTGGATGCTTTCAGGCCGGAAAGCTTGAAACTGGTTGAGGAAGTGCTAGCCAGCCATGTGCCATCTTTATATATATTATATCCTGTAACTCCTACATTATCAGTTGAGGCGGTCCAGCCAAGGTTGATTTCCGTCGGTGAGACGGCAACGCCTACCAAGGCAGAAGGAGCAGTGGGCATGGTCGTGTCAGTAGTAGTGGCAGCGCCTGTCGTGATCATGACCTGGGCAGTGGAACTGGAATTATTTCCGTTTGCATCGAATGCGTAAATCGAATAGGCATAGGTCGTGCTAGCGACTACAGAAGAGTCCAGATATGAAGTGCTGGTAGCGGTGGCAATGACCGAATTCCCCCTTAATACCTTATAGCCCGATACCCCGGTATTGTCTGTTGAGGCGGTCCAGCCTAAGGAAACTTGATTGGAAGCATTAAGAGACGCGGCCAGATTCGTCGGGACCGTGGGTGGCGTGGTGTCATCTAAAGCCAGAACCTTAAGGGCTGTAAATGGCATCACGGCGAGGAAAAACGCCAATAGAACTCCTAAGAATTTATTGAATTTTTTCATAAATTTATAAAAATTAATTATTAGCTCTTGTTTTTGGCTTGTGTAATATAATACAAGCCAGATTGTCATTTGTTACACGCAGGTATATAATAATTTGACCCTTAAGGGCTTGTAACAAATAGAGGGGAAAGCGGTATTAATAAATAGGCGAAACAAATGCTGAAAAATAGGGATAATTTCCTTACTCATTACAACCAGTTCAAGGACAAGATATTCAACTATTTTCTTTATCGGACTGGCTTTGATCGAGCTTTAGCGGAAGATTTGACTTCTGAGGTTTTCATGAAGGCCTTAAAAGCTTATGACGGCTTCGATCGCAATAAGCCTTTCCAGCCCTGGATTTTTACAATCGCTCATAATCATCTGATTAACCATTACAGCCAAGCCGCTAAAGCTACATTTCCCCTGGATGAGTTTGAGGACCTGATGCCAGAAGAGGACAACCATGAGGTAGAAATAAGATACGAGGTGGAACAAGTTATGAAGGCGATGGAATCGATGAGCTTTAGTGATCAGGAAGTCCTGAAACTAAAATTCATCGAGCAGTTGGATAATCAGGAGATAACTGAGATCCTCGATAAGGACGAGGGGGCGGTTAGGACTCAGATCAGCCGCTGTTTGAAACGATTGCGTCGGATTTTAGGAGATATGAATAAGATTGAATAAAATGGATAATTTAGAAAAAATATTAATGGCGTTGCCGGAGAATAAGCTTAGTCGCAAGGCGGACAGGCTGATTAAGTTCAGGCTGGAAAAGACGATGGTTTTATCGTATTTTAAACGCGTAGCTGAGGGGCCACAAGTTCCTTGGCCTAGAGCCATTGTCGCCGGGCTTGCCCTGTTCATGATTTTTATCGCCACTTCCGTCTATGCTTATGCGAGCGATAAGATTTTGCCCGGCGACCGGATATATCCTCTTAAGCGGGCGGTAGAAAAGATTGAAGAAGCCGTTACTCCGGGTACCGCCAAGATCAAGGTATATGAAAAGCATTCTTCTCGGAGATTACAGGAGGCGCGCGATTTGAGCACCAAGACGGCCGCCGTATCCGAAAAAAGCGCGGAAGAGAAGGCAAAGGACAGCGAAAATATAAAAAAGAATATTGATTCAGCCGTAATTAAACAGCAGGCCATCGTGGAAAAGATAAATAAGCTGGATGATTATGACAAGGCGGTAAAGACCATCGATAAAGCGAAAAAAGCAGATAAAAAAAAGACCGAGTATCTCGGCCAGATTATTAATAACGCTAAGACAGAAAAGGATGAAGAAAGAATAAAGAAGGCTGAGCAGGCATATGAGTCGATAGATAAAGCGGAGTATAAGGTTAAGGACAAGAAGATAAAAGAAGAAAAAGTGAAAGAAGACAAGGGGGATAAAGGAGGAAGGAATAAGGAGAAATATTAATTATTAATATAAAAAGAGGGAAGTGTTAGCTTCCCTTTTTAAATTGTTCACAATTTGCAGCCGGCGATCCAGTAATCGAATTTAGACTTCTGACCTAGAAGTATTTTTGAAGAGCTAAATTTCTTGGATATGGGGTCATAAATCCAGATGTTCTGCGTGATTGAATCACCCTTTGGGCTTATTTCCCAAGTGGCATTTTGCCAGTCACCGACGATAACTTTTTTCTTTGAGCAATTCTTTTCCATATTACTGCGATAATCATCGTTCGCTAATAAGTACATGAAGAATTGCTTATCAAGTAAAAAGTAGCCGTCTTTTTCCATTTGGATCAACAAAGAATCAAACGTGGTAGAATTGTTGGAATAATAAAAATTTACTCCATCACAGCTATAGTCATCCCTAATTGGAAATTTTCCGAAATAACGGAGGTTTAAAACTGAAGAGGAAATGGTTGGGCCCGATTCCTTTTCGCTACTAAAGGAATTGCAGGATGTTAACCCGGTAAGAGATAAAACGGCAATAATAGCCGCCATAATGATTCTGTTCATGGCTGATGAATTTTGAGATTGGTTTATAAAAGAACTAACCGGAAATAGTATCATTATATTTAAGATTTGTCAATAATAGGTTTACTAAAAAAACAACCTAACAAAAAACCGCCATTAAGGCGGTTTTTGCATTTCAACTTGGTAATTTTGAGTCTAATCGGCACCGATTCAGGATAATAATTTGTTTATTACCTTGCGGTAATATCATAGTACCGAAGTACTATGTCGACTATTGTCTTCTTCATCGATGATGAAGGACAAATACTCCCTAGAAAGGAGGTGATCCATCCACAGCTTCCGCTACGGATGCCTTGTTACGACTTCGTCCCTGTCATCGGTCTTGCCTTCGTCCCATAAATGAGCCTTCGGGCACTACCAACTCCCTTGACGTGACGGGCGGTGAGTACAAGACCCGAGAACGTATTCACCGTGGCATAGCTGATCCACGATTACTAGCGATTCCAGCTTCATGAAGGCGAATTTCAGCCTTCAATCCGAACTGAGGACGGTTTTTAGGGGTTCGCTCCACCTCGCGGTTTGGCTGCCCTTTGTACCGCCCATTGTAGCACGTGTGTTGCCCAAGGCGTAAGAACCATGCTGATTTGACGTCATCCCACCTTCCTCCCATTTAAAACGGGCAGTCTCCCATGACATATAAAACATAGGATCAGGGTTGCGCTCGTTTCCCGACTTAACGGTACATCTCACGACACGAGCTGACGACAACCATGCAGCATCTGTCTAGCACCCTCGAAGGCGGGCCTGTTTCCAGGCCTTGCAGCTAGATGTCAAGCCTTGGTGAGGTTCCTCGCTTATCGTCGAATTAAACCACATGCTCCACCGCTTGTGCGGGTCCCCGTCTATTCCTTTGAGTTTTAAGCTTGCGCTCGTACTCCCCAGGCGGGATACTTAACGGGTTACCTTAAATTAACAACACTGGCAGGGTCGATACTGCCAATGCTTAGTATCCATCGTTTACGGCGTGGACTACTGGGGTATCTAATCCCATTCGCTCCCCACGCTTTCGTCCACTGAGTGTCAGATTCGTCCTAGCAAACTGCCTTCGCATTTGGTGTTCTTGCTGATATTAATGGATTTAACCCCTACACCAGCAATTCCGTTTGCCTCTTCCGATCTCTAGTTTGTCCATCTCTCCCGCTGGCCCGAGGTTGAGCCTCGGGATTTAACAGGAGATGCGATAAACCACCTACGGACGCTTTACGCCCAATAAATCCGGATAACGCTTGGGGCCCTCGTATTACCGCTGCTGCTGGCACGAGGTTAGCAGCCCCTTATTCATCAGGTACCGTCATTGATTCGTCCCTGATAAAAGCACTTTACACCCCGAAGGGCTTCTTCATGCACGCGGCGTCGCTCCTTCAGACTTTCGTCCATTGAGGAAGATTCTTGACTGCAGCCTCCCGTAGGAGTCTGGGCAGTTCTCAGTCCCAGTGAGGCGGGTCACGCTCTCGCGCCCGCTACCCGTCGTTGCCTTGGTAAGCCATTACCTTACCAACTAGCTGATAGGACATAGGCCCCTCTCGAAGCGTCGGAGCTTTAATGGCAGAACTTACGTTCTGACATACTATCGGGTATTATCCTCGCTTTCGCAAGGTTATCCCCGTCTTCGAGGTAGGTTACCAATGTGTTACTCTCCCGTTTGCCATGCCGGTATTGCTACCAGCATTCGACTTGCATGCCTTAGACACGCCGCCAGCGTTCATCCTGAGCCAGGATCAAACTCTCTGTTTAGTATAGAGATCATCGGTCCCGAAGGACTGATGAAAAGATTCTGGTTGATTTATTATCCGAATTGATGCCGATTAGCATCAAAATTTTTCATGTTTATTCACCAAGTTTGAAATTGTCAAAGTTCCGTTGCTTGAAAGCTCGCAAGCTAGACAGAAAAAAACAGAGATATACAAATATCTTGTTTTTATTAACCTATTCTTGTTTTATGTTTTCAAGTAACCCTATCTTATATCATTTGCAAACGGCTGTCAAGTATCCTCTGATTGTATAATTTTATTGGAAAAAATCTATAAAATCTGGTATATTATGGGTGACTATATAGCTATCAATAAATTGGTTTTTTATGCAAAATAACGGACAGGAGACCGGAGAGGTGGAAAAGATCTTCGCTGAAGCGAAGCAAGCCCTTTTTTCTCTCCATAGCCGGAAATTAGAGTTAATCAAAAGATTTAAAAACGCAGCCGATGCCGAGGAGGCGGCCGATATCTTAAATAAGATTCAATCTCTGCGCTAACCTAATAATATGAAAAACGCGGAAACCCTAAAGATTTCCAAGGAAAAGAAGCCAAGTAAAGCGCCAATCGCGGCTGAGGCCTTATTAGATAGGCGGGAAGAGATTGCGGCCTGGAAAGACCAGATCATGAATGCCAAAGGTAAGAAGCAGCAGGAATTAAAGAACCAATTCAAACAGGAGTTCGGGAAAACATACAGCACCAAGCTATTAGAGCGATTGAATATTGAATTGCAGGAGCAGAACCTTATTGCTCAGGCCGAAAGCCTGATTAATCAGGCGACGGTGGATGTAAGAGAAGAAGCGAAGGCGGAAAGCGCGGTAGCGGAGATCAAGCAATATAAGGAAGAAGCGGAGAATATCGATGAAGAGAGGAAGGGTGTCGTGAATGAAAGCTTAAGAAAAGCAGGAGAAGTTTCGGGCCTTAAGAGGATAATGGACAAGATCTTAAAAGATTATCCTTATTTCGAAGAGAAGGACCTGGAAAAGAAGGAAAAGAAAATTGTCTCAGAAAAAGGTCATGCCAATCTGAGTGACGATGAATGGGCGGTGATAGAAAAAGCGCAAGCAGCCAGTAAGGCGGCGGCGGTTGAAGATTTTGATTTTCCGCAGGCAGATCCTTCCCAATCAAGCGATGAGGAAAGTATTGATGAAGAGGGTATCCGCCGGGATATAGCTGAACAGGAAAACTGGGAAAAGGAAGCGGTAGATAAGGAAAGGAATAGTGGAACTAAACCAGAGAGGAGCCACGTAAAATTTACCCCTGAAGAATGGTCCGTCATTGAAAAGGCGCGTGCCGGCGTTAAAGCTGAATCTGAGGCATCTTTTCCTCAGTCGGATCCCTCTCAATCCGGAAGTAAAATTGATTTTGATTTCGATGCCATTTCTAAAGACATGGCCGAGCAGGAGGCTTTAGAAAAGCAAGGTGCGTTGAGAAAAAGTATAAAAACTGGGAATGAAGAAGAAATTAGAAATAAGGAAGCGAGCGTCGATCCTGTTAAGGCCGAACTTGCAGCTGAAGATAATCAACCGGAAGAAAAGACGATAGAAGTTGTTGCCGATCCGGTAACCGACCAGGACGGAGAAAATAAAAATGAGGACATAGAAGATATCTTCGGCAAAGAAGTGATGGATAAATTCCGGACCCTTGGATTAGATAACGAGGATTTAAGGACGATTCCGGGAATCGAGGATCTTGATCCTATCACCCAGATGACCATCGCCTCATCCTTGGAGGTGATGGCATTGCAGCGCGCAGAGAAAGAAAAATCGGAGCTGATTGCCGCAACTATGGAGGGGAAAGGACGCATTGGCAGGGTATTTAAACAGATAGCAAACAGTTTCCAGCAGGGGAAATATGAAAAACAGGCTTTGCATAATCAACTGGGGATAGAAAAGAACGGCCCCGTGCTGGCTTCCCTGGTCCGATGGGCGAAAGAATTTGAAATCAACGGCTTTGAATATGAAAATGATGGAGAGAAGGTTTCAATGGTAAATTACGCATTACCCTTCGGGCAAATGCGTATTCCGGAAGAATTTTTGATCAAATTCAATGTTGCTGCTTCAGACTTAGCCAACCTGCCGAAGCATTTCCAATATGAAGCTGGCGCTTTAGAAAAAAGCGGCAACCAGAAGAAGCGGGAGCAGGAGTACGGCGAGGCTCAGGAAGCTTATGGAAGCGCCAGGCAAAAGATAGTATCAATATTAAAGGCTCAGGGAGTGAATGATTACGAGTTAGCGGAGCTCACTCTTAAGGCAGATGGTTTAGTGGATATGATGCAGAATTTGGCTGCTAATCCTGACTTGGAAAAGGAGTGGAATAAAATGGCGAAAGGCTCGTCATACTTTAAGAACTTGGTCAGTAAGGAAAATGCCCAATACTTCGCCGCTGGTTATGCTTCTAAGCTGGCTCTTGCGGGGATCATGGGTGCTGTCGCTGTTCCTCTGGTTGCAGCCGGCGTTGCTTCTCTGCGTGCCCTGAAACGCTCTCGGAATGAACTGGTTAAGAAAGACAGCCTGGCAAGTACGAATGATCGGCCAAAAAATGATTTGGTCGAATTTAGAACCGCTTCCGTCAAGGCTTTGCAGGAATTGGTGCCGCCGGAATTTTCGATGGATCCCATGAAATGGGTTAATGAGCTGGCAACCGAAGAACAAAAGGATAAATATTTCGATCATATATCGGCTATTAAATATGCCGATGAGAAAATGAAATCAATTGCAAAGAAGGAATCCAAGGATGTGGGCAGGAAGATGCTGGACGCTAATGAGCTGGCAGGCAGACTAAAAAGAGACGTTGAGATAATGGATAACAAATATAGGTCCGGAACTTATGATGTGAGCGCTCTTGCCCGGCGCGTACGCTTTACCTATGACTCTATTCAGAATGGGCTGGTAAGTTTTGGCGAGAGCACTGATCGCCCCCTGAATATGGCAAGGCTCATCCAAACCTTGCAGCGATGTGATCGGATAGTTCGGCAAGAAGGCGATATGGAAGAAAACCAGAAGCTGGCCGAGCAAATGATCGCTAAAATCTTTGAAAGAGGGCAGAAGAAATTAAGTTCGAATAGGCGTCGGTATCTGGCTCAAAGCATGGCAAAGGGCGCGTTTATGGGGGCTGCCTTCGCTTTGGCTGGCCGGGCAGTGAGTTCCTTGTTTGATAATATCGGCGGCCACAGTACTCCCGGGACGATGAGGGTGCCTGGTAACATTAACCTAGAACATGATGCGCCGGTTTCTGAAACTGTAACAGGGAACGAGTCAGAGGTGCTCGGTGAACCCGCTGCGGGCGATGTTGCGGACAAGATGGCGGATAGCCAAACGCAGGCGGCCACTGAAAGCCCGATAGCAGAAGGAGTGCGGATCAACCAGGGTGGCCCAAGTTCAGAACCATCCGCTGATGCGGTTCGCCAGGCGGTGGAAGGAAAAGCGGATTCATTTAGAGACTCCATCAGCAATGAGAACCTTAAAGGGTCAGATTCAGTCTGGCGTTCTACTAAGCAAATATTTTTAGACAATGCCGGCAAGCTTGGATACAAGGGTGACCTTAATAATGTTTCGGCTTTGGACAGATGGGCGGAAATGAATGCGAACACGGCTTTGGCTAATAGCGGGGATATTACCGACAAGGTCTTTGAAGGCAATATTGTCAATCTGGAAAAGAGCGGTGGAGAATACTTCGTTTCTTTAGAGGCAGGGGATGGGCCGGAACCCGATTATTTGCCTAACATCGAGGCGGACGAAGCTCTGGCGGTAGAGGCAGAAGCACCAGTGGGCGAAACTACCGAAGGGGTATCGTCTCTTGATATTGTCCAGGAAAGATATGGGGTGGAGGAAGCCGATATAATGACGGCTCGCGGTTCGGTGATAACGGCGGATATCGACGGTAAAGAGGTCTCCATTAATTTAGATACCGATAATTATTCATACTTCCAAGGCGATCAGGAAATAACCGGCCATTTGGATGGTTCTCAGAATATATATGAAGCTTTGGGAAATGATGGAGGAAAAAACTTTGAAGCGGACATCGAGCCCGCGGCTGAGCCGAACATAGAACAGCCCGCTACTCCTCCGACGGCCGAAGAGATCGGTAAATATATAGAAAACAACCGCCTAACTATGTCTGCGGTTGAAAGGCGCGAGGATGTGCTGGCTCAAATTGAGAAGGCAACCGGAGTAAATGATTTGGAGTCATTATTAACCAAGAAAGAAAATCATTTTCTTAATGATTTGATTCAAAAGATTGATTCTAAAGGTTTCAAGCCGGGAGGCGGCAAGGAGCTCCAAGAATTTATGGACAAGGTAGTGAAAAAATATAAATAGTCGTGACATCTACAAAAAACGGCCAGAAATGGCCGTTTTTTTAGATTATATGATTATGACGGCCAGGCGGGGATAAGATTGACAGTTAATGAAATAAATGCTAGTATATAAAGAATCTTTTGGGATTCGCTAATAAACTAGATCATTAACAATATAAATAAAACTTAAAGATGAAAGCAGCCTATGTATTATTATTGGCCCTCTTGATATCGATTGGCCAATTCGCCTGTGCTCAGGCGATTGTAAAAAATCCTTCCAGCGAGGAGATGGAAATATCTTCGCGCTCAGGTACGACCATAATCAATCCGGGGCAAGAAAAGCTAATCCCATGGCTGCCACCCAACGGCAGTATGGAAGTTACTTTACGCACCCGGAGCGGCCGTTCTATTAAATCCGAGCGAATGTCTCTGCAAGCAAAGGATGGGAGAGCGACTTTAACTTCCATTTCGTCAAAACAAGATGGACGGAAAGTTCCATCAGTGCCACCTTCTGCAACCACCACCACCGAGTTAAAGACTACAGGGGTCCGAATGCAGGATTTGGTGGTTGAGAATCTATCCGGTCATCGCTTTGTGATTATCGGACAGCCGAATAGCTCCTTCGTCGGGCTTGCCCTTGCCGACAAGGCAATATCAAGCTCACAAAGAGTTCCCACCGGCTTGCATCAGCTTTCTGCTTTATTGGACATGGATGCAGAGGGCAAGAGCACAGGAAAGAATTTTGCTCAAGCGGTAATTAAATTTATCGTCGTTGAAGGCGATGAAAAGATTACTATCCGTCCAGAGAATGTTGTCCAAATTGGCGGTGAGCTTGTAAAGGCACGTCTTCGCTCCTTATTTCCCTTTAAGGTAGTTATTGTTTCTACCGGCGAATTACAAGGCAAGGCAATGAGATCTCGAGGGTTTCTCCGCGGAGTGTATTCCTTTAACACCGGATTTAACACGATGTCTATCCAATATTTCAAGGATGGTGTTAAATACCAGAGCGATGTCGAGTTCATTGTAACTCGAGAAGAAAAGATAATCTCAGTTGGTGAATCTGCTCTCAGGAATACAGTGGCGGTTAGCGTACCGTCAGCAGCCCAAGGCGGTTACAGCACCTTTTAACTAGTAAATTAATATTCATACCCGATTTATTTTAAAGTCGGGTTTTTTCTTTTATTGACCTTCAAATTGACCGTAGAGGCTTGCTTTGTTATAATAAACATAAGGTTGGAGGACCTATTTTTGTTGTAAGGATGTATATCCTCTACTAATTTTTATTAAATATTAGATTAAAATATGATATTAACCTGGCTCGGCCATTCCTGTTTTAAGTTTCAAGATAAGATCGGTCCGGAAGGGGTAACGGTAGTATCCGATCCCTTTGGAAAACAGTATGGCCTGAAAGTTCCAAATTTTGAGGCGGATATCGTAACAGTATCCCATAGCCATGAGGATCATAATAATGTTTCTGCTTTACGAGGGGCGCCATTTGTAATCGATGCCCCCGGCGAGTATGACGTGAAAAATGTCCTTGTGGAAGGGGTGGCCTCTTTTCATGATGCTTCGGAAGGGAAAGAAAGGGGAAATAATATTATCTTCCGTTTGGAGATCGATGACATATCCATCGTCCACCTGGGTGACTTCGGGCAGACTTCTTTAGATAGCGCCCAGTTGGAAAAACTGGCCGGGACCGATATCCTGCTTATTCCTGTCGGGGGAAAATATACTATCGATGCCAAGAAGGCGGTAGAGATTATTGCCCAGATCGAGCCGAGGATCGTTATCCCGATGCACTATAAGACTGAAGACCTTAAATTGGATGATTTGGATGGCGTTGATAAATTCATTAAGGAAATCGGCTTGACGCCTACCTATGAAGAGAAGCTGAAAATCAGCAAAAAAGATCTGCCGAGCGAGGATATGGAGCTCGTAATCATGAAGTATTAATAATTTTTTAAAGTATATAAGAATATGACCCATCCCAAGAAAGAGAAGACATTCGTGATCTTGAAGCCTGATGCGATCCAACGAGGACTTGTCGGCGAAGTAACCAAGCGTTTCGAATCTGCCGGCCTCAAATTGGTCGCCATGAAATTAGTTAAGGCGGAAGAAGAAAAGTTATGGGAGCATTATAATAAGGATGAGGCATGGTTCTTGAAAAAGGGAGAAGGAACTATAAAGAATCGCCAAGACATGGGATTGCCGGTTGATAAGGAAGCGATTGAATACGGCAAGGATATCGTTCGCGCTTTGGTAAAATTCATGAGCTGCTGCCCGGTGGTCATGATGGCCTGGGAGGGTAATCAGGCGGTATCGGTCGTAAAAAAAATCGTTGGCGGGACCGAACCGACCACTTCTGACGTTGGTACGATACGCGGCGATCTTACGCTTGACTCCTATGAACTATCAAATTTGGATGAGCGCGCGGTCCGGAATTTAGTGCATTGTTCCGACCAGGTTTCCGAGGCGGAGCGTGAAATCGCTCTCTGGTTTAAACCGGAGGAATTAATGCAATACCGCTTGATCAGCGAACAGATTCTGTATGATGTTGATCTCGACGGTATTAATGAATAGTTTCTTGTATGGCTGGAGAAGATGATGATAAGAAGAAGATGATGATGGTCAAAGCCGGAGTCTGGGTCATATCAATCATGATCGTCCTTTTTTGGGGAGTGAATTTACGTAATTCCTTTTCTGCTTCTACCCCGGCCGAAGACAATAACCTGAATTCTATCGAAAAAGAAATAAGCCAGACCGTCAAAGAGATCAAGGATAGTAATAGTCAGCCGGAAAAGGGCCAAGGGTTAGACGACCAAGCGGCGGGTTTGATTAACGGCCTTAAAGAGGATATTGAAAATCGCCAAGGAACTGTTGCTAGCCCCACGGCCAATAATGCCGCTAGTTCTAGCCCTGAGATATCCACTTCCTCGCCGTCCTCCCTTCCTGCCACTAGCACTGTAAGACAAAATTGTCCGCAATATATCAACTGTATGCCGACTTTTGGAGAACCGCGACCTTGCGTCATACCGCCAGGCTGTGAAAACTATACACAAATCGCTTATTGATATGAACAAAGAAGCATCGAAAGAACCGAAAAAGGAATCCGTCCTGCCAAGCGACCAGCGCCATACGGAGTTTGGAGTGGTTAAGGACCAGCCATTGGTCGAAGAAATGAGCCGCTCTTATCTCGAGTACGCCATGAGCGTCATCGTTTCCCGCGCCTTACCTGACGTCCGTGACGGACTGAAGCCGGTGCATCGCCGCATCCTTTACGCAATGTGGAGTATCGGCCTCCGATCCACCGGGAAATTCCGCAAATCGGCGACGGTCGTCGGTGAAGTGCTCGGTAAGTACCATCCGCACGGGGACAGCGCCGTCTATGAATCGATGGTGCGTTTGGCGCAGGACTTTTCTATGCGCTATCCGCTTGTCCGAGGGCAAGGCAACTTCGGTTCCATGGATGGAGACGGAGCGGCGGCGATGCGTTATACGGAAGCGAAATTAGCTGGCATAGCGGAAGAGATGCTTTTTGATATCGATAAGAATACGGTTGATTTTATTCCCAATTACGACGGTTCCCATAAAGAACCGCGGGTCTTGCCGGCGAAACTGCCAAACTTACTTTTAAACGGAACCATGGGAATAGCGGTCGGCATGTCTACCAATATCCCGCCTCACAATTTGGGAGAACTGGTCCTGGCAATCGAACACCTGATTGATAATCCCGATGCGAGCATCGAAGATCTGATGCAATTCGTGAAAGGCCCGGATTTCCCGACCGGTGGCATAATTTTTAACCATAAGGATATCTTGGCTACCTATACTACCGGTAAAGGAGGGATAATTATCCGGGGCAAGGCAGAAATAGAAGAGCAGAAGGGCGGAAATTTCCAAATCATTATTTCCGAGATCCCTTATCAGGTGAATAAAGCGGACTTGGTTGAGAAAATCGCTGATTTGGTAAAAGACAAAAAGCTTGAAGGCATTAAGAATCTTCGTGATGAATCCGATAAGGACGGCGTGCGCGTCGTGATCGAGCTGAAAAAAGATTCTTATCCTAAGAAAATATTGAACGCCCTTTATAAGCATACTTCGCTACAGACGACCTTCCATGTGAATATGCTTGCTCTGGAAGGAGGAATCCAGCCGAAGGTCATGACGATCAAGATGATTCTGGAAGAATACATCAAGCATCGTGAAGAGGTGGTCCGGCGCCGTACCCAGTATGAATTGGATAAGGCTAAAGACCGCTCCCATATACTTGAAGGTTTGTTGATTGCGCTTAAGAATATCGATGAGGTGATCAAGACAATCAAGGCCTCCAAGGATAAAGAGATAGCCAAGGTGAATTTGATCAAGAAGTTTAAGCTTTCGGATCGCCAGGCGACAGCTATCCTTGAAATGAGACTGCAGAGCTTGGCTAATCTAGAGCGCTTGAAGATAGAGCAGGAATGGGAAGAAAAGCAGAAGCTTATCAAAGAGCTCGAATCTATCATCAAGTCGCAGGCGAGGATACGCGCCATTATCAAGGATGAGGCGAAGGCGGTCGCAGAGAAATACGACAATTCCCGCCGTACGGCGGTCATGGCCCATGGGATTAAAGAGTTCAGCATGGAAGATCTGGTTCCGAATGAGGAAACGATGGTTATGATGACCCGTGACGGCTATATCAAGCGTATCGAGCCGGATAATTTCAAAGTGCAGGCCAGAGGCGGCAAGGGAGTGATCGGCCTGACGACTAAGGAAGAGGATACGGTTGAATTCATGTTCACTACCTTCACCCATAGCGACATCCTTTTCTTCACGACCCGTGGTCGCACCTTCCAACTCAAGGTCCACGAAATTCCTCAGGCCTCGCGCGTCGCGAAGGGGAACTCGATTGTAAATTTCCTCCAGCTGACGAGCGGTGAACAGGTTACCTCTGTCTTGCCACTGGATAAGATTTTTGGCAGCAAATATCTATTTTTTGCTACCGAGAAAGGCTTGGTGAAGAAAGTAGAGCTTTCTGCCTTTGCCAACGTCCGCCGGAGCGGTCTTATTGCCATTAAAATCAAAGAAGACGATCGCTTGATTTGGGCGAAGCCTACTTCCGGATCAGATCATATCGAACTAATTACCGCCAAAGGCCAGGCCATCCGTTTCAAAGAGACCGATGTCCGAGACATGGGCCGGAATGCTGCCGGTGTTTACGGCATCCGCTTGCATAAGGATGACGCTGTCGTAGGGATGGGTGTGGCTAAGACGGATAAAGAGAAGAAACGCAGTTATCAGATCCTCACGATCATGTCCAAGGGTTATGGCAAGCGTACGGAGCTGTCTAATTATAAGGTCCAGGGCAGAGGCGGTAGCGGGATCAAGACTGCAAAGGTCACGGATAAGACTGGAGATATCAGCAATGCCTTCTTGGTGAATGCCGATACGATGGAGGAACGCGACCTGATAATCATTTCCGATCACGGGCAGGTTATCCGGACTCCGTTTAAATCCGTGAGCGTCCTAGGGCGGGATACCCAAGGCGTCCGCATCATGCGTTTCAAAGATGATGACGACCGGGTATCGAGTATTACCTGGATATAAATATTCAGCCGCCGACCAGTTCGGCGGCTTTGGTATCTCCTTCTTCAAACAAAGAATCTGGGCTATAATCCCTTTATATGGAAACTACATTTGTCATTTTCTTCCTGCTAGTCTTTGCCGGCATTATTGCTGTTATTTTCCTTTTAATCCGCCGTGGCGAAGGAGGCGCCGAGCAGTCTTCCGCCTTATTGGAACGGTTGGCCCAACAGTCCGAGAAATTGACTCAGCTATCAGTGCAGAATGGCGAGCTTAGGATAGAATTGGACTATAAGCTCAGCGAGACGCACCGGGCAACCCAAGGGCAGTTCGAACAGACGACGCGGGTGATCCAGAATATCACCGGCCAATCCGCCAAGCTCATTGCTGACGTGACCGAAAAGCTCGCCAAGCTTGATGAAACCAATAAGCAGGTTGTAAATTTTTCCTCGCAGCTGCAGAATCTGCAAGACATCCTGAAGAACCCCAAGCAGCGCGGCGTCCTGGGAGAATTTTATCTCGAAGAGACCTTGAAGAACGTCCTGCCCCCCAAGTCTTATGCCCTTCAGTATAAGCTTGGTAAGAGCGAAAAGACGGGCAAGGACCTGATCGTGGACGCCGTGGTCTTCGTGAAAGACAAGATCATTCCCGTTGACGCCAAATTCTCTTTGGAGAACTACGAGCGCCTGTTGAATACGAGCGACCCGGAAGCCCGCAAGAAGATCGAGGCGCAGTTCAAGCAGGATCTTAAAAACCGGATCGATGAGACCGCGAAATATGTAATGCCTGAAATGGGGACGATGGAATTCGCCTTCATGTTCATTCCCTCTGAAGCCATATATTATGACCTCCTCGTAAATTCTGTCGGCGCCGTGAAGGTGAACACCCGGGATCTTATTGAATATGCTTTCCGTGACAAGAAAGTCATTATCGTTTCGCCAACATCTTTCCTGGCGTATCTCCAAACGGTCTTACAAGGCCTCAAGGCTATGCAGATTGAGGAAAAAGCTATAGAAATAAAGGCCAATATCGAGAAACTGGGAAAGCATATGCTTTCTTATGATGAATTCTTGCGCAAACTCGGCTCGAGTCTTTCGGTGTCGGTGAGCCATTATAATAATGCCTATCATGAGTTCAAGAAGATTGATAAGGATGTGGTCAAGATTACGGGAGGCGAAAGCCAGATTGAGCCGGTGAAAATCGAGGCTCCTAAATAAACATATGGCTGCCGAGGATCATCAATTAGATCAGATTCAGATCGCTATTATCAAAACGGCTGTATTCTTTGACATGTTTTCCTATCCCTTGACCGCCTATGAGCTCTGGCGCTATCTCGGTACCAAAGTAGAATTTACGGAAATAGAACTTGCCGCCGCTAAACTGGAAGAATATGGTATGCTGGAGATCAAGCAGGGCTTTTATTTCCTGCCCGGGCAAGAGAGGCTGATTACAGTCCGGAAACAAAGATATCATTTTACCAATCGCAAACTGAAGATTGCCCGCCGGGCAGTGAGGCTATTTCGTTTGCTCCCTACGATTAGGTTTGTCGCGATTAGCAACCTGATAGGGCGCCATAATCTGCGGGACGGAAGCGATATTGATATTTTTATTATCGCCAAAGAAAACCGGATCTGGCTGACCCGTTTGTTTTGCGCCGGGCTGATGAAGCTTCTTCGTCAACGGCCCACTCCTTTGCGGAAAAAGGATAAGATCTGTTTGAGCTTTTATATCGATGCCGGCCATTTGGATCTTCGGGGACTGGCGGATGGTCCGGACGACGACTATTTCCACTATTGGCTTGCTGGCTTGTATCCTCTTTATGATGCCGGCGCCTATCATCATCAGCTAATTGCCGCCAATGATTGGCTTAGGCAATATCTGCCAAATGGCGATTTTGTCGTAAACAACCAATCATATCGAGAATCACCTCGTTACTGGTTGGGGAAGAGCTTGGTGGTGGGCTTTTGGAGCCGCCTGATTGACCGTCTCGAGGAGCAGGCCCATCGTTTCCAGCTCTATATAATGCCTAAAGCTTTGAAGGAAAAAGCTAACGCCGATTCTTGCGTGATTATTAAGCCGGGAATACTGAAATTATATTTAGTAGACCGGCGGTGTGAGATCCGACGGCGTTATCTGGAAAGGCTTCATCGTTTTTTCAATGAATAAAAAGAATTGGCTGAAGGCCGCAGTCGTTTGCTATTATCTAGCGGCGCTTGCTTTACCTTGGCAGACAAAATTAATCGTCCTTGCGGCGCCCAGCGATTATTGGGAGATTTCTATCTATGCCGCTTGGGTATTTGTGTGGCTGGCTCTCCTGTTGGGTCTACCATCAGGCCTGTTCAGTGGAAACTTGAAGTGGAATCCTCTGACGATTACCGCGTCTGTGTTAAGCTTGGCCGGCCTAGCCTCCGCCACCTTTTCATCAGCCCCGTATCTTTCCTTCTATTATTTATTGCTGTCCTTGAGCGGGATGGCTTTTTTTGTCTCCATTCGTAAGCTGGCAGTTCCTGTAAAGAGGAATATGGCTGTTTTGGCGCTTTCCAGCTTAACTGCTCAGGCAGCGATAGGTATATGGCAGTTCGTAACGCAATTGTCTTTTTCCAGTACGCTTCTGGGGATTGCCTATCATAATGCTGGTAATCTAGGAACGGCGGTGATTGAGGTGTCTGATGGTCGCTGGCTGAGGGCTTATGGTGCCAGCAGCCATCCTAACGCTTTTGGGGGGCTGATGGCCATCGGTGCCATTGGGATCTTATATTTATTCATTAGGGAAAAGAAGGCTGTTCGGAGGCTTCTGGCGGGGTCTGTCTTCCTGCTTTTCTTCGCCGGGGCTATCGTTTCATTTTCGCGCGCGGCATGGCTGGCTTTATTTTGCGCTACAGCCGTGCTTATATGGGAAAATCGTCGGGTACTGTTAGAGCGGTGGAAGGGCTTTGCCGTTCTGTTCGTCTTTTCACTTTTGGTGGCGGCCGGTTTATTCTTTTCTTATCAGCCTCTTTTCCTGGTCCGGACTCAAGCACAAGGCAGGCTGGAGGAAATGTCTTTTAGTGATCGTCGGGAATATGATGCCAGAGGATGGCATGATTTCCTTCGCGACCCCCTATCCGGTACTGGTTTGGCGGCCTCTACTTTGGCGGATCGTCAGCGCGATGAAGCGGCGGGAAAGAATTTGCCCGTTTGGTCATATCAGCCGGCACATGATTACTGGCTCTTGGCCGGGACGGAGGCTGGAATCTTTTTCCTCTTAGCCTTAGGCGCGATTTGGATAATGGCCATAAAAAAAAGCTGGACTAACCAGCTTCTCGCCCTGCCGACGGCTTTATTCTTCCTTTCATTATTTGATCATTGGCTGTTTAGCCTGCCTTTAGCTCCGGCCTGGGTTGCTTTTCTATTCGCCTTGATGTGGTAATTTTCCTGGAGGATGCTTAAATCTCCTTCTAGATTCTTAAAGGCTTTTTCAATGGGCGCCCAGGTGGACGCTTTTTTCATATGCCGGCTTAACTCTTGGCGGATGAGACGCAGTAAGGTGGTGGCAGTTCCGAAATAATCATTACTTGCAACGTGGAATTTTACGCTCTCCTCATCTCGGATTAATAATTTAGGCCTTGCGGTTATTTTATACTTCCGGCCGGGGTTCATATGATGCTCAAGTGCTTGTTGCCGCCGATAATCAAGTGGTCCAAGATTTCTACATCCAGGATGCGTCCGGCGGCGATGAGATTATCCGTTATTTCCTGGTCATCCCGGGAGGCCTTCAGTACTCCGGACGGGTGGTTGTGCGCGAGAATAATTGCACTCGCTCCATATTCGAGTGCCGGACGGAATACTTCTCGCGCCTGTACAAGGGAAGCATCTATCGTGCCGATAGAAATGACTTCATCATGGATGAGCTGGTAATGGTTGTTTAGATATAATCCCCTGAACTGCTCTTTTTTGAGCGAGTTCATCTCCTTGAGATAATTTGCTGCTTGGGTGGCATTGCGGATGGTAATGAGCCCGCCGGGTTTTTTTTGGAAAAGCCGGCGTCCGAGTTCGAAACAGGCAACGATCTGGCAAGCTTTGATTTCCGGAAGACGCAATTCCTTGGCCATGGCGGATGGATCTTTCTGGGTGGCGATAGCTTTCTCGCCATACTCTCGCAAGAGGCGGGAAGCCATAGAAAAAACCTCTTCTTTCTTGGTGCCGACGCCTAAGACTACTGCTAGAAGCTCAGCTAAGCTTAAAGAGCCGACTCCTTGGGCGACCATCTTTTCTCTGGGCTTTTCGCCTTCCGCCATATCGCGCACGCGCTTGATCTTATAGGCGGCGCCATGGGCTTTTAAGGTCTGGTTGTTCTTCTGTAAATAGGGCATAAGAAGAAATTTTAGCTAAATATCTCTGCTTTTCATTATAACAGAGATGTGTTAAATTTAAAACATAACGAATTAATCTATGCCTAAACACAAAAAGGTAATATTGTCCAATAAGATGCCGGTTATCTTAGTACCTTTGCCAGGTGCTAAAACGACTACGGCTTTAGTAATGGTAAGGACCGGCTCTAAGTATGAATCAAAGAAAGAAAGCGGACTATCTCATTTTTTAGAGCACATGTTTTTTAAGGGCACAAAACGACGTCCGGACACTTTTACCCTGACTGCGGAACTAGATGCTCTTGGGGGAGAATATAATGCCTTCACCTCTAAAGAATACACCGGTTTTTACGTCAAGGCGGTGGCGGGAAAATTAGCAGCTTGTTTGGATATCCTGGGAGATATGCTGTCGTCTTCAAAGTTTGAGGAGGCGGAAGTCGAAAGAGAAAAAAGGGTGGTTATCGAAGAACTTAAAATGTGCCAAGACGATCCGAAAATACTTTTGGAGGACGTCTTGGAAGGCTGTCTATATGGCGATACGCCAGCGGGCTGGGATGTTGGCGGAACTAAGAACTCGGTCAGAGGCTTGAAGAGGAACGATATCGTCGGCTACTTTAAGCGCCAATATGGAGCGAACAGCATGGTGGTTATCCTTGCCGGGGCGGTTAAGGAAAGCGACCGGACGATGATCGCCAGGACTTTCAGCTCCTTTCCTTCAAATCCCTGGAAGGATAAGGTGGCGGTCGTAGAGAAACAGTCGCAACCGAAGGCCAAGATCGTGAAGAAAGACTTGGATCAGATAAATCTATCCTTAGCTGTGCGGACATTTCCGGCGGAACATCCGATGGAATTGGCGCTTAAAGTCATGGGTGTCATCCTCGGCGGCTCGATGAGTTCCCGGTTGTTTATCTCCTTACGTGAAAGGTCAGGTTTGGCCTATCATGTTTATACGCGGACAGAGCATTATACCGATTCCGGTTACCTGGCCACCACCGCCGGTGTTCCAAAGGGGAAAACCGGAGCCGCTATCGCGATCATCATGCAGGAGTATCAACGCATCATGAATGAAGAGGTGCCTGCCTCAGAGCTTGAACGGGCTAAAGACTTGCTTTCGGGGCATATGGTGATGCATCAGGAATCCAGCGACGATGTTGCCAGCTGGTACGGCCAGCAGGCAATGATTAAGAACAAGCTTATCGACCCTGAAGAGCAAGAAAAACGCTTGCGGGCGGTGACAAGCGCGGACATCCGCCGGGCTGCCTTAGCGGTGATGAAAGATGCGAATCTTAATCTGGCTGTCATCGGGCAGATAAAGAAAGAGGAAGAAGCTTCAATCAAGAAAGTGCTTCGCTTTAATGCTTAAAACATGGCCGGAAAGAAAAGCAACCTCAATATTGCCCAGCAGTCCGCCGTCGATCATCGCCGCGGGCCGCTTTTAGTGGTGGCTGGAGCCGGTACCGGGAAGACCACAGTCTTGGTTAATCGTCTGGCTTCTATTTTAGAGACGGAAAAACTTACCAGCGATCGGGTCCTTCTTTTGACCTTTACTGAAAAGGCCGCTCAGGAAATGGAGGAGAGGGCGGATCGCTTGCTGCCTTACGGTTATCTCGATCTCTGGATCAATACCTTCCATAGTTTTTGTGAGCGCATTCTGCGTGAGCATGCCTTGGATATTGGCTTGCCCGCGGATTTTCGGGTCCTGTCTGCAACTGAACAGTGGATGATGATGAAGAAGAATCTTTCTTCGTTCTCCCTTGATTACTATCGCCCTTTGGGTAATCCGACGAAGTTCATCACCGAACTCCTGAAGCATTTCTCGCGCCTGAAAGATGAGAATATTTCCTCGGCAGAATATCTGGCTTTTGCCGATAAGTCCGTTTCTGAAGCGGCGGATGCGAGTGAAGATGAGCTTGAAGAAGCGCTGGAAGGCGGGCGTCTGCGAGAGCTGGCTAAAGCCTATGATGATTATAATCGCTTGCTCCTGGAAAACAGTTGGTTGGATTTTGGCGACCTCATCCTATATGCTCTGAAATTGTTTAGAGATCGTCCGAATATTCTTAAATCATATCGCGAGCGTTTTGCCTATATAATGGTCGATGAATTCCAGGATACGAATTGGGCCCAGTATGAGCTCGTGAAGCTGCTGGCCGCCCCGGATAATAATCTGATGGTGGTGGGAGATGACGACCAGGCGATCTATCGCTTTAGAGGAGCTTCACTGGCTAATATCATGCAGTTTAAGGATGATTTTCCTCAAGCCAAAGAAATAATATTGACAGAGAACTATCGCTCCCGCCAGGACATTCTCGATATTGCACATCGTTTCATCCGGAAGAACGATCCTAATCGTTTAGAGGACAAGTTAAAGATAGACAAAGGATTGAAAGCAAAAGGAGAAGCGGCGAAGCTCGGCTGCCCCCCCGCTTTTTATCTCCTTGAGCGCCAGGAAGATGAGTTGGCGTTCGTGGCGGATAAGATCATGGAAATTTTCGAGAGAGAAAAGGAAAAGGGGATCACTTGGTCTGATTTTGCCATTCTCGCCCGTTCCAATGATTCGGCCGGCCTTTTTGTGAAGGAATTGGCCCGGCGTAATATCCCTAATCAATTCGTGTCTTTGCGCGGCTTATATTACAAGCCCATAATCCTTGATTGCTTGGCTTATCTGAGGCTCTTAGATAATTATCATGAGTCTCCGGCTCTGTTCAGGGTGCTTGGCCTCGAGCCCTTTAAGATTTCTCATTCTGATATTATCGCTTTGAATAGGCAGGCGAGGAAGAAGTCATGGTCTCTCTTCGAAGCCCTCAAGTCTGCCGCAAGCATCCCTGGTTTGGCTCCGGAAGCCCTGCCGGCTATCCAGCGCCTGCTTGACCTGATCGCCGCTCATTCAGCGCTTGTCTCCACGACTCAACCGAGCAGGCTGTTTTTTAAATTCGTGGAAGAATCGGGGTTGATGAAAGGATTGGACATCGATCGCGACCAGGAAACTTTTTCTTATCTTAACCAGTTTTATCAGAAGATGAAACGTTTTGAAGAAGGCCTCCCTTCTGCCCGCCTGGCTGATTTCATGGAAGCGATGGAGTTGGAACTCGAGGCCGGGGAGAGCGGGTCTTTGCGGCTGGATTATTCTGATGCCGATACGGTAAAGGTAATGACCGCCCACGCTGCTAAGGGCTTAGAATTCCCCTTCGTCTTTGTGGTTAATCTGGCGGATAAAAAATTTCCGACCATTAACCGCTCAGAAAAGATCCCCTTGCCTGACGGATTGGTAAAAGAAAAACTAGTAGAATCCAAGGACGCCCATATCGAAGAGGAAAGGCGGCTTTTCTATGTTGCTCTGACCCGTGCCAAGCAGGAATTGTATCTCACTTGTGCTAAGGATTACGGCGGCGCCCGGGAAAAGAAGTCTTCTCGCTTCGTGGAGGAGGCCGGCCTTGTCCCGATAGCCAGCGGACCCCTGGTTGAAAAGAATGAGCTGCTTCGTGATTTGGCTGCGGAAGGCAAGGTTTTCCTTGAGGAAGAGATCCGGCCTGAGCAGCTGCCCAAGCGCTACTCTTTCTCGCAGCTGGCAGCTTATGATAAATGTCCTCTTCAGTATAAATACGCCTTTATCCTCAAAATTCCCGCACCTTCCGATAAGCCGAGCTTGGTTTTTGGGCGCTTGATGCATTCGGTCTTCTATGAATACCTCAAGCCTTTTGCTGGCGGTTTGCAGTCCAGTCTATTTTCTGCCGAGACAGATCCGTCGCTTGCCTCCCTGGAACGCTTGCGGTCATTGTTAGACTCGCTTTGGGAAGAGGACGGCTACGAGAGCGCTGAACAGCGAGAGCAGTATCGGAAGAAAGCCGGGCAGGCGGTTGTAGATTTCCATAAACATTTTGTCGAAGAAGCCGGGGGCCGGCCGTCATCTCTTTTTCTGGAAAAAAGTTTTTCCTTTAAGATCGCGGGCGAGACCCTTAAGGGCGCCATCGATCGCGTCGATGCTGTTCCGGGGGGAGTGGAGGTAATCGATTATAAGACAGGGAAACCGAAGGACAAGCTGGCATGGGATGACAGGCGCCAGCTTATTCTCTATCAGCTGTTCCTAGAAGAGGTTTTACAAATGAAGGTTTTATCCCTAAGATACTATTATGTAGAAGGGGGAACATCAGTGGCTTTCACACCGAAAGACAAAGAGAAGGATAAGCTTAAGGAGGAAGTAGCCAGCCAGATAGCCTCCATTAAGCAAAGGCGTTTCCTGCCGAAACCCAATGAGATGTGTAAATTTTGTGATTTCAATAACATCTGCGAATTCCGCCAGCGCTAAGCCGGCGGATGGCAAGCATATATGGGAAAGTATATCCGTTGGCGCCTGCTTTTCTACGTTGTCTTCTTCGGGTTCTGGTCTCTTTGGCTGCTGCAAGAGCGGGTTGATTCCTTTAGCCGCTATATAGTTGATGATTGTCTTAAGGACATCCGGGGGAGCCGGCCGGCGGCCCTCGTTTTGGGCGCCGGAGTGAAAGGGAACGAAGAAGTGAGCCCTGTCTTTGCCGATCGCCTCGATACCGCCAAAGACCTTTATAAAAAGGGATTGGTAAAAAAGATTTTAGTGAGCGGAGACCATGGACAGGAATATTATGATGAAGTGACGGCGGCGAAGGATCGATTGGTTGCCCAGGGAGTGCCGGAGCAGGATATTTTTCTTGACCATGCCGGATTTGATACCTTTGATAGCATCTATAGGTCGAAAGAAGTTTTTGGCGTAGATTCTATGCTGCTTGTTACCCAGGATTTCCATTTGCGGCGGTCGCTGTTCATTGCTAATCGTCTGGGTCTGGATGCTTGGGGCTGTCGGGCGGATAAGCGATATTATCTCAATAGCAAATATATGGAGCATCGCGAGTGGTTTGCTACTGTCAAAGCCTGGTTAGATGTGAACCTGGGGTCCAGGCCAAAATACCTTGGTGATCCGATCGATATTTCCGGTGACGGACGTATTACCTGGGATTAAACAAATATATGGAAGAAAACCAACGCCTGCTTGATCCGCAGGAGACAACGGAAGAGGTCGCCCTTGAGATGAGCTTGCGCCCGCGGTTTTTGCGAGATTATATCGGGCAGGAAGGGATAAAGGCTAACCTAGAAATCGCGATCATGGCGGCGAAACAGAGGAAAGAACCGATTGAACACGTATTATTATATGGTGCTCCCGGCTTGGGCAAGACCACCCTCGCCCATGTAATCGCTAATGAGATGGGTGCGGATATCCGCGTCACGTCGGGGCCGGCGATTGAGAAGAGCGGCGATTTAGCCGCTATTTTAAGTAATCTTGAAGAAGGAGACATATTATTCATTGACGAGATCCATCGCTTGCCGAAAGCGGTGGAAGAAATCTTATATCCGGCGATGGAGGATTATGCCCTGGATATCATCATGGGGAAGGGGCCTTCCGCCAGGACTTTGCGTTTGGATCTTCCTCGTTTTACCGTTATCGGAGCCACGACTCTGGCCAGCCTCCTTTCTGCGCCTTTACGCGATCGTTTTGGCTTGTCTCATCATCTGGAGTTTTACCAAGAAGCGGAAATGGTGAGAATCATCATGAGGAGCGCCGGCATTCTCAACGTCCCCTTGTCCCCGGAAACGGCGACGGCTATTGCCGCCCGTTCTCGCCGCACGCCGCGCATTGCCAACCGTTTGTTAAAGCGCGTCCGGGATTACTGCCAAGTGAAAAATGGCGGTGAAATCACCCTGAACGCTTGCAACGATGCTTTCTCCTTACTGGCGGTTGATCATCTCGGCCTTGATGCTGTCGATCGCAAAATCCTTGAGGTGATTATTGACAAGTTCCGCGGCGGGCCGGTAGGACTCAACACTTTGGCGGCCGCCACCGGAGAGGAAATCGACACTTTGGAAAATATGTATGAACCATATCTGTTACAGCTTGGCTTCCTTGATCGTTCGCCCAGAGGCAGAGTGGCAACTCCGTCGGCTTATGAGCATTTAGGAAAAAAATTTAATGAGAACGGATTACTCTGATAACCCCTATGATTTCGCTAACAGATTATGATTACGTCTTGCCGCGAGAATTAATCGCGCAAGAGCCGGTTAAGCCGCGCGATCACGCTCGGCTTTTATGTGTGGACCGCGAAAGCGGAATGATGCGCGACTTGCGTTTTGACGACCTCGTTTCAGAGTTGCATAAAGGAGATATTCTCGTCGTTAATGATTCTAAAGTATTTCCTGCCAGATTGGTCGGAACAAAAGAGAGCGGAGGGCGGGTGGAAATTTTTTTGCATCGCCAAATTAAGGGTAGCCGTTGGGAATGCTTGGTGGGCGGGAGAGTGCACGCTGGATTGGAAGTAATATTAGGAAGAAGATTAAGGGCGACTCTCCTCAGCGATCAAGGCGACGGGACTTGGCTTGTCGATTTCAACCTGAGTGGCGCGGTCTTCGAGCGGATTGTGGAAAGGATCGGGCATATGCCCTTGCCTCCTTATATCAGGCCCGGAGACTCAAAGCAGGCAGATAGGACGCGCTACCAAACTGTCTATGCGGATAACGCCCATAAGGGCTCAGTCGCAGCGCCGACGGCCGGCCTGCATTTTACTGGACGCTTACTGGATAAAATCAAAGGAAAGGGAGTGAAGATTGTGCCGGTAACTTTACATGTGGGTCTGGGAACGTTCGCCGGCGTAAAGTCCCAGGATATCAGAAAACATAAGATGCATTCGGAGCTGGCTCGGCTATCCAAAAGCGCCGCTCAGGAATTAATGAAAGCTAAACAAGAGAAGCGACGTATAATAGCCGTTGGCACTACGGCTTGCCGGGTTCTTGAATCATATGGCCAGGCGGTTGCTAAAAAAGAGATAGTTATGGGGGAACCCTATCAAGCTTGGACGGATATTTTTATCTATCCGGGATACCAGTTCAAGCTGGTAGACGGGTTGATAACGAATTTTCATCTGCCTAAATCAAGCTTGATCATGCTGGTCTCTGCTTTTGCGGGTTATAAGCAGACAATGGCGGCTTATCAACATGCGATAGTCGGGAAATATCGTTTTTATAGTTATGGGGATGCGATGTTCCTATTTGGCGGTCGTTAGGTCTTGGCGCTTCTCAATTGAGAAGTAATAATTCGTCGTTAAATTCCCCTAAAGGTAGGCTTGCTTTTTGTCTTATTTTGTGATATAGTTGTAAAATCTTGCTGAACAATTATTTAATCTTAGCAAGTTTTTTTACCTAATATCGTCATTTGCCATATATATTATGTTTAAAAAATTTTTAGTAATCGCCTGGGAAGGTATAAAGGTAGTGGCGATTTCGCTTGCGATTATCATTCCGGTCCGATATTTCCTTATCCAGCCTTTTTATGTGAAGGGAGCTTCGATGGAACCCAGTTTCTATGATCATGAATATCTAATAATCGATGAAATCAGTTACCGTTTTCGCCCGATTACCAGGGGGGAGGTCGTAGTTTTCCGTTACCCCCTGAATCCTCAAGAGTATTTTATTAAGCGCGTCATCGGCTTACCTGGAGAAACTGTCCAGATTAAGGATGCGAAGGTGATAGTATATAATGACCAATATCCCGGGGGGCTTGTATTAGACGAGCCTTATCTCAGCGAAGGCACTCCTACCTATGCCAATGATGAGAGCAAGATAACCTTGGAACCGGATGAATATTTTGTCCTCGGAGACAATCGTACCGCCTCTAAAGATTCCCGCACTTTCGGGCCGATCAACAAAAGTTTTATCACCGGGCATGTCTTCTTGAGAGGCTGGCCTTTCAGTCGCGCTGATATTTTCAACGATAAGCTAGATTATTCGCCAACCGGCGACGGAAACCTTAATTGATTAAATTATGCCCAGAAGAAAAATGCCCGTGCGGATCCAGCCTGCCGCCAAGAAACCGGCGCTGGAAAAGCGCAGTGCGAAAACCATAGATCGTCTTTTAGGAATGAAGGATATCGTTCCTTCGGAATATCGCTATTTTAGCGCCATTAGGAATAAGGCGGCTTCTTTGGCTGAATTATACAGCTTTAACGCGATTAAGACGCCGGTGATAGAAAGTCCGGAACTGTATAAGAAATCGATGCGCAACGGCAATGATAAGGAAATATATGAGGTAAGCTGCGAGAAGGGAGAGGACAGCGTCCTGCGCCCCGAGCTCACTCAAGGAATCTTGCGCGCTTATATTGAGAATAATTTTTCTGAACTGCCGCAACCTGTCCGATTATATTCCATCGGCCCGGTTTTTCGCAGGGAGAAGATGCAGAGCGGCCGATATCGTGAGTCTACCCAGTTCGACCTGGAGATTATCGGAGAGAACAAGCCCATGGCGGAGGCATTATTGATCGCCGCCGCTTATAATTTCCTGCGCGATCTGCAAGCCAATTTCCAGATCCAGATAAACAGTATCGGGAAAGCGGATTGCCGGAAGGATTACAGCAACAAGCTCGCAAACTTCTATAAAGAACGTGGCCGAAAATCAAAGCTCTGCAATAACTGCAAAAAAAACCTAGGGAAGAACATGATGGCTTTGTTGGACTGCAAAGAAGAAGCTTGCCAGCGGACCCTTGCCGAGGCACCGCAATTAGCGGATTTCTTGTCCGATGAAAGCAGGGAACATTTCGCCAAGGTTCTTGAGTATCTGGATGAGCTGGCTATCCCTTATAATTTCAATCCCTATCTGGTCCGCGGTTTGGCCTATTATAACGATACAGTCTTTGAAATATGGCCGGTTGGGGATGACGGAATAGCCAATTCCAAGCAGGCCTTGGCAGGAGGCGGACGATATGATAACTTAGTGGAGAGCTTGGGGGGCCGCCCTACGCCATCGGTCGGATTGGCCTTTGGACTCGAGAGGGTTGTAGCCAGGGTCAAGGACCGGACCGAGCTTCCGGATTACAAGCAAGAAGTCGTTTTTCTTGCCCAATTGGGAGATCAAGCTAAGATCAAATCTTTGATGCTTTTCGAAGAACTGCGTCGAGCAGGCTTTAATGTCCGCCAATCTTTCTCGACCGATAGCTTGAAAAACCAGATGGAAGAAGCGGCACGCTTGAAATCGAAGGTAAGTTTAATCTTGGGCAAGAAAGAAGTGATGGACGAGACGATTATGCTTAGAGATATGGAGTCTGGCGTTCAGGAAACCGTTGCGTTCAAGAAAATAAAAGACCGTTTAGAAAAAAAAGTAAATAGAAAGGAAGGTGTTATTTATGGCTGATTTTAAGAGAAAACCCGGAGAAAGCTTCGAAAGCTTCTTGAGAAAATTCAAGAAAGGCTTGAAGAATAGTAAGCGCCTCGAAAAGGCGCGTTCGAAGCAGCATTTGGAGCCTAAAAAGACCAAACGCCAGCAAAAGAAATATGCTTTGACCAGTATGGCCATGCAGAAGCAGAAAGAATTGCTTCGCAAGACCGGCAAGCTGGAAGAAACTCAGAGCCGATAATTCGATTGCAGATAAAAACGCCCGCTTATGCGGGCGTTTTTTATTGCCTTTGCTTATTTTTTTCCTATACCCGGAAAGAGGCGCTTAATATTTTCTAGCGGGCCTTTCTTCGCATATTGCCTGATGCGGTCACGAGCGCGTTTGGTCTTAACGAATTTCAACCAGTCACGATTAGGGTAGAGACGAGTCTTGTCTGTGATGATTTCGACTAAATCGCCGTTTTTCAGCTCCTGGTCAAGCCTTGCCAGGCGGTCGTTGACAATCGCGCCCGTTGCCTGATTGCCGACATTGGTGTGGATGGCGTAGGCAAGGTCGATGGGGGTGGAGAATTCCGGCAGCTCAAAGGCGTCTCCTTTCGGAGAGAAGACGAAGATGCGGTCATTGAAAATATCAAGCTTGATGTTTTTTATGAGTTCGCTGGTGTCGGAAACCTCTTTTTGGATGTCGATTATTTCTTTCACCCACAACGGCTGCATTCCTTTCTCGTTCTTATTCTTGTAATACCAATGGGCAGCCAAGCCGTACATGGCCTCTTCGTGCATTTCGCGGGTACGAATCTGGAATTCGACCGCCTTATTATCCGGGCCGTAAATAGTCGTGTGGAGTGAGCGATAGCCATTGGGCTTGGGGACGGCGATATAATCTTTGAAACGGTTAGGTTTGGGACGCCAAAGAGTATGGATGATCCCTAAAGCCTTGTAACAATCATCCACCGTTGGCACGATTACGCGCAAGGCAAATACATCGTATATTTCATCGAACTTCCGGTCTTTGCGTTGCATCTTCTGGAAGATGCTATAGAGGTGTTTGAAGCGGACTTCCGTTTCATGTTGGATTCCAGCCTCTTTAAGTCTGGGGATGAGTTGCGCCTTAATCTTTTGGAAGTATTGATTCCTCTCCGCTTTCTTTTCTACTTCATATTCCTGCTCGAGTTCGGCGAATTTTTGGGGATAAAGATACTTAAAACAGATATCTTCCATTTGCCACTTAAGCCGCCAAATACCCAGCATGCCGGCAATGGGAGCATATATTTCCAGAGTCTCCTGGGCGATGCGCCGTTGTTTGGCTGGTGGAAGGCCGTCTAAAGTGCGGAGATTATGCAGGCGATCGCAGAATTTAATAAAAATGACGCGGATATCCGTCGTCATCGCTAAAAACATTTTTTTTAGATTTTCCCGATATCGCTCGATTCCGCGATATTTGATCTTGCCTAGTTTGGTGATGCCCGCGACTAGGGTCGCAACCTCTGAGCCAAAATTCCTTTCCACGTCTTCAAAAGTGTAGTCCGTATCCTCCGGGACGTCATGTATGAGACCGGTTACAATTGTGGGGAGATCGGCATTGATTTCTGCGAGCAGATAAGCCGTATGCAAAGGATGCTGGATGTATGGTTCGCCGGTCTTGCGAAGCTGCCCTCCGTGTGCCTCGGCGGCGAAATCGTATGCTAAACGGAGCATCGTCGGGTCTTCGCCGGGATGCTTTTCTAAGAATTTGGTTATGATGCGATCGATAGTCATTTTTCTTTCCCAATAATCGGCCTTTATGTTATAATATCGATATGCGCCGAGCTAATAAATTATACCATGCTTTGCGTTTCAATTGAAACAAAATGAGCCGTAGAATCATTTCTTTTTTTATAATACTCGCGACCTTTTTCGCGGGCTTTTTGCTGATTCCGGAGGCCTTCGCCCAGGGCATTGACGTCGGGACGAATGAGATTTCCGGGGCGGTTGGCCTATCACCTACGGACCCGAGGATTATTGCCGCTCGGGTGATCAATTTCATCCTCCTTTTCTTGGGGGTGATTGCCGTCTGCTTAGTGATATATGCAGGATTTACCTGGATGATGAGCGGCGGGAATGAAGACAAGGTTGATAAGGCTAAAACCATTCTGCGCAATGCCGTTATCGGGCTCGTCATAATTCTCTCGGCCTGGGGGATTGCCACCTTTGTTCTTAATCGCTTGATGAATGCTACTGGCTTGGGTGGTATTTTTGGCGATAACAACCAGGATGTCCGCACTTTAGGGGGAGCTGGAGCGATTGGGGCTTGCACCGTCCAACAAGTATATCCTGAAGAGGGACAGAAGGGAGTTGCCCGGAATGCCTCAATTATTGTCAGCTTTAAGGAAGCGATTAAGCTCGATACTTTCTGCCAAGATGCTGCAGGCCAGGCTTGCGCCTGTGGCGGCGCCTGCAACCGGATCAACCCCGTGAACATCAGGATATTCCGCAATGATATCGGCGATCAATGCGGATCTTCTTCTTGCCCGGAGGAAAATAGCAACGTGATGGCGACAGTGAACGTTTCCACTGATCGAAAGGATTTCGTTATCGTCCCCGAAGGACTGCTCGGGCAGGCTGAAGGAGAAGTTGATTATAGTGTAAATTTGACTTCGGGATTGAAGAAGGACGATGGCACCTCGGTCTTTAAGACTTGCCGTAATGATTTTTTGCAATGGTCTTTCCGGGTCAGTAACCTGGTAGATCTTACCCCGCCGCAGGTGGTGCGCGGAGGAATATTCCCGTTGCCGGATAACGAACGTGATTTAATCGGCCAAACACAGGCGGCGGTGGCCGCAAAAGGAGCGGTGCAGATCCAATCCTGTCCTTCCATTTATGAGCCGTCAAAGGTCAACTCAGTCACTTCCGAGTCGGGTGGAGTGCAGGGTAGTGCGGTGATAGACCAGCAATACCATGGAACTTTCAGTGATTTCCGCGTAGTATCTTCATCTGATAATACGCAGGCGCAACTTTTCTCGGGACAACAAATGCTCGGTTCCACTGCTTGGTCTGGCGATTCCGCGCACTTCCAGGGATTTTTCAGCTTGGAGGCGCAAGGCCATCAGGCGGGTAATTCTTGGTTGGTGGATGTAAGTCCGGAGATTTTAGCGGATAATTTGCGCGTCGGCTCAGAAGTGTATACCTTTGCCGCTACTAGTACCGGCAGCAATATCCTGGTTTTGCCTGGTTGCAATCTGGGAGATGTGGCGACGGCTGTTTATGGAAAGTTGAGTGGACAACCGGAAATATTGGTCGATAAGATTGGAAATAAAGTTGAGATTACGGCGAAGGTTGCCGGGCAGAATGGAAATAATATTATTCTAGAAAGCCGCAATGGCGGTTCTATCGCTTTGACTCCGATGAGCGGCGGCCTCGATTTGGTCAGAAGTTCTGAAAAGCGCGGGGAGAGCGACCGCCCCATGAACTCGGTTGTGCAATTGAGCTTCAATGAGCCTGTTAATCCGATCATGCTGTCTGGGAACGCCGATGAAGTTGCTTCATATATCCGCGTCGTTAATGCTGCCACTTCGAGCGGAAATGGATTGGCCTGCCAAGCGGATAGCGATTGCCGTTCCTATGCTTGTTCCGCTGGAATTTGCCAAGGAGATTTTATCCCCGGGCGTTTCATGGTGAGCAATGCTTATAAAACGGTCGAATTCATTTCGAACCGAGAATGCGGCCTAAATGGCTGTGGCGAAAAAATATATTGCCTGCCCGCTAACAGCCATCTTTCGGTGGAATTAGTATCGGCGAATGTCCGCTCCTGCTCCGATAATTTCGATTGTTTGCAATATCGTCCCTTTACCCTATGCGGCAGCGACGTCTCCGGCCGCAAGGTTTGCCAGGATCCATCGGGGAAAAATTTCCCAACCGCCGATCCTTTAGCTCTCGATGGGATCGTCGATGCGGCCATGAACTCACTGGATGGTAACCGCGATGTCTACGCTGACGGGCCAATAGCTTTTTATGATGAAAATAATAGTGCTAATACCGGGCTTAAGGATAAGTACCGATGGTCCTTCTTCGTAAGCGACCAATTGATGACCGAACCGCCGAAGATAAACAGCGTAGTCCCTTCCAACGGAAGCGCAGATATTGCCTTGAAGGACCTGATTGAGATCCGTTTTGATCGCCTGATGATGAATAGTACGCTCAAGACCGGGGTCACTAAGATCAACGACGGACAGCAGGATGTCGAGCACCATTTGCTCGGCCTATGGTCTTCTGCTCCTTCGCCATTCGGGTATTGGGTGGAAGCGGAGAACCGCGATGTGCTTCCGCTTGATGGTGAACCCGACATTACTTTCGCTTTCTTGCGCCACACTGCGTTGTCTTCCTCTTTGAGCTATAAGGCGCAGGCTGGTTCCGGGTTAAAGGATATTTATCAGAATTGCTATAAGCCAAGCTCTGGAGACGGGTGCGAAGCATCTCCAGAGTCTCCTTCTTGCTGTTTCGGGACGCCAACCCAGAATCTTGGCGGTGATGGGAATTGCCAATAATTTAAAGACCCCTTTTTGATATATTACCGGCTGGGCTGAAGCCCGGTTTTGGCTCGCCGGAGTAAAATTGTGCTGAAGAACAAAAAGAATATAATCCGCTTTGCGGCCTTAAGCTTCCTGATTGTTATCGGGCTGGCTTTTTATAATTTGGCGAGTGCCCAAGTCGATGTGGGAATGAATGAGATCGGCAATAACATTGAGCTTGGACAACAAGATCCGCGGACGACGGCCGGAAGGGTGATAAATATCGTGATGCTTTCTCTGGGCATTATCTGTGTCGGTCTCATCATTTGGGGCGGTTTTGTTTGGATGACCTCGAACGGCGATGAGAGCAAGGTGGATAAAGCCAAGTTAATCCTAAAAAATGGGGTGATAGGTTTGGTTATTATACTATCGGCCTGGGGCATAGCGACTTTTGTATTGACCAGGCTCCTAGGGTCGAACAATGGCAATGGCACGGGCGGCTGCGCGGACGGCCAGATAAACCCTTGCGGCTGCGGCGGCAGTATGGCTTGTATCGATGGCTCTTGGGGGTCCTGTCTGGGCTCGGATTGCAATAGCGGCGGCGGCCCCGAAAGCTGCGATAGCAATACTATCCTTGGCGGTTGCCAGGGGGTAGACCAGATTTGTGCCGTGGACAATTATTGCGATAATGAGACCTGCTCATGCGTCCCGAAGTCTAGCCTTGGGGAATCCTGTGATGCCGATGAAAGCAATCCGTCGTGTGAGGCGGACAATTCGCTTTGCGGTGATTATTTGAGCTGCAACCCCGAGTCTTGCCTCTGTGAGGGGCAACCGGTGATCACCCGAGTGAGTCCGGCCGGCGGCTTTTGTGAAGAAGACCAGAATAAGCCATGTTTGACCGATGATGACTGCACGCTAAAGTGCGATCTCACGACACCGAATGGGGATAACGGCAATATTATTACCATCAGCGGCACCAATTTCGGTGCTTTTGATCCTCAGGCCAGCAAGGTCTTTTTCGGCGGCGATATTCCCGGCCTTTCTCCTTCGGCGATCAATCCTCAATGTATTGATTCCTGGACGAACAAACAGATCATAATCGTCGTTCCTGAAGGGACGACCTCCGGCCCTTTGAAGGTGCAATCCGCGGATGGCCAGAATGACACCACTGATAATGATGTCGGCCCTATTGTCCCTGATTTCATAAATAATGATATTAAGAGACCGGGTCTTTGTTTGCTTACGCCTGAAACCGGTCGGTTGAGCGACAAGGTTAATTATTTCGGTATCAATCTTTATGAAGGCCAGGCCTATTTCGGCGATTACGTACGCAATGTCCGCGGTCTGGATTCACAATTTAATAATCCGCAGGGCGTGGCCGGTACGACCACTGTCCCTAATATCCAAAAAGGGGGCATGACGAGCTTTGTGGTCGGGAGCGTGAACGGCTTCCCCCAGAAGAGCAATTACGTTACCTTCTTAAAGGAACAAGAACCTGATGCCGGTCCTTATATCAGCTATTTCGAACCTGCCACTGGACGGGCGGGCCAGTATGTTACTATTCACGGCGGCGGCTTGGGTGGGGCCCGAGGGACGGCAAAAGTAATGTTCGGAGATAAAGAAGCTGATTATTCCTTTCCGGATGTTTGCGCGTCTTCTGTCTGGAGCGATAAGCAGGTTATCGTGAAGGTCCCGGCTGATTTACAAGATGGCTATTATCCTATCGCCATAATTTTTGGAGACGGAGAACGGATTGATTCGCAAAATGCTAACCCCAATGCCTTTAATGTCGATGCTAATGTTTCTTTGAAATCCAGCATTTGCCGCATATCGCCGGTTAAGGGGCCGGTGGGAACCAGCGTTTCTATCTGGGGCGAGTATTTTGGAAACAATGGCGGCGACGGACTTAGCGTCTTCAGCCGTGATAAGGGCGTAAGCGGTACGATTTCCACTAACCAAGGCGCTCAGCGCTTATTGCCGGCCGTTCCGACCGGAGCGGTCAGCGGTCCGGTTAAAGTGGTTAAGAATGGAGAATGGGGGAATGATACTAATTTCGAAATCGGCACTTGTACGAGCAATCAGGAATGCGGTAGCGAGACCTGCTGTCCGGCCGGAACCTATATGCAAGGGAGATGCGCTCCTTCTTTGGCGAGCTGTTATATAAGCATCAAGACCTCGGTTTTTGAATGGGGATTTTCTACCGGATTGGGAGAGGGCGGCGATACGCCGGTAGACTATGATAGCTGTAACGGCATGGCTCAAGCGCTTGGAGCCTGCCAGGTCAATGCTTTTTGTCCTAATTCCCCGGGTGTATGTTCGCCTTTCGCCGGTGCTCCCAAAAACCTGGGTCCTTGCGATTCAACCTGCGCGGCAAACCCATCTTGTCTCGGTCAGAGCTGTTCTTTTGACAGCGGTCTGGATGCCTGCGTATTAAACGAAGGTTCTTGCTCTCTGCCAGAAGATTTTGCTTGGGGTGAATTTACTCAAGAAAGGACTTGCCAAGTTTTTCCTCAGTTCGGCGATAAGGCCCATTGGCAAATCACCACCCCGACATCATGCCCCACCGGCTGGGTGCGTCTCGACGGCAATCGCTGCGTGGATAGCGTGAGCTCTTCTGCCTCTACCTGTGACGTCTGCGCCGCCGGTTTCTCATGCAAGGACGCTAATGGAGCGGGTAAATGCGTAACGGCGGAACTTTGCCGCGGTGATGCTAAGTGCCAGGGGCAGTCTTGCGTCAGCCAAGCAAGCGCCCGTTGCGATTGCTGCTGTGAAATCGGCCAGGATAGCCGTGATTGTTGTGCCGGCCTGGTTTGCGGCGGGACCTGTGGCACTGATACAACGGATGACGGAAGCGGCTTCGGCGAGTGCACCGGTTGTAAAGTGGAGGTCGGCGGCCAGGTGGATGTTGCGAAATCAGATGCAGCCTGTAACTGTTCGTCATCTTCCGGAAAATATTGCGACACTTCTTCCGCAACTGGAGCCTGTGTAGATTGCAGCCGTTTATCAGCCTCGAGCTGCCTTGACCACAGCGGCGCTTGCTGTCTCGATTCTAAAGGTACCGAGTCGTCAGCGGATGACGTCTGTACCGGCGGCAGCGGCCAACTTCTGCAAGGGGCGGATAAAGGATATTGCGCGAGATATGAATGTGATGCTTCTGATCCTTCCGTTTGCGCTTCTTCCACCCCATCTAAGCTCGGTCGTTTTAAGAGCGTAGAAGCCTGTACTGATTCTTGCGAAGCCGATCCGGGCGGCGAAAATTTCTGTAACCAGTTCAATGGCAGTCTGGATGAATGTAATGCTGCTGCCGGGTGCTGTTTCAATTTCAGTGACAATAAATGCAAATCAGGGGAAGAACTTCCTTCTGGATATTGCGCCTACTATAATTGTAAAGCCGCTCCTAATAATAACGAGTGTGATAGCGGAAACGCTCAGGCGACGGGGACCTATAGCGGTCTTGATGCCTGTATTAAGGGGTGCGCGTTTGATCCCATCTTCAAACCCGGGACCGATTGTCGTAATCGTAGCAGCCAAACCGGATGCAATACCGGGTTCTGCCTTTCGCCCTTTGCCTGTTTGACCGAACAAGGTGAGACTGGTACGGCGGATAATTGCGGCTCTTGCTGCTGTGAGGTCGGCAACGCTTCTTCTTGTAGCGGGGTTGGGAATGGCAACCTTGTTTGCCAGCCTAATCAAGCGCCTTGTTCCGGCGATGATCGCGGCCTTTGTTGCGGTTGCAGCGCTGATACCGATTGCGGCGACCAGGCAGTGGTCGGTTGCGATTCAGGGACCTGTTGCCGGGCGAGACCGTCGATTTTGGATGAAGAATTGAAACCGGCCCATGGAGCGACGGAAGTATGCCGGAATGCCGGTATCAGCATTCCTTTTGACCAGTCCATGGATCCGAGCAGCCTGGCCGGCAATATCCTCTTGCTTGAAGAAAATGATTATGGAAGCGGCGTCTGTCCCGCCGGCACCTTCGTGGCGGCTGCCGATGGATTCCAGCCCGTCTCAGAACATTGGCTGGCTCGCGTATATCGTAAAGTGGCGATGGCAGTCCGATCGATGCTAATGGTTTCCGGATTGAAATCTGATACGGCGCTGGCCGGAGTGCCGGATCCTAATAAGCTCTATTGCTCGGTGCCTGGAGATATTTCTTATAAAAAGGATGGTAATGGAACGGTCGTCCTCTTTACTCCTAAGCGCCTTTTGAGCGCTGGTGCTGACCATTATTTGATCATCAAAGGCGACCAGGCTCTGGATAGTAATTCAGGGGTGATGAGCCAATGGAGCGTCGGCTTGAATGGCGAGGGCTATCTTGATCTCGCATCCGGTTCATATGTGGAGGGGGAATCGCTTTCTTTCAATAATCTGACGTTTGGGAATTCATATATCTCAACCTTCCGGACCCTGCCTTCTCAGAGTTCCAATTCCGGCGTTTGCGCGGTGGAGTATGTGGCGGTGGAACCGGGCTCCTATCTTTTTAGTGAGAATGCGGAAGATATCAGCGAAAATGACGATAATCCGGCGGCGGCTAATTTCGACGTCGCCGCTGATCGGGATAAGGTGTTCAGCGCCGAAGCTTATAGCGCGGATGAGCAGATACTGCATCCCGCTACGGGTTATTATTGGGATTGGGTTTGGCATGTGACCAAGCAATCGGTCGCCTCAATCCAGGAAGTGGCTGGCTTGCCGGCTAACCGCGCCATGGTCCAATCCGCTGATAATATCAGCGATGATTCTACCGTGCTTTCTGCAGGCATTGATATGCAACGCTTCGCTTCGCCTTCATGTAATTCAGCCTCATCTTGCGTTTGTGCGGGGCCCGATTGCGCTAATAATTGTTGCAATGGCTATATGGACGGCGATGGCGCGATGGCGGAAGCTCCGCTCTTCGTCTTCCTTTGCAAGAATCCTTGGCCGGCGGTAAACAAGGTGACTCAGACCTGGTCTCCTTGGTATGATACCTGTACCGGAGCGATAGGTGCCTGCCAGAACTATAATTATAAATTTTATTATTGCCGTGATGCGGGGAAGGAAGGAATGAGCGATGATCTGCCGGCGATGATCAATCCGGCTGTCATACGCGGTACCGGCTCATCGCTTATTTGCAGCGAAGGCAGGGGCGCCTGCACTGATTTAGGCGGGGCTTGTGGTCCTGATCGCAATGGCGATGGTGCGGGTGACGGATTCTGCATCTGGGATGTGCTTAAGGAGTCATATTTCTTTAAAGAATCAACCCCGACAGCCGGCTCCATTTCGGCTGCTATTGATTTGGAAAACGGCCATGATGTCCGCTTGGAGTGGAGCGGTCCATCCAATCTCATTTATAATTTGAATCCGGTCTTGTCTGGAAGATATCGTATTTATTATTCGCCGGTTGATTCAGGCGCCATGGCTTTTGCCGACGCGAAACCCACAGATGTTTTGGGAGGCGGTCTCCCGGGAACGGTTTGTACGCCAGTTACCCCATCTTCTGGCCAGAATTATTCTTGCCGTTTTTTCGTGACCGGCTTGGAGCCTGGCCGGGAATATCGTTTCAAAGTATCCGCCATTTCTGCTTCTCAGGTCGAAAGCCCTCTTTCTGATGAGAAAACCGTGCTCGTAACCGACAAGATCGCCCCGGTAATCCCTCAAGGGCTTGCCGGTTCGATACAGACTGGCCAACGCTTGAAATTCACTTGGCAGCCGCAAGCCGATGCTTCTTTTTTCCGCCTATATCATGGTATAGCCAGCGGCTTATACGGAGAGTCTTTCGACTCCGAGCCGGGAGCTACTGAATTGCAAATCGGATCTACAGGCTGGACCGGCAACCATTTTTTTGCCATCAGCGCCTTGGATGCCTCCGGGAATGAAAGCGGGAAATCGACGCCGATAACGATCAATATCGCCCAATAAATGGAATATATATGAAGAAACATAAGTATCTTTGGCCGACACTCCTCTCGCTGGTGGCCGTATTTGCCTTTTCGTCGCTTGCTTTGGCAGCGCCAGAACCCGGAGGGCAGACTGTCAATATGCCGGGAGTTGCCAGCGATGATAGCGATGTGATCGCCGTGCGCGTCTTGCCTAATCCTAACCACTTTAGCGCCGCGAGCTGGTATCGTTCGCAAGGATTTAGCGGCTCTCCGCAAGCGATGCTGGTAGACGGATACGACGCCGTTCGTGATGGGCGCACTGTTTACGTCAACGCGGCTAATGTAAATCTGGCCAATAAGTTGATCTATACTAATATCTACTTAATTTCTTATAATCAGAATCCGGATTTTAAGACGGTGGATGCGCTCGGGCAGATGGTCAAGCATTGGCAATTCAATAGCAACCTCGCGACTCCCGGTTATTGTTCTATTTCTACCTTGCGCTGTTCTTCTGATACTGATTGCAGCGAAGGATATGAATGCGTGGGCGAAGGAGAAGCGCCGGGGCGCTGTTTATCCAAAGAGGACGACGCCTGTAACACTGATAAGGATTGTGCTTCGGGCATATATTGCGACAATGTCCGTTCTAAAGTTTCCCGCGATGTCCGCCGGCTTTCTTCCTTGATCGATCTCCGTACTTCTTTGACCGCCTTTCGGGAGGCTAATGGCAAATATCCGGTGATGGGAGCTGGAACTTATCTGCCCTTACGGAGCCTTTCTGTCTGGCCAAGCTGGCAAGCTTCCTTGCTTCCGCAGCTGGGAGCGTCCCAATCGATGGCTGATCCGGTCAACCATTTGGGGCAGTGCGCCGGGTTTGATCCGGTAACTTGTTGGAATGCGGAAAACAAAACCTTTGCTGACCCTCATCCGAGCGATGATGTCTTCGAATTGCCGGCGGGTAGCTACGCCTTTGCTTATAAAGGCGATGCCAACGGTTCTAATTTCACCCTTTGTTCTTCCATGGAAACCAAAGCTCTCGGTTTCAATACCGCTGAGGGTAATTTGGCGGACTACGGCTGTGTTGCTAGCGGAGCCGCCTATATCGGATCAAGCGAGAATAATGCTCCGGTCTTGGTGTCTGTTAGCCTGCAAGGAGAAAGCGACCAGGAATTCGCCGGTTTTATTCGGGTTATCGATCCGGACGGCAATCCTCTTAGCTGGACCCTCAATACGGCCGGTACTTCCTGGACGAACTGGAAAAATGGAGGGGTGAACAACGCGGCTCCCATCATCCAAGATACGGCAAATCCCAGCCAGAAAAAGATTTATGCCCAAGCGGCTGGAAATTCCGGGAAATATAACATGTCCATTATCGTGGATGACGGCCGGGGCGGAACCCTGGCAACGGTCACTCCGATTGTCGTCGGGAACGGCGCGCCAGTCATCCGGTCTGATGATATTGAGTATTATCCGAGTTCGGTTATTCCTTTAATGGTGAAGTTTAGTATTACCGACAAGCACCAGCCATTTAGTTATACGATAGCGAAATCACAATACAGTTCGGGACCCTTTGATCTTTTGTCTTCGGCTAATGCTCAATTCCTGGGCGAGAGCGTGACTAAGGTGGGCGATACTTCTTATTATATTTTAAAATACAATATCATCCCGGCGCCAAAATACGGATCTGACCAGAATTTTGTCTATACCGTTTCGGCAAGGGATGCTTATAACAACGTTTCTACCAGGCAGATAAATATCTTGGTAAAAGCGGACCACCCCAAACTTGACCTCAACTGCCCCAAGGCTGTGCGGCTCAACGCCCAGTATTATTGTGGTCTCGGCTGGCGCAATCAAGGCGATCATACTATCGTGTATTCGGCGGTGGGCAATTTGCCAGCCGGTTTGGCGATCGTCAGTTCGGAAAATATCGGTATTGATACCGGCGGGGAGAACGATTTGAAATCTCCGGACGGAGGAGGGGAAGTAGTAGACCCGGCGGGCAAGGATACGAGTTTTCTCCCTCGTCTTATGGCGGGACTCCAGCGATTGTTTCCTCGGGTATCCGCCGCCTCACCGTCTTTGTTCTATGCTTTAAGCGGAAAGCCGACTAGAGCCATTTCATCATTTCCCGTCAAAATTAAGGCAATGAATGAATATGGTGCGGATACCGTCAAGGAGTTTGCTCTCGATATAAATACCTATTGTGGAGACGGCGCGAAGCAGCAGCCCAATCAGGAAGGCCGGGGGGGTTATTATAATGATGGTCAGGAAGATTGCGATGGCAATAGCGGCATTATCCTGGATCGGGCGCGGATCGCCAGTTCGAGCTCTCAATTGCGGTATGGCTGTACGACTTTAGCCGGTGAAAAAGTCCCTTATCCGATCACCACCAACCAGTTCTGCGTTTATAAGGGTGGCGGTCCGGAAGAAGGAGGCGGTTATTGCGGGGATGGAGTTTGTCAGTTCAAACTGTTGACCTCCACCGGCCTCGTTCCCTGGGAAGCGGAGAAGTATTGCATGGCAGATTGCTTTTGCGATGGTCTACACCAGTTTGCGCAGGGAGCTGAATGCCTCTGCGAAGAGGGGTGGAGAGATTGCGACGGTTTGCCCGGTTGTGAAAGCGACAAACAGTGTGAAGCTTGCCCGGCAGGACAATATAATTGCGGTAATGCTTGTTACAATACAACTTCTTTCAAGTGCGGAATGCAAAGTCCTACCTGCTATACCGGCGGGACCAGTTGCACTGGAAGCTGCGCGGTCAATATGTATAACTGTGACGGTATAAATGGCTGCGACGGGCCTACTTGCACTTGTCCGGCAGGACAATCATGGGATAACGCTCCTTGGCCGAACGGCAAGTGCGTAGCGGAAAGTACCTGCGCGTCTCCGCTGCTTGAATGTAATGGCGCTTGTTATAATCCTAATACCCAAAAATGCTGCAGTAGCGGGGATGTTTGCGGAGCTAACCAGGTGTGTTGCGGAGCAACCGCCACCTATCCCTGCGCCTCTAGTGCCGCTTTCTGCGTCATGGAAGTTGATCCGATCGGCGGCGGAGGTACGCCTAGCGATGGCGGGCGATAGTTGAGTAATTAAGAAGAATGGATATGAATAAAAAGAAAATTTATATTTCCGCCGGTATTTTACTGGCGATAGTGGCCGTTTTACTACTTATTTTCGGTCTCCCCGGCAACAAAGAGAAGCCGTCGGGCTCTGATGCCCTGGGGCAAACAAAAGCGCCGGTGCTAATGACGACTGAAGAAAAGCAGGTTGTGGGGCTACAGCCAGAGACGCAAGTAGAAGTTCTCGGACGCGACGATAGCGGCGCGGTGTCTTCTTACCGCATTCTGCGCGACGATAAAGGCTATCCTTTGAAGTGAGTGCAAACTCGCTTGAAATGATATATAATACGCTTATCTGTAATTAATCAATTCATATGTTCAACGATCTCAATGCGCAAGGAAGTCAGGCAGTCGACGATATTTTCGCCGAAACTGATCGAAGCGGATCTCCGGCCGCTTCTAACATCGAAACCCAGCCAGCCGGCCTTTCTGCTCAATCATACGGAGAGCCCGAAGAGGATAAGGGGGGAGGCTCAAAACTTAAGCTCATCTTAATCATTGTTTTAAGTGTTCTCATTCTCGGTGCCGCCGCTTACCTTGTGTATTCTAAATTTATGCGCCCGAGCGAAGATTTACCTTTGGAGGATCAGCAGACTCAGGTTCCGTCCGGACAAAATACTACAACCACCGCTCCGATAGTGGAGGATGATGTTGTAGTTCCTCAAGTCGAAGGTGAAGAAAGCACGGCTAGTAACACCGCGCCGATTGTCGGTAGTGATGCAAGCACCACGGTTGAAATGCCAGTGACGGCCGCCGTTGATTCGGACGGCGACAGCCTCCTCGATAGTCAGGAGGAAGTTATCGGCACCAATCCGAACGTCATCGACTCGGATTTTGACGGCCTTTCCGATTACGAGGAATCTACCGTTTATGGTACTAATCCTCTTAACCCAGACACTGATGGCGATACCTTTAAGGACGGGGATGAGGTTAAGAATGGCTATAATCCGAAGGGAGATGGGAAACTCTAATTTGAACTATGGACGGATTAAAGTCCACAAATAGGCGAAATGATGCCGGGCGAAAAGGAGTTAAGCTATATTTGCGCGTTCATGTTATGCCGAAATTGAATATGCCGCTCAAAGGCAGGCCTTGGCAGTGGATTATCCCGGCTATCTTAATGGCACTTTTAGTGGTAGTGGCCCTATATTATTTTGCGGAGTAAATTATGTTGGGAAAGAATAAGAAACAAGACAAAAATGAAGACGGGAAGTCCGAAGAATTATGGGCTCGATTGGAGAAAGATTTCACCGTGAAGAACATGCCGGCCTTTTCCCGTTTTAGTGCTACGAATTATGACGGAGAGGCGGTGAAAGCTCCGCGGCAACCGGGCGACCACCAAAAAGCGCGAAAAACGGGGGCAGTGATCGTTTTTGCCGGCATCGGCGTTGTCTTGGTTATTTTTTACCTCGGATATCGCTTCCTGATCATGCCATCTCTGAAACAGCCAGTGGCACAGGTCCAGGAAAATCGTCCAGTTGTAGAAAATGGACCGATAACGAATGAAGAAGAAATCGTTAAGGTCCCTGACGTGCCGGCCGCAGAAGAATTAGCGACGAGTACGCCGGAAGAGGTGGCGACTTCCTCCCCTCAGCTTTCCTTGCCTTTGCCGGCGGATGCCGACGGTGATGGCTTGAGCGACCAGGCAGAACTCTTGCTTGGCACTAACCCCCAGTCGTCCGATAGCGACGGCGACACTTACCCGGATCGATCAGAGCTTCTAGGCGGTTATGACCCGATGGGGGCCGGAAAGTTTTCTGATAACCGCAATTTATCTTTATATGCTCCGCTTGATTCAGACTTTGCTTTAGTTTATCCAAGTGGATGGGAGGTAAATGCCGCTAATGCCGGTTCGGTCCTGTTTTCTGCTCCAGACCAGTCTTTCATCCAGGTTTCTTCTGAGGATTTTGAACAGGCATCTCCGGACATCCTGTCTTGGTACCATTCACAGTTCAGCGATGTTGGTACGCTGGACGCCAGCCGGTTGATCGATAGTAATTTTGGCCCCGGAATTTTTAGCAGTGATGGCAATATCGTTTATTTTTTGGGTGCGGGCGGACAGAGAGTATATGTGCTTTCCTATATTCGATCCGGCGAGGCGGCTCCTTATCAGGAGATATTCCGCTTGATGGCGGCGACCATGATGAAGCGTTAATATTTTTTGATAACAAAAAATCCCGCGTTGGCGGGATTTTATATTGGTCGAAATTATTTATTCGCGAGCGATGATTTTGTCTATCAGGCCATAATCCCTAGCTTCCTCCGCGCTCATGAAGCGATCACGATCGCTATCTTTCTCAATCGTCGCGATTTTCTGGCCGGTATGCTTAGCTAGGATGTGGTTCATCTTATCCTTGATCTTAAGGATATGTTCGGCTCGTATCTTGATATCGGAAGCTTGGCCTTCTGCGCCTCCCATCACTTGGTGGATCATAATCTCGCTGTTTGGCAGGGCCAGGCGTTTGCCTTTTTCACCGGCAGCCAGAAGCACGGAGGCCATGGAGGCGGCCATGCCCACGCAGATAGTGGTAACGGGGCATTTGATATATTGCATGGTATCGTAGATTGCTAAGCCTGCGGTAACCGATCCACCGGGGGAATTGATATAGAACTTTATATCTTTTTCTTTGTCCTCCGCGGCGAGGAACAACATTTGCGCGATGACAATATTGGATACATGGTCATCTATTGCTTCGCCAAGGAAAATAATTCGATCTCTTAGGAGGCGCGAATAGATGTCGTAAGCACGTTCGATCTGGCCTTCCTTTTCAATGACTGTCGGGATCAATGGCATATGGATAAAAGTATTAATTTTTTAGCTGATATTAAGTATTATATGATATTTTAAGCCTTTTGTAAAGGCTTCGCTTGATTTTTTACTTTTTTTAGTCTAAGATTTTTACAGTTTCTAGCCTTTGGCTATAAAAAAAGAAAAAACACTATGTCTAAACTGAAATCCTTTTCTGCCGGATTGAAGCGCCATCGCCAGCGCTGGCTTTTAGCCCTTCTGGTAATCTTTGCATTCTTGAGCTTCGTGCTGGCTGCCGGAGACATTTATAATCGCGGGGCGGACGCTCTAGCCAAGGCAACCAATAACGTTGTCGTATTGCCAAAAGCGCCGGTGAGTCCATTCGTTTTGGGTTTAGACTTGCAAGGCGGAACGCAGCTCGTCTATCAGGCTGATGTTAGCGGCATACCGGAAGCTGATCGCGCAAGCGCTTTAGAAGGCGTAAGAGACATCATTGAACGGAGAGTAAACGGTGCCGGTGTTAGCGAGCCTGTGATCCAGGCTAATCGGACAATCAATGGCGATTACCGCATTATTGCCGAGTTAGCTGGGATCAAGGATGTGAATGAAGCCATCCGGTTGATCGGAGAAACCCCGTTACTTGAGTTTAAAGAACAAGGAACGGCTGCCCAGCAGGTAGAAGTTGGACAAAATGGAGAAGTGCCCGCTGTGAATCTGGGTGAGAATTGGGTTAATACCGAACTCTCGGGAAAGAATTTGAAACGTGCGACCCTGCAGTTCAATCCAAATGATGCTTCCCCGGAAGTGGCGTTGGAATTTGACAGCCAAGGAGCAGAGATGTTTGCAAATATCACTGAACGTAATATCGGCCGCCCGGTCGCTATCTTCCTTGATGGTTATCCGATTAGCGTCCCGACTGTCAATGACCGCATTCCTGACGGAAGGGCAGTCATATCCGGCCGCTTCAATATTACTGAAGCCAAATTACTCGTACAGAGGCTTAATACCGGGGCTTTGCCCGTGCCGATTGAACTTATTGGCCAGCAGACCGTGGGGGCCAGCTTGGGCCAGCAGTCTATAAATAATAGCTTGAAAGCTGGTCTTATAGGCTTTGCCTTGGTCGCTTTATTCATGATCTTATTTTATCGTCTGCCTGGGCTGCTGTCAGTCGGATCCTTGGCCATATACGCGCTTACAGTCCTTACTATTTTCAAGGCCTCTCCGATCTTGCTGGCGCTCCTTCTTATCTCGCTCTTAGTCTTGCTGTTTGTGAGCGTGTTCAATCACCTTAAGATATTTGACGGTATATTTTCTGCGATCCTATTCTTGGTTATTCTGGTCTTCCTTGTCTATTACGCTAACCAGCCGGTGACCTTGACCCTGGCCGGTATTACCGGGTTCATCCTTTCTATCGGTATGGCGGTTGATGCCAACGTCCTTATCTTTGAGCGCATGAAAGAAGAACTCCGCGGAGGGAAGCCTTTGTCCGCGGCTTTGGATGAGGGATTCCGTCGGGCTTGGCCATCAATTAGGGATGGCAATATTACCACCATTCTTACTTGTTTTATTTTGATGGCTTTTGGGACGGGCTTGATTAAAGGTTTCGGAGCGACGCTGTTCATTGGCGTTTCCGTCTCGATGTTCTCGAGTATCGTCATTACCCACATCTTAATCAAAGCCTTTAAGAGTGGCTGGTTGGATCGCCATCGCTGGCTGATTGGCAGCGGGACTGGCAGTAAGCAGATATAATTATACCTTTATGATCAATTTGAAAATCATCAAGCACGGCAAGATTTGGCTAGCTTTCTCTAGCACCTTGGTTGTCGCCGCTATTGTGGCTATTTCTCTTTGGGGCCTGAATTTCGGGCTAGATTTTACCGGTGGTAGCATTCTGGAAGTAAAGTTTGCGGGCGGAAATCCATCAGTGCCGGCTGTGCAGTCTGAATTGTCCGATGCCTCTTTAAGCGGCCTTACTATCCAGCCGACTGAAGGGTCGATGATCATGCGTTTCCAAGAAAGCGATGAAAATACCCATCAGCGGGTGCTTACGGAACTGAAGAAGATGTCCGAAGCGCAATCTGGCTTGGAAGAGATCCGTTTCGAGGCAATCGGCCCGTCGATCGGACAGGAGCTTAGGAGCAAGGCGTTTTGGTTGATGATCTTTGTCCTGATCGTAATCATCATTTATGTCGGGTTCGCCTTCCAGCGCGTTTCTAAACCGGTCGCGTCTTGGAAATATGGCGTCATCGCCATCATCGCTCTTTTGCATGATGTGCTGATTACCGTGGGCGTCTTTGCTGTCCTGGGCAAGTTCTACGGCATTGAGGTCGGCTCGACATTTGTCGTCGCCTTGCTTACCGTACTGGGTTATAGCGTAAACGATACCATTGTCGTCTTTGATCGTACCCGGGAAAATCTACCTAAGAGCGCGACCAGCTTTGCTGAGACTGTTAATGAAAGCTTGAACCAAACCTTTGTCCGTTCAATCAATACCGTTATTACTACATTGCTCGCTCTGCTTGCCGTATTCTTCTTCGGCGGAGAGTCCGTGAGGGACTTCGTCCTGGCTTTGATCGTCGGCATTTTCTGCGGCGCTTACAGTTCGATCTTTGTAGCCAGTCCGCTTCTGGTCCTTTGGGAAAGAATGCAGCACCGCCGCTAAAATATCTCCTATCCTGAAGCTCCTGGCCGCTTGGTCGGGAGCTTTTTTAATGATATAATCGCCTTATATGGAGAAGATCGATTGGGCGAAGATCCTTCGTTTACTGTTATCCCTTTCCTTTTGGACGGTTATTGCTGTCATCCCCTTGGGGATGTCTTTTTTCTTTCCGGTAATGAGTCCTTTTTTGTCGGTGAAGTCCGCCTTGTTATCGATCCTTGGTGCGGCGGCGGCAATCTTGGCGGCCTTTTCTTTGCGGTTATGGCGAGGTCATATTAATGGCGAATTATCCGGACGGCTCGTCTATCTGGCGCCGGCCTGGATATTTTTTATCATCTTCGCCATGCTCACTATTTGGTCATCGGATCCAATGAAAAGCTGGGTGGGGTCATATGAAAGGCAGTTCGGTCTATTATCATATTTTTGGATCTTTTTCTGGTATTCTTTTGGAGCGATTAAGTTTTCTTCTCAGGGCCGAGGAGGGTGGCTAAACGGGGTTAAACTTTTATCCTTACTCACAACCGCGATCGGGACGCTGATCGCCGTCTATTCTTTTTTGCAGTTTTGCGGCATTGATTTCTCAATTTGGCAGGAACCCCAATTGTTGAATCGGGCGATCGGGACATTGGGCCAGCCGAATTTTTTGGGTTCATTTTTGGCGATGTCCCTGGCCCTGACTACCTATCTATTATTTTCATCTGGACGGAAGGGAAGGGTTTGCATTTTGCCTGCATTGTTAATCCAGTTCTGCGGTTTGGCTGTCAGCGGGTCACGCTCTGCTTGGTTGGCGGCGATTGTAGTTGGGGTGGGGGTAGTAATAATTTCGGCGTGGAAGCGCTATCGGGCCAAATCCTTGCTTATGGCGGCTGCAATTGTGCTTGTCTCCCTTTCCATCTTGTTCTTGATTATGCCCGATAGGATTAATTCCTTATCTGACTTTAACCAGGGGAGTCCGGCGCTAAGGCGTTATTTTTATCAGGCCGGGTTTAAGGCGTTTGCCGCGAAACCATGGTTGGGTACAGGGCTGGAGAATGGGGGAGAGGGTATGATATCCGCTTATGAGCCTGATTGGGGCATCTTTCTGCCCATTGACGGATATACGGATAAGGCTCACAACAGTGTCCTGGATATGGCTATCCAGACTGGCGTTATCGGCCTGCTAGTTTGGCTGGGGCTCTACGCTTATCTGGCCTGGCGGGTGGTCCGTCTTTATAAAAAAGAAGAAGGAAAGCCTTTTGCGCTGGCAGCAGGAGCGGCTATGTCCATTTACGGGATCTCTATATTCTTCGGTCTTTCTGATATCGCCGATTCTTTCTTCTTTTGGGTTATCGCGGCGGCGGTTGTGGGAGGTAATTTCGTCTTTTATCCGCGGCCTGCTTCGCATATAAGGGATTTCCGATTTCGGCGTCCATTAGGCCTGGCATTTTCCGTATTAATCATCTTATTATCTCTGGGCCAGCTGGCCTTCAGTCTGGGAAGTCTGCAGGCTGATTATTATTTCCTCCAACTGAATCGGGCGCTAATCCAGGAAGACCATTTTACCGCCGCGAGCTTATATTCATATCTTTCATCCACCGCCTTCAATGGAGCACATCGGGAGTATTATCAGCGCTCTTATGCTTCTCATCTTTTGGTTGCCTATGAATCCGCACAGGATGAAACTACCCGGTCCTTGATATTCAGTCTGCTTAAGGAACTTAGAGCATCCTTGCCCGCCCGCGGTGCGGATAATCTTTTGGTTGTAGCCCGCCTTGATTGTTTTTTTGAAGATTCCCGCAGCGCACCTCTCTTTGAGACCGTAATCTCTATAAGTCCTCAGCGTCCTCTTGCTTATCGCGAACGGGCGGTGTGCCGAGCCCGGCATGATGATGTTTCGGGTGCTTTGTCTGACTACTCGCAAGCACTGTCGCTCTTGCCTTCCGCAAATGATCCGCGCATAAATATTGAACATTTAAATTATCTTCGTTTTTATACTTATCTCCTCGAGAAGGAAAGAGGGAATCTATTCTCTTCGCAAGGGAAACTTGAAGAAGCTTTAACGTCTTATAAGGAGGCTTATAATAATTATCCCGATGATATCGGGCTTTATCTCCCGATTTCCGGTTTGTTGGTCGAAATGCACCGGGTTCCCGAAGCGGAAGAAGCCTTGAAGCATGCGTATCTAAGAGAACCCTTATCATATCGGTGGCCTTTGGAGCTGGCAGCGCTCAAGCAGCGGACTGGTGATAAGGCCTCGGCTATGGATTATGCGCGAGAAGCTTCGGCCTTGGCGCCAGAGGAGAGCCTGCCTCTACCGACAGCCTCTCAATATTGATTGATATGCTTATCTTATCCCTTACAATCTTTTTCTTTGGGCTAGCCCTTGGCAGCTATGCAAATTGCCTTATTTGGAGGCTTTATAAAGGTGAGACTACCTTTGGCCACTCATACTGCCCGCATTGCCGTCACGAACTTTCCTGGAAAGATAATATTCCGCTGTATAGTTTTTTCTCTTTGCACGGGCGGTGCCGCTATTGCCGTCAGCCGATTTCTTGGCAATATCCGTTGGTGGAGGCGGCGGTGGGGCTGTTATTTTTATTTTTCTGGCTTCGACATACGAGTGAAGCTTCCTTTTCTTATGACGCCTTTCTTTTCTTAGCCCGGGAGTCGTCGTTTTGGCTGTTGCTTGTCAGGGATCTTATCGCCGCCTGGGTGTTGACGGTGGTGTTCGTTTTTGATCTGAGATATTTTTTGGTCTCGACTTCACTATCGGCTGGCGCGGCGCTTGTCTTCTTGGCTATTAATCTCCTCTTAGGAGCAGATTGGCTCTTATCCTTTATCCTTATCCTGTCCGGGGCGGCTTTTTTCGGCATCCAGTACTTGGCAACTAAAGGGAAGGGTATCGGGGAGGGCGATATTTGGCTTGGCGGGATGATGGGAGCGCTGTTTATGCATGCTAATCAACTTGTTCTGGCCGTCTTTGCAACCTACATGTTCGGGCTTCTGGCAGCTTTAGGGCTGTTATTAGCAGGAAAGAAGTCTCTTAGCTCAAAACTTCCTTTAGGGGTCTTTATAGCCCTTGGTACGCTCTTTGCGCTTGCCTTCGGCGGAAGGATTTTAGAGAGCTACTGGCATTACTTCCAGTTGTGAATATCCCAAAAATTTATTATAATGGGTGTGTACGCCTAAAATCGCTGTAGAGTCTCATTTCACGGGGTTCTTACAGCCGTTTTAATTATTTCATATGAAAGATGACATCATCGCCGGCTTAGATATAGGCTCAACTGCCGTTCGTCTCGTGATCGGACAGAAAGTTTCCGGTCCTACGGGTGACGAGATCCAGATAATCGGAGCTGTTTCTTCGCCCACGCAAGGTGTGAGCAAAGGAGTGGTAAATAGCATTGAGGAAACCACTTCTTCTATTTCTGCTTGCTTGGAAAAAGCCGAGCGTATCGTTGGCGTGCCCATAAGCAGCGTTTGGGTGGGTATTAATGATCCCAACGTGAAATCCGAACGCAGTAAGGGCGTCGTGGCGGTGAGCAAGAGTGACGGAGAAATCAGTGAGGCGGATGTGAGCCGAGCGATTGAAGCTGCGCGCGCATTGGCAGTGCCAGTGAATTATGAGATCCTCCATGTAATGCCCATCAAATTTGCAGTCGATAATCAGACGGATATCAAAGACCCTATCGGGATGAGTGGCATCCGGTTGGAAGTGGAGGCTTTGATTATCCAAGGTCTGAGCACGCAGACGAAGAATCTTACCAAAGCTATTTTTAGAACCGGCCTTGAGATCGAAGATCTCGTTATCTCGCCCTTAGCGGCGGCTGAGGCTGTCTTGACTCCGAAACAGAAAGAACTCGGCGTCGCCCTGATCAATATCGGTTCCTCGACGACATCGCTAGCTGTCTATGAAGAGCGCAATCTCTTGCATGCGGCCGTCTTGCCTATCGGGTCGGAGTATATAACCAATGATATCGCTCTTGGTTTGCGTTGTCCGATAAATTTGGCGGAAAGGATAAAGCTGGAGTATGGCAGCGCTAACCCTGATTCATTTGAAAAAGATGAAGAGGTGGATGTGAGCGGGCTGGCAAAGGAAGAGGATGTCAATGATGATATTTCTATCGTCTCTCGCAAATATATCGCCGAGATCATTGAAGCTCGCGTAGAAGAGATTTTTGATAAGGTTGATAAGGAGTTGAAGAAGATCGACCGTTCTGGCATGCTGCCAGCCGGAGTAGTATTTACCGGTGCCGGCGCCCAGTTGGATGGCGTGATCGAAGCGGCTAAGCGGAAGCTGCGATTGCCGGCCGCGATGGGGCAATGCAAGAACATCAGTGTTGTCATCGATAAGGTTAAGACTCCGGAGTTCCTGCCGGCTTTAGGCTTGGTGCTTTGGGGAGCCCATGAGTATCCGGGCCAAGGAGGAAATAGCTTTAAAGGAAATTTCAATAACATTGCTGACCGGATCAAGAATATCTTTTCCAATATTATTCCTAGATAATTAATATATTGCCGCTTCCGAGCGGTTTACCAGAAATATGGCTGAAGTCAAACCAGACATTGAAACCTTCGCAAAGATCAAAGTTGTCGGCGTGGGAGGCGGCGGTGGCAGTGCCATCAACCGAATGATTGAAAACGGCATCAAGGGAGTGGAATTTGTTGCCATCAACACCGATATCCAGGCCTTGCATTACAATAAGGCGGGCGAAAAAATCCATATCGGCAAGACCGTGACCAGGGGGCTTGGAGCGGGAATGAATCCCGATCTCGGGCGCGGTGCCGCGGAAGAGTCTCAGAATGAGATCCGGGAAGCGCTTAAGGGCTGTGACATGGTCTTCGTGACTTGTGGCTTAGGCGGAGGTACCGGCTCCGGTGCCTCGCCGATCGTAGCCCAGATTGCACGTGATCTTGGCGCTTTGACCGTGGCTGTCGTTACTAAGCCTTTCGTATTCGAGGGCGGCCAGCGCAAAAATATCGCCGACCGGGCCTTTGCCGACTTAGCAGACAAGGTTGATACCATCATTACCATCTCCAACGACAAGTTATTACAGGTGATAGATAAAAGAACCTCATTATTGGAAGCTTTTGCGATTGCTGATGATGTCTTGCGCCAAGGCGTGCAGGGGATTGCGGAAATCATCACCGTCCCGGGCGTAATTAATGCCGACTTTGCCGATGTGAAAGCGGTTATGGCTAATGCCGGGTCTGCCCTCATGGGTATCGGACAGGCAAGCGGAGAGAATAAGGCGATTGAGGCGGCTAAGGCGGCCATCAATTCCAATCTCCTCGATATGTCTATCGACGGTGCTCGGGGAATTGTCTTTACCATTACCGGCGGTCCCGATTTGAGCATGAACGAAGTGAGCGATGCCGCTAAGGTTATTACTTCTGCTGCCGATGAGGATGCGAAGATCATCTTCGGTGCCGTTATTGACGAGAAGATGAAGGACCAGATCAAGATTACCGTGGTTGCGACCGGTTTTGATGGGAAGAGCAAGGGAGTGAAGCCGGAGCTGAAGAGCTATACCCCAAATCCTTTCATTGAAAACGAGAATGAGAAGGAGGCGCCCACCCCGGCGTCCGCTCTCTGGGGCGACAAGAAAGCCAAAGTCCCTACCATAAAGAACATTCCTCTTAAACCATTAGTAGAGAAACGTGTTGAGAAAGCTCAGGAACCCGAAGATGACGATGATGATGACTTGAGCGTACCGGCATTTATTAGGAAGAAGATGAATTAATCTTTTTCGATAACCGGGTAGCCTCTAAAGAGGACTGCTATTAGGCAGCCCTCTTTATTATTGACAAAATAGTGGTAAAGTTCTAGGATGTGAGGTCGCAAAGTGCGATATTTTTCTTTAACAACAAAAAATCATAACAATGGGAAAAGACCAAAATGAAGGGAGTCTTGGGCAAGGACTGGGACTCAGCATGGCTTTGCTGAAAGCAATGGCAGCAGCAGCTAAGAAAAATGATCTGAACTTTGGAGAGATCCAAAAGATCATAGAAAATGACAGGATCGTTTATGAAGCGATTGACAGGATGGTTGCGGAACTAAAGCAGCCTGTCGTTATAAATGAGGGTCGTCGCTCGATAATTGAACCAACAAGAGGAAATAATGAATCATTTTCTAAATTGTTCGTTTCTTCTGATGATGTTAATTCTTGGTTAAGAGCTAATCATCCACCGACCGTGGCCACAAGAATATTAATGACAGATTTGGGTAGAAATTTGAGCTCCCTGGAAAAGTATCTGGACAGGCATACGGTGGAGCCGCAGCCGGAAAAATTTGCCTTTACACCTGATCAAATAATGTTAATCTGGGAGAAATATCTTAAAGGATATTTAAAAGATGATGCCCGGGCGCTTATATTGACTAAGTATGAGGAATCTTACAGGTATATTGAGCTTAGAATTAAAGATATGAATCCTCATGCGAGAATGTTGGGGTTGCCGTCCGATTTCACAAATAATTTTAATTCTGTTTTTATTTGTCCTCATTTCCGCTTCTTTGGCATAGACAAGATGGTTAGGATATGGAAACAGAATATCCCGATTCCCAAACAACCGGAGCATTCCAGAGTCAATGAATTCGGGCACGTTTGGCTACATGTAGATGAGAATTTTAATATGAGCGAATGCAAACCGTCAACCTTAACAGATGCCGCGGATACTTATTATTTGATTAAAAATTCTTATTCCTGGGCCGAAATCTTTTACGACATCAATCCGGATTTTAAGGAGATTGCTCTGACTATAAATGAAGCGCTCGCTCTTAATGAGGAATTAAAATACAACGATTACCCCATGGCCTACCTTATAGAGCAGAATGATAAGTTTTTCGTTCTTGAGTGTAAGCATAGTCTTGGCAATATTAAGACCGGGAAGATCTGGAAATTAAGCGAAGGAGGAGCTTTAAACGTTAATGGTAATCACAAGATCATTACACGGGATAATTTCCTGCCTTTCTAGAAATGAAACAATTTGCCCCTGAATCTATCAATTCAGGGGCTTTTTATATATAATATAAGTGTATGAGAGTCGACTTTTGCGTGCCGGTGTATAATGAGGGTGCCATTTTCGACGCTAATGCCGAAAGGATCTGGCGCTTTTTAAAGGCGGCGTCGCTGCCTTATGAGTGGAGTCTGATCTTTATCGTCAATGGTTCTTGTCCTGATTTTGAGATTCAAGTAGAAAGCTTCGCTAACGCTGTCCGTCCGGAAGTTTCTTGCTATATTATTCCTGAACCTGGTAAAGGAAGGGCGATTAAGACGTATTTTAACGCCAGCCAAGCAGATATTATCGCTTATTTGGACATTGATTTAGCGGTTGACCCTTCTGCGTTGCCTAAGCTCATCGAGCCGATTACCCAAGAGGAAGCGGATCTGGTGTTTGGCTCGAGGATGCTTCCCGAATCGGTGAAGAACCGGTCGTGGGTGAGGGAATCCAGCTCAAGGGCGTACATCGCCTTTTCAAGGGCCGTGTTGGGGCATCATTTCAGCGACCTCCAATGCGGATTCAAGGCTATAAGGGCTTCGGCTTGGCGGCATATTTCTCCTTACATCGAAAATGAAGCGTGGTTTTTCGATACCGAGCTTATATATTATGGCCAGCGATTGGGCTATCGCTTAAAAGAGATACCGGTAGACTGGTCAGAGAATCGATATAGCGACCGGCACAGCAAGGTAAATCTGTGGCGGGACGGTTTACATTTCATTAAGGAAACCATCGCTCTTAAGAGCCGATCTTAAAGTAAATTATATAATTATTTTTAAGCCCGCGTTTACGGGCTTTTATTTTACCCTCCTCCAAAACGCCAATATACATGGGCGTTTTTTTAACAAAAAATCTTATCCACAATGGTAAAATATCGGAGGCATTTTAGATGATTTTTATCTGAATATTGGCTGATTTTGACCCTCTTTTTTGATTCTGCTATAATATGGTTAACTACAACATTTAGTGGAGTAAAGGAAAATTGCCCACTAAATATAGCAATTTAAAGGGTTTTTATGAAATGTCCCGTCTGCTACCACAACGATACTAAGGTTGTCGACTCACGCGTCGCCGTTGATGGTCTTTCTATCAGGCGTCGGAGAGAGTGTTTGAAGTGTAGTTTCCGTTTTTCGACCTATGAGGAAATTGAGATTTTGGACCTCATTATCGTCAAACGTGATGGCCGACGTGAATCGTATAGCCGCGAGAAGCTAACGAGCGGTCTGCGCAAGTCCTTGGAGAAGCGGCCGGTGACCGAAGATAAATTCAAGCAGATCATCCATGGCATCGAGCGCGACCTGCAGAAGCAACGCCAAGGGGAGGTAACATCTCGCCAAGTGGGCCAGATCGTCATGAAACATTTAAAGAAGACCGATCCGGTTGCTTATATACGCTATGCGTCCGTTTATGAATCGTTCAAGGATGCTAATGAGTTCCGACGGGAGCTTAATAAGCTTATCAAAGAGAAACATAAATAAACTTAATATATCGCGGCGATAAAAACGCTGCCCTCACGAAACACATGCCCGAACTCATCAGCCAGATCCGGAAACGCTCCGGTGAAATCGTTGACTTCAGTCAGCAGAAAATTAAGGAAGCCGTTTATAAGGCCGCTCTTTCCGTGGAGATTGATGATAAGGCTTTAGCGGAAAAGCTCAGTGAAGAGGTGGTCATGAAGCTTTCTAAGAAATTCCACAAGAATAGCATCCCGGCGGTCGAGGAAATCCAGGATTTAGTCGAAGAGGTATTGATAGAAAATAAGCAGATCAAGACGGCTAAGGCATATATCCTTTATCGTGATCAGCATCGTCAATTGCGTGAATTGAGCAAGGCGACCTCCGATGAGAAATTGATGGAAGACTACCTTGGCCGAGCCGATTGGCGCTTGAAGGAGAACAGTAATATGAGTTTCTCCGTCCAGGGATTGAATAATTACATCGCTTCCGCTGTTTCTGCCCGATATTGGTTGAATAAGCTCTATCCTCAAGCAATCCGTGATGCCCATATCAACGGCGACCTTCATATCCACGATCTTGGTTTATTGGCTCCTTATTGCTGTGGCTGGGATCTGAAAGACCTTCTAATCAAGGGCTTCGGAGGCGTGCCAGAGAAGGTGCAGAGCAAACCGCCGAAACATTTCCGCAGCGCATTAGGCCAGATCGTTAACTTTTTCTATACCATGCAGGGCGAAGCGGCCGGAGCCCAGGCCTTTGCTAACTTCGACACCTATCTCGCTCCTTTCATCCGCTATGACGGCCTGAGTTTCAAGGAAGTGAAGCAGGGATTGCAGGAGTTCATGTTTAATATCAACGTTCCCACACGTGTCGGATTCCAAACCCCTTTCACCAATGTTACCTTGGATGTAACCCCTTCGAAACTAGTGGGCGAAGAGAATGTTATCGTCGGCGGCCAGATCATGCCAGAGAAGTATAAGGATTTTCAGCCGGAGATGGACATTTTTAACCAGGCATTTGCCGAGGTGATGATCGAAGGAGATTCTACCGGGCGGGTATTTGGTTTTCCAATCCCGACCTACATGATTGATAAGAACTTTGACTGGGATCGCGAGAGCCTTAAGCCGGTCTGGGAAATGACTGCCAAGTACGGCGTTCCTTATTTCTCTAATTTTGTTAATTCGGACATGGACCGGGATGATGCGCGTTCGATGTGCTGCCGTTTGCGGCTTGATAACCGTGAATTGCGCAAGCGCGGAGGAGGACTCTTCGGAGCCAACCCTCTTACCGGCAGCCTCGGGGTGGTGACTATCAATCTGGCTCGTATCGGCTATTTGGCTAAGGGCAACAAGGAAGACTTCAAGAACCGGATCTATAAGCTTATGGATGTGGCCAAAGAGAGCTTGGAGATCAAGCGGAAGATTATCGAAAAATTCTCCGAAGACGGCCTGTACCCTTATTCCCGTCATTACCTGGCCGATATCAAAGCTCGTTTTGGGACATACTGGCAAAATCATTTTAATACCATCGGCATCAATGGCATGAATGAAGCGCTTTTGAACCTGATGGGGAAGGATATCACAACCCCGGAAGGGCACTCTTTCGCCCTTGAAGTGATGGATGCGATGCGCGAGCGCTTAATGGATTTCCAGAATGAGACTAATAATCTCTATAATCTTGAAGCTACTCCGGGCGAGGGCTGTACCTACCGTTTTGCAAAGAAGGACCTCGAGCTCTATCCGGAAATGATTTTTGCCAATACTGAAGCCACTAAGAACGGAGCCGCTCCTTATTATACCAATTCAACTCACTTGCCGGTTGGTTTCTCGGAGGATATTTTTGCTGCTTTGGATCTACAGGATGATCTCCAGATCAAATATACCGGCGGCACTGTGCTCCATGGCTATCTGGGTGAGCGTCTACCTGATGGCAATGCCGCCAAGAAATTGGCAAAGCGGATCATTGAGAACTACCGCCTTCCTTATTTCACTATAACGCCGACCTTCTCGATCTGCCCCAAGCATGGTTACCTGGCGGGTGAACACAAATACTGCCCTAAATGCGACGAGGAGCTCGGTTTTACCGGGACGATGCTTTCCCAGCGCGAGGTAGAAGCCTAAGTTATTAAACCTAATTAATTATAATCCATATAAATATGAGCCCGATCACCACTCAACGCCAGGAATGCATCGTTTATAGCCGTGTCGTCGGCTGGCTAACCCCCGTGAAGAATTATAACCCCGGAAAAGCGTCTGAATATAAGGATCGCAAGACTTTCGTGGTTGATTGCTCGGAAAAATAATACTGGATCGGCGAGCGCGGGGAAAGGCCGTGATATCCCGGCGTCTCCCGATCGTCTTTCTATGATTATTGGCGGATTAGAAAAATTGACTCTCATAGATTATCCCGATAATCTCGCTGCGATCGTCTTTACCCAAGGCTGCAATTTCCGCTGCCACTTCTGTTACAACCCTATGCTTGTCTGGCCCCGTACCGAAAAGCAGGAGCCTGACGAAACCCATAAAGGACAAGGTTTTCCTCCGATAAAGGAGGAGGACCTTTTTCTTTTTTTGGAGGAACGTCGAGGGAAGATAGACGGGGTAGTGATTACCGGCGGGGAACCGACGCTTCATGCGGATCTTCCCGAGTTTATCCGACGGATAAAGGGCTTGGGGTATATCGTGAAACTTGATACTAACGGAACTAATCCTGGGATGCTCGAGCGCCTCATTGAGGAAGGTTTGGTGGATTATATCGCGATGGATCTAAAGGCTCCTTGGGAACACTATCATGAGGTGGTGGGGGTTCGGCCTGATTTAGGTAATTTGCAGAAAAGTGTTAAAATGATAATGTCTTGCGGCCTTCCGTACGAATTCCGCAGCACTCTTCTTCCCGAGTTCCATGATGAAGAGGCTGTTGCGGCTATGGGAGAAACAATTGCCGGAGCAAACCGCTGGTATTTGCAAAAATTTAAGCCTGATACCGATTTAGTGGACACGTCCTTCCAAGGGAAGAACACTTTTACGGACAAGGCCTTAGAAGAGCTCGCGCTGATTGGCAGCAAATATGTCAAGGAGTGCCGAGCAAGAGTGTGATATGGAAGATAATAATAAGGTAGTAAGCGAACCGTCCGATATCCATGAAGATCTCAAGGAGCTGCTCAAGCAGAACCTTGAGATTAGCAAGGACATGCAGGCTATGATCAAACATATCAATAGTTATGTGGCCTGGCAGAGGATTTTCGGGTGGTTGAAATTCATCCTGATCCTTATTCCGATTATAATCGGAGTCCTTTATCTGCCGCCTTTCATCCGGGAGGCTTATCGGGAGCTTATAAGCATTATTAAATCAGGTTCTGGTATCTAGCGTTAAACAATTATGAGCCAAGATATTGCGGTATTCGCGCAAACGACTTTCCGCAACCAATTCAAGAAATTCGGGATCAAAACCGACGACCGTCGCCGGCATATGTATTTAATCGGGAAGACGGGCATGGGTAAGTCAACGATCCAGGAAAACATGATCGTTGGCGACATTCGCGCCGGTCATGGTTTGGCTGTGGTAGATCCACATGGCGATTTGGCTGAGAAGATCATCGAATATATTCCGGAAGAGCGCATCAAGGATGTGGTCTATTTCAATCCGGCAGACATGGATTACCCGATCGCCTTCAATGTCCTTGAACAGGTCGAGCCTCATTTGCGGCATTTGGTCGCCTCGGGCTTGCTCGGGGTCTTCCAAAAATTGTGGGCTGACTCCTGGGGGCCTCGGCTTGAATATATCCTTCGTAATGCTATCCTGGCCATCCTTGATTTTCCCGGCTCGACCCTTTTGGGCGTCGTCCGCATGCTTTCCGACAAAGCCTATCGCAAGCGGGTCGTTTCCAATATTAAGGATCCGGTGGTAAAAGCTTTTTGGGAGAAAGAATTTGCCTCCTATGCGGACAAGTTTGCTTCCGAGGCGGTTTCTCCTATCCAGAATAAAGTGGGACAATTCTTGTCCAGTTCTTTGATGCGCAATATCATCGGGCAAGTGAAATCGGCCATCAATATCCGCGAAATAATGGATGAGGGGAAGATTCTTATAATGAATTTGAGCAAGGGTAGGATCGGGGAGGACAACTCCGCTTTGTTGGGCGCGATGATGATTACTAAGATTCAGCTCGCAGCTATGAGCCGTGTCGATATGCCGGAGAAAGAGAGAAAGGACTTTTATCTTTATATCGATGAATTTCAAAATTTCTCAACCGACAGCTTTGCTAACATCCTTTCCGAAGCTAGAAAATATCACCTCAATCTCATACTGGCGCATCAATATATCGAACAGCTGAGCGAGAAGGTAAAACCGGCAGTGTTCGGTAACGTCGGTACGATGGTTTCTTTCCGGGTAGGGGCTACCGATGCCGAGGAACTGGCTAAGGAATTTGCTCCTGTCTTTACGGAAGAGGACTTGGTAAACCTTCCGAAGTATGAAATGTACCTTAAGCTGATGATCGACGGTGTTGCCTCATCCCCATTCTCGGCCAAAGGCTTGCCTCCTCTTACCGACGAAGAAAAAACCTATAACGTAGACAAGGTAGTGGCGGCCTCGCGCGAAAAATATGCCAGTAGACGAGCTGAAGTGGAAGAGCGTATTTTGCGCTGGCATGAAGTACAGGAAGATGTGCCGGGTCCGGCGGTATTTATAGAAGAGCCGGCCAGAGAACCGCGTCCTGCGGCCCCTAAAGGAGTATCTCGCACTTTCACACCTCCCCAGGAAGTACCCATTGTTCCGGAAGCAAAACCATCCGAAGCTGCCGTGCAAGCTCCCTATGCGGTTAATGAGCCCCGTCCTGCCCCCTATTCTTCGCCTATACAACCGCGTCCCGCTGTTCAGGCGCCGGTAAGGAAGGATCTTGTGCGCCCGGTCTCACAGATGCAACCGGCGGCGCTGGCTCAAAATGGAGTGGTTAAGACTCAGGCCCATACTCCTCTGGCGCGGCCGTTAGAAGCATCGCCGAAGGCCGGCAAGCCGCTGAAGCAGGGTTATCCTGCTGTGTGTTCACGCTGTGGTGCTAGCACGACTACTGTCTTTGTCCCTGATGGCATCAGGCCGGTTTTCTGTAAGGATTGCCTGGCTCTGAAGCGGCAGGAGAAGAGCACGGAACTTGAAGCCCGCAAGAAAGCGAAAAATGAAGAGCTTGAAAAATTATCGCCAGCCATATCCCTGTCTGCTCTTAAGCACGTGCAGCCGGTTGATTTCAAGGGCCGCCCGGAAAGGAATATCCCTCCGAAACACTCTGGACCCAAGGAAGAAGGCGAAATGTCTGAGGATGAAGTGATCGATTTCTCCCGTAAGCCGGAGTGAACTATGTATCTATTTTTTGACACCGAAACAACCGGCCTGCCCGCTAACTTCAGGGCCCCGGTAAGTGATAGTAAGAACTGGCCACGCTTGGTCCAGCTTTCTTGGGCGTGGTTTGACCAGGAAGGGAAGGCTTGGGACCGCTATGATTACATTGTCCGCCCTGAAGGCTTCATTATTCCTCTGGAATCTACCCGCATCCATCGTATAAGCCAGGAACAGGCCTTAGCAGAAGGTCGTCCTCTGCTTGAGGTCTTGCAAGAATTTGATGAGCATATTTCTCGCGCCGAGGCGGTGGTAGGCCATAATATAGAGTTTGATGATAAGATCATCGGAGCGGAGATGTACCGGCTTGGTTTGCCTAATTCACTTGAGAGGGCGGTAAAAGTCTGTACGATGAAGTCCGGGGCGGAAGCGGTAAAGATTAGCAATGGCCGAGGGGGCTTTAAATGGCCGAATTTAGGAGAACTCCATCGAATCCTTTTGGGCCATGATTTCGCCGAGGCCCATAATGCCATGGTGGATGTATTAGCTTGTGCACGATGCTATTTTGAATTAAAGAGGAGGAACAATCTTTGAATATGAATTATCTTAAAGTTGGAAAAGCTACGGATTTGCAGGGACGGGACCGGCGATGGTACCGTTTCTTCGAAATACTCCCGGGGTCTTTATCTTATCTCACCCTTATTGCCCTTGTGGCTTTATCATATTTTAAGCCGGTGTGGGTAGCTTTTTTTATTATTGCCTTTGACGTTTACTGGCTGTTATTAGTCATCTATCTGGCAGTGCATCTCATCGCATCCTATCGGAAACTGAAAGCAAATGCCGTGATCGATTGGAGGGGGCGCTGTGAGGCTTTGGCTCGAGGAGAATTCAATTATAAAGATATCACCCCGGATAGCCTTTCTCGGACGGGCATGACCTGGAAGGATGTCTGGCAGCTCATCATTTTGCCGAACTATAACGAAAGTGAAGAGATTATCGCCTCTGCTTTAGATTCGCTCCTAAAAGACGGATATCCGGCGGATAAGCTGATGATCGTTTTAGCGATGGAAGAAAGGGCCGGGACGGCGGCCCATGAGCGCGCCAGGAATATCGAGCAGCGCTTTGCCAAAAGTTTCGGACGGTTTATCATTACTTTCCATCCGGATGGCATCGAAGGGGAACTGAAAGGGAAAGGCGCTAACCAGGCATGGGCGATCAAGCAGGTAAAACGCGATCTGCTCGATGCCGAGAAATTCGATTACGATAAAGTATTAGTGAGCGTCTTTGATATCGATACCATGGTGAAGCCGGGCTATTTCTTTGCCCTCACATATAAGTTCCTTACCGTGAGCGATCCATATCGGGCTAGTTACCAGCCTATTCCTGTATATCATAATAACCTTTGGGAGGCGCCGTTTTTTTCGCGTATCGCCGCTTCTTCTAATACCTTCTGGCAAATGATGATGCAGATCCGCGTCGAACAGCTTGTGACTTATTCTTCCCATTCCATGACATTGCGCGCTCTCTGTGATATTGGATTTTGGTCGACAAATATGGTTAGTGAGGATTCACGCATCTTCTGGCATTGCTTGCTCTATTACAAGGGAGATTATAGGGTAGAACCGCTGTACTTCCCGGTTTCGATGGACATAACTTATGACCGCAATCTCAAACAAACGGCTCGGAGCCTATATAAGCAGCAGCGCCGCTGGGCTTGGGGTTCTGAGAATGTCCCGTATTTGATGTTTAACACCATGAAGCGCTGGAAGGAAATTGATCGCAAGAAGCTGGTGGGGCATATTGTTACCCAGATTTACGGGTTCCACTCTTGGGCTACGAATGCTTTGATCATCGGGGCGATCGGCTGGTTGCCAATGCTAATCGGAGGTGAGCGCTTCAATACCACTGTCTTGTCGGGAAACTTGCCGGAAATCACTCAATCGCTGATGAACATAGCGATGATCGGCTTGGTCTTATCGGCGATTATTTCCACTTTGCTGCTGCCGAAGCGCCCTAAAAAGTATTCTTTCCTGAAGAATGTCCGCATGGCCTTGGAATGGGTCTTTGTGCCTTTCACCATCATCTTCTTTGGTGCCATACCCTGTCTTGATGCCCAATGGCGCTTGATGACCGGGAAATACATGGGATTCTGGGTGACCCCTAAATCTCGCGGCTGAGCATTTTATTCCTGTCTTCATATTTGCTATCATAGAAGAGCAGGGAGATATTAATATGGTGAAAGCAAGGAGGAACATCTCAAGTATCCAGGCAGCGCGGCGCCCGCAAGCGTCGTTTTTAGCGCGCTGGATGTCCGATAAGCGCATGTTCATCATTATTGCGCTTGTTTTCCTGTTGTTTATCCTAATCCCTTTGGCGAAGAATTATAGCCGTAAGCGCTTGGTTGAGAAAGAGATCCAAGGCATCCAGGCGGAAATAGCTGATTTCGAGGCTAAGAACAAAGATTTGAGGGAGATGATCGATTATCTGCAGTCGGATCAGTCGTTAGAGGAGCAGGCGCGCCTCAATATGGGCCTGAAGCGTCCTGGTGAGACCGTGGCCGTCATTACTGAGAGCGAACCCGGGATCGCCCTGCCGGAAAAAGACCAGGAGCCTGCCCGTTCCAATTACAGTAAATGGATAGAATATTTTCTCGATTGAGACAAAAAAATAAAGCCGGTGAAACCGACTTTATTTAGTTATCCGAGCCGAGAATGGGACTTGAACCCACAACCTACGGTTTACGATACCGTTGCTCTACCAGTTGAGCTATCTCGGCGAATTTGAGCGGGTGAGCGGAATCGGACCGCCGTCTCAAGCTTGGGAAGCTTGCATAATAACCATTATACGACACCCGCGGACTCCAATATTATAAGCAGATGCAGGCGCATCCGTCAAACATCCTTAATTTTATGAAAAAAACTCTAATTGTCATTACGCTCGTTTCTCTTCTCACTTTAACCGACTTGCCGGCGGGAGCGGAAACTATATCAGCCGCTCTTCCTTTGAAAGCAAAGGCCGCCCAGTCTGTTTCGGCCGGAATATTAAAAATATCCCTTCCGGATGGAGCGGTTACCGCGAATACATCGGTTAAGGTAGAGAACCTAGGTGAAGCTTCCAACCTCCCTTGGAATTACAACGCCTTAACTCCCGTTTATCAATTTGATTTTGCCGACAAAGGCGCTTCTTATGACCGCAAAAAACCTTTGCGTCTGCAGTTTTCATACGGACAGGCGAACAATTATTATAAGCAGATTTTTTTCTACGATGGCGGACAGAAAGCGTGGCGGGCGTTACCGTCCGTCGATGATCCTCTGAAAAAGACAATCACCGCCGATATCCATCTGCCTTTCGCCCGTATCGCCGTCCTCGCCAATCCTCAGATCCTTACCGTAGGGAAGGCGAGCTGGTATCGCTATAAGGGCGGCCTGTTCGCAGCTTCTCCGGATTTCAAGGCCGGAACCTTGCTTAAAGTAACTAACCTTGCCAACGGGAAAGCGGTTACCGTCACGGTAAACGATTTTGGCCCTGATAGGAAGCTGCATCCCGACCGCGTCGTCGATCTTGATGCGGTCGCTTTCGCGAAGATCGCCTCGACTAAAGATGGAATCATCCGCATAAAGATTGAGCCCATTAAGCTCATCGCTTCTTCGGACCAAGAGAAGCTTACTCCTGCCGGAAGCGAAATCGCGATTACCTCCAAATCGGCGGTCGTCTATTCCGAAAAGAATGGGGTCGTCCTTTATGGCAAACAAGCGAGCTCTACCTCTCCTTTAGCCAGCTTGACTAAGCTGGTGGCCGCTCAAGTATTCTTGGATACAAATCCCACCTTAAGCAAGATCGTATCTTATTCCGTTAAGGATGAGGAATATAATAATCTGTATTGCAAGCCGTGGGAATCCGCTCGTCTGCGAGTATCGGACGGGGAGACCCTGACCATCCAAGACCTGCTTTATGCGGCTTTAGTCGGTTCGGCCAACAATGCCGTGGAGAGCTTGGTCAGGGTGAGCGGTTTGAGCCGGCCGGAGTTTATTGCGAAGATGAATGAGAAAGCGGCGGGCTGGGGCGCGACCTCGACCCGTTTCGTGGAACCAAGCGGTCTATCGCCTGAGAATGTGAGTTCTCCTTTTGATTATGCTATAATGACAAAAGAGATTTTCAAAAATCCTTTATTGAAAAAGATAAGTTCCACTTTGAAATATTCTTTTACGACCCTGGATAAGAAGATAAAGCACAACCTTTCCAATACCAATAGCGGCCTTCTTTCTTCCGGCTACAATATTACTGGTTCAAAGACCGGTTATCTCGATGAAGCCGGCTATTGCTTGATGACGAGGGTCGAAAGTCCGTTCGGGGGAATGATTGTCGTAAATTTCGGCGCCAAGAGCAAGGCGGATAATTTTAAGGATAACGAGAAGCTCATAAATTACGGCTTAAAATTGCTTTCCAAATAAGGCATATGATAACCCTGCTCCATGTTTCGAAGAGCTATTCCCGGAACGCCCGGGTCTTAAATGACATTAACCTCCATATAAAGGCGGGAGAGTTCGTGTCTCTGGTAGGGCAATCCGGAGCAGGAAAAACGACCCTTGTTAAGCTCCTTATCGGCGAAGAGAGGGCGAACGAAGGGCAGGTCGTGATCGGCGAGTGGGATATCACCAAGGTGAATCGTCATGAAATCCCTTATTTGCGCCGCCAGATCGGTGTCATCTTCCAGGATTTTAAGCTTCTGCCGAAAAAGACTCTTCGTGAAAACGTTGCTTTCGCCTTAGAAGTCTGCGGTGCCAGCCAGGCGAAGATAAAAAAAATCGTTCCGAGCGTAATGAAGATAGTGGGCTTGGAAGACAAACAGGATCGTTACCCGCATGAGGTATCCGGCGGAGAACAGCAGCGAACGGCGATTGCCCGCGCCTTAGTCCATCAACCGAGGCTCCTCTTGGCCGACGAACCCACAGGGAACCTTGATACGATCAATGCGGATGAAATTATCGATCTTCTACTGAGGATAAATAAATTTGGGACGACGGTCATTCTCGTGACACACAATAAGAGCATCGTTAATCGTCTGGACCGCCGCGTTATTACCATGGACAAGGGGAAGGTTGCCAGTGACCAGCCTCATGGGAAATACCTGCTTTAAGCGAATCTTATGCTTACTTTCTTGCGCATAATCAAGTTCAGCCTGCAGGACATTGCCCGTAATGTCTGGCTGTCTATCGTGACGATCACCATCCTATTGATCGCTCTGTTTTCCATCAACACGCTCTTCACCGTAAGGGTGGTAAGCGAAAACGCCGTTTCGGCGGTGAAAGAAAAAATTGACGTTAGCCTTTATCTTAAATCTGAGGCTGCCGAGAATGAGATTACGGCTTTGAAGCAGCGTTTGCAAAGCATGCCCGAAGTCCGTAGCGTTTCTTATACATCTAAGCAGGCGGCCTTAGAGACGTTTCGCCGCCGGTATCAGGATAATCCGGAGATCCTGCAAGCGCTAAGAGCGCTGGGAAATAATCCGCTATCACCCAGCTTGGCGATAACGCCTGCCGATTTTAATAACACTGCTAATCTTATTAATGCCTTAAGGCAAATAGATTCAGATATAATCGATTCCAGGGATTTTAGCGATAATGCCGCTGTTATCACCAAGATCCAGTCCATTACCAATCGCGTCAATGAAGTGGGGATGGTGGTGATTGCAATCTTTATCATCACGAGCTTGCTTGTTGTCTATAACTCTATCCGAGTGGCTGTTTATACTCATAAGAAGGAAATCGAGATCATGAGATTAGTGGGAGCATCCAATTACTTCATTTACATGCCCTTCCTGTTCTCCGCCTTTATCTATGCCTTGGTGAGCGTGTTGATCATGATTGCCATCTTCTATCCATTCTTAACCATCTTTCAGCCATATCTTGAGGTTTTCTTGGCGGGCTATAATGTCAATCTCCTTGAATATTTCGTTTTGAACTTCTGGCCCGTTTTTGGCGCTCAGTTCGGGGCCGTCCTATTCATTACTACCTTTGCCAGTTTCTTTGCTGTACGTAAGTACGTGAGATAATACAAGCATAAAGAGGCGTCCGGCGGGCGTCTTTTTCGTCCGATTGACTAAGTCTTTAGCTTAGATTAAGATAGCGTTGAAGCAAAACCTATATTCGGGGATCGTCTAATGGTAGGACAGTGGCCTTTGAAGCCATCAATCATGGTTCGAATCCATGTCCCCGAGCAATGTATGGAAAACCTTGATAATCAAAACATGGCCGCTTATGAGAGAGCCGCTAAGAAATCAAAAGAAGGCGGATTTTTTGCTTTGACCTTGGAAGATCATTTAGCTCTTGGAAGTACTCCGGATGATGAGTTAGAAAACAATCCCGGAAAATCCCAATGCGAAGTAATGTCACTTGAGGAAATAGAGGGATATTTAAACAGTGCGGTTGATGCTATAAGAGAGAATGATGAATATCTTAAATATAATGGTTATATAGACCAACAAAAAGATTTTTTACGAGCTAGCATACCATTTTTAACAAGAGTTGGCCGTCTGCCAGAAAAATTCAGAGATTTTGACTTAAACTCTTTATAAATTCCAGCCGCCTTCATATTTGGTAAAAACAGCTTTTAGCTGTTTTTTGTTTTTAAGCAGGGGATGGTCGAGATTTACAAAAAGCTGGTATAAATGCTATTTTGTTCTATATGAATATGGAAATAGATAACATCGCACCGAATATTTCTGGCCTCGCCGTGGATATCGACGAAACGCTTTCTGCGACAATTACTCATTGGGTTGAGCAGATGCAGAACAAGTTCGGCAATCCGGAAGGATTGACCAGCAAGGAAGTGGTGGAGAAATATCGTTATGCTCAGAATGTGCCATATTGGCAGCATGATGAAGCCCTTAAATGGGTGGATGAGCAGATACATTCCAATGAGAGCCAGGAAGCCCTTCCTTTGATAGAAGGCTCGGACCTATATCTCAACCGCATAAACAAAATCATACCGGTGGCGGCCTATATAACCGTCCGTCCTCGGCGTGTTGTTGAGGGGACGAAGAATTGGCTCGATAAACACGGTTTTCCTTCCGCGCCTATCATCTGCCGTCCGGAAGAGGTCTCTCATAGCAGCGGCAATGAATGGAAGGCCAAGGTGCTGGAAGGCCTGTATCCCCAGATTGTTGGGATCATTGATGATAATGCTAAACTGCTCCAATGTTTGAGCCGGGATTATCCAGGAAAAGTATTTCTTTACGACCATAAGGATAATTTAGGATACCCTTTCGCAGTTGCCTGTAAGGAGTGGGAAGAGGTGTACGAGAAAGTAAATCGTTTTATAGAGGTATAAAGCCTAAGCTTCAAAAAAGAGCGTTTTTCTGCTATAATAGATGAACGCTTTTTTAATTGTAAGTTCAAATCTATGGCCCCAAGACCTAATCGGTATGCCCTCATCATGCTTATTGTTGTAGCCTTGATCGGATTGGGCTATCTGATATATAAATCCTCGCCCGATGCGAACACTCCTCAATCCCAATTAACTGATAATAATGGGAACGCTACTACCACTTCTACCGGCGATCAGACAAGCGACACCTCGAAACCGGTGGTGTTGGCACAGGATTTGGATATCCCTTGGGAGGTGGCCTTTATCGAGGAAGACGGATTCTTGGTTACTGAGCGTCCCGGCCATCTCGTCCGCATTACCTCTGACGGCCGTCGTTTGATTACGGTGGACGGAGTCCGACCTACCGGGGAAGGAGGCCTGTTGGGCCTAGCCCTTCATCCAAAATATAAAGAAAATGGATATATCTATCTTTATCTCACATCGGAGAGCGGGACGCAGGTCGTTAATCGGGTGGAAAGATATAAATATGATGACAGCCGCAACCAGCTGAGCGACCGTAAGGTGATAATCAGCGATATTCCAGGATCGCGCAATCATGACGGCGGACGGATCGCCTTTGGTCCGGACGGAAACTTGTATATTGCTACAGGCGATGCCGGTAACTCAAGCCTGGCGCAAGATCGCAACTCCTTGGCCGGAAAGATCCTGCGAGTCCATGATGACGGGACGGTTCCCGATGATAATCCTTTCGGCAGCCCCATCTGGACATATGGCCATCGGAATCCGGAAGGGCTGGCATGGGATGGCGAGGGCAGGATGTGGGCGACTGAGCATGGCCGCTCCGGGGCCCAGTCCGGCCTGGACGAGCTCAATCTCATCGTCAAGGGTAATAATTACGGCTGGCCGGATATCGAGGGAGACCAAATGAAAGAAGGGATGCAGAATCCGGTAATTAATTCGGGGGAAAAATCGACTTGGGCGCCGGCCGGCTTGGCCTATCTTAACGGGAGGCTGTTCTTTGGGGGCTTGAGAGGAGAGGCGTTATATTCCGTTTCCGTATCCGGTGACGGCCGAGTATCTGATTTCAAAACCCATTACCAGGGGCTGTTCGGGCGCATACGGGCGGTGGTGGCCTGGGATGGAGAACTGTATATAACGACTTCCAACCGGGATGGGCGAGGGGCAGAGAAAGAAGGGGATGATAAGGTTATCCGGCTCCCCTTAGATGAGTTGTTTAATTAATCCTATATAAATGGTATATAATAGACTTAATGAGGAAGAAGATCGAATAATATCAGGAAAAGGCACAGAAAAGCCCTTTAGCGGCATTTATGACGATTTCTTCCAAGAAGGCGTTTATCTCTGCCGGCGCTGTAACGCTTTGCTTTATGAAGCCAAGGATAAGTTCGATGCGGGTTGCGGTTGGCCTAGTTTTGATGATGAAGTAACGGGGGCGGTCCGTCGCTCTCCGGATCCGGACGGTCTCCGTACAGAGATAAGCTGTTCTAGTTGCGGCGCCCATCTCGGCCATGTCTTTACAGGCGAGAAGCAGACGGCCAAGGATACCCGCCATTGCGTGAATTCCTTGTCCATGCGCTTCATTCCCTGGGATTACAAAGCGGGAGAGGTGGCAGAAGCCTATTTTGCCGGCGGCTGCTTTTGGTGTCTGGAGGCAGTCTTCCAAATGATTAAAGGGATAGACGAGGTGAGCTCCGGTTATAGCGGCGGGCAGATAGACAAACCCACCTATGAACGGGTATCATTAGGCGACACCGGCTATGCCGAAACGGTACGGATTGATTATAACGAGGCTGAAATTTCCTTTAAGCGTTTGTTGGAGGTATTCTTTTCCGTTCATGATCCGAGTACTTATAATCGCCAGGGTAATGATATCGGCACCCAATATCGTTCCGTAATCTTCTATAAGACTTGGAGACAGCGCCAAGAAGCGCGGAAAATGATTGAGGAATTAGATGAGAAAAGGATATTTGGCGGAAAGATTGTGACCGAGTTAGTGCCGTTCATCCAATTTTATCCAGCCGAAGAAGAACATAAGGAATATTATCGTAAACATCCAGAACGGGGATATTGTCGCTTGGTTATCGATCCTAAGATCACTAAGCTAAGAAAAGATTGGCAACATTTATTAAAGTAGAAATATGGGACAATATAAGAAACCGGAGCTTTTGGCGCCGGCGGGTAATTTAGAAAAATTAAAGACGGCCATTGTCTTTGGGGCGGATGCCGTCTATTTTGGTTTGCCAGATTTTTCATTGCGATTGCGCGTCAATGATTTCAGTCTGAGGGATATTAAATCTGGTATTGCTTATGCCCACGCCGCCAAGAAGAAAGCTTATGTCACGGTAAATATATTTGCTCGGGATAGGCATTTTAAAAAGCTAGAAGCGCACATTTTAAAATTGAAGGAATATGGGGCAGATGCCATTTTCATATCGGATCCGGGAGTCGCCCGTATCGTGAAGAAGGTGTGGCCGAAAGCTCGTCTAAGCTTGAGCACGCAAGCCAACTGCACTAATTTGCAATCCGCCTTGTTTTGGCGGGAGCAGGGTTTCCGGAGACTCATCCTATCAAGGGAATTAAAGCTAGCCGAGGTGAAAGCGATCAAGGACGGGATGGGGGATAGGGCGGAGATAGAAGTCTTCGTCCATGGAGCCCTTTGCGCCGCTTATTCCGGCAGGTGTTTCCTTTCGGATTATTTCGTCGGTCGCAGCGCCAATCTCGGAGACTGTTCGCAGCCTTGCCGCTGGGAGTATGAAATAAAGCCAAGGGGGCACGAGGCTTCGTTGTTATTGGGAGAAGATCGTCATGGTTCATATCTCCTAAATTCCATGGACTTATGCTTAATCGCCAGGATACCTGAATTGATTTCCGCCGGGGTGGATGCCATGAAGATCGAGGGCAGGGCCAAGAGCGTGTATTATCTCGCTAATGTCGTCGGGGCATATCGCCGAGCGATAGATTTGTGCTTTTCTGGGATTTCGAAGAAAGAAATATCCTCAGAATTAACTCGTCTTAAGAAGGAATTGACCGAGAAGCTCAACAACCGTCGTTATTGCGAAGGCTTTATGTTTGAAAGTGGCGGTTTACAGAATTATCAAGGAAATGAGATGAGCTCTCCTTGGGAATTCTGCGGACAAGTATTATCTTCGACGAAGAAGGACGGGAGGTATGAGCTGCAAGTCCGCGCCCATAATACCATCCTCAATCATGGAGAATTAGAAATCGTTGGTCCTTCTTATGAATTAGCAATGCTGGATGCTTCGAGCATACGCGATGCGGCAAGCGGCGGAGAAATCGAGGAGGCTCATGGCGGCGGCGGAGGCACTAAAGTGATTATTTCCTCGGATAGGGATTGGCCCGTGAGAAGCGTCTTGCGCCGCAGGATCTAAAAAACGCCCAGGGTAGGGCGTTTTGGAAGAAGAAAGCAATTTTATCCGAAGTATTTGGAGATCAGATGGCCGAAGTAATAGGTTGCGCCCAGAACTAGCACCGCGACCCCCAAATGTTCCCCGACGCTTTCGAACTTGCTCTGGGAATCGCACTTTACATGGCGGTAGCTGAAATATGATAAAATGCTCAAGCCCCAGATGACATTGATGATGAGTGCAGGGCGAAGTTCAAGCAGAAGCACCGGGATGAGAAAACTAAGAGAGAAGATCAGTTTGAATATGAAGGTAAAACCAGTGGCCTTCCAAACTTCTTTTGACACAGCTCCGGGTTCGGCTTCTTTTGAGACATGGACGCCGAGAGCGTCCGAAAGGGAATCCGCGATAGCGATGGTAAGGATGCCGCCTATTACCACCAGTTTTGAGCCGGTGGTGGCGTTGAGACCGATCATTAATCCAAGGGTGGTGATGACGGCGGAGGTAAGGCCGAATCCCAGGCCGGATTTAAGTGCGCTGCTTAGTATCATATTCTATATTATAACATTCTTATGAGTGTAAAGACTAGTATTATCGCTCGATCGCTATCTATTATTCTATTATTAGCGGTTTTTGTTCTATCAGGATTCGTTATTATTAATAAGGCTGATGAAGAGAATTGGTCTATTATCCCCTTACATCTAAGTGAGGCTGACCAGAATCCAAGTATGCGGGAGATACCCGAAAAACCGGAGCCGCTTACGATCATCTTCGGCGGCGATGTAATGCTGTCTCGCACGGTAAATGCTAAAATCAATTCCTATGGCGACTACGCTTGGCCTTTTCAAAAAATTGCTTCCACCACGGCCGCGGCGGATATCGCCGTCGTGAACCTTGAATCCCCATTCCTCAAAGATGCGGATTATCGCGTCCTCACCGGATCTTTTTCCTTCCGTGCGGACCCAAAAGCACTCGAAGGTATTAGTCTTGCGGGTATAGATATGGTATCGCTTGCTAATAACCATATTCTGAATGCCGGGAAAAAAGGTCTTTCGGATACGACATCTCTTCTCGATGAGGCGGGCATTGCCTGGAGCGGCGCAGGATTAAATGAAATGGAGGCGCGGCGTCCGGCTATAATAGAACGTAAAGGGAAAAGGATCGCTTTCTTAGCCTATGCGTATCCAAACGATAATAGTGTCGCTACGGTTTCGCGGCTGGGGACTGCTAATCTTGATAAAGCCAAGATGGAAGAGGATGTGCGAGCGGCTAAAGGATTAGCGGATATTGTCATTGTGCAGATGCATGCAGGGACGGAATATGTGGTGGAGCCGGGCAAGGAGCAGAAAGATTTTGCCCGGGCCGCTATTTCCGCAGGAGCGGATGCGGTCATCGGACACCATCCTCATTGGCCGCAATCCTGGGAGATATTTGAAGGCAAGCCGATCTTCTATTCTCTAGGTAATTTCATCTTTGACCAAATGTGGTCTACCGAAACGAGCCGCGGTTTATTGGCTAGTTTGTCTTTCGCAGCCGATGGATCAGGGAAAGCTCGATTGTTACCTATATTGATCGACGATTATGGACAGGCAAAACCCTGGCCGTCGGAAAAACCGCTTAGTGAGTTCTGGTCTCTGTATGGCCTATCGGATCCGGGAGAGATAAGCTGGCCAGGCATTTCTGGCAATTAGCTTCTACGGTTGCGATCAAAGGCGATAAAATATCCCTATCCGAAAGCATGGGGATTTTTTTTATTATCTTTCTCGATTTGGAACAAAGATTCAGGATGCGCCTGGCATAGCGGTGGAAATATGCGGGTAGTTCTGCTGTTGTGGGCAGGGAAGACAGTCCTTCGTGAGCAAGGCTGCGTTTTCCCTTAAGCCAATCCTCCTGATAATCGTAAACATCATCTGCTAGTTGCTTTGCCGCTAGACTGAAACGTAAAGCGCTTTCAAGCCGATTAATTTCTTCAGCGGAAATACGCCCTGAAGCTAAATAGAGAAGAGGAGCAATTAAGAAAACGGACTTGCCGCAGGCTGAGACTTCGTTCGCTGGCGGGACATGTTCTAACTCATCAGCGTTAGCCGCCGAGCTTTCTAAGAGCAGCCTTAGATAGCGTCCGGAGAAGAAATGGCGTCCGATAATCCTGGCGGCGGAAATCAAGCAGGCTTCCGATAAAAGGCCATTAGAACGAGGAGCGTTATCTTCGTCCAGAACGTCGTCTTGGAGGTTAGCCGCCGTCCAGAGAAGAAGGCTTGCGGCCGCGGATTTTCCAGCGCTCTCGGTAAGGCCTAAGGCTTCGCCAAGCGCCATGGAGACGCCGCTAATCAATCCGTTCTCATCGTCCGTCAAGGTTTTCTGCCAGTATGGCTTTATCAATCTCCTCAGGGTGGCTGGCCATGTGGAAAACTCTGAATTAATCAGGCGGCAAGCAAATGTGAAGGCAGGCATAGGCTGAAGGCGCTACCTTTTCCTCGTCTGCTTGAAACTTTGATTTGCCCCCCAAAATCGTTTTCGGTGATTTCTTTGACGACGCTTAATCCGAGTCCGAGATTTTTTCCATTTTCCGCCTTAGTGGAGTAGAAGGCGGTGAAGATCCGCTGCAATCTATCAGCCGGGATTCCGCAGCCTTGGTCTTCGACTTTGATGATAATCCCGTTCCGCGGGTGTTCTGCGGCGCTAATCCTGATTTCTTTGCCGTTTGCCTCTGGGGAAGCACAAGCCTCGATAGCGTTGGAAATAAGATTCATCACGACCTGACCGAAGCGGGTAGAACCGCCAGTTAGGCGGATTTCCGGTCCCGAGTCCTGGGAGATGGATATTCCTTGAGCACCGGCTTTAGCACGCATTATCCGGCGGATTTTGGAAATTTCGCTTCTGACACCGAAGACATCTCCGCGAGGCCGCCGGCGCAGGCAGGAGGTCGCGCTTTCGATGAGGTCACGGATCCTGCCCGTAGCGGCCAGGGCTTGTCCTAATTTTTCTTTATTGTCAGATTGCGTATCTTGAGAAAGCTGTTCTAAATTTAAGCTGACCGAGGTAAGAGGATTAACGATGTCATGGAATATGCCTCCAGAAAGTTGCCCTATTGCCGCCAAAACTTGCAGCTGTTCCACTTTTTCTCTTTGCATGGCGGCTATGGCTTTTGTCCTTTCTGCGACCGCCATCTCTAAACCGTCCCTTTCTTTAAGCAAAGCCGATTGCGCTTCCTTGAGCGCCGCGAGGGCTCGCCGGTTTTCCCGGACGATCAGCCAAGCAAGCAGAAAGATGGCGGCAAAAATAAGGACATAAGAGACAGAGTCTACTGGGTGGTTCGGATTTAGACGCCAATCGGAAGCGATAGGTATTAACTTTTTAAATTGAAGGATAGAGAGCGATATCATTGCCGCCGATAAGCCGCTGGCGACTAAAAGAGCAGGTAAAGAACCCAGGAACATTCCGGCTAAAAGCGATATCAACACCGACATCAGGATGCCGGCAGGGAGGTCCGCGCCCCAGAGGAAGAAACAATATACGGTGGGCATTGCATAGGCGGTGATGAGTAGCCAGGCTGCCGGTCTTTCGTAACCATGTCGCGCGAGGCGCCAGAGGAAAATCAAAACGAGTAACAGCAGCAAGGTTGCATATAGGGGCAGACCGGTATTGTGAGGATCGACAATATAATCGTATATCCGGATTATATTAAGTAGAGCGACAATGATAGCCGAAAAAATGGCACAAGCCTGGATTTTTTGGCTAGATGAATGTGCTGGCGTTTTTCCGAAGATGGCGGCGTATATTCTTTCTCGGTTCATATAATAAAAGCCTTCCCTCCTTGCGGAGGGAAAGAATTTAGCTTCGCCAGGGCGTCCCTGGGTTGTCGACCCTGCGCTCGGGGCTAAGAGTTTCGTTTAACATAAGAGTGGTAGCGATATTTTTTATAGCTGCGGTCGACCCGGAGTTTTGCTCCCCGCTTTTTTATTTTAGCGCAGAGCGATTAACGGCAGCTTAACAATTTTTTGACAGCTCCAGGCGGTACCCTCTTCCGGGAATATTAGCAATGAGGCGTTCTCCCTTTTTTTCTACCTTATGTCGGAGGCGGTAGATATGGGTTTCGAGCGTATTCGAGAAAGTATCGATGTCACCTCCCCAGACATGCTCCAAGATATCTTCTCTCTTGATCAATCGTCCGGCATTGCGGATTAAAAAATAGAGCAATGAAAATTCCTTATTGGATAAGTACAAGGTATTCTTACCGCGAGTCGCTTTGAAACTGGCAGGATCGACCGAAATATCCCCGAAGCGGGCGATGGTGGGCTTGATGGCGGTTGGCCGGCGCAAGAGTGCGCGGACTCGTGCCAAAAGCTCTTCGCCGGCGAAAGGCTTAGGAAGGTAATCATCCGCGCCTGCATCGAGAATGCCGATCTTGTCTTTCAGGGATTGGCGCACGCTCAACATGAGGATGGGACAGCGGACGCCGTCCTCGCGGATTTCCTTGATCATACTGAAGCCGTCTAGCTTCGGCATGATGTAATCGGTAATAATGAGGTCGTACTCATTGGTACGGGCCAGAAAGGAGCCTTGTTCTCCGTCTCCTGCCTGGTCGGCGGCGTAACCAGCCTTTTCCAATAAGGAAGTGATGAGTGAACGTAGGTCTTTTTCATCTTCGATAAGAAGGATTCGCATATTAAAATATTTTATCATAATTTTCGCTAAAATGTCTCTTTTAAATATTATAAGCTAAACGGGATAACATCCGATTAACATCTCCCGTTGCCATTAATAAGGAATCAAGATAATATAAATGTAGTTATATATGGGCACTTTCAAGAAAAAACGCTTTTTTTTGGGTGATTATTCCGCGCAGGAGAAGATCAATGATCCTTTCGTAATTAAGGAAGGCGGCTTTCGTTTTGGCCAGCTCAAGGATTCTGCTTATTATACTGATTGGACTGAACATTCTTTTATTTCTCAGGAAAGCGACAAGGAGGTAGTCGGCCGCACTTTCAATGAACGGAAGTTCTTTGTCATCAAATTCATTTTTGCTTCACTGATGATCGTCCTCGGCGTAAGAACGGCGTGGCTGCAAGTGGCCAGAGGGGAGCATTATGCAGGTTTAGCGGAGGGCAACCGCTTACGGATTGAAAACATAGAACCAAAGAGAGGCATTATTTATGACCATCAAGGCCGGGCTTTGGTCGGCAATACCGCGAACTTCGTGCTTTCTCTCAGGCCGATTGACCTGCCCAAGGATGAATTGGAAAGAGATGAGCTCTTGCGTTACGTGGGCAGGATTTTAGACGGGATCCAAGAAGAAGGAACTCAGCCTGGAGGCATCGCCTTATTGCCGGATGGCCCATCTTTTGCCTTGATGAAGGAAGAATTATCCAAGATCAAGCTGCGCTCGCTCGAAGCCTATCAGCCAATTTTTATCGCGGATAACATCGAATACGAAAAAGCGATGCGTCTCATTCTCGAGCGAGATAATCTAAGCGGCGTGACTATAGATACTAAAATCCGCCGCCAATATCCCTATACCGCCTCCGTTCTGCCTGAAGAAATAAAAGTGGAGAGTCTGGCGCATATCCTCGGCTATACGGGAAAAATCACTCAAGACGCCTTGGATGCCGCTGAGCCCGACCAGTACACCCTGATTGATTACGTCGGAAAAACAGGCCTGGAATATTCTTGGGAGAAGGAGCTTAAAGGAGTGAAAGGGCGTACGAGCATCGAAGTTGATGCTCTTGGACGGCGGAAGAAGATCGTTAGCGAGACTCCGGCCGTTCCCGGATATAATCTCAGGCTCTCCTTGGATTTTGATTTGCAGCACCAGGCGGAAACAGTCGCAAAAGCCTGGATGGAGAAGACGAACACCCATCGGGTTTCGATTATCATCGAGGAGCCAGCTACGGGCCGGATCTTATCCCTCGTTAGCCTGCCTGCTTATGACAACAATCTATTTGCCCGCGGAGTGACGCAGGCGGAATATGACATTTTTTTAAAGGATGAAGATAATCCTCTGTTTAATCGGGCGATAAGCGGAGAAGTGCCATCGGGTTCAACTATCAAGCCGGTAATAGCGTCGGCGGCTTTGCAGGAGAAGGTGGTATCAGAAAATACGAGCTTCCTCAGTTCCGGAGGCTTGCGTATCGGCCAGTGGTTTTTTCCTGACTGGAAAGCCGGTGGACACGGGACGACCGATGTCCGCAAGGCGTTGGCGGAATCCGTGAATACCTTCTTCTATTACGTGGGCGGGGGTTATCAGGATTTCGTCGGTTTAGGCGTCGATCGCTTAGTGAAATATATGCGCCTCTTTGGCTTGGGTGTGAAGACGGGCATCGATCTCAATGGTGAAAGCGCCGGTTTCGTTCCGACTAAAGAATGGAAAGAAGAGACCAAGAACGAGGCATGGTATATCGGCGATACTTACCATATTTCCATCGGGCAGGGAGATGTTCTGGTCACGCCTCTGCAAGTGGCCAATTTTACCGTGGCGGTCGCTAATGGAGGGAAACTCATGAAGCCTACTCTGGTCGAGGAAATCTTAGATGAAGATAATAAGCTAATTAGAAAGATTGAACCGGAAATCATCCGAGAGAATTTTATCGACAGTTATAATCTCCAGGTAGTGCGCGAGGGAATGCGGCAAACGGTTACCGCCGGTTCTGCTCGCAGCCTAAGCATCGTGCCGGTAGCGGTGGCTGGGAAAACCGGGACCGCTCAGTGGTCCAGCAAGAAAGCGAACCATGCTTGGTTTACCGGTTTTGCTCCTTATGAGAATCCAGAAGTGGTTATTACCATTCTCGTTGAGGAAGGACGTGAGGGTAGCGAGGTGGCGGTGCCGATGGCTAAAGAAATCCTGCAATGGTATTTCCGGGACAGGGTAGCGCAATAGGATTATATCTAAAGGAATTTAACCGCATTAGCACTCTCTTGACTTGAGTGCTAATTTTGTTTATAATGGGTCTAGCTAAAGAAAAGTTATGGAACTAAATGAACGCCAGAAATTAATCCTTAAGACCTTGATCAGGGAATATGTGCACAGTGCCCAACCGGTTTCATCCGGCGTATTAGTGGAGAAGTACCGTTTGGATATCTCTCCTGCTACAGTGCGTAACGAGCTCATGGTCTTGGAGGAACAAGGATATATCTATCAGCCGCATACTTCAGCGGGGCGGGTTCCGACCGAAGCGGCCTATCTCCTTGATTTGGAAGAGAGCAGCTTGCGTCGCCGGGAGCTAAAGGCATCTGATAAGGAAATACTTCAGGAAGCCCTTGAGGTGGCAGCGGATTCTCTTAAGCCGGCCGCCAAAGCCTTGGCGGAATTATCTGGTAACGCCGTTTTCTGGGCCTTCCATAAGAATGATCTCTATCATACTGGTTTGTCCAATCTCTTCGCACAGGCAGAGTTCCGCCAATCTGACGTCCTTTTCGATGTATCGAAAGTGATTGATCGGATGGAAGAGATAATCGACGGATTATTCGATGAGATCCCAGACGGCACTAAGATTTATCTGGGCAATGAGAATCCCTTCGGCGCCTTTCTAGGGACCGCTATCCTCAAGTATCGTCGCGGAGGCGTTTCCGGATTGTGCGGCATTCTTGGTCCGATGCGGATGGATTATCCTCGCAGCCTTTCTTTACTTGTTCATCTTGAAGATAATTTAAAATGATTATGACAAAGCTTGGGATTTATAAACACTATAAAGGTGGAGAATACGAACTGGTAGAAATCGCTACTAACAGCGAGGACAAGAAAGAGATGGTCATATACCGTTCAATGGGCGATGGCAAGCTATGGGCGCGCCCGCTTGCGCTGTGGGAGGAAGAGGTTGAGCTGGAAGGAAAGAAAGAGCCGCGATTCCGCTTTTTGCGGGAATCAGAGAAAGATAACTTCGAGCATAAGTATCTTCGCGCTTTGGCGGATTATCAAAACTTGTTAAAGCAATCGGCTAAGGATAAGGAAGAGTTTATCAAATACGTGCTGGAAGATTTCCTCCACGAAATCCTCCCGGTCTATGACCATCTTAAGCTCTCGGTTTCAAGCTTAGGGGAGACTGAAAAAGACAGTGCCTGGGTGAAGGGAGTGGAATATGTGCTCAAGCAATTCAAAGACGTCTTGGAATCGCATGGAGTGAAAGAGATAAAGACGGTAGGCGAAGCTTATGATTATCACCGGATGGAAGCGATCGATGGGAAAGGCGACAAAGTAGTGAAAGAAGTCCGCCCCGGATATGATCTTAACGGCCGGGTGATCCGCCCGGCAAAAGTCATCGTTGGCGGAGAAGAAAGCGATCTAAACAACACAAACGAGAAAGAATAAATATTTTATGAGCCCTTCTTTAATCAAGCAAGTTGATAAAGAAAGGCAACGAAATCTATGTCAATTATAAAATGGAACCCATTCTTATCCGACGGTTACGGATACGACGACATGGATAAGCTGATGAGCGAATTCTTGCCGGCCGTCCGCGGTAGCCAGTTCGGTTTTACGCCTGCTCTCGATATGTACGAGGACAAAGAAAATATCATTGTCGAGACGCAGCTCGCGGGCATTGACCCGGAAAAAGTAAGCATCTCCATTGAAAACGACATCCTCTGCATTAAGGGAGAAAGCGAGCGGAAGAGCGAAGTGGATGAAAAGAATTATTATCGCAAGGAAATCAGGCGCGGTTCATTCTACCGCACGGTTCCTTTGCCGGCCAAGGTAGACGGGGATAGGGCTACAGCTGTAACGGAAGAGGGTATCCTGAAGATTACCATCCCTAAAGCTCCCGAAACCAAGCCCAAGAGCATTAAGATCCAAGCAGGCAATAGTAAGAAATAAGTTTTTAAAAAGACAAATTAATTCAGCTACAAAAAACAATAATATGGGAAAAATTTTAGGCATCGATCTGGGTACTACGAATTCGGCCATGGCTATCATGGAGGGAGGAGCGCCAAAGATCTTAGAAAACATCGAAGGTAATCGCACGACCCCATCCATTGCGGCCGTCTCTAAGAACGGTGAACGCTTAGTGGGAGCATCCGCCAAACGCCAAGCAGTGATCAACCCGGAAAATACTGTATACGCAGTCAAGCGCCTTATCGGCCGTAGCTTCGGAGATGAAGAGGTACAGCGCGACCTTAATACCGTCCCTTATAAGATCGTCCAATCTGGACAGGGCGTAAAAGTCAGGATGAGCGACAAGGAATATTCCCCGCAAGAGATCTCGGCGATGATCCTCGCTAAGCTTAAAGCTGACGCCGAAGCGAAGATTGGCGAGCCGATTACCGAGGCGATTATTACCGTACCCGCTTATTTCGACGACTCACAACGCCAGGCGACCAAGGATGCCGGCCAGATCGCCGGCCTAGAAGTGAAGCGCATCATCAATGAGCCGACAGCGGCCGCCCTGGCATATGGTTTCGATAAGAAGCAGGGGCAGAAAATCGTCGTCTATGATCTTGGCGGCGGGACCTTTGATGTATCCGTTCTAGACATATCCGCCGATACGGTCGAAGTGAAAGCGACGAATGGCGATACCCATCTTGGAGGAGAAGATTTTGATAAGCGCATCATCGATTGGATCATAGAAGAATTCAAGAAGGACCAGGGCATTGACCTTTCCAAGGATACTTTGGCGCTCCAGCGTATTAAGGAATCGGCGGAGAAGGCGAAGATTGAGCTTTCGACCGCTATGGAGACAGAGATCAACCAGCCTTTCATCTCGACCGACCAGAACGGTCCTAAGCATCTGGTAATGAAGCTTAGCCGGGCTAAGCTCGAGTCTCTGGTTGCCGACCTTGTCGAGAAGACGATTGAACCCTGCAAGAAGGCTTTAGCGGATTCCGGCTTTAACCTGTCCGATATCAATGAGGTTCTAATGGTTGGCGGCATGACTCGCATGCCCCTGGTTTTACAGAAAGTGAAAGGATTCTTCGGTAAGGAACCTAATTTGAGCGTTAATCCTGATGAGGTGGTAGCAATGGGAGCGGCCGTGCAGGCCGGTGTCTTACAGGGCGACGTCAAGGACGTCCTCTTGCTCGACGTTACCCCTCTTACCTTAGGAATAGAGACCTTGGGAGGAGTATCAACTCCTCTCATTGAACGCAATACGACTATCCCTACCTCTAAGTCCCAGATTTTTTCCACGGCCGCGGATGGACAGACTAGCGTTGAGATCCACGTTGTCCAGGGCGAACGCCCGATGGCCGGGGACAACAAGTCTTTAGGCCGGTTTATCCTTGATGGCATCCCTACCGCTCCGCGCGGCGTTCCGCAGGTTGAAGTCAAATTCGACCTTGACGCCAACGGCATCTTGAATGTAAGCGCTACCGATAAAGCGACCGGCAAGCAACAGAAGATTACCATCACCGCTTCCTCCGGTTTGTCTAAGGAGGAGATTGAACGGATGAAGAAGGAGGCGGAAGCCCATGCGGAAGAGGATCGCAAGAAGAAGGAGGAGGTTGAAACGAAGAACCAGGCGGACGCGGTGGTTTTCACGGCGGAAAAAATGCTTAAGGAATCCGGCGATAAGATGAAGGCTGAGGACAAGGCAGAATTAGAGGCTAAAACCTCTGATCTTAAAAAATCTAAGGATGCCGGTGATATCGAAGGCATGAAGAAGGGTATGGAGGCCCTAAATGCCGTCGCTCAGCGGATCGGCGGGGCCATGTATCAGCAGGCGCAACCTGAAGCCGGGGCCGCCCCTGAGGATAAGAAGAATGATAAGGATGATACGGTGGTAGAAGGAGAAGTTGAAGAAAAAAAATAATTAATTTTTTATCAGGACTTCTTTCAGCGGCTCTCTGGGTGAGGGCCGCTGTACTGAATTTCGGATCAAATAGTATTTATGGCTAAAGATTATTACGATATCCTAGGCGTCTCGAAAGACGCGAATGCGGATGAGATCAAAGCCGCCTTCCGTAAGAAGGCCCATGAGCATCACCCGGATAAAGGAGGGGACGAGGCCAGATTTAAGGAAGTCAATGAGGCCTATCAGGTTTTAGGAAATGCCGACAAGCGCCGCCAGTATGATCAGTTCGGCTCTTCTTTCCAGAATGGGCAGGCGGGGTTCGGTCAGGGCTTTGGCGGATTTAATGGCAATATCAATATGGATGACCTCGGAGACATCTTCGGGGGTTTTGGCGATATCTTCGGTTTCGGTGGTAGCGGCAGAAGAGGCGGTCCGGAGCGTGGGCGTGATTTGGAAATGAGCCTTTCTATCAGCTTCTTAGAGTCGATCCATGGCCTGGAGACGGAAATCAAATTTCCTCATCTTAAAACCTGTTCTCATTGCGGAGGCAGCGGCGATGCTCCCGGCGCTAAAATCGATACTTGTCCAACCTGCCACGGCAGCGGCCGAATAAGCCGGATCCAGCGCACCATCCTTGGTTCGGTCCAAACGCAATCGACTTGTCCTGATTGCCATGGGGAGGGAAAGAAAGCCAGCGCGCAGTGTTCCATTTGCCATGGTCAAGGACGGGTAAAGCATGATGAAAAGCTAAAGGTAAAGATTCCGGCCGGCATTAGCAACGGCGAAAGCATCCGTCTCTCCGGTTACGGCGATGCCGGTGAAAGAGGGGCTCCATCCGGAGATCTTTTCCTCAAGGTTCGGGTGGCAACGCATGCGGAGCTCAAGAGGGAAGGAGATGATATATATTCTCAGTTTGAAATTACTATGAGCGAGGCGGCTTTAGGAACCACGATCGGGGTCGAGACCGCATATGGGGAGGTGAAACTCAAGATACCTGCCGGGACGCAGCCGCAAACTGTTTTCCGCATTAAAGAAAAAGGGGCCCCGAGATTGCATGGACGCGGACAGGGAGACCATTTCGTGAAGATCAAAGTCCTTATCCCTAAGAGCCTGACCAAAAAGCAGAAGCAGCTCTTGGAAGAATTAGGGTTATAAATATATGGATAGGACCCAGCTCTTATACATCCACGGTGGCATGACCTTCCTGAAGCATGAAGACTATTTGCGCTATCTCCGTACGAGGGAGGTGATTCTAGAGCGTCCGTCTTTCTGGACGGAGGTTTTAGAGGAACAATTAGGTCCGGATTTCCAAATAATCCGGCCACGCATGCCGCTTCGGGAGAACGCGTCTTATGAGGATTGGAAAATCCATTTTGAACGCTATATCCCGCTCTTGGATGGCGAGGTGATTCTAGCGGGTTATTCCCTGGGGGCTATTTTCCTGGTGCAATATCTATCTGAGAATAAATTTCCGAAAGAGATCATCGCCCTGCATTTAGTGGCGGCCCCTTTTGACGGTAATCTGCCCGGGGAAGATCTTGTCGGCGGTTTCCGCCTGCAATCCGACCTTTCCTTGCTCCAAGAAAATTGTAGCCATATCCACTTCTGGTTTTCCGCCGATGACGAGGTGATTCCGCTTTCTCATGCGGAAAGTTATCGACAAAAACTGCCTGGTGCTCAGATAGATATTATCGACGGAGCGCAGGGCCATTTTCGTTTAGAGGAATTCCCAGCCTTCGTGCAAGCGATAAAGAAGGACGCCGGAAAATAGTGGATGGTATCGTTATATACAAGCCTCTGCGGGGGCTTTTTGGTAATCCTTTACAGGTGAACAAATGTTCACTATAATATAGTCGTCACTATGAATATATGAAAAAAGACTATAAAGGGTTGATTACCGGTTTCTATAAAGAGAAGCGCCGGATGCCGGATTATGCGGAGATGATGCATCTCTTGGATTTCCGTTCCAAGAATGCGGTCTTTAAGCTAGTGAACCGGCTGGAAACTGAAAATTTCTTAGAGAAGGACGGAAAGGGAAAGCTTATCCCAAAGAATATTTTCGGGGAGCTGAAAGTTTTGGGCCAAGTGGAGGCGGGCTTCCCTTCGCCGGCGGAAGAAGAATTGGCGGATACTATGAGTTTGGATGATTTTCTGATCAAAAATAAGGAGGCGACCTATCTCTTAAAGGTGAGCGGTGATTCCATGAGAGATGCCGGCATTATGCCGGGGGACATGGTGCTTGTCGACCGCAGCCTTACCCCGACGGATGGAAATATTGTCATTGCCGAGGTAGACAAGCAATGGACAGTGAAATATTTTCGCAAGAGGGGAAAGGAAATATATCTAGAACCGGCGAACAAGAATTTTCCTATCATCCGTCCGACGGAAGAATTGCGGATTGCCGCCGTAGTGAAGGCAGTCATCCGTAAATATTGATATGCCGCTTTCAATCTCATCTTTTCCGCAAGCCATTCTCCACGTGGACGGGGATTGCTTTTTTGCCTCCTGCGAAATCGCTCGGCGTCCGGAGCTCAAAGGCCGTCCAGTGGTTACGGGGCTGGAGAGAGGAATCGTGTCCTCTCTTACCTATGAAGCGAAAGCGAGAGGGGTGAAAAGAGCAATGCCTTTTTGGGAGGTGAAGAAGATCTGTCCCGAGGTCGTTTTTTTGCCTTCCGATTATGAATCATACAGCCTGTATTCGATGCGGATGTTCAATATTGTCCGACGCTTCACGCCGGAGGTGGAGGAATATAGCATCGATGAATGTTTTGCCGATCTTACCGGTTTGCGCCGTCCTTTGCGCATGAGCTATCCCGAGATGGCAGAGAAGATAAAGGCAGAGCTGGATAGCGAGCTGGGTTTTACCTTTTCCGTGGGCTTAGCCCCGACCAAGGTTCTGGCTAAGATCGGATCCAAATGGAAGAAGCCCTCCGGTCTCACCGTCATCTCCGGAAGGGAGATAGAGAAGTTCCTAGCTCCGCTCGAAGCCGGGAAAGTTTGGGGCATCGGGCCGCAGACCGCAGCACTCCTCGCCAAATACGGAGTGCGTACGGCCTTGGATTTCGTCCGCCATGATTTAGATTGGGTGAAAGTCAGGCTTACCAAGCCTCATATTGAGATCTGGCGGGAGCTGCGCGGAGAATCTGTTTATCCGATCGATACGGCAAGGAGGGAATCATATCAGTCTATCAGTAAGACAAAGACTTTTACGCCGCCTTCCGCGGATGCCGGGTATGTCTTTAGCCAGTTGTCCAAGAACGTGGAGAATGCCTGCATCAAGCTCAGGCGTCATCATTTGGCGGCTAAGAAGGTTTTCTTCTTCCTCAAGACCCAAGATTTCCGTTATCACGGTTATGAGTTTAAGCTTATGCGCCTGACAGATAATCCGGTAGAGATCATCGCCATGATCCGGCAGTATTTTGACTCTGTTTTCAGGGAAGCATCCCAATTTAGGGCCACGGGAATCGTCCTGATGGATATCGGAGAAAATAGTTGCCGCCAAGCAGACCTATTCAATGAAGTGGCCAGGGCGGAGAAGATCTCTAAGATCTTCGGAAGCGTGGACGGAATCGCCAAGAGGTATGGGAAGCATACGATGTTCCTCGGCTCCAGCTTCTCGGCCATGAAGCGCCCCCAGCATGAGAATAGCCGCCAAGAGGCACCTGAGCGGAAGAGGGAGTTGTTCAAGGGAGAAACGAAAAGGAAGCGGCTGGCTATTCCATATTTGGGAGAAACTTGCTAAATTCATGGATTGACAAGATATCATAAATGTTTTAAAGTATAATATTACTTAAATAATTTTTTGGGTAATACTCAATTTCGCTGGGAGAAGTGCGAAAGTTTCTTTAACAAAATACTGGTGCAAAATGAATAAAAATGACAACACTGGTCTCGGTCTCATCAAAACAACCATTGAGAGGGCCCAAAATGAAAAATCGCTGTTTAATAGCGCTCTGAAAAAACTCGTCAATTCGACGGAAGAAGAATTAGCTGATTTCCTGAAGAAGAAGATGGAAAAAAATGCTATTGGTAATCTTTGCTGTATTTCCGGCAAAGAAATGATAATGATTGAGGCTCTCGATGGCAAAGCGTATATCTCTAATGCCAAGAAGACATTCAAATCTGGCATTGATGAAGATTTCAAAAAATGGGGACTTAATCAATCCGGTCTGGCCACTGCTGAAACATTGTTTGATGTGAGCGAAATGTCCGCCGACGGAACCTTCACCCAAATTTTTACCGGCATTACTTCCGATCTAGACAAAATCGTCATGACACAGGCTCAAATTATACGCTTCTGCGAAAAATACCCTACCTGGCTCCGTCACTACGCTACCTTCTTCCTAACGAAGGTCCGTGGAAAATATTTCGTGGTCTACGTGTACGTGCGTTTGGACGGTCTGTATGTCAGCGTAGGTCTCTTTGAGCGTGACGTTATCTGGTATGGCGGGGGTCGTCATCGCGTTGTTTCCCCACAACTTATTCCTTTGCCCGAATAGTTCTCAAAGTCATCTCTTCTTTGTCCCTTGGATTCTTTCCTAGTTTAATACTAAGAGCTAGAATTCCGAGGGATTTTTTATAAGAAGACAAAAATAGGGGTAATATCGAGCAATTTTTGCAAATTCGTTGACTTTTTGAGCCTAGAAGGCTAAACTAAGTTCAGGAGTTTTTAATAAATGATAGCAATTTATGTGCAAATGCGCTTGGTTAAAGAGATTGTTCGGAATTAAGAAAGAATGTTGCTGCCACAGTCATGAGCAGGTCGCAACTACTCCCGCTCCAGAGACCCCTAAGGCTCCGGAAGCTCCGGTGATGGAACAAAAGTAAGAACGATCAAATTAAAAAAACGCGCATTCCGCGTTTTTTTATCATTAAACACTTATGTTTATCGACACGCATGCCCATATTAATTTCAAGGATTTCAAGGATGACGCCGAGGAGGTTATCCGGAGGTCTTTGGACAATGATACCTGGATGGTCTTGGTCGGTTCGGAATATAAGACATCCAATCGAGCCTTAGCTCATGCCAATCGCTATCAGCGAGGGGTATATGCTGCCGTGGGTTTGCACCCTATACATTTGGAAGAGCAAGACGTGGAAGAGAATGATGACGAGAACGGAGAGTATAGTTTCCGGACCCGTGCCGAAGATTTTAATTACGATAGCTACGAGAAGCTCGCGAAGTTTGAGAAGGTGGTTGCAATTGGGGAGATCGGGCTGGACTATTATCATCTGGACCCCACCAAAGACGTAAGCGCCGCTAAGCGCAAGCAACAGGAAGTCTTCTTGAAGCAGCTTCTTTTGGCTCGCAACCTTGATCTGCCGGTAATTATCCATTGTCGGCAGGCACATGATGACCTAATGGCCATCCTTCAGGATTTTCGTAAGGTCTATTCGGACTTCATCCCGACCGATCGACCCTGGGGAGTGCTCCATTGCTTTTCTGGTGACGAGGATATGGCTTGGAAGTACTTTTCCATGGGCTTGATCGTCTCTTTTACCGGGTTAGTGACATTTAGCAAGCAGTGGGATGATGTTTTACGTAAGATTCCAATTGATAAATTCATGATCGAAACCGATTCTCCTTATATGACCCCCGAACCTTATCGAGGGAGAAGGAATGAACCGATCTTAGTCCAATATGTTGCCGGACGGATAGCAGAAATCCGCAATTCAACCATTGAGAAGATAGCAGCGGCAACGACCGATACGGCCCGAAAATTTTTTAGGATTTAAATGGGCTAAAAATAGCAAATATTGCTCCTAAAGTTGATTTTCCTCAGACTTGACTTTTTTCGTATCGGGGTGTATATAACTAGTGGTTTTCTGAAAATTTATCTAATTTAAGCCTATGGATAAGCAATCGCCGAGACAGCTCATTGTCTCGAGCGTCGCCTATAGCCTCTCATCTATTCTGGGGCCTTTATTTATTTTAGGGCTTCCGGCATATTTTGCCGATCGTTTTTTTGGTACTAAGCCGGTAATTTTCCTTTCGGCGGTCGGTTTGGCTTTCATAGTTACGAATATAATACTTTTTAGGAAGGTTTCTAAAGTAAGGCAAGAAATTTTACGCATATCCCCGGTAAAACCGGATAAGGAATAAGCAATTAATTTATGGAATCAGGAGCAGCAAATTCCGAAACCATTGAGCTCAAGCACGAGAGCCCGTTATATGCCGAACCGATTTTTGAAATCGGTGGCTTTCCCATTACCAATTCCTGGATCAATTCCTTCGTTGTGGTGTTGATTGTGGTTACCCTTTGCCTTTCTTTGCGTGGTCGGATCAAGTTAATACCGAAAGGCTTGCAGAATCTGATGGAGACGGCTATCGAAAGCCTGATGGACCTTTTTGATACTGTTACTCATTCTCGAGAGAAGACGATTAAGTTTGCGCCTTTAGTCCTCTCTCTCTTCTTCTTTATTCTGATAAACAACTGGCTGGGTCTCCTTCCCGGAGTAGGGACGATCGGGAGGGTGGTGTCGGAGAACGGGGAGGCCGTCTTCGTTCCTTTCCTCAGAGGAGGTACGGCTGACCTTAATACCACTCTTGCCCTCGCTATCATCGGTGTATTCATGAGCCACGTATTAGGCGTAGTAGCAACTGGCTGGTGGCATTATTTCAACAAGTTTATCAATATCAAGGCTTTTTTACAGATTCCGAAAAAGATCATGAAAGAGCCGACTATTGTCTTAGTGAATCCGATCAAGGCCTTTGTCGGTTTGATCGAGATCATTGGCGAGGCCGCGAAAGTGGCGAGCTTATCCTTCCGTCTTTTCGGTAATATCTTTGCCGGGGAAGTACTGCTGGTTTCCATGTCTGCCATCATGGCCTTTGTGGTTCCGATACCGTTCATGTTCCTGGAGATCATCGTCGGCTTGATCCAAGCTTTTATTTTTTCTATCCTTATCTTGACTTACCTGTCGATAAACACTACCAAGGAAGAGCATTAATCTTATAATTAATAATACCGGATACATTTGTGTCCGGAGTAATAAATAATTCATATGGAAAACGTCATGTTCGCTAAAGCCCTGGCTATCGGGTTGGGTGCTATCGGTTCCGGTTTCGCGATCGGGATCATCGGTTCTAAAGCCATGGAGGCAATCGGCAGAAATCCGGAATCTACGAGCAAGATCCTCGTTCCGATGCTGCTCGTCGCTGCTTTCGCGGAAGCGATCGCCATTTATTCCTTAGTTATCGCTTTCAGCATCAAATAAGTTGAAGATTGGAAGATCGGCCTTGGGCCTCCCGAGCCCGATTTCAAGTTTTTAACTATTAATTTATGGAATCAATAATTTCCGATTTCCACGTTGACTGGCATCTGCTGGTCGCTCAGGCCGTCAATTTCGGCATCGTCATTTCTGTTTTGTATTTCTTCGCCTTCAAGCCGATCGTCAAGATGATGGCGGACCGTTCAGCGAGAATCGCTCAGGGATTAAAGGACGCGGAAGATAGCCGCACAAAGCTTTCCTCGACTGAACAAGAAACCCAAGGCATGCTTAAAGATGCGCGCAAGCAGGCGGATGCCGTGGTGGCTGAAGCTGGGCGCCAGGCTGAGGCTAGCCAGGCCGAAGCTGTCATCAAAGCCAAAGAGCAAGTGAAATCCGTTATTGAGCAGGAGAAGTCGAAATTGGCTCGGGAAAAAGAACAAACCATGGAAGAAATCCGCCTGGAAGCTTCTGCTCTGGCTGTTTCTTTAGCCGAGAAAGTGCTGGGAGAAAAACTGGATGCTCAAGGAGATGAGAAATTTATTAATAAGGTAATCAAGTAGTATGAAGGCAAGCGTCAAACAATATGCGCAGAGCTTATATGAATTGGTAGCAGAGAAGTCTGAGAAAGATTCCGAAAAGCTTATCGCTGCGTTTATTGAGCTTTTGAACAAGAATGGCGACCTGAGTAAAGCTGAAGCGATCATCGAAGAGCTTAGCCGTCTGTTTACCGAAGAGCGGGGAGTGCTGTCTGCGGAGCTTACCAGCGCTCGTTCTTTATCTCAAACTGCCAAGGACAAGCTCGTATCTTTTTTGCGGAAGAAGACTGGGGCCAAGGAGATTGAGGTGATGGAAAAGATTCAGCCAGAACTGCTTGGCGGTTTTATTTTGCGTTATGACGGTTACGTAATTGATGGTAGCGTAAGAAGCAATTTTGCCCGTTTTAAAAATCAACTTAGTAATTAAAAATATATATGTCTAGTACTAAAGACTTCATAGTCGAACAGATTAAGAAGCAGATTGCCGGCTTCAAGGCAGGGATGGAGGAGACCAGCGTCGGACGTGTCCTTAAGATTTCCGATGGTATTGCCTTGGTTTCCGGGTTGACGGAAGCGATGATGAGCGAAATCTTGCTTTTCCGGTCAGCGGGCAAGGAAATTGCCGGCGTAGCTCTGAATCTGGAAGATAATCTGGTCGGTGCTATTATTCTCGGCGAGTATGCCGGTATCAAAGAAGGAGACGAAGTCGTCTGCACCAAGCGCATCTTGAGCGTTCCGGTCGGAGAGGCCATGATCGGCCGCGTCGTTAATCCTCTCGGGGAAGCTTTGGACGGCAAAGGAGCTTTAGATACTAAGGAATTCTACCCCGTAGAAAAGATTGCTCCGGGTGTCATTACTCGCGCTTCGGTAAACCAGCCGGTCCAGACCGGTATCAAGGCGATAGATGCCATGATCCCAATCGGACGCGGACAGCGCGAACTCATCATTGGCGATCGCCAGATCGGTAAGACCGCCATCGCCATAGACGCTATCATCAATCAGAAGGGCCAGAACATGAAGTGTATTTATGTCGCTATCGGGCAGAAAGAATCCAAGGTGGCCGAGATCGTGCGCAAGCTCGAAGCGGCCGGTGCCATGGAATATACGACCATTGTCATGGCGGGCGCTTCCAACCCGGCTTCTTTGCTCTATATCGCTCCTTATGCCGGTACGGCGATTGCGGAATTTTTCCTTGATAAGGGGGAAGATGTGCTTATCGTCTATGATGACCTTACTAAGCATGCCGTTTCTTATCGTGAAATATCGCTCTTACTCCGCCGTCCTCCGGGCCGCGAAGCTTTTCCGGGCGATGTCTTCTATCTCCATTCTCGTCTTTTGGAGCGTGCTTGCAAACTGAATAAGGATTTTGGCGGCGGTTCGATTACCGCACTCCCGATTATCGAGACTCAGGCTGGAGATATTTCCGCCTATATCCCGACCAATGTTATCTCCATCACCGATGGCCAGATCTTTCTGGAGCCGGATATGTTCTATAAAGGCAACCGTCCGGCGGTAAACGCCGGCTTATCCGTGTCCCGCGTCGGCTCTTCCGCTCAGATTAAAGCGATGAAAAAGGTAGCTGGAAAAATGCGCCTTGAGGCGGCCCAATTCAGAGAATTGGCCGCTTTCGCCCAGTTCGGATCCGATATCGATGAGGATACGAGCCGCAAGCTTGAAAGAGGCAAGCGCCTTTACGAAGTGTTCAAGCAGGATCAATATCAGCCCTTGTCCGTGGATAAGCAGGTTGTAATATATTATGCGCTGGTCAACGGTTATGTGGATAATGTCCCGGTTGAAAAAGTACGGGAGTTTGAGGCTGGCCTGTATAAATATATGGACCTAAACAGCGACGTCTCCAAGCTTATTATTGAGAAGAAGGAATTAGACGCGGAAATCGAGGAGAAAATCAAGCGCGTTTTGGAAAACTATAAGGAAGCTCTCGATTATCTTGCTTAATTAATTCACTATGGCCAAGACCAAGGAAATATCTCGACGAATAAAATCCATCAGCAGCACCAAGAAGATTACTAGGGCGATGGAGATGGTCGCTGCCGCTAAAATGCGGAAGGCCGTTGAGGCTGTTTTACGTACGCGTACCTACGCCAATTTAAGCTGGGAAACGGTCATCCACCTATCTGCGATGGCGAGTAACAAGGGAGAGGCCATGCATCCTTTGCTGGTTAAGCGTCCTGAGACAAAGCGCGTAGCGATGATCCTGATTAGCTCTAATCGCGGCTTATGCGGCGGATACAATGCCAATATTCTGAATAAAGCCAAGGATTCTATCCGCAAACATCCTGAAGTACCCGTCGACTTTGTGCTGGTGGGGAAGAAGGGATCGGCGGTTTATTCGCAAAATTATACCGTCGCCGCCGAATTCCCCAAAAGCGACCTGTTAGGTAGCGTCCAAGAAGTCGTTCCTATCGTCAGCTTGGCCATAAAGGAATTTTTGGCTGGTACCTATGACAAGGTTTTTGTCGCTTATACCGATTTCGTCAATGCTGCTAAACAGATACCGCGGGTCAAGCAATTGTTGCCGGTGGATGTAAGGGCGGAAGACCAATATTTAGGGATTGTTGGTGACCCGAAAGTGAGTGTTACGAAAGAGCTTATCGAAGAGAAGGCGCAGAAGCACGTCGCTCCTAAGGAGGGTTTTGAATTCATCTTTGAGCCCAGTGCTACGGAGGTACTTGATAGCATCATTCCCCGTTTGCTTGAGGTCCAGGTTTTCCAGGCGATGCTTGAAGCCAATGCCTCCGAACATAGTGCGAGCATGAGTGCCATGCATCAGGCAACCGAGGCGGCGACCGACATGGTCAAAGAGCTTACTCTTTTCTATAATAAGGCCAGACAGGCCGGCATAACCGCGGAAATCGCAGAAATTAGCGCCGGCGCCAATGCTCTGCTGGATTAATCGATTATAAATATCTAACAATATGACTGAAAAAAAGAATAATTCCGGGAGCGTCAAGCAGGTTATCGGCGTCGTCGTCGATGTCCAGTTCGAAGACAAGCTGCCGGAAATCTATAACGCGCTCGAAATTGACCTGGCCGGCAAGAAACTGGTCCTTGAAGTGGAACAGCATATCGGTTCTAACCTTGTTCGCACCATTGCGATGGGATCTACAGACGGCTTAAAGCGCGGAGACAAAGCTATTGATACCGGCACCCAGATTAGCATGCCGGTGGGACAGGAGACTTTAGGCCGCATTTTCAACGTTCTCGGTGAAGCTGTAGATGGCGGCGAGACCCCTAAAACTGCTAAAAAATATAGTATCCACCGCCCAGCCCCGAAGTTTACCGAGCAATCCAGCAGCGTCGAGATCCTTGAAACCGGTATTAAGGTCATCGACCTTATCTGCCCGATCGTCAAAGGGGGCAAGGTTGGTTTATTCGGCGGTGCCGGCGTGGGAAAGACCGTGGTCATTCTTGAACTTATCCATAATATCGCCAGCGAACATGGCGGTTATTCCGTTTTTGCCGGAGTCGGCGAACGTACACGTGAAGGGAATGACCTTTATCATGAGATGAAAGACAGCGGAGTGCTTGATAAAGTATCCATGGTTTTCGGGCAAATGAATGAACCGCCGGGTGCCCGCGCTCGCGTTGCCCTTTCCGGCCTTTCCATCGCTGAATATTTCCGTGACGAGAAGAACCAAGACGTGCTCTTCTTCGTCGATAATATTTTCCGTTTCACTCAGGCCGGTTCTGAAGTTTCCGCTCTTCTCGGACGTATGCCGTCTGCGGTAGGTTATCAGCCGACCCTCTCTACGGAAATGGGCGAGCTCCAAGAACGTATTACTTCCACTAAGGACGGCTCCATTACTTCCATCCAGGCTGTCTATGTGCCGGCAGACGATCTCACCGATCCGGCTCCGGCCACCACTTTCGGGCACCTTGATTCTACCGTCGTGCTTTCCCGTTCGCTTTCCGAGCTGGGTATCTATCCGGCTGTCGATCCTTTGGATTCTTCTTCTATCATCCTTGATCCTAAGGTTGTCGGGGAAGAACATTACGAAGTGGCTCGCGGTGTGCAAAAGATTCTCCAGCGCTACAAGGATTTGCAGGATATCATCGCTATTCTCGGTATGGAAGAATTATCTTCCGAGGACAAGCTTATCGTGACCCGCGCTCGTAAGATCCAGAAATTCCTTTCCCAGCCTTTCGCGGTTGCCGAGGCCTTTACCGGTCGTCCGGGCAAGTATGTCAAGCTGGCTGACACCGTCCGCAGTTTCAAGGAGATTCTCGATGGCGTCCATGATGAACGCTCTGAAGATGATTTCTACATGAAGGGCGGGATAGACGAGGTAGCTGCCGTGAATGCTTAAAAAAAACAGCTCTAAGCTTTTAATATGGCCGACAAGAAGAGTATACAATTCGAAATCGTCACTCCGGAACGCGTCCTCTTGAAGGAAGAGGTGTCTCAAGTCGTTGTTCCGACCCAAGCCGGCGAGATTACGGTCCTGCCGGATCATATCCCTTTGGTGTCCATCATCAAGCCGGGAGTTTTGGAAGTGAAGACGGCGGCCGGCGCTACGGAAATAATTTCAATCTCCGGCGGATTCCTTGAAGTTCTCTTGGGTAAAGTGGTCGTTTTGGCGGACATGGCCGAGAGAGCCCAAGAATTGGATGAATCCTGCATCGAGGCAGCTAAGAAAAAAGCCGAAGAAGCTAAAGAAGAGGCAGCCACTCGGCAAGATTATGACTTTTCTGCCGTGGCGGCCCGGCTTGAGGTGGAAATGGCAAGAGAGCGGGCTTTACACAAGTGGCGTAAGCTTAATAATATCAATCCAGGAAAATAAAATAGTAAACTAAAAAAGGAGAGATTATGAACACTAAGGAGGCTGTGCCGGCCGTGGAATCGGTAAAGACGACAAAGTTAGAGCTTTGGGAGGAGAACATGCATAACTCACTTTTGCAGGAACTCAAGAAGGGAAAAACCCTTGATGAAGCCCTGCATGCTTTTTCCGGGTTCAATGAGGCGTTTAGAGAACTCGATACTATCGATTGCTCGGATGGCCGCGTGCTCGGAGGCAGGAAGATCGGCTTAGCCGGTTCCGGTATTTTGCTTTCAGCAGAAGAGAAAGAGGCGTTTATCCAAGCCAATAAAGGCAAGGTGAAGAAGGTGACCAGCCATGAAGACTGCGGAGCCGCCAAGCTTGCTTATTCTCTGCTTGAATCGAAGCCGGAAGGAATGACCGCGGATGAATATGGCCGGAAATTGGCTATGGAATTCGCAGCTGCTTTGGGTGCCGAGCATGAATTCTTGCCCATGGGCGAGATGGCAGAAGAGCATCACAATGAAGCTGGGCTGACTATCGATGGGACCGGAAAGTTCGATAGCACCAACTTGTTCGGATTTCCACCTCATTTTGTCTGCAGTGCTGCCGGTTTTGGCATTAGCGACGAGTATGTCGTGAAGGAAGCCGATACTCTTATCGGAATCACTTTTGGCGGACATGGCTTCGGTGAGCTTATCACTAAGGAGGATCCTTTTCGCTTAATGGTAATCGCTCGTGATAAAGAGCAAGCAGACCGTCTTCTCCAGGCCGTAAAGCCGATAGTCGATAAGTACGAAGGAAGGGTAAAAGCAGAAGCTGTTATCCGTGCTTCAATGACCGTGTAAGAATTATTTTCTGAATTGAAAAAGCCGCCCGATAAAAGGCGGCCTTTTTTATTCCGAAATTATGAAAGGAAGATCCAGGATAGCAGGATGATCCCGAGCCCGATACGGTACCAGCCGAAAGCCTGGAAATCATTGCGCTGGATATATCTGAGGAAAAACTTAATCCCAAGAATAGCGGTGATGAAAGCGGTTACTAGGCCGATGATCCAGATCCAGAGGTCATTTCCTTGGAGTGCGGGAGGGGATTGATATAGGTCAAGGACGGTGGCGCCAAGCATCGTGGGCAAGGCTAAAAGGAAAGAGAATTCGACGATATTCTTCCGGGATATCCCGAGAGAAAGGCCACCCATGATCGTGGCTGCCGAGCGAGAAACGCCGGGTACGATGGCGAGCGATTGGAAAACACCGACTATCGCCGCTTGCTTATAGCTCATAGCGCTCAATGCTTGTTCCGGGTCGGCTATTGTCTTCTTGCCGAAGCGGCGCTCAAGGATGATAAGGATAATACCACCTATTAATAGTGTAACGGCGATAAGCGGGATACTGTCTAATAGGTATTGTTTGATCAGTCCATAGGCTCCAAAACCGATGATGGCCGTAGGGATGAAACCGGCGGCAATCTTGAGGATGATCTTCGGCTCCTTGAGGATCATCCTGGCGTATAAAGCCGCTACCGATAGAATCGCACCTAACTGGATGGAAATAAGGAAACTAGAAAGGAAGCCGCTCTCCGGCAGGCGTAGAGCCTTAGAGGCAAGGATGAGGTGGGCGGTCGAAGAGATAGGGAGGAATTCTGTTATTCCTTCTATAATGCCCAGGATGATTGAATGGATGTAGGTCATATAGTTACATTTATTATATCCGATACTTCTTTGAGAGTCGAATCAAGTAAGTTGCATCCTTGACACTTACCCTAAAAAAGCATAAAATGTGCTTAGGAATTAGCAGTCAATATAATCGAGTGCTAATATCATCTATTTAATATTTATTTTAAAATAAGCTAAATCTGGAAGTATTTTCTTCCAGTTTAGCCCTTCTGCGTTATGAAACTCAGACCACTATCAAACCACGTAATCATCAAGGCGGCTGCCCAGGAGGAAATGACAAAGTCAGGCATCGTCCTCCCTGGAACGTCTGACAAAGATCGTCCAGAAAAAGGCGAAGTAATTGCTGTTGGACCAGGAAAACAATTAGACAATGGACAGATCGCTCCGATGAGCGTAAAGATCGGAGACCAAGTAGTTTTTAAAAAATATTCACCCGACGAAATCAAGATTGATGGTGAGGAGTATCTCATCCTCGATGAGACGGATATCGTCGCTGTAATCGAATAATTAATTTTATAATCATATGGCAAAGCAGATAATCTTTGATGAAAAGGCTAGACTAGCTCTCAAGAGAGGTGCTGATCAGCTGGCAAATGCCGTTAAGGTGACTCTTGGTCCCAAGGGACGAAATGTCGTTATCGATAAGAGCTATGGCTCGCCGATCGTTACAAAGGATGGTGTCACGGTTGCCAAAGAGATCGAACTAGAAGACAAATTTGAGAATATGGGAGCGAGCATCGTCAAGGAAGTCGCTTCTAAGACTAACGATGCCGCCGGCGATGGGACCACTACCGCCACCTTATTGGCCCAAGCTATCATTACTAACGGCTTGAAGCTCGTTGCTGCCGGTGTCAATCCGATTGAAATCCGCCGCGGGATCGAGTCTCGAGTCGCCGAAATCGTTTCCGAACTCAAGAAGATGTCCAAGAGCATCAGCACCAAGGAAGAGATTGCCCAGGTAGGATCCATTTCCGCCAATGATGAAGAAATCGGGAATATTATCGCCGAGGCGATGGAGAGCGTCGGGAAGGAAGGAGTAATCACGGTTGAGGAAGGACAGTCTTTCGGCATCGAGAAGGAAGTAGTGGAAGGAATGCAATTCGATAAAGGATATGTGTCTCCCTATATGATTACAAACGCTGAAGCTATGAAGGCTGAACTCAGCGATCCCTACATCCTTGTTACCGACAAGAAGGTCTCATCTTTACAGGACATTTTGCCCCTGCTGGAAAAGGTAGTGCAGTCCGGCAAGAAAGACATTGTTATCATTGCCGAAGAGATAGAGGGCGAGGCTTTGACGACCTTCATCGTTAATAAGCTGAGAGGCACTTTCAATGTATTGGGCATCAAGGCTCCCGGTTTTGGCGATCGCCGTAAAGCGATGCTCGAAGATATCGCCGTTCTGACCGGCGCCCGGGTTATTTCGGAAGAGGTGGGTTTGAAATTAGATAAAGCTGAGCTGGAAGATCTCGGAAGGGCGCGCCGCGTTATCTCTTCTAAGGATAACACCACCATAATCGATGGTGCCGGAGATAAAAAAAATATCGAAAATCGTCTAGCTCAGATACGTAAAGAAAGAGAGAAGAGCGATTCTGATTTTGACCGTGAGAAACTGCAGGAGCGCATCGCCAAGCTTGCGGGGGGCGTTGCGGTTATCAAAGTTGGTGCGGCCACTGAAACGGAAATGAAAGAAAAGAAATACCGCATCGAAGACGCCTTGAACGCTACTAAGGCGGCCGTTGAAGAGGGCGTGGTTCCCGGAGGTGGCCTGGCGCTGGTAACCGCTTGTTATGGTGCCGATTTTGCCGGTTTCGAGAAAGAATTAAAGGATGGAGCTAGCGTGTCTGCCGGAGAAAGGATAATTAACCAGTCCGTGCTTGAGCCGATAAAACAGATTGCCAATAATGCCGGCGTTGATGGATCCTTGATTCTCCAGAGGATAATCGAAGAGAATAAGAAATCCAAGGAAGTCCGCGGCTATAATGCCGCCACCGGTGAATTTGTCGACATGGTGAAGGCGGGTATTGTCGATCCAACCAAGGTCGTACGTTCCGCGTTAGAAAATGCCGCTTCAGCCGCGATGATGTTCCTAACCACGGAAGCGGTTATTGCAGATAAGCCGGAACCGAAGTGTGATTGCGGTCACAAGCACAATGAAGATATGGGTGGCATGGGAATGATGTAATATTCATTAAACATAGTAGAAAAAAGGAGCTCGAAGATGGGCTCCTTTTTTTAATTTTCGAGTTTGTTATCGAGCATCTTTTCTGCTATAATAGCACCATAAAACCTAAGTTAAATGGTTATGGCACAGGTAAAGCTTACTAAGAATAAGAAAAAAACAGTCGTGGCAGTCTCCGGATATTTTAATCCGCTCCACGTTGGGCATTTGGAAATGATTGAGCGAGCTAAAAAGCTTGGCGACAAGCTGGTTGCTATCATCAATAACGATTATCAGGTAAAGCTTAAAGGCAGCGTACCTTTTATGAAGCTGGCGGATCGGGTCCAGATAGTGTCCGCTTTACGGGCGGTTGACCAAGTCTTCGTTTCTATCGATCGCGATAAGACTGTCTGCAAGTCTCTCGCTAAAGTTCGGCCGGATATATTTGCTAATGGCGGCGACCGAAAGAATATCGGCGATGTTCCTGAATATGGTGTTTGCCAGAAATTTGGGATAAGGATGGTGGATGGCTTAGGGAAGAAGATCCGTGCCAGTTCCGCGCTTATCGCTTCCGCGGCCCAAAAGAAAGAGAAACTGGCGATTAAAAAATGATTATGACGAATACGAGGAGGACATTATACATATTATTCATTCTTCTTGCCGCCGGGGCTTTGCTTGGCGGCGTTTTTGGAAAGAAAACCTGGCATCGCCTTGAGAACATATTAGCTAAAGAAGAGCCGGTAAGCCCTGCCTTACGTCCGGAGATATCAGTCCGTTTTTTGGAAGGATGGAATAATACGGAGATGGGAGAGTATTTAGAAAAACAGACTTCGTGGAGCAAGAAAGATTGGCTGGACGTTGTCGGTTATCCGCGTGAAGACCATTCTTCATCCTTGGATCTTTCCGCTCGTTATAGTCTTTTAGCGGATAAACCTGCGAACGCCGGTTTGGAAGGTTACCTTTATCCCGATACCTATCGCATCTTTGCTTCCAGTTCCACTCCGGAAGATTTGGTTATAAAGATGCTGGATAATCTTGATAAGCGCCTCACTCCTAAAATGAGGGCGGATATTGCCAGCCAAGGAAAGTCCATCTTTGAAATCATGACGATGGCGTCGTTGCTTGAGAAAGAAGCTCCTATAAATTATACAAACGGCGATAATAAAGACGCTAAAATAATAGCTGGTATCTTTTGGGATCGGATCAAGAATGGACAGGCTTTGCAGTCTTGCGCTTCTCTTGCGTATATTCTGGGCGTGAATAAGCCGCAGTACAGCGCGGAAGATACCCAGGTCGAGTCCCCATATAATACTTATCAAAATCGGGGCCTGCCTCCGGGGCCGATCAGCAACCCGGGAATATTGGCGATAGAAGCGGCTATTTATCCGACTTACACCAATTATAATTACTTCCTTACTCCTTCTGGGAGCAAGGACATAATTTACGCGGCTACATACGAGGAGCACTTGCGGAACAAGCGCCAGTATCTGCCGTAACGCATATGTTCGACGAGACTGGAAAGAAGGAAGAGAAGGGCATACAGTCGACCGGGGGGAATAATTTCCTTGATCCGGGGATGCCGATAAACGACGGCCTGGACGAGAAAAAAAGGAAACTATTGATCCTGGGGACAATATTTGTCCTCATCGTTGTCGCGGTCCTTTTCTGGATCTTATTTCACGCGCTCCGTAGCCCTAAGAACGATCAACCTGAAGACGCCTCCGCCTCCACGACGGATCCTGCCCGTTTGGGTGATGCCCATTTAGAGGGCGGCCCCGGTGATAAGGGGAATGAAAACGGGGGCTCGGCGATTGAGAACGTGGAGTATCTGTCTTTCGCCGATTTTTATCGTGAGCCGGCGACGCCGATTCCGTCTGCTTTTGCTTCCTTCGATCTGCCTTTGAATGTGAAAGCGGACGTGTCCAATTATTATGATATTTCTCGCAAGATCGACCTTGAAAAATCCTTAACCGCCTTGAATTCCAATGGTTTTGCCGTAGTAAATAATCCATGGGAAAAACAGTCTTCTAATTTCTATTCTCTCGCTCAGACTTTATCGGATAATGGAGTGCCGCTATATATCAGTGCAGATTTTCTTTCCTATTATTACCAGGGGGCCCTGAAAGCATCATTCAAGGATATCGAGGAAGGCGTTTTTTTTGATAGCCTGTGGCAGATTAGCAAGTCTCTTTTCGATTCTTCCCGCGCCCGCTATGAAGCGCGGGTAGCGGAAGCTCCGGTTGGGAATGACCCGATATTAGAGGGCGAACGGCTTGAGACCGCTTTTTTTGCGGTTGCTTTAGAACTCCTTAAACCCCAGCCGTCCCAAGTGGATGAGCAGAATAAGTTTGCGGCGGGGAAATTCAGTCCTCAGGAGAAAGAAAAGCTCGCTTTCAATGTCCCGGGATACTTGAATGACGATGTCGTCAAGGAGCTGGAATTGATCCGGGCCGCGCAAGACCGCCGGATCTCTCCGGTACTGTTATATGACCGGGATTATAAGCAATTCGTTGTCCCGTCCGAGTACCGATCGAATGCCAAGCTTAATAATTTTTATCTCGCCGCCGCTTGGCTAAATTCCATTTTTCCTTTGAATTATCGAGCTGATTCCTGTAAAGACTGTTTGCTAGATAAGGATGATTGGCGTATCAATATTACCGCCGCCGCCCTGATCGCCCAGGATTTTTCGAAAAATCAGGAGCTTAAAGATGAATGGGCGAGAGTATACAAGACGATGGCGTTTTTCAAAGGCTTGCGTGATTCTTGGGATTACGTAGATTATCGCGATGCTTCTAAGAATCTTTTCGGGGAGGAGTATGATATCGCTTCTGTTTTTGGCACCGAAAAAGGCGACGAGGAAAGAGAACGGTTACGGAACTTGCTTCTGGAACGCCAACCTTCGCCGATGCAGGGAGGTAACAGTCTTAAGACGATGGACGGTTACCAGAATGCCGGTTTCCAATTTTTGGCGGATTTCTATTGGCCCAATGAGTTCATTTTCGGACGCTTAAGCTATCCTGCGACCGGCATCCTCCAAGGGAAGCTGACCGAGGGTAATGTTACCTCTTGCCTTTATGATCGCAAATACCAACGCTGCCAAGGAAGTGGACAGGATATCTTGAAAATTCTTAATCCTGCTTGGGAAAGCGAGGCTTATGCGATAAACGCCGGCTATGAGAAATATGGGGAAGCCTTAACGAATCTTCGCCCCGAAGCGGAAGCGGCGATGGGCAGCCAGGTAAACAATTACTGGTCCAGTCTCTTCCTCTGGAATACTTACCTGGATTCTTCCGCCGATTCATTGCCCGCCAATTTACGGACCGAAGCTTGGAGGGAAAGGATGGCTCAAAGCGCGATGGGCGGCTGGATCGATCTTCAGGTTCCGGAGGACAAGCTGGCCGTGAGGAAGGAAGATGCAACTGGCGGATTGTCTGCGTCTTCCGGGAATGCGGAATATGCCTCCGTCGAGCCACAGGTAGCTTTCTATGACCGCATGCTTGCTCACGGCAATATGGTAATGGGGATGTTCCAGGCTTTAGGCTTGGACTTGCGTTCCAGCTTAGCGGCTAACCGCTTGCGGGAGACCCTTTGGCAAATTGCCGGCTTGAAAGCGATCGCCGAGAAGCAGGCGGCGGGACAAGCTATATCTGCAGAAGACATCCAGTTCGTGAAAAACTTTATCCGTTTACAGACTGTGGAAAGCGAAGGGGAGAAACTTATACTCCTGCGCAATGGATTTCTCGGGATGGCGATAAAAGAACAGATGCTTAGCCCAGGTATAATCGTCGTTGCTAATAAGGTCGGCGATGAGATAGTTTTTTCAGCCGGTCCGATATACAGGTTTAAGGAAAGCAAATAATTAAGATATGATATCTTACTAATATGAGAGGCACTTTAGAGAGCTTGTCATTCGCTAAGAGCGACGAACAGTCCAAGCTGTGGCGAAAGAGCGCCGAGGAAGTCGCTAAGTTTATCCTCGATCATCTTGAAAGTCCTGGATTCTTAGATTTCGTGAGAGGAGATGATGTTGATAAACGAGCTGCCGGACGCTGGCAAGACAGGCTGGAAGAGCTGTATGCCAAGGCGATCAAGCGTTCTGGCCATCGCCTGGAATATAATGACCTGATTGCAGCGGCCAGAGAGCAGATTCTCAAGAAAAGGGAGGCTGGAGAGCTAGAGGACAGGGAGGTTTATGAGAAGTTTTGCGAGTTATCGGAGGAAGAGTACCAGTTGGCAGACCGCGTTTAAAACCATTATTTGATAAAAAGGGCTAATATAAGCCCTTTTTGTTGTATTAGTATTGACAAATGTGATAATTGTGTTATTATTCAATATTCCTTAACAAACAGGTTTAATTGGTTTTCCCAGACTATGCGTTAGCCTGAGAAAACCAATTAAACCTTATAACATGAACGACAATAGAGTATTTGTAGGAATGAAATGCTTATTAATGCAGCTTCTAACTGCTGGTTTTCCCTTAGCTATTATACTTTCATATCTCGGAATCAGCTCTTCGACTCTTAATACCTATATTAAGAAATTAAGAGCCTCTGGAGAGTGGGAGGGACAGGTCATCTCATTTCTGCGCAGCATTCCGGCTGTCGTAAGAACTTACGAGCAGCTACGGAGAAACAAAATCTCCCTCGAAGGCATTGACGCTGTTAAGCTGAGAACCTCCATAGAAACTGCCCTACAGTTTCCTAGGATTATTGGAATCCTAGATATCTCTTTCAGGGGCCTCTTGAATTTGACTACCGTTGCCTGTTCCAAGGATGTTCCCAAAGAGTATCATGATTTCCTTAACCAGGTATTCTTGCGAGAAGGGTTATGGATGAACAGATACAGCCCTCGGGATATCAAGATAAAGCTAATTGCTCATCTTTCTTCGAAAGAAGAAATTAAGCCTGGTGCTACTAATGACACCTGGTTTATTCCAACCGTTGATGATATCATCACTGAACGTATCGCAGACATGCGGGAGCTTGTTGGTCCATACTTTGATGCTAAAGTCTTAGAACACGTTGATTACCTTCTGTCTCAACTGACAACAAGGGAAGCCGAGGTGCTTAAATATTATTTCGGCATCTGTGGCTGTCCTAAAACTTCTCTCGAACAGATAGCCCCGAAGTTCGATCTTACTGACGAGCGAACACGGCAGATCAAAGAGAAGGCTCTTAGAAGGAGTAGGGCTCGCAAAGATATCCTTTTACACCCCTTGCCCCAGCCGGCCCCGGCGATAGAATTGCCGCATTCAACTCCGTTAGAATCCTTAGGATTAACTGTCAGAGTAATGAATGCTCTTGCTCAATTGGAAGTTAAGACTGTCGAGGAGCTTATCGTCCATCGTGATTCACTTCTCGCCTATAGAAATATGGGCATGAAAAGTAAGCAGGAAATTGATGAGGCTCTCAACAAGTTTCTGCATCCACAGACATAGAAGACATTGGTCTTCATAAAAGCCATCTTTCAAAGATGGCCTTTTTTTGTCTGTCAGATAATTTATTACCTCTCGTATTTGAAGAAGTGCAAATCTCCCTGTCCTATCCGTTGCCAGGAATCGGCGCTGAGCTTGGCTTCGGCGATTATCTTATCACTTGCCCACCAGTATCTGTTGACCACCAAGAAGGCTTGGTCCACGCCGGCGGCATCCATGGCCTGGACCATAGTTTCTTTTTCGGCTTTCTCATAAACCATCTTCAGATAATACTGGTAAAGCTCGCCGCCGGTAGGAATGGGATAGAAATACATTTGCCCTTCTTTGAGATAACGGTTGTGGAATCCCAGTTCTTTTAGGGCGGCAGCACTCACTTGTTGGTTGGCTAAGACGATATAGGGTTTACCGGCGGCGTTTCTTTCAATATCTAACACCGCCTCGATGTCGGAAGCGGAGGTCGAGTATCCTCTTGAATTATGGTAGTTATCGAACCGGGGGTAGGAGGCATAAACGGCTAGGACCAATAAGGAAGAAATACCAATTGCAGCAATTAAGCGTACCGGTTTGCTTTGTCTTCCCACTCTTTTGCTCGCTTCTCTAAGAAGTTCCCAGAAGAGAGGCAGGGAAATAGCTAGGGCAATAATAGGAAGGCGCGCGGCATAATCGCCCTGTTCATAAGCAATCAAGCCTTCGATCCGGAATCCGCGGCTGATCAAATAAGCACAGAGGGCAGCCAGGGAAATTACCGCCAGGGTAGCTGCGCGTTCTTTGAGGCGGCTTTCTTTTTCCGGCCAGAGATTATGGCGGCAAAAAAAGATGCCGAGCGCAGCCAGCAAGATAATCCAGAAATGGTTCGTTATGAACAAATATGCCAGATCAAGAAGATATGTTTCCTGGTTAGGCAGGGAGGGCATGAGAAGATTGAGATCAAAACTTTGGAAATGCAGGGTGCCAAATCCGGAGATCAGCCAAATCAGGAAAGAGAAAGCAAGGAAGCTGGCTATGAAGAGGATCGCCGGTTTGAATAAGATTTTTGGCAGCTTCTTTTTTTTCCCGAGGATTGCCAGACAAAGAATTACGGCCGGGACTCCCGCCAGAGGATGGATGGCGAAAGCGGCAGCGGCTGTTACCAGAGGAAGGACGGCAGGAGCGCCCGCATAAAGGAAAATAGAGACGGCTATCAGGAGCAGGTAGGAAAAATTCTGGGGGGTCGTCATGATGAAGGGTGAGAAACTCAAAAAGAAGAGAAGGAGAGCCCCTAACCACCCGGCGGAGCTATGCCCGCGGCTGCGGTTGAGATATGAAAAAAGGAAGGGGAGCGAAAAAGCGCTTAAAATGGGAAGGAGCCAGCGATTAAGCGTGCCTAAGGGCAGGCCAAGCCTAACCAGGGCAGTAATGAGAGCGTATTGCCCTAGATAATAGGGAGTCTTAGGTTGGATCACGCCATATCTGACGATTTCTTCCATAGCGGCCTGATGGATGAAAGGATCGTAGCCGTAACCGATGGAAAATATAATGGCAGCTAGCGAGAAGGAACTGATTAGAAAGGGGATCATGGCTGCAGCTTTATAAGGAAAAGAAGCCTTAGAGCTTAGGGCAAAAACCAGAGATAAAGCGGAAGCGCCGAGGGAGGCTAAAAGCCAGGGGTTGGCAACGGTCCAAGGAGAGATGATCGCTTGGGAGGTAGCTGAGTTTGAGGCGATTATCAAGGATATAGCTGCGAAGGCGATTGTGCTAACCGACCAAATCCAATAGGGGCGTTCCGGACGGGGATATTTTTCCGTCTCGGTCTTCAAATGAGCTTTCAGGCCTAAAAAGAGGACGATGGTAATTGCCAGACTGGCTAAAAGGCCGACGGCATTCAGGGAATATACGAAATATACCAAGGCGCCTGCAAAAAGGAAGACCATGAGGAAGAGCCAAATTAAAGATGGAAGTCTGTTATGGCGCATATATCCTTATAATAGCAAATTCTTGCTTAATCGGACAATTTTGGTTACTATATGGATAAGAGCATTATTGCGCTTATATTTATGAAATTTTCCTATCTTTGGCAAAAAAGGCACTATTTTTTTCTAATCCTTCTGGCTTTGGGCTTTTTTTTGGCAACTTCACTATATAACCTTGCCACTCAAGAATCCGGTTATGTAAAGTTCCTTTCTCCTGATGAGACGGCGAACTACTTTTTTGCCCGCCAATATGCAGAAACGGGGAAGATATCGACTTTTGAACCAGCCAACCTCATTGCCGAAGAGGTAGTGCATCCGCGGAGCATCCGCAGTGATCACGGGATATTGAAGCCCGTTAGCTTCCTGGGTATTATCCTGGTATACGGGAAGATCGGCGCTTTAGCGGGGACGACTGTAATCCCATATATCACTCCATTATTAGCGGCGATCGGATTATTGTTTTTTTATGGTTTCGTGCGGCGCCTTTTCGGCCGGAAAACGGCGCTTTATTCCGCCGCGCTTCTAGCTTGTTTCCCTGTATACTTTTTCTATACGACGAGGAGCATGTTCCATAATATCCTTTTTATTTTCTTCCTATTAGGCGCCTCCTATTTCTTCCTTCGAGCCATACCGCTAAAGTCCGAAGAAAAGCGCCCTTTCATTTCCTTCAAGATAACGGGGAAGCAGGCGGTCACTTGGTTTTTTTCAGTGGCGGCCGGATTGTTTGTCGGCGGAGCAATCGGGGCGCGCGCGTCCGAATTACTTTGGCTGGCTCCGACTCTGTTTATCGCTTGGGTTTCTTTCGCTAAGCGGATCGGGATAACGCGTCTGGTGTTGATGGTGGCGGGGATGATTATCGCTTTGCTCCCGGTCTTCTATTGGAACCAGATATTATACTCCTCTCCTTTCTACGGCGGTTATGGAGAAATGAACCGATCCATTAGCGAACTTTCCCAAGCAGGCGGAAGCCTGATCCAGTCTACCGTCCATGGTAATTTTTCCCAATACCGGGCGGTCGGGCAGGCCTTAATCGATAACATCTTTTATTTTGGCTATCAGCCTTACCAATCTTTACGGATGTTTTATTACTATGTCGTCGCTATGTTCCCTCTTTTTTGCGGCCTGGTATTCATTGGCGGGGTGATCTTCCTTATCCGCTTAAGACGCCGGTCTCTCCGGCCGGCTTTGGTGTATCTGTCTTGTTGGCTCACTTTATCCCTTATCCTCGTCTTTTATTACGGTAGCTGGAAGTTCAATGATAATCCTGATCCGAGCCGGTTTACTATCGGTAATTCGTATACGAGATATTGGCTGCCGATGTATATTATGGCCATCCCTTTTGCTGCTTTGGCCTTGGAAAGCGTGGGGCGCTGGCTTGGGACTCTCATTCCTAAGGAGCCGGCTTTGCTATGGAAAGAACGATCCAGGAAAATGATCATGGTTTCTGTTTCGGCTATGGCTACCGCTTCCGTCTGCTTCCTTTTCTTGATGTATACTGTTTTCGGTTCGGAGGAAGGCTTGGCTAATCTTTATTACAATCATTTTATAGACAAGGAGAATGCCGAGGCTATCCTTTCTCGTACTCCTGACAATGCGATTATCATGACACAGTATCATGACAAGCAATTATTCCCTGAAAGGAAGGTTATCAATGCGCTTTTAACTAACGAACAAATTAATATCAGCGTTGGGCGGATACTGGAACATTATCCGATCTATTATTTTAATTTCGCCTTCCCCGAAAAGGATTATCTTTACCTTAAAGAACGGCGTTTGCCGACCTATGGATTCACCTTTGAACTCTTGGAACGCCGTGGCCGTTTTGGGTTGTATGAATTAAAGCCAGCGGAAGCCGGACAAGTTTCTTATGAAAGATAGCTATCACATCATAACGATCGGCTGCCAGATGAATAAGGCGGACAGCGAGCGCATAGCCGCTTTTTTGTCGTCCGCGGGTTACAAAGAACAGAAGGGTTGGATCGGCGCTAAATTGGTAGTCCTTACTACCTGCGGCATCAGGCAATCCGCGGAGGACCGGGTCTATGGCTTGGTTAACCATATCAGGCAAAATAATCCTAGCGCAAAAATAGTCATTACCGGCTGCTTAGCCAAGCGCCAGGACGTCATGCGCCGCCTCAAAGGCAAGGTTGATCTATTTTTGCCCATTAATGAGCTGCCTCTTCTGTTAGAAAAATTAGCGGGGAAAGAAGATGTCCAGGGCTTGGAAAAGGCCAGGGAAATGGCCGGTGAAAAGTATCTTCTCATTGAACCTGAATATGAGAGTGCATTCAGTGCCTATCTTCCTATCGGGAATGGCTGCAATAATTTCTGTTCATATTGCGTTGTGCCTTATGCGCGAGGGCGGGAAGTGTATCGCCCCGCTACCCATATATTGGCGGAGGCAAAATCATTGGTGGAGAGAGGCTATAGGGAAATTATCCTCATTGCTCAGAATGTTAATAGCTATAAGAGCGGCTGTACGGATTTTCCCTTGCTCCTGCAGAAGCTAGTGAAAATAAAAGGAGATTTTTGGATCCGTTTTTCTTCGAGCCACCCAAAGGACCTTTCACCTGAGCTGATTAAAACTCTGGGGACCTCGGATAAGATCTGCCATCATCTCCATGTGGCCGTGCAGTCCGGAGATGACGCCGTCCTTAAAGCTATGAATCGGCAGTACACAGCCGCCCGCTTTAAGGAGCTAATCGCGGCCATCAGGAAGGCTAAACCGGGGATAGCCGTGACCACGGATGCAATCGTCGGTTTTCCCGGGGAGACTTTGGCTCAGTTCAAGAATACCGCCAGGCTTTTCAGGGAGATGGATTTCGATATGGCGTATACCGCACAGTTCAGTCCTCGCCCGGGGACGGCTGCTTGGAAGATGAAAGATAACGTCAGTCGCGATGAGAAGAAAAGACGCGAGAGAGTCCTTAATGCCATCCTTGCCAAGAGCGGGAAGAAGATAAACAAAACATATCTGGGCAAGAAAATTCGTGTCCTGACGGAAGGGAAGAATTCTAAGGGAAAATATTACGGCAAGAGTTCCACTTTCAAGACGGTTGTTTTCAAGGCGGAAGGCATTAGGCCCGAAGAAATTATCGGCTCTTTCGTTAAAGTGGGTATAGGCAAGATAAATGATTTCGGTTTAGAAGGAAAATATGAAGGCAAGGACTGACAAGATTAAAGCAGTCGTAATTCTCGGCCCGACTGCCTCCGGAAAGACTGCTTTAGCGGTCCGTTTGGCGCGGGCTTATAATGGCGAAGTGGTTTCGGCTGATAGCCGGCAGGTATATCGTGGCATGGATATTGGCACGGGAAAAGATTTGGATGAATACGCAAAAAGCGGTGAACCGGTGGGACACCATCTTATCGATGTCGTGGGCCCGATGGAAGAATTTAATCTGGCAAAATATCAAAAGCTGGCGTGGGAAGCGATCCAAGATATACATCGACGGGGTAAATTACCGATTATTGCCGGCGGGGCGGGCCTGTATCTGCAGGCCATAGTGGATGGGTATGAACTTAGCGAGGGAGGACCGGATAAGGGAAAAAGAGCGGAGTTGGAGTCTTTAGGGAAGGATGAACTGTTTTCCAGGCTCCATGGCCTAAAACCGGAGTTTGCAGATAAACTCAATAATAGCGACCGTAATAACCCTAGGCGATTAGTGAGGTACCTTGAGATCTTTTCTACGGATGCTAAGCCCGCTGGCAAGAAAACACCCGACGCGGACTTTTTACTGATTGGCCTTGACGTGGATGATGGAGAAATGAGGGAAAGGATACGTTCGAGGATACTCCGCCGCCTAGAAGAGGAGGACATGGCAGGGGAAGTAGACCGGTTGCATGATGCCGGGGTGGATTGGAAAAGACTGGCTTCGTTTGGGTTGGAATATCGCTTCATCTCATATTATCTGACCGGAAAGCTAGAATACGATGAGATGGTCGAGAAGCTCTCGGATGCCTCATACCGTTTCGGCAAGCGCCAGAAAACTTGGTTCCGTCGCTGGGAGAAGCAGGGAAGAAAGATATGGTGGGCAAAGAGCCAGGACGAGGCGGAGAGAATGACAAGGGAATGGTTAATGAATAGGACATCTTAATATTTATTGCCCTAGATGGATGTCAATATAAAAAGCACCTTTTTTGTAAGGTGCTTTTTTACGGAAAACAAATAATATTTACTTCATCAGCAATTTTTCCAACAGGTCTCTTACCTTTTCCGGATTAGCTTTTCCTTTGGTTTCCGCCATAGCTTTACCGACGAAGAATTGGATTAAAGGAGTTTTGCCATCGCGGTATTCTTGTGCTTGCCTGGGGTTCGCTCCGATAACGGCGCGGATCGCCTTCTCTAGTTCTTCCTCGTTATCCATCTGTTCCAGGCCTAATTTAGCCATGATATCCGTGGGGTCACCGCCTTCCGAATACATGATTTCCATGATACGCTGACCCGCGCTGGAGTTTACCTTGTTCTGCCAGATCAGAGCCATGAGTTCCGCAAAGTTCTCGGCGGTCATCTTGAGATCCTCCACTTTCTTCTTGTCGGCATTGAGATTTTTCAGGAGTTCGCCGCTTATCCAATTGGCGGCCATCTGCGAGGCGTTTTTGTCCTGTCGCTCAAAGTCATCGCCGTTCGCCTCGATCCAAGCGCCCATTTCGGATACGACGTTCTCAAAGAAACCGGCAAGATCCTTGTCGTTGGCAATCACTTCCGCAGTGTCTTCCCGCAGGGCGTACTGGCGGACGAAACGTTTTGTCTTGGCGGTTGGTAATTCCACTAACATAGTTTTTATTTGGTTAATCCATTCATCGTTTATTTGGATCGGAGGGATGTCCGGTTCGGGGAAATAGCGGTAGTCTGCGGCTGTCTCTTTGCGGCGCTGGGCGATAGTGATGTTTTTCTTGTCATCCCAACCCCTGGTTTCCGGGATGATTTCTTCTCCCTTTTCCAGAGCCTCGGTTTGACGGTTAATTTCGTGGTTGATGGCTTTTTCCACTGCTCGGAAAGAGTTGAGGTTCTTCACTTCCACCTTAGCGTTGAGCTTCATCCCTTTTTCCGGGTAGACCAGTCCGCCCGATATCTTATAGGCACCCTCTTCTTGAACGCTAATGTTGGCTTCACAGCGCATTTCTCCCTTTTCCATATCGGCGCCGCTAACGCCTAGGAAGCGCAGGACGCGCTGATAGGATTGGCAAAAGCGCTTGGCTTCCTCGGCGCTGGTAATGACCGGGTCCGTCACTAGCTCTACGAGCGGAGTCCCGGCACGGTTGAAGTCTATGAGGGTATCGTTACTGCCAGCCCGATGGAAGGATTTTCCCGTGTCTTCTTCCAGATGTATGCGGGTAATGTCTATTTCCCGGCCGCCAATATCCAACTTCCCGCCTCGGCAGAAAGGCTGGTCGTATTGAGAAATCTGATACCCTTTTGGAAGATCGGGATAGAAGTAGTTCTTCCGGTCGAATTTTGAATCACGGGCGATATCGCTACCTAAGGCCAGGCCGATGAGAATGGTCCAGTCTATCGCTTTCTTATTTGGTACGGGAAGGGTGCCGGGATGGCCTAAGCAGATGGGGCATACCAAGGTGTTGGGCGCTTTGCCCTCGCTGTTATTTCCGCAGGAGCAGAACATTTTGCTTTCGGTCTTCAGTTCAGCATGGATTTCGAGTCCGATAATGGCTTTATACTTCATATGCTTATATTTTAACGGAAAGTACGCCCTAAGGAAAGCTAGCGGAGTCCCGTGCTGCCGAAACCGCCGTCTAAGCGGCTGGTATCATTTTCCACCTTTCCTTCTTCTATCTTGGGAAATTCTACTTTCTGGATTAAGAGCTGAGCTATTTTCTGTCCCGCTTGGATATTATATATATCTTCGCTCAGATTCTTGAAGACGACCATGATTTCTCCGCGGTAGCCGGAATCTATGACTCCGCCCATCGTCTTATATCCTTGGGCGGCTAAGCCGCTCTTATCCCAGATCAAACCGGCATACCCCTCCGGAATCATGAGCTTGACGCCGGTGCGGATGCGATCCGTGCCATAGGCGGGGACGGAGACGTTTTCGCAGGCATAAAGATCAAGGCCGGCATCAGTGGCATGTGCCCGCGTGGGCAGCTTGGCTTCTGCGTGAACTCTCTCGGCAAGGATTGCTGGTTTCTCATTATCCGTGACAGAGGCAGGGAGGGCAGTGGCAGCGGTAACGGGGGTAAGATTCTCTCGCGTGTCTTCCGGGTGGGCGGGGACTCCTTTTTCTCCCCTGTCTGTTTGCCCGATCTCCGCTTTGGGGGTGTCGATGAACTGTGGCAGGTTACTGCCGATTTTTCCCTTGCCTACGAGGATATCCGCCACCGGTTGCATGCCGGCCGGCTTTTTCGTACCGCCGATGCTCAGGATGCGGTTGACATAGAGCCAGACAAGGTAGTTTATATCTTCTCGGCTCATAATCTCGCCGTTGCGGGTGCAGCGGATGAGACGGAAGTCCGGCATCGTCTGTGCTATTTCCAGATATACCTGTTCTGCTTTTTTGAGATGCTGCAGGTTTTCTTCGTGGATGTCTTTGGTTTTTCCTTTCCAATCCTCGCGTCCGCGGTCCTGAGCCATCTTTTGGGCTATTTCCGCCTCTACATGCAGGATGAGATAGAGATCGGGCTTGGGAATACGGAAGATCTTGTATTCGATCTCGCTTAACCAGTTGAAGAATAACTTCCTTTCCAAAGCGTTTTCTATTTTCCCCCCCTGGTGGGCGAAGCTGGCGGAAACATAACGGTTACAGACCACGATCTTGCCCTGGGAAAGCCATTCGCGGATCTTGAAGCTGGCATCAAAACGATCGGTGGCGTATAAGATCGAGGCTGCATACGGATTGACGTCATCTGCGCCTCCGTATTTTCCTGAGAGATATTCTTCCACCATGCCCGCGGATTTCTGATTATATTGCGGAAAGTCTGCCAACTCCACGTCGTATCCTTCGGCCGCGAGCTTGGATACCAAAAGTTGCAGCTGTGTAGTTTTGCCGCTGCCGTCGGTGCCGTCTATGACAATGAATTTTCCGGGATAGGATGACATAGGGATAAGAAAAAAGCGCCGGCATACGCCTGAGCACTCCTCCTTGCTTTTTTAAACTATCATTTATTCTTTATTTCCTCAATAAGATTATCTAGCTGGGATTCCAGATTTTCCAGGTCGCCGTTATTATCCAGATGGAATGAGGCGGCCGCCATGGTTTCAGGGATCTGTTGCTCTGCTTCTCGGTTTTCGTCGGCCAGGAATTCCGGGTAGGTTTTTTCCGCGTCGCCGGCATTTTCATTGCGCTGTTTCATGCGTTCGTATCTGGTGTTGGGGTCGGCCTCGATACTGATCAGATAGAACCCCGGTATGTCTTTTAGGGAGGAGATATCTTCCAAGCGGCGGACGCCGTCGATAACAACGATTTCGCTATCATTTTTAAGAGCATCTTCGGCAATGACTCTCGATAATATATCGGCTCCAAAACGGTTACGTAGGTCCAGGGAAAGCCCTTGGAGGCCTTCACGGGTGGCAGGAAGGTACAGGCGGTCCATGATGTCGCGTAGGGGCGTGGAGAAACGGGCGCTTTTGGCACCATATTTCTCACCTAAATATTTTTGGCAGACCGCTTTGCCACTTGCCAGGCGGCCGACGAATCCGAGGACGAATCTTGCCATATTAGCGTTGTTCCTTCAATACGATGTCATGGAGTCCGCGGCGCACATCCCAATCATCCAGGTCTAGATCGCAGTGGAGCGCCACTTCCGGCAGATTCTGGCGGAGGGCTTCATACATCTTGTGGGCCACTCGTCTGAGACTAGGGTGGACAGTCTTTCCCGAGCGTAGTTCGGTTACATAGATGGCGGAAGTGAGAGGGTTGGTGATGTGGCAGAAGACATTGAAGCCCATGGCGATGTAGTATTGCTTGAGTTCGGGGCTTGCTTCGAGTGCATCCACCTTGGTTTTCTGGGAAGCGATGAGGTTCTCCGCATCAAGGCGCATCTCTTCTGGCAGCTGTTCTAGGTACCAAGATTGGAAACCGAGTTGCGTGGTGAGCAGAGGAGTGCGGGCGATAGCACTGCGGTGGCGCTGAATATCCCGATATGAACCGTAATCGAGTAGGAACTCGAAGCGGCAATTTCCGAGGTCGGCCATGAAATAGGGAAGATTGGTTTTGATCGGGCGCTTATCCAATGCTTCCTGGAAATTCTTCAATTCATTACGGTCGATGTCGGTTGAGAATGAGAATTCCTTGGGGTCTTTCGGGGCGAAATATGAATATTTTGCCATCATCTCTTCACGGTAGGCTTCTTGTTCCGGATATTGCTGGTGGGAAAAGCTGTTTTCATAACGGGAGCGCAGTTCGGCAAGAATCTGTTCGGCTAATTCGCGCATCTCCTGGAGAGGATGATGCCTGAGAAGAGAGAGCTTATCCCAGGCTTGGCGCAGATTGGTGTGCCAGCTGAGCTGAGTGGTGATGCCGGCCGGCAAAAAGCCGCGCATGATGTCGAAGGAGCGGGCGCTGATTGCCTTGTCATACATTTTCTCGTCCTCTTCGTCTCGGCGGGGGTATTTTTCCTTGAGGAAGGGAGTGATCCTTTCACGCCCTTTGATATAAAAATCCATCCAGGCATCGATAATCGCTTTGGATTCGGCAGTCGCTAAAGGGTCTATTATCGCTTGGCTGGCCATGTCGATGTAGCGGGTGCTGGTCTCCTGTCCGCTATATAGTGGCCAGTCCTGCACCGCCTTATCGGCTAGGATGCTCAAGCCTTCGATGAAGATGGTAGTGCTGCCGCAATCCGCAATAGAAGCGTGCCCGTAACCGACGTAGAACGTGGACATGAATTTGCCGGAGCCGCTCTGCCTTACTTTTTCCACATGCTCTTCGACGCTTTTTGGGCTGCGGGAATATAGCGCCTGCATCATGGCGGTGTCCTCCGGGTTGAACTCATCGTAGACGAATACTTTTGCCATATGTTTGAAATTATTGGTCTTTATATACTGTCATCATTTCGGAGGCCAGAAAGAATTCTACTTTTGCCAGTCCGAAAATTTCTTTGCTTCGTGAACCGGCGTGGTAGTCCTGGGCGCAGACGACCCGTTTTATCCCGGCATTGATAATCATCTTGGCGCAGGTATAGCAGGGAGTCATCTTGCAATATAGCGTACCGCCTTCTAAGGGGATGCCCATGCGAGCCGCCTCGCAGATGGCATTCTGTTCGGCATGGGTAGTGCGGATGCAATGTCGGCTTGAGGTGCCGTCTTCGTGAGTAACGGTGTGCATCTCGTGCCCCACCTCATCGCAGTGGGGAGCGCCTACGGGGGAGCCGACATAGCCGGTCGCCACGATGCGGCGGTCTTTCGTTATCACACAGCCCGCGCGTCCCCGATCACAGGTACCGCGAGTGCCGACCATTACGGCGATTTTGAGGAAATATTCATCCCAAGCCGGGCGAACGTAGCTGTTTTCTTCGCTCATAGATTTCAGGTGAGATAATGAGGTTAAAAGCAATTATATTGTAGTATAGAATGCTTAATTATTGAATATTGACAACCTGGCCTTATCGTACCGGCGTTGATTTTTTCTCATAAATCGGTTACACTAGCCATAGGATTTTCTTTTATTCTCGCAAAAAATTTCTTCTTATTTTATGAAATATTGGCTATATATCTTCCTTGTCTTCGCCGGCCTGCTCGGTTTCGCTTCGGGAAGGGCTCAAGCGGCAGGGATAGCAGAAAATCTCTCCGGCCGGATTGTCTTGAGCGTGCAGGAGCATGGCGAAGCTTGGTATATTAATCCGGTTGATCTCCGCCGTTACTTTCTGGGACGTCCTTCTGATGCTTTTGGAGTAATGAGAGAGCTGGGGTTGGGGATCAGCGAGCAGCAGTTCCAGGAAATCGCCCAAGCTGGCTTGCCGGTGGAAGGGAACAAAGAATTGGCAGCTAAGCTTTCCGGCAAAATTTTGCTTCAGGTGGAGAAGAATGGCGAAGCTTGGTATGTTAATCCGGTTGATCTTAAAAAATACTATCTCGGCCGCCCCGATGATGCGTTCCGTATCATGCGCGAATTGGGTTTGGGCATAACCAGGGAGGACCTGGCTCGGATACATAAGCCGGGCTTGAGCGAAAGCCTTGATCAATTTAGCTCCTATGACCTGAAGACGATCTCGACTGAGCGCGGTGATTTTAAGGCGGATGTGATGAAGATCAGCTTGAAGGATCCGGATTTAAAGATCATGACTATCACTGCTTCCGGGGCGGATTGCAAGGATGGACCTTGCCCGGCGGGAACCCTTGGCTCATTCGTATTTGATAATAATAGCTTCGCCGGGGTAAATGGCAGCTATTTTTGTTCCGGCAACGGGTGTGGCGCCGCCAATTATTTCTTCTTTCCTATCTATGACAGCCGGACGGGAGTGATGGTTAATCAAGACCAGCTAAAATATTGGACGACCGGTCCGCTCATCGTCTTTGATGCTGATAACCGCTTTTATTACTTCAAGGACTCGCGGGAGTTTAAGAGCGTGGCGGACTTTGAAAGCACTTATGGTACCCGCATACAGGCAGCTATCGGAAACAAGCCCAGATTGGTGGAAAAAGGGATGAATGCACTCATCGACTGGGAACTGGATAAGTCCCAGCGAACGGGGAAATACTGGCGTAATGCCATCGGCTATATGGAAGATCCTTTGGATCCGGGGAAGGGTGATTTGTATATCGTGATCGCTCGAGCGGCTACGGTGGACGACTTGGCGGTCGTCATGAAATCCATGAATATGGATTATGCCTTGAATTTGGATGGAGGATCGTCTTCTGCTTTGATCTATAACGGCGAATACATGGTCGGACCCGGACGGAATATTCCCAATGTCCTGGTATTCAAGCATTGATATGAATATTGAAGAAATAAAACGGGCCTTAGCCAGCAAGGGTAAAGCATCCTTCCATGTTAAGGTATCGCCGGGGGCTGATCGCACGGAATGGCAAGAGCCACTGGCAGACGGGACTTTGCGCCTTAAAGTTAAGTCTGCCCCCGAAAGGGGCAAGGCAAATGAAGAGGTGGTCAGCTTTATTGCGTCGGAATTAGGTATAAGGAAGAAAGAACTTGAAATTACCGCCGGGGGAGGGGCGCGTTTGAAACGTTTAAAGGCTCGCAAGGGATAATTTATATGGACATATCGGTCATAATCGTTTCTTGGAAAGTCAAAGAGAAGCTCAGAGAGAATCTGCTGTCTTTAAGGCCGGCTTTGAGCGGTTTGCAGGCAGAAGTATTTGTCGTGGATAACGCTTCCCAGGACGGGACGGCAGAGATGATAAAGAAAGAATTCCCTGAGGTCAGGCTAATCGCTAACGATGAGAATTTGGGCTTTGCCAAAGCGAATAACCAGGCGATGAAGAAGGCGACGGGAGATTATTTCCTCTTGTTAAATCCCGATATGAGGGTTTTCCCCAATACCATCCAGCGGAGCCTGATTTTTGCTGCTTCTAAACCTCGAGCGGTTGTTACCGGCGTGAAGCTAATCAGTGAAAGCGGAAACTTGGTTCCCCATGTGCGCCGTTTTCCGAGAATCGGCGATCAATTGGCAATCGTCTTGAAATTACCCCATCTTTTCCCGAAAGTCCTTGATGGTTACTTGCAGGAAGGCTTTGATTATTCCCAGGAGGCGAAAGTGGATTCCATCCGTGGCGCCTTCTTTCTCATAAACCGGGGCTATTGGAAATCCCTAAGCAATGAAGACAAGCCTTTATTAGACGAACGCTATTTCATTTGGTTTGAGGAGGTTGACTTTTGCCGACGAGTGTATGAGAATGGCGGGGAAGTCTGGTATACGCCGGATGCGGCCTGTGTGGACTACGTGGGGCAGAGCTTCAAGAAAGTGAAAAGATCATCAAAGCAGCTTTATTTCCAGGAATCGATGATCGCCTATTTCCGCAAATGGGAGTCTCCCTGGAAGGCCTCGGTGCTTTCGCTTGCCTGGCCGATCGGGCGCTTAATCGCCAGAATATTTTCTTGATATGAAAATTGGTCTCGTGCTGGTAAATTATAAGGATTATGCGGAGCGCTTCTTAGCGCCTTGTTTGGCGTCCATCCGCGCCTTAGATCCGGCCTTGAAGCCGGATATTTTCATTGTTGATAATGCTAGTACGCCGGCGACAGCAGGCTTTCTGGCAATTGAAGCTCCAGAGGCACGACTGATCATAAATCAGAATAACGATGGTTTTGCCAAGGGGAACAACGATGCTATGCGGGTCATGCTGGAAGAAGGATATGAATATATTCTGCTTCTAAACATGGACGCTTCTTTGGCACCCGATGCTTTATTAGAGATGGTGCACAAGCTGGAAACATCAGGGAAAGCCGGCGCAGCCCAGGCTAGGATAATGCTCGATCCCGATAAGGAATTAGTTAACAGCGTAGGCAACGCGACGCATTTTTTGGGTTTCGGCTACTGTTTGGGATATCGCCAGCCATATGGAGGAAAGGCGAAGGAAAAGATTGCCTATCCGTCGGGGGCTTGTGTCCTTTTGCGAGCGTCGGCATTGAAAGCGGCCGGGTTGTTTGATGAAGAATTTTGGATGTATAATGAAGACCAAGACTTGGGATGGCGCCTCTGGCTTTCCGGATGGGAATGCTTGTTGGCGGAGAAGGCGGTAGCTTACCATCATTATGAATTCAGCCGCTCTCAGAGCAAATATTTCTGGATGGAACGTAATCGCTTGATTGCCGCTTGGAAAAATTATTCCTGCCTGGCTTTGATTCTGGCTTTTCCGGCGCTTATAACGATGGAACTCGGCATGAGTTTCTTTTCTATCCGCTCCGGCTGGTTTGCGGAAAAGAGGCGTGCTTGGGCATACTTCTTTAATCCTAAGAATTGGGGCTATCTTTATCGTGCAAGGAAACAAGCACAGTCTTTGCGCCAAAGGCCGGACCATGATATTTTAGAACTCTTTACGGGGCGAATCTGGTATCAGGAGATAGACCATCCTCTCCTGCGTTATGTGGCTAACCCGATTTTTTCCGCCTATTTCGTTCTGCTTAAGGCGATCTTGAGATTAGCCAGCAAATGATATGGAATTATCCGTTATTATCGTAAATTATAAGAGCAAAGAGAAGCTGGCAAATTGCCTGCGATCTTTAGCACTATCCGATTTAAAGGGGATCGAGTATGAGGTCTTGGTAGTGGAAAATTCTTCCGGAGATGATCTTTCCGATTTATTGGCAGCCTATCCTGAAGTGAGGCTTTTTGAGAGCCCCTCTAATCTTGGCATGGGCGGAGGAAATAATTTGGGGATCGGTAAGACGGCCGGCGAATATATCCTTATCGCTAACCCTGATATCGTTTTTTCTCCCTCCTCGATCCGAGAGCTCCTGGATTTCATCCGTCGCCATCCTGAAGCGGCAATCGTGGGACCGAAACTCCTGAATACTAATGGGACTCTGCAATATTCCTGCGCGCGTTTTCCCGGCTTCTTCGTCCCCTTCCTTCGGCGCACGTTCATCGGCCGCTATTTGCCTAAAGCAGTTGATCGTTACCTGATGAAAGATGAAGGCCATGATCGGACGGCAGCGGTGGATTGGATTATGGGAGCCTGCTTGTTGGTTAGGCGGGGCGAACTTTTTGAAGACGGGAAGCTTTTTGACGAACGGTTCTTTATGTACTTCGAAGATGTCGATATCTGCCGGCGAGCCAGGGAGAAGGGAAAGTATACGATTTATCTTTCCGAAACCGCCGTTACCCATGATCATCAGCGGGAAAGCGCCCGTTTGCCTTGGTATCAGGCGATTTTGAAAGATAAGCTAGCCCGCGAACATATTAGCTCCTGGTGGAAGTATTTCATTAAATGGGGTCTGAAAGCCGCCCCTAAATTAAATCCATATGCAAAAGATTAAGAAAGCGATATTGCCCGTAGCGGGTTTCGGTACCCGTTTCCTTCCCGCCACTAAAGCCCAGCCGAAAGAAATGCTGCCGGTGGTGGATAAGCCCGTTATTCAATATTTGGTGGAAGAAGCAGTGGCTGCCGGAATCGAAGAGATAATCTTTGTCACCGGTCGAGGGAAGAGGGCGATAGAGGATCATTTTGATTATTCCTTCGAACTATCCAAGACTCTGGTGGAGAAGAATAAGCTGGACTTGGTGAAGAAGGTACAGGCGATTGAGAATTTGGCCAAATTTTCCTATGTCCGGCAACCCATCCCTTTAGGGGACGGGCATGCGATCAAGTGCGCTTCACATTTGGTTCGTGAAGACGAACCGGTCCTGGTAATGTTCGGCGATACTTTATACGACTCTAAAGTTTCTCCGGCCAAGCAGGTGATCGAAGCTTATGAACGCTATGGGGATCCGGTGGTCGGATTATCTGAAGTAGATCCGGAAGAAGTGAATAAGTTCGGGGTGATCGACGGACTTGATTTGGGAGAAGGAAACTTTGAAATCAAGAAGTTTGTCGAGAAACCGGCTGTGGGAGAGGCTCCGTCCAACCTGGCGGCGGTGGGTATTTACGTCATTACGCCTGAAGTCCTGCAAATCCTTAATGGCATGGAGAGCGGCAAGTCCGGCGAGATTCGCTTGGCAGACGCTTTTGACCTCATGCTGGATGCCGGCCGGCCGTTATATGGCAAGCGTTTAGAAGGGGAATGGCTAGATACGGGAAATAAGTTTAATTTCATCAAAGCGACGATCAAGCTGGGCTTAAAGGATGAGGAGATCGGAGAAGAGTTGAAGCGGCTTATAAGGGAGTTGGCTAAGTAAGGACAAAAGACAAAACGCTCAGAAATGGGCGTTTTTTGATATATATATTGACAGTTGATCAATTATATAATAAGTTTTACGGTTGATCATTACAATTAGTATCATTGGTCATAGCCAAGAGATGGCTAAAGAGTTAATCATTTTTTGGCTGTGACCAAAAAGGCACGGTTCCTGCACCGGAAAAGGGCAATTTAAAAGCGCGTAGCGTAAGGAGGCTTTGTGAAAACAGATATTTTGATTTCAAATATCCCGACTTGGAAATTGAATGACATGGTAAAAAAGATTATGGCTCAAACAGGTATAACCGAACCCGAAGAAGCGGTTAGGATGATGAATTCGGGCGAACTAGAAGTTCGTGTAAAGAAGTGGATTATTGAGGACGGAATAATTTGTTTCTCAGTAAAGTCTGATGGAGCGAGCGGAAATGAATGGATAACTCGTTTAAATCGGAGAGATATCCGATTAACCGGAAAGGCGGAAAAATTCTTACTATCAAAGAGGTTTAAGGCTACGTCAGGAAAATTGAGTAAAATCATAATCCTCAAGAATAGTTTGTTCCAGTTTTATGAACCCGACCTTCTGCAAATTCGCCAATACGCGGAAACGCTCGGCTTCTCTACTCCTGATGTGGAAACTGCCTGTCTAATCCGTGAAAAACTTTCTAGTAAGGATGTTGCTGAAATGGGATGCAAAAATATTGCCGTGATGCATAAGCCGATCAGGGTTGATGGCGAGCATCTTATATTTAATATTTGTGATATTGATAATATTACATTATTGAGTGCTATCAGCGAAGATCCTAATGAAATTTGGTCTCTCGGTGGAGGATTCGCCTTTACGTCTTAGTACGGAAATTTGCCTCTGGTAATTTATTATCAGAGGCTTTTTAATTTCATATTTAAAAAAAGCTCCCTTTCGGGAGCTTTTCATATTTTTGGTTTAATCAATGCAACTGCTGCTTGAATACCCCAGCCTGTCCGTCAATCTTCGCGTAGAAATAAAGGATTTCTTCTTTTTCGTCGATCGCTAATCCTGAAATCTGCTCGGCTTCAAGGACGGTGATGGGCAGTTTTTGTTCAAGGTTGAGATTCACTACTTGGATCTTATTGGCACTGCTATAGACGAGGTAATTTTTGGTGCGGTTCCAATCCATGCCGGTAATTTCATCGCTTACTCGGATAAGGAGCTCTTGGCGTCCAGTCTTCAGATCCAAGGTGTTGATTTCGTAGCCGTTATGCCAGAGCAGGTAGCTTGCGTCCAGCCACTTCCAAGCGACTACCGGCTTTATCTGGCGGACGATGGGTTGGGAAGGATAATCAGCGAGGATATATAAGGAGTGTTGGCGGCGATCATATAGGTCTAGCCGTCCTTCCTGGCGGCGGAAGGCGTAATTGCCGGAAGGTATTTCGGAGGATGACTGTCGCAGGGAGGTTGAGGTATCGTAGACGCGCAGAAAACTCTTGCCTTCTTCTTGCTCTACCGTATATATTGAGTTTTCGTTTACAGCATAGGAGACGTAATCTCCGCCGGATAAGACCGTGCTTGCCGTGTTGTTATCGGTGAGGAAGCAGCCGATGGTATTGTCCGAGCGATAATATACGCGGTTCGAGCTTTCATCCCAGAAGAAATCTACCGCTCCTTGGCCGAGCGTTCCAAGATCAAAGCTGGGCGTTCCTCCGTTTAAGCTGAAAAGCTTTCCGCCAAAGAAGGCTTGCGATCCGCTTTTGGACCATTGGACCGTATCTGCGCTGCCTTGCAGCCGGCTCGTTGTCTCGGTTTTCAGGTTTATCGCCGTGCCGTCTTTTGGAAGGATAAGGAAATTCTTCTTGGTTTCGGGGAAAGAAAGCTCTTGGGGGGCGCAAAGAGCAAGGCTGGATGGCGTGGAGCGCTTGAACAAGATCATGTCTTCCGCAAAGGAAGCCTGTCCCGATTCAATACGTACTTTCTTTTCCAGCGGCCAATAGCCATCTTTCTCTAAGCGCAGTGTGTATTCTCCCGGTTCCAGGTTCTTGATTTTTGTCGGCGTGGTAATATCATTCCGCCCGATATCGATGAGCCAAGAGCGACGTTGGCGCTCACCATTCAAGTAGATCACGGCGCCTTGCGGTTCGCTATCGAGGATTAGCATGCCAGTCTTTTCGATCAAGCGATCGAAACGAGGTGGCCAGGTCTTCTTTAAGGTATATCCGGCCGCATGGAAGGATACTAAAACTGTCGTCACGACGAAGACGACGATAAAAAGGATGAACAGCAAGTCTCTGATTTTTTTATTCATATAAGGTTATTCGGCACGGACTATATCGGCGCCTAATCCTTTAAGGCGCTCTTCCAATCTTTCATACCCGCGATCTATCTGGTAGATATTGTCGATTTCTGTCCGGCCCTCAGCGATCAAGCCAGCTATCACTAAGGCGATACCGGCTCTTATATCCGGGCTTATCAGGCGTTTTCCATACAGACAGCAAGATCCTTGGACCACGACGCGATGAGGATCGCACATGGTGATGTTGGCCCCCATCTGAGAGAGCATGTCGGTCCAAAGCAGGCGTCGGTCGTAGATCACTTCTTGGATAAGGGAAGTCCCTTCCGCCTGGGTCATGAGGACGACATAGGGAGATTGTAAGTCGGTTGGGAAGCCCGGATACTCATGCGTTTTTAAGTCATGGGCGGTTATTTTTGCTCCTTTGAAGACTTTCAGATAATCTTTGCCGGCTTCGTATTTCACCCCGATCTTATCAAAGATATCAAGCAGGCTGAGCAGGTGCTCAGGATTGCAGTCGGTGATGGTTATCTCCGCTTTGGCGGCGGCGGCAAGCAAGGCGAAGGAGCCGGCTTCCATCCGGTCGGGGATTATTCGGCAGAGTCCGCCTCCAAGCTTGGAAACGCCCTCGATCTTGATCAGGGTGCTGCCGGCGCCGGTAATTTTAGCCCCTTGGGAGTTTAGGTAATCCGCTAAAGCTTCTACTTCGGGCTCCATGGCGCAGTTGCGTAAGATGGTCGTGCCTTCCGCCAAGCAAGCGGTCATCATTAGGCTTTGGGTGCCGGTAACGCTCATTACGCTAAAAAAATAATCGCAGCCTTTAAGCTTCTTGGCCCGCAGGTGGTAATAACGGTCGCCATCAGAAATTTCCGCACCCATCTTTTTGAAGCCTTCAATGAAGAGATCGATTGGACGGCCGGCTGCTCCGATAACGCAGCCTCCGGGGTGAGGGAAATCCACTTGTCCGAAGCGAGCCAACAGGGGACCGACGAACATGACGGAGGTGCGGAATTTATCGGCAATTTTGGGGTCTAATTCGGTTTTGGTCACGGAGGAGGGATTAAGAACGACGGAATCGCCGTTCCGTTCTACCTTTACCCCCAAGTCTTCCAAAAGCTCCAAGGACTTCTCAACGCCGTCGATAATAGGTAAGTTTTCAATTATCATTTTCTCTTCGGATAGCAGGCAAGCAGGCAGCATTATTTGGGCATTATTTTTGGCGCCCCCTACTTTAATCTCGCCGCTTAAGGGGCGGCCACCGTTGATGATGAATTTGGGCATAGAATGACAGCTGGGCTTAATTTTTAATAGTCTAATCTTAACTTATTTATTGACATATTTCAAATATTTGGTAATATTGAAGGGTAAATCAGCGCACAGCCTGATTTTTTCTAATAATTTTGCTAATATTACATTGTATGGCGAGAATCGCGGTTATTGCCACCGGAGGCAAACAATATAAGGTCAAAGAGGGTGAAACTATCAAGGTGGAAAAACTCGAGTCCCAGGCTGGAGATAAGGTAGCTTTTGATACCCTCCTCATTGCGGAAAGCGACGGAAGCTCCGTCCAGCTCGGCACCCCTTCTTTAGGGGAGAAGGTCAGCGGCGAAGTGATCGGCACAGCCAAGGAAGACAAGGTAACGGTAGTTAAGTACAAGAGTAAAACCCGTTACAAGAGGACCGTCGGACATCGTCAGCTTAAGACTTCGGTCAAAATCCTGAGTATTGCCTAAAATAATTCATACCGGTTATTAAAAGCCCGCTTTATTTAGAGCGGGCTTTTTAGTAGGGATAGCATCATGGCGAGCCAAGGCTGGCGCATGAGCTTGGATCTGAGCCGGCGGAGGAGTGCAAGTACCCTCGCTAGCAACCTCAGAAGCGGTTTCTTCCAGGACGGTTTGAGCCGTACGGAAAAATAAATAGCGAGCCTGAGGAATAATAAGAAAAGAGCAAGGGACAAGAACATCGTTAATCCTCCATTATTATTTGTTTATATATTATTTCTAAATTTCAAGGCGTTGGCTAAAGTAAGTTCATCCGCATATTCCAGATCGGAGCCGGCAGGCAGACCGCGGGCCAGGCGGCTGAGCTTGATATCCGGAAAAATCTTTTTCAGATAAAGCGCGGTGCTTTCTCCTTCCAAGGTGAAATTGAGAGCCAAGATCACTTCCGTTATTTTTCCTTCGCGGATTCTTTCCTTAAGCTTGGCAATAGGGAGCTCCTCGGGTCCGATGCCCTCTAAAGTGTTGAGCAGGCCGCCAAGCACGAAGTAGCGACCGGTATATTGTCTGGTGTTCTCAATGACGGCCAGGTCCTGGATATTCTCAACAATGCAAAGCGTACCCCCCGTACGTTCCTTGTCTGAGCAGATGGGGCAGGGATCTTGGGAGGAATATGCCAGGCAGATTGAACATTTTTTAGCTTTGCGAGGGAGCTCGGACAAAGAAGCGGCCAATGCTTGGAGGTCGGCGGGAGATGACTCCAGCAAATGAAAAACATAGCGCTCCGCAGTTTTGGGTCCGACACTCGGCAGCTTGGCGAAGCGGGTGATTAATTCTTGGATGTAATCGGGGTATCTCATTAGCTTAAGCCAGGGAATCCGCCCATTTCCTGCATCTTCTTGGCCATTAAGCGCTGGGTGCGTTTAATTGCCTCATTGAAGCATGATTTGACGGCGGACGTCTGGGCATCGAGGCCAAGTTCCGGATTGAGGACAAGTTCGGTAATCTCGAGATTGCCGTTCAAGGTCAGTTTGACCCCGTCTTTTTCCTCGGTCACACTTTCTTTGGAGAGAGCGTTCTGCATTACTTTGGCTTGGCTGCGTAAGTCTTTGAACTGTTTAAGCTTATTGAACATAATGTTTGTACTTTATACTTTTATATCTTATCTAGGCTTTATTTAGCTGGGGAGGAGGGGTATGTCTGATTGGACAGATTGCGGAAGCTGGCGGTGTTCTCGTCGAAGAAAAGGTCTATCTTGCCGGTGGGGCCGTTACGGTGCTTGGCGATATGGACTTCCGCTTTATAGCGTTCATCCATAGGGAGGTCGTTCGGGTTATATGAGCGGTCTGCCGCTTTGCGATAAAGGAACATAACGATATCGGCATCCTGCTCGATTGAGCCGGAGTCGCGGAGATGGGAGAGCTTGGGAATGGCGGGGCTGGTTTGTTCCACGGCGCGTGAGAGCTGGGCGAGGGCAAGGACCGGGATATTAAGTTCACGGGCGATGCCTTTCAGGCCGCGGCTGATTTCACCTATTTCCTGGACGCGATTGTCGTTGTACCGACCCCTGCCTTCCATGAGCTGGAGATAATCGATCACTATCAGACCGAGGCCTTTTTCCATTTGGAGACGGCGGCATTTAGCGCGGATTTCCATCACGCTCAGCGTGCTGGAGTCGTCGATGTAGATGGGAGCGTCGGCTAATTCTCCCATGGCCTTACCGATCTTGGTAAAATCATTATCTTCTTCGCGGTCCGAAAGATTACCGGTGCGCATTTTCCACAGGTTTACATTAGCTTGGGCGCAGAGCATGCGGTCCACTAATTGTTCTTTTCCCATTTCCAGAGAAAAGATGCCGACACCGGCTTTATTGCGTATGGCCGCTTGCCGGGCAATATCCAGGGCAAAAGAAGTTTTACCGACGCTCGGACGAGCGGCGAGGATAATGAGATCGGATTTCTGCAGTCCGGCAAGTAGGGAATCTAGATCGGTGAAACCGGTGGAGAGGCCGCGGAGCTTTCCGCCGCGCTTATGGAGCTCATCTATGCGTTCGAAAGCGTCGGTGAGGAGGCTGTCTAAGGGGAGAAAGGCATTTTTGAGATATTTTCTTGAGACTCCGAATATCCTTTTTTCTGTCTCATCAAGGACTTCATCAATATCGCGGTCCTCGTCAAAGCTGGCGCTGGTTATTTCTGCGGCTGCCTGTTGGAGACGGCGGAGAGTGGCCTTCTTCTGGATGATATTCGCATATTGGGCAACATTGCCGGCGGTAGCGACGGCATTTGCCAGTTTGGCCAGATAGGTACGGCCGCCGATATCGGCGAGTTGGCGCTTGTCTTCCAGCTTGTTGGCAAGCGTAATGATGTCTATCGGCTCCTGGCTGTTGTACAGTTCCTGGACCGCTTCGTAGATTTTCTGGTTAGCGTGGCGATAAAAGTCTTGAGGAAGCAGCAAATCTACGACTTTAATGATGGCATCCTTGTCTATAAGAAGACAACCGAGGAGGGATTCCTCTGCTTCCAGGCTGTGTGGCGGTATCTTTTCGATGAGGCTTTTTTCGGCTGCCATAGACTAATTTCTTAAAATTGCCCTTATATTCTATCTTACATCGCCCTTTGGGGCAAGGCAAGATATTAACCCGTTTTACACGGATTATACCCAAGGCCCCAGATTTTGGCGCGGTTTGACAGGTAATCCTTCTTATCCTAAAGTGGAAGAGCAACTAACAAAGGAGGAAAAAATGAAACGGCAAATAGATGGTTTTTTAAAAATCCTTGGCTTGCATCGATTGAAGATAGATATTGATGCTTTAAGGAAAGATATAGCTCCTTTTGACGAAGAAAATTGGATCAAAATCGGTACCTTAACTAAAAATGAAAAAAGGCTGTACGCTGTCGCTGACTGGTGCGGGAAAAATGGAGACCGTTTAAGCAACGAAAGCGGAATCATCGAATTTTGCTCAGAAGAGCTGAGGGAAACACTGGAGATCAATTGTGATCATAAAGATGATAATAGCGTTAAGTTAAAGGCGCTTGAACTGATGTGTAGTTCATATCTTAATTATCTTCTGCATGAGCGCTTATATATAAGCATGATGATACCATTGCTTGTGTTTGATGATTTTTCGGTATGTTATTATGTCCCAAGTACGGTAAGGCCGGTCCCAGGGAAGTGGGTAATTCCCGAGTTCGCCAAAAACTAAACCTAATCACCTCATAAAAGAGGTGATTTTTTATTGTTTATTACAAAAAATCACCCATAAAGGTGATGTTTTTTTCAGGAGCCGCCTGTCGGATTCGAACCCACGACCTGCTGTTTACAAAACAGCTGCTCTAACCAGCTGAGCTAAGGCGGCGACAAGCTAAATGGTGCGCCCAGAGGGATTCGAACCCACGACCGTCTCCTTAAAAGGGAGCTGCTCTACCAACTGAGCTATAGGCGCGTATGTTTGATAGGGAAGGGCAATAAAAATAGCCCTAAAGCTATATGATTAATTTGATATTAACAAAAACTTTTAGCTCTGACAATAGGGCGAAGCTTCCGGATAATAAAGGTACCTTGCATAATAAGGTAGTGTATGATATGATGTAATCAAATTAATAAAATATGGAAAAGATCAATCTAGAAAACTCGCAAGCGCAGATGAGAAAAGGCTTTTTGGAATATTGCATCCTTCTTATCATTTCCAGGCAAAAGGCTTACGCCTCTGATATCCTGGCAGAACTCAGAAAGGCAGACTTGCTGGTTGTTGAGGGAACGCTGTATCCCTTGCTTAGCCGTTTGAAAAATTCAGGCATGCTGGATTACCACTGGCAGGAATCAAAGAGCGGTCCGCCGCGTAAGTACTATGAGCTTACCGCTCTCGGACGGACGATGCTCAAGCAGTTGGACGGGACCTGGGAAACGCTTCAATTATCAATTAGCGCCTTACGCGAATTACGTTAATAAAAATATGGAAAAGACAATCTCAATCAATTTAGGCGGCAATCTCTTCTATGCCGAAGAGGACGCCTACCAACGCCTAGACTCTTATCTTAAGGAAGTGGAACGCTACTTCAAAGAGCAGGAGGATGACAGCGAGGAGATCCTTAAGGACATAGAGACCAGCTTGGCCGAGCACTTTACCGCGGCGGGGGCCGGTGACCTTAAGCGGGCTGTAACCCTTTCCGAGGTGGAGGACGCCTTGAAAGACATGGGTACTATCCATGACTTCTCTGGCGGCAATGAAGCCCGGGTGGAAGCGCCCTCGGATGGTCCGCGCCGCTTTTATCGCGATAGCGAGCATGCGGTAATCGGAGGCGTTTGCTCTGGGCTCGGGCATTATTTCGGCGTTGATCCGGTTTGGATCCGCCTGCTCTTCGCACTGTCAATCTTTTTCTGGGGGTTTGGTGTGGTTATCTACCTCTTGATCTGGATAGCCGCTCCGGAAGCCAAAACGGTTTCGGAAAAACTGGTAATGCAGGGTGCGGCCGTGAATCTGTCTTCCTTGTCCGCTAAAATGAAGGAAGGGATCGATTCGGAAAAGGTGAGGCAGACAGGAAATGCTATATCCCGGTTTTTCAATCGCTTGTTTGATCTTATCGGCCGCCTTATCAGAGGTATCGGGCCACTTATCAGAATTTTGATTGCGCTTTTCTTCGGCTTCTTCGCTCTCGCCGGATTCGTTTTGATCAGCTTGATGGGTGTCGTGGCGGTTTGGAGCGGTCGGCAGTATTTCGACCCCGGCTTGATCGCCGCCATCGGCTGGCCTTATCCTTGGCTGGTTCTCAGCAGCGTCTTAGTCTTGGTCTTACCTTGTTTAGCGGCCGTTTTCGCCGCTATCGCCCTCTTGCGCAAAAAGAATTGGGTTTCGGTCGGAGTTTGGATTGGGCTATTCCTTGTCTGGTTTGTGAGTGTTCTGGCAGCCGGGGCTTTATTCAGCGATTCCTTTGTGAGAGTGAAGCCATATGTAGAAGAGGTCGGACAGGCATCTATCCCGCTCCAGGGCGAGGCCGATACGGTCCGGCTCGAAGCCCCGTATTATCTTTCGGTCGTTCCGGGAGAGAAGCTCGCTTTACATGTCGAGGGCCATCCGGCAGATATCTCCCGGGTAAGGGCGGAGATAAAGGACAAGGTGTTAACCATTAGCCGCGATGACCAGGAATGGCTGTATGTCAATTACGGCCGTAACGTGAGACTGGTGTTAGAGGCCCCGGTGTCCATGCGGAAGGTGGAAATACAGGGAGGTGGCTTTTTGGATGCAGGCCAATGGCCAGGACAGCCCTTGCAGGTTATATATAAGGACAGAAGCCTGGACATAAGGACGGTAAACAGCACTTCATATTATATCCAGGAAGGAATCCCTTCCGCTGGCAGCGCCCAGGCGGGCACATGGGGTGTCACTGAAGGCGATGCTGGAAATATCCGGATGCAGATCATGAAAGAAGGTCCTCAAATGGAGGCAGTACCCGTGATCAATGCGATTAAGGTCAGATAATTGATAAAATGAAGTAAGCAGCAAAAAAGCCCTGATTAATCTCAGGGCTTTTATTTACTTAATTTAATGCTGTCAGAAGACAAATATCTCGTCTATCGTCTTTCCCAGAGCCCGGGCAACGCTATGAGCAAGCTGGAGGGAGGGATTATATTTACCTGCTTCCAGAAAAAGGATGGTCTCCCGGCGGACGCCGCAGATCTTTGCCAGTTCGTCCTGGGTCAAACCTTTGCGAAGGCGCAATTCTTTTATGCGGTTCTGCATATTATTTCGGGCAGGCCACGGTCGGCTTGGGATTTGCCGGGTGCCCGTGCTCTACCCATGATCCGTTTTTACAGATCCAATCATCTTCCCCAGTGAATAGCCGGAGGCTGCCGGCGGCAAAAATGAAAGACAGGAAAAAGGCGATAATGAGATACGGCCCGAAGGCTTTTAGCCAAGAGCGGAAACCTGGTTTGTCTATTTGGGCTTTCATTCTCAGGTACTGGAAGATGGCGGCGTTAAGCAGGAGCATGGCGATGACCAGGTATGAAAGCAGGATGGCGAAAGAATATAGTTCGGGCTTCTGCTTGGAAAAATGCATCAAGAGAAAAAAACCGACCATCATGATTACGCTCACCGCGCTGAGAGTATAGCGGGCAGACTGGCCGGCCAGGGAATAGTCTCGCTCATCGGCCAAGATACCGTCTACATGCTGGCGCAAGTTGTACAGGATGATCCAGCCGAGAAGGGCGGCGATGATGGGGAGAAGATAATTGCCGGTAGTGACTAAGGTGGAAATGCCAAAAGCCAGGACCATGGCAACTGCCAAGCGGCAGGCTTTGTAACTTTTGAGGGTCATAACGTTGATGTTAATTATTTCTAACTATCTTAATGTTATATTATTCTAACATTGTTGTCAAGTGGTAGTTACCTTTCGTTTCCGCCCTCGTTTGATATAATGGAAACAAGACTATGGCCACAATCTTGGAAGACCAAAGCGAAGCTGGAATAATAAATGCCGCCAAAGCCGGGAACTCCGATGCTTTCGGTAGTCTTTATGACGCCTATATCAAGAAGATCTATAACTTCGTATATTATAAGACGCTGAATCAGGAAAACGCTGAAGATATCACGAGCACGGTCTTTATCAAAGCCTGGGAAAAGCTGTCCCAGTTCCAGGATGGGAATTTTGGTGCCTGGCTTTATGCCATTGCCCGGAATGCCGTTGTGGATTTCTACCGGCGGGAAAAGCCGGCGCTCGATATTGAAGACTGCTGGGATCTGTCCGATGGACAGGATTTCCTCGGCAGCATCGACCGAGTGCTGGAGATTTCTAAAGTGAAGGAGGCAATGTCATCGTTACGTGTCCAGGAGCGGGAAATCCTTATCATGCGTTTTTGGCAAGAACTGTCTTTCCAGGAAATCGGTGAACGTTTAGGCAAGAATGAGGGAGCAGTAAAAATGGCTGCCAGCCGTGCCTTGAAAGCCTTAAAAACTAAGATTCCCTTCGCTCTTTTCCTGCTCTTGCCGGGGATCCTACAATTATATGCAAGAAAATGAACTGAATAAAATCCTAGAAGAACTATATCGCTTTGAACCGAGCCTTCGCGGGCACGAACAGGCGCTGCGTTTGCTGATCTTGCAGATGAGCGACATCCGGCCGGATACTCGTTTCACTCCCGATCTGGCGGCTAAGCTCAAGGAAGAAGTGATGCGGACGATTGCCGTTCAAGCGAATAATAAGAAAATAAGCTTTAATATTATGGACAAGAAAATCTTTTATTTCGCCGCTCCGGCTTTGATCGTCGGTTTGGCTGCCGTCATGATCCTCCTTAATCCTGGGAAAGGCGGTAAACAAGAGGGAATGGGCTTGCTGAGTAATTTCAGGCCAGCCGCTTCCGATGAAGGGGTGAGCCGGTTGGCGGCTAATGCCTTTGGTGCTCTAAACCAGAATCTGGCCAATAACCAGAATAAGGAAAGCGGCAATGTTTCTGCGCCGGAAGTAGCCAGGGAAGCGAAAGTCTTCGGAAGTGAAGCGGCGACACCGGTCTTAGGGATGGGCGGTGATATCGCGGTCAGCTCGAAGACGGTGGCGGCGGTTGGTTTCGGAGGCGGAGGCGTAGCTATGGATAGCAAAATGATTGCCCCGTGGTTTAACTTTAAATATGTCTATAAGGGCGAACCCTTGTCTCTTAGCGAGGGTACAGCCGATGTGTATCGCCGCTTGAAAGGCGGGTCTAATGCGGCCCGTTCTTTGGCGCAGATGGTGGAGAACTTCGACTTCGGAGGGCTTAAGCTCAATCGCTATAAAGACCTTAGTGCGACTAACCTGACTTTGGCGGAAGACAAGGATAAAGGATTGATGATATCTTTCGATTTCCTGGAAGATAATGTCTATATTTCCGAAAACTGGCAGCGCTGGCGCATCCCGGAAAGGGATGCTTGCACTGATGATGCTTGCTGGCAGCGTTTCCGTCTAGATGTCAACGATGTCCCTGCTGACGACGCCTTGATTGGTATGGCTAACAGTTTCGTTTCCGATCATGAAATAGACTTGAACCATTATGGTACGCCGGTGGTGGATAATGCCTGGCGCCAAGGCTATGATCTTGCGACCGACAAAGCTAATTTCTATATTCCCGAATATGCGAGCGTCGTTTATCCTCTGCTAGTCAATGACGAGCCGGTGCTCGATCAGAGCGGTAATTATTACGGCTTGCGGGTAAGCATTAATCTCCTGCAGAGCCAGGTGTCCGGCCTCTCCGGCCTTACCCCCTATCGTTATGAAGCCTCTGCCTATAATCTCGAGACCTCTTCCGAGCGCATCCTGAAGGTTGCCGAGAATGGTGGTTGGAACCGGAACTATTATAATGGCAGCGAGAATGTGAAGGAAGTTGAACTTGGAACTCCCATCAGATCCTATGTCCAACTATATCGCTATCTTGACGGGCGCAATGAAGAACTGCTTGTCCCGGCCTTGGTTTTCCCGGTAAATAATCCCGATGTCCTCGGCTATTACGGGCAGCGTTCGGTGATCGTACCTCTTACCCAAGATCTTTTAGGAGAGCTTGAACAAGATCCGAATAACGGCGGTCCGGTCATTATGATGAGAGAGGGCGGCGCGGCGGATACTGTGCCCGCAGCCACCGGAGCGACCGAAGCGGTGGAGATACTGAAGCGATAAGAATGGAATATTAAGGTAAAACCAAAAAGAGCGCCCGGAAAGGGCGCTTTTTTATTGAGATGTCAGGCTAATGAACGCTCAGTATTGATTAGTATTGCTATATAAAAAAGCGGACTCCATCTGAGTCCGCTTTATCTTTCGTTTTAGAATACAACCAGAAGAACGCCGATAATGAATAGGGTGGTAAACAGCAGCTTATTATACTTAGCTATATAGAGAGGCAGGTAAATATCAAAATTATCTTTCCTGTTTTGGCTGTATTTGGCCATGGCGGTTAAAGGGCAGCTCCAGCTATTTACCAGTAAGACGGCTCCTTCCAGGGTAATTAAAGCGATACAAGCCCAGAGAAGGGGAGAATAGATATTATAATAGCCGCAGTAGACGATATAAAAGGTAGCCGAAGCCATTATCGCCCAGATAATCGTGTGGGTAACCTTTATCAGAGTTAATTTAGCCATGACTTAGAGCTGGAAATATTCAAAAAGCTTGTGCATTAAGAAGGCGGGCCAGACTAAAGCTTTCAAGAAGCCGACAACTCCCATCCATAAGGAGCTTGCGTGCTGGATGTAGTAAATTAGGGCTCCGATGAAGGCGAGGCCGTAAAGGCCGCCGCCGACGCCATTGTTTTTGTTCATATGTTTTGATGTATTATACTTCCTATTGATTATATCACGTTATTATGGTGTATAAAAAGAACACACAGCAGTGTGTTCTTTTAAAGTAGTCCCTAGGGGAATCGAACCCCTGTTACCAGGATGAGAACCTGGTGTCCTAACCGTTAGACGAAGGGACCGTCTATTTAGCTGTTTGCCCGAGGATATCTTTTGAGCCTTTTAAAAAGTCGGAGGCGTCGAGGGCGTTCCGATTTTCACGCTGTAATTTTAATATATGAAGAGCGTTTTGTCCACAGTTAAGGATCAGGGCTCCGTTTCGCTCAGTAAACTCGCCAATTTTACCGTAATTTTCGTTTAAAACTTCGCATTTTAACACCTTTATTTTCTCTCCCGATTCGAGTTCTAGATAAGTTCCGGGCCAAGGGTAAAGGGCACGCACCTGTCGCTCCAGCACGATCGCGTCCTTTTTTGGATTGAGATAACCATCTTCTTTATGCATCAGGCCTATATATGTCGCTTGGCTATCATCCTGGGTTTGAGGTTTAATGTCGCCTTGGCAATATCCGAGAAGGGTGGGGATTAATATTTCCGCACCCAGACTAGAAAGCCGGTCATGTACTTCTTCCAAAGTTTCCCTGCCGTTTAACGGTATCCTTGCTTGCTTGAGGATGGGGCCGGTATCCAATCCGGCATCCATGCGCATGATCGTTACTCCGGTTTCTGAGTCGCCATTAAGGATGGGGGCCTGGAGACAGGAGGCGCCGCGATATTTAGGGAGAAGGGAGGCGTGGACATTGATGCAGCCGTAGGCCGGTATATCCAGGATTGACTGGGGAATTATTTTCCCATAGGCAATAACCACGATCAAATCCGGTTTGAGGGCGGCTATGGAGTTGGTTTCCGGCTTAATCTTTTCCGGCTGCAATACGGGGATGCCATGCTCCGAGGCAAGTACCTTGATCGGCGGCGGAGTGAGGATCTGCTTGCGGCCGAAGGGTTTGTCCGGCTGGGTGAAAGCGGCTACTACTTCGAACTCTTCCGCTTCGATCAGCGCCTTTAATCCCAGAACGGCGAACTCCGGCGTGCCCATGAATATTGTCCTTATCTTCTTGTCCATATATAGAAAATATCTGATATGGCTCGGAAATGCAAGCATTAGCCTTTTTTATTCGATAAGGTATAATAATATCATTATGCTGATCACTATCGTAAACGCACTTTTAGCCTTCTCCCAGGAAATAGGGTACTGGGGCATAGTCTTGCTAATGGCCTTAGAAAGCTCCTTTATCCCTTTCCCCTCCGAAGTCGTAGTGCCGCCGGCTGCCTATCTTGCCGCCCAAGGAAAGATGAATATCTGGCTGGTCATCGTATCCAGTGTTGCCGGGAGTATGATCGGGGCGTATTTTAATTATTACATCGCCTACTATCTCGGCCGTCCGCTGGTATATCGCCTGGCCGCCACTAAAGCGGCTCGCTTCTTGCTGATCAAGCCCGAACAGATCCAAAGAGCGGAATCCTATTTTGCTAAATATGATCGGACATCGACTTTTTTCGGCCGCTTGGTTCCGGTGGTCCGCCAGCTCATTTCCTTGCCGGCTGGGTTCGTAAAGATGCCATTATGGCGCTTTACCATTTATACTTTCCTTGGCTCGGCGCTTTGGACTTGCGTGCTAGCCGGGCTCGGATATTTCTTCGGCGCCAATGAAGATCTCTGGCACCGATATTATTCCCAGATTTCCTGGGGCATATTGGCAGCGGTGTTAATCGGCATTGCAGTGGTGGTGATAAGGAAGAAGAGGAAATAAATAAATGATGATAATTAAAAGAATCGGCTCCCTCGGGAGCCGTTTTTCTTTATTGACACCTATGCCGAATTGGTTTATATTCAGATGAAACTCAAGATGGGTTTCCCTTATTCGCCAGGAAGGCGAAATACTTTAACAACCTGTAAAAATTGGAGGCAAAAATGGCCACAAAACAACAGATTCCAAAAATCGCCGCCGCCTTGGTTGAGTTCCAGGAGAACTTCACCAAGCTGTCCACAGAAGATGGGCAATGGCTTATTATGAACACTAAAGATGCTATCAATCTCTTCATTGAGGCGATAGCTAATCGTCGGAAACAGGATCTCATCCCCAAACGCATCCAAATCCCAGCTTACGATTTCAATTTCAAAACGGATGCGTTTAAGGTGGATAAAAGGAAAGACGCTAAAATAAGAATATCCATCATTTGTGAGGAATTCCGCCAGCTGTTTCGTGGCTATATTTTAAATCCCAGTCCGGCTAAGCAGATCATTTCAATGGATTTGGATGAGGGCATGACTGTATCTGATGCGGATTTGATAGATTCTCTGGGCAAGATTTCAGATGATTTTACTCTCACTCTATATGACTTGTATTCATTGCTGCTATTGCAGCCTGATAGTCCTTTTGGCCATCTTTTAGGCGGAGAAGATAACGTTTTCTATATCAAGTCAGCAAAAGAACAGATAATACCAGTCCATGTTTACTTGCGACACGAAGGTTGGATTATAGTCGCCAGCGATCATCATGCCGGACATAGATATGCTCACCAACGAATCTTTTATCACCCGACAGACAAAAGGAAAGTCTAATAATAAAACCGGCCCCAAAAAGGAGCCGGTATTTTTTTATCTTCACGATTTTTTTATTATTTATTTTACCAGCTTGTCGATGAAAAGGATGCCGTCGATGTGGTCCAGTTCATGCTGGATAACGCGGGCGAGATGATTTTCCGCCTGGATCTTCTTTCTTTTGCCTTCCGCATCGAAGTACTGGCAAGTGACGTGCTTATGCCTCTCTACCTTCCCGTAGATTATCTTCCCTTTGGCATCGATAACCGAGAGACAGCCTTCTTCGCCGACAACCTTGCCCCAAGAACGGCGGGTGATTTGTGGATTGATCATTACGGTGTCTTTTCCTTCTTTACCCGAGATGACTACCAGGCGGAGGCTCTCCTTGATCTGAGGAGCAGCCAAGCCGGCGCCGTCCTTGTCTCTCATGGTGGCGATCATGTCCGCGATTAACTGCTTCATGGCCGGAGTTTTCAGGTCATCCAAAAGGACTTCCGCGGCTTTCAGGCGGAGAATGGGATTTGGTTCCTTGATTATTTCTCGGATATTTCCTTTCATACTTTTATTTCTTTTCTTCTTTTTCTTTGGCGATATAGCCATCTGCTATTTTGAAAAAGTATTTCCAAGCGGCTCCGGTCTGGCAGAGTTCTTTAGTGTCATTCATTGCCCGTTCCACTAAGGTGGGGGGCAGCTCCTTGCAGATCTTGAATACTGCTCCGCGTTTGAATCCTGGTATGGTGAGCTGCGCGATGACGCGCAAAGCCAGATCCTGCCAGGGATATGCCGGGGCCTTCTTCCTTTGCCTTGACTTTAACAGTTCGGCGATATTTTCCATATCAAATTAGGGCGACTTGGAGATTAAAATTAACACATAGGTAGCCCACGCCAAAATCGTTTTGATAAGAGAGGATCTCGGCTTCGTATCCTTCGCCCATAATCCCAAAGAGCAGGGCGAGCTGTTTTAGTCCCCCTTCTAGGGCCTCCAAGCCCGTCTTTTCATCCATAGCTAATAGCTTGTCTCGCCCGGCGGATTCCTCTTTTAAATACTCCATTACGCGGTTGTCGAAGCGCGCCCCCTTCGGCGAATAGCCGGCTGGAGAATTTTTCTTTAGTCGGTGGGAGAGGTCCCCGGCGGCAATGACCGCCAGTTTTTCCGGACGCTGGCGCAGGATGGCCCCTATTTCTTGGCCGAGATGGTAATGGGAATTAAGATCTAATTTTTCGGCGGTAAACAAGGGGAGAACGAGCGGGGATTTAAGCTCGGCCGAGAGCAGTTGGAGCGGCACGGCCGATCCATAGTCTAAGTTAGGCTGGCTAATGAAGCGCAGTGCCTGATCACGTCCTAACTTAGCCTTGATCTCGTCGGCCAGCCCTAAGGCCGGCTGGAAGGAGCGGATAGTGGCTAAGTAGCCGAACTCTTGGAAACTAAGGTCGAGAGAGGGGCCGAGATTGACGCTAATAGTTTCCGCGTCCAAAGGGCCATTGGGGGAGAGGATGACGATAATTTCCGCCTCTTCGGATTTCAAAATGTCCGCAACGCGTTGGTAGGCGGCAGTCGTCTTTTTCAGGAGATTATAGTTTTGCTTCCCGATTTCCGGAATAAGAAGGGGAGAGGGAGGTAGGAAGGCGCTAGCGATTATGGACATAAATTATATAATGAATAGAATGATGACATATTTTTAAGGTGTTGGCAAGTCATGCAAAAACTCCCGCTGATGGCGGGAGGATTGGCTTAGAGGGCTTGTTCGTAGGTGATCGGTTCTCCCTGCTGGTATTGGTATAAGAGTTGCGGGGTGACAGAGATGATGTTGGTCCATTTATAGCCTAGTTTTTCGAAATCAGCTCCACTTTGGAATGGTCTCTTTTTGCCATTGGCGATGAGATAGACCGCGCTGGAACTATCCGATTTAAGTAATTCGCCGTCATCAAATAGGACCGGTGACACTTTGGTATATAAGGCCAGTTCGGCGGCGGAAGGACGGAGGATTTGCATTCCTTTAAACTTGGTGGCAAGAAGGACCTTGTCGATAATCGGAGCCTTTTTGCCGTCTTGGGCGAAATAGATACCGCCGCTTTGGGGGTCGCGGAGAAGGGCGCCGGTGGGATAGACGGAGGTCGCCTTTAGGACCAGGCCGTCGCGATAATAGCTCAGGTCTTGTACGCTCGCCTCTATTATCTCTTCGGGATTAAAACCGAATTTCTTGAAGGCTTCGGGGTTTTCAAACTTGCGCTTCTCGTCGCCAGTAATCAGGTACAGGCTCTTTTCCGGCGAACGGACGATCGAGTAGTTGGGCAGGCTTATAGGCTGTCCTTTTTCATAAGAATCTAATTCAACTTTATCGACGATTATCACCTTGTCCGGATTATAGCGGGAAACAAGGGCGCTGCGGCTCAAGAAGGGGCGTTTAAGGCCTCCTTGGATCAGCCAAACACCGGCCTCGCCGCGAGCTTGGAGCAAGCTGCCGTCTACATAGCGAGCGGAGCGTTTGGGGAAGTAGCGCTGATAGAGCTTATACACGTTATAGTTACCATTGAAAACGTGGGGGGTGTAATTATAGAGGGCTGCCGTCGCCTTATTTTCCGGGGTCACCGTCATCGATTCGTTGGAAATAGTGCCGTAGGGGTTGCTAAAGGTATAGGTATTGCCCGCTTTATAGGCATAGCGGGACTGTTCGTTCATGTAGGCAAGGAACTGCAGGGAGGCGCTGTTTACCTGTTTGCCGAATCCTTTGTAATAGGGATTACAAGTCCAGTTATCCGGGCAGCCGTAGCCGGTCGCCCAATCCAAACGGGCGGGAGCTGGAGCTGGGTCCTCAATCAGGCTAGCCTCCTTCTGTAAAAGCACTAAAAGAAAACGCGGGCTTACGGTTGTTATGCGTTCGCATTTGAGTTTTTTTTCTGCCTCGGTGGGGTTATCGCTGAGTTCGACGTCATCGCAGTCATAGTTATTTTTGGCCGCATCATAAATGATCTCGGCCGCGGATTTCATCGTCCCGTGGGCGTTGAGCGTCGAATAATTCGCCAGGTAGCTGTTCTTACTAGAAAGGAAGGATTGGATCTGTTCCAGGCTCATGCTATCCGTATTCATCAGTTCGTCGTCCGTGATGATCATTTCCGGGTCGAAGGCCGGGTCGATGGTCTGTGCTAATGAGGGGGTAGTGATTAAGAGGAGGGAAAGGGCGGCAAAGGCCCCCGCTTTGATGTTTGTGTTCATAAAGATAGTGCCGATAACGGCGTTTGCATACCTATTATAATATATTTCGACGCAGCGACCAAATCAAAGGTCACAGATTACAAAAAACCGCCAGTTGTGGCGGTTTTTTTTTATATTTACTTCCTTGTTTTGCTTTCGATCGGGCTGACAGTGATAAGGTCTTTGCCGCTAATATCGATCTTGACCTGATCGCCCTCCTGGATCTGGTTCTCGATTATCCGCAAGGCGAGCTCGTCGAGGATCAGGTTTTGGATTATTCTCTTTAAGGGGCGGGCACCGTAGGTGCTGTCATATCCTTTTTCGGCTAATACCTTCTTGACTTTAGGGGCGATGCGCAGGGTGATATTCTTGGCATTGAGCCTTTTTTCCACCTTATCAAGTTCCAGGGCGACGATCTTTTCCAGGTCGGCGGCCTTGAGGCTCTTGAAGAGGACGATTTCATCGATGCGGTTAAGAAACTCCAATTTGAAGTGTTCGCGGAGGATCTTATCCACTTTGTCTTTCATTTGCTTGGAGCGTTCCTCGTCTTTTTTCGGTTCCTCATTCTCTCCGCCGAAACCGATGGAAAATTGCTTGATTACCTCGTTGCCCAGGTTGGAGGTCATGATGATCACCGTATTCTTGAAATTGACCGTGCGTCCTTTGGAATCAGTGAGACGACCGTCATCGAGGATCTGCAAGAGCATATTGAACATATCCGGATGGGCCTTTTCGATTTCATCGAGCAGGATGACGCTATAGGGATGGCGCCGGACCCGTTCGGTGAGCTGTCCGCCTTCATCATAGCCGATATATCCGGGAGGGGAACCGATGAGCTTGGCGGCCGAATGCTTTTCCATGTATTCGCTCATGTCGAGGCGGATAAGAGCATTTTCGTCATCGAAAAGGAAGCGCGCTAAAGCCTTGCCGAGCTCCGTCTTGCCGACGCCGGTAGGACCGATGAAAAGGAATGATCCGATCGGGCGCTTTTCTTCATTGATGCTGGCGCGTGAACGGCGGATGGCGCGGGCAACGGCGGCGATCGCTTCATCTTGGCCGATCACTTCGTTACCTAATTCCTGTTCGGCATTGGCTAATTTTTTCATGTCGTCAGCCAGCATCTTGTTAACCGGGATCCCGGTCCAGCGGGCTACCACTTTGGCGATATCTTCTTCGCCGACTTCTTCCTTGAGGATACGTTGACCTTTCTTTTGGATCTTTATTAGGCTGTCTTGCAAGACCTTTATCTTATTTTCTAAATCAGGGATAAGTCCGTACTTGATTTTTGCCACCTCCGTAAGATCCGCTCCCTGGCGCTGGCTGATTTCGGCGCGCATCTTGAGCTCGTCGATTTCCCGCTTGTGGTCGCGGATGGCCGAGATGATGTTCTTTTCATTATTCCAATGTAATTCCAGCTGGTTGGCTTTCTCTTTGAGTTTGGCCAGCTCCTGGTTTATACCTCTTAGCTTGGGAGATTTTTTATCAGACGTAAGCAGGGCCGCCTTATTGATCTCTAATTGTTTGATCCGGCGCTTGAGCTGGTCTAATTCATCCGGCATCGAATCGATTTCCATGCGCAGGGAAGAAGTGGCCTCATCTATGAGGTCAACGGCTTTATCCGGCAAGAAGCGATCGCTGATATAGCGGTTGGATAATTTGGCGGCGGCGGTCAGGGCGTCGTCCGTAATGCGGACGCCATGGTGTACTTCGTATTTTTCCTTCAGGCCGCGGAGCATGTTGATAGTATCTTCGACGCTCGGCTCATTGACTATGATAGGTTGGAAACGGCGTTCTAAGGCAGCGTCTTTTTCGATATATTTCTGGTACTCTTTGGTCGTGGTGGCTCCGATCGTCCGGAGTTCACCTCTAGCCAAGGCAGGCTTGAGCATGTTGGAGGCATCCATCGATCCTTCCGAGGAGCCAGCTCCGATGAGGGTATGGAGTTCGTCAATAAAGATGATTATGCGTCCATTCTGGCTTTTAACTTCCTTAAGGACAGCTTTGAGGCGGTCTTCGAATTCTCCTCTAAACTTTGCGCCCGCCACGAGCATACCAAGATCCAGGGTGATGATCTCCTTATTCTTTAAGTTCTCGGGAACATCGCCGGCAACAATACGTTGGGCTAATCCTTCGACGATCGCCGTCTTGCCGGTTCCGGCTTCCCCGATTAAAACCGGGTTGTTCTTAGTGCGGCGAAGCAGCACTTGCATTACGCGCCTCACTTCGGTATCGCGACCCACTACCGGATCAAGCTTCTCTTGCCGGGCAAGCTCCGTGAGATTAGTGGTATATTTTTCCAGTACTTTGAATTTTCCTTCGGGAGTGGGATCGGTGATCCGCTCGGTGCCTCGGAGTTCTCCCAGAATAGCGCGTACTTTCTGGTGTTCAACGCCGAAATTTAAGAGGATGGCTTGGGCCGGCGAAGCGATGCCGATTAATGCTAGCAGGATGTGCTCAGTGGAGATAAATTCATCGCCCATGCCGTCTGCTTCCTTTTTTGAGCGTTCCAATATGAGGGCAGTTTCATTCGTTCCTGACACTGCTTGTATCGGTCCGGATTGGATGTCGACTTTGGATTTTGGCAGTTTCTTGATTTCACCGACCGTGTAATTCTCAAGGATATCCGGGTCGATGGCGAGTTTTTCCAGGACGGGTTTTACCAAGCTTTCCGGCTGTTGGAGCAGGGCGAGCAGGATATGGACACCTTCGATGTTGGGTTGGCCGAAATTAGCCGCAATCGCTTGGGCGTTTATAATGGCTTCTTGGGATTTTTCCGTAAATTTATTAAACATAATTTATTGATTGAGTTTAAAGATAGTTTAGCACTCTGTCATCTTGACTGCTAAGCAATGTACTAGGTTAATAATACTCCAGGATGAGGCAAAAGTCAATCCATCGCCGTTTATATCAGTGTTCTCAAGCCTTGGTCAGGAGTCGTATTTAATGGTATAATTAAACTAAATTATATGATCAGAGCAAATATCTTATCATCCGGCCTCGAGTTCTTCGCCCGCTTTGCTTGGGGCTTGGTCTATTTCCCCTTATGGTGGTATGGCGCCGGCTTCATACGGCACGCGGGGCGCGTCTGGCGCTTCCTCAAGGATGAGGAAAGAGCCCTGGGTTTTTCCGTCTGGGCAAGAAACTGGCTGGTGCCGATGTATGGCCAATCGGATTTTGTCGGGCGCCTGATCAGCTTTGTGATGAGGACGGTTCAAATTATTGCCCGAGGGGCCTTACTTTTCATTTGGGCGCTCCTCGGCCTTCTACTGGCTATTCTTTGGCTTGCGTTGCCGCCGGTAATTATCCTAGCTTGCGCTTATCAATTAATCGGGGAGTAAACCTATGGAACAAAGGGAACTTCAATTCGAGACCGTTGGCGGACGTTTTGGCACTTGGCATCTGGGGCGCTTCCTCTATTGGGAGCAACCGCTAAGCCGCTCCAAAGTGACTTCCCGGCGCTTGCGCGAGAAAGCGGACCGCCTCGTGGATGGCGCCGCTTTTCTGGTATTGGCTGCCGGCTGGTTGTCCCTTATCGCTTGGGTTTATCTCAATTTTGGGTCTATCGCCTCGGATCCTTCTTCCTTGTTAACCTTCTTTGAAAATCGTCACCCGCTGCTTCTGACTTTCTTCTTTTCTCTCTGGTTCGATCTTTTCCTTTTCTATCGTAAAAGCGAAGCCTCCTTCCAAAGACAAAAGATTAATTACCGCATTCTCAAAGAGGAAAATAGCAAAGGCAAACAGGATCTCGAGGTTTCCGCTGCTTCCGGGGCGGCTTTGAGGCGGACGCTCGAAGATTCCTTTTTGATCGCCGCTAAGCTTAAGCAAACGGAAGTCTCGGTCATGCATTTTTTCCGGGCGCTGCTCCTTGATCCGAAAGTGCAGGAGATGTTCATCCGTTTAGGGATAGATGCCCGGGCTTTGGCTGGCAAAGTGGAGAAGCACATGAAAGGGAAGCAATCTTCCGACCGGCACCCGGCAATATCTGCCGCTTTGCAGCAATGTCTCATCTCCGCCTATGCGGATGCCTTCTATCGCCGGCAGGCCTCGATCGAGCCGCTTAATGCCGTAATGTTCTGCTATCATGCGGATAAGCTCCTGGCCGAAATTCTTTATGACCTCGAAGCCGATGCGGATAAAATCGCCAATGCTTGTGAATGGTTGCAGATCAATCGTGAATTGGCCGAGCGCTTACATTCTTTCAGCCGCTCCGCCGCCCTAAAGCCAAAGGGCAGCATGGATCGGGCATATACGGCGGTTGCTTCTCCGACCCTCGATCATTTTTCCCATGATCTGACCCTGGCTGCAAAATATGGAAGGCTTGAACTTTGCGTGGGGCGCCAGGTGGAGACGGATTCGATCTTTGAGATTATGGAGAGCGGCCAATGCGGCGTGCTCCTGGTGGGACATAGCGGCAGCGGTAAAACCTCAGTCATCAACGGCATTGCCCAGCTGATGGTTGAGGAGCGAGTCCCTAAATTCTTGCAGGATAAGCGTTTAGTCGAAATTGATGTTTCACGCTTAGTATCCGGCGCTACGGCTGCGGAGGCGGAATCTCGCCTTCTATCTAGCATCTCGGAAGCTTCCCGGGCCGGCAATATTGTTTTACATATCGCTAACGTCGAGAACTTGGTGGGAATAAGCGCCGGCAGCGAACAGAGCTTGGATTTATCCGAAGTCTTGGCTGAAGCTTTAACCCGCCGAGCCGTATATTGCTTGGCGACCATTTCTTCGGCGAATTATGCGGCGGTAATCGAGAAGAGCGCTTTGGGCGAAGCGATGACCACCGTGGGAATAAAGGAACCGGCAGATAACCAAGCGATCCAAATGGTCGAGAGCAAAGTATCTTCCCTCGAGGGTGGCTACGGAGTCTTCATTACCTATGGAGCTGTGGAGGCGAGTGTGAAATTATCCCAGCGTTTCATCCATGATAAGGCACTGCCTGAGAAAGCGGTCACACTATTGCGCGATGCTGTGATCCGGGTTGCCAAGCTGAGGAAACATGATCCTCGGCATTCCATCTGCCTGCGTGAACACGTCGCCGGCGCTTTGAGCGAAAAGACAGGAATTCCCCTGCAGAAGCTTACTGAAGATGAGGGCAAGAAACTTCTGTCTTTGGAAGAAAATATCCACCAGCGCATGGTGGGGCAGGAAGAAGCAGTGGCGGCGGTTTGCGCCAGCTTGCGCCGTGCCCGTGCGGAAATGAAAGATGCGAAACGGCCTATCGCCAGTTTCCTCTTCTTGGGACCGACTGGCGTGGGCAAGACGGAACTGGCAAAGACGGTATCGGAAGTATATTTCGGTCGGGAGGATTATATGATCCGCTTGGACATGAGCGAATACCAAGACGCTGGAAGCACCAGGAAGATGATCGGCGATGTCGACGGAACGTTAGGTTTTTTGACTGAAGCGGTTAGAAAGAAGCCTTTCTCTCTCATCCTTCTGGATGAAATCGAAAAGGCCCATCCGGATATCTTGAATCTCTTCTTGCAAATGCTGGATGACGGGCGCCTTACGGACGGCCAAGGAAGGACGATCAGTTTTACGGAATCTATCATTATTGCCACCTCTAACATTGGCGCCTTGTATATCCAGGAGCAGATCAAAACCGGTACCGATATCAAGCAGATCCGGCAAGAGCTTATCGATAACCAGCTGAACAAGCACATGCGTCCGGAACTCATCAACCGCTTTGACGGAATTATTGTTTTCAAGCCTCTTACGGAAGAAAATCTTTACCAGATTGCAACTTTGATGCTAAAAGGCATAAAGAAGCGCTTGGCCGAAAAAGGCGTTGGCCTCCAAGCGGATAGGATGGGCGCGCAGAAATTGGCTAAGGCAGGATATGATCCGAAGTTCGGCGCTCGCCCCTTGCGTCGTTTGCTGCAGGAAAAAGTTGAAGACAAGATCGCTAATAAGATCTTAGCCGGTGAACTGAAGCGACGCGATACGGTGGTTATCGACGCGCAAGCGGAGATTGCCGTAGTAAAAGGGAAGGAGTTGTAGGATAAAAAAATCGGCCCCTTTTTATAAGGCCGATATATCATTACGATCGGGAACGCGCAACCTTCCGGTTGAACATTGCAGTTTTGAAAATTTTTTGTACCCTTTGGCAACGCTCTATCTTGCTGTTGATGTGCGATAGATTGGCTTCGATGCCTAGGAGTGAGCAACCTTCTTTGATAAGAGTGTCTCTTATCCGGTCTCTTTCGTTTCCCAGTTCCTTGTCCCTGACATGCAGAAGATGAGTTATTTCTCCCAAGTCCGAAGGGGATAATTTCCGAATATCATCACTGATATCGTCTTCTCTGTTTAAATAGTAATCAATACGTTTTGCTGCTTTGTTTCTCATGTGTGTTTTAAATTTACTACGATAATCTTAACAGTTAATATCAATTTTGTCAATTACGTCTATGTTACCTTATATTACTACCTTCATTGCCATTTCTATAATTTCCTTCCTTGTTGGCAGGGGTGTGATTAGCGTAGCTGAGCGTTTTCATATTGTAGATAGTCCGGATGGAGTTAGAAAGCTGCAATCCAAACCGATTCCTCTTCTCGGAGGGACGGCGATCTTTATTTCCTTCTTCACCGGCCTGGCAGTTTTCTTGCCGACACTCCTTTCTGGGGACCTGGACATATCTCATTGGATCGGTTTCTTCGCGGGGGCATCCGTCCTGATGCTCGGCGGGTTCTTAGATGACAAATATGATCTCAACCCACGCATCCAGATTATTTTTCCCATCATAGCTTCCATTGCTCCCATTATCGGCGGGGTTGGTATTGAGCGCTTATCCAATCCTTTCGGCGGTATTTTTGCCGTTCCGGCCTTACTAAGCGCGGCGCTAATCATGGTCTGGCTCTTGGGGATGATGTACACGACAAAATTATTGGACGGCGTGGACGGGTTGGTGAGCGGCCTGGGGGTGATCGGTGCTTTGGTTATATTTTTATTCACCTCCACTACCAGATATTTCCAGCCGGACATTGCCCTAGCAGCATGGATTTTCTCTGCCGCTTGCCTGGGCTTTTTGGTTCTGAATTTTAATCCCGCCAAGATCTATTTAGGGGAAGGGGGCTCGCTTTTGATCGGTTATGTGCTCGGAGTCTTGGCGATTATTTCCGGCGGGAAGATCGCTATCGCCTTGCTCGTGATGGGCCTGCCTGTCCTTGATGTCGCCTGGACGATCGTCCGTCGCCTTTTGCGGGGTAGAAATCCCTTCCGCTTCGCCGATCGCTCTCACTTGCATCATCGATTGCTGGATTTAGGGTTATCACCGCGGCAGACAGTAGTCATATTTTATGCCTTTGCGGCCGCCTTCGGAGCTAGCGGCCTTTTCCTGCAGAGTCGGGGCAAGCTGGTGGCTCTTTCTTTGCTGCTTGCCATCATGCTCGCCTTGGTGATTTTCTTTTCCCAATATGAGAGGCGCAAGCGCCCCCGCCTCCTTTTCCATGTCTGTTGCGCCCCATGCGCTTCTTATTCCACCCTTAAGAAGCTTTTACCCCGCTATCGCGTGACTTGGTATTTTCTTAATTCCAACCTGTCTTCTTTCTTGGAATACGAAGCGAGACTGAAAACGGCAGAGAAGGCCGCGAGGCTTTTGGGGGTCGAACTGATAGCGGTTCCATACGATCATGAAGCGTGGAGCGAAATAGTGAAAGGGCACGAAGATGACCCGGAAAGAGGTGACCGCTGTCGTATCTGTTATCGCGACCGCCTATCTAATGCTTATAAGTTTGCACAGGACGGCGGCTATGAATTCTTTTCCACGAGCTTGCTGGTGAGCCCATATAAGGATGACAAGGCTATCCGGGAAATCTGCCGTTCACTGGAGAAAGAAGGGGGGCCGAAATTCCATGACGAGGATTTCCAAGCCGATGACGGCTTCCACCGTTCGATCGCTTGGGCGAAAGAAAAGGGGCTGTATTTGCAGAAGTATTGCGGCTGTGAATTTAGTCTAAGAAAATAATATGAAGGGCATTGCCATTATAATTATCGTCGGCCTATTCTCGTTTTCGCTGCCGGCATTTGCCAACGGCCTGCCGGATGGCGACCGGGATGGCGTGCCTGATAGGGATGAGAAAGAGATCTATCATACCAACCCTGCTTCGTCCGATACCGATGGCGATGGTTTTAAGGATTTCGAAGAAATCACTACCGGTTATTCGCCGGTAAATCCCAAGCCTGTCAGGCTGATTGATAGCGATATCGACAATGACGGCTTAACGGAAGCTTGGGAAATTAAATTTAAGTCAGATCCTTTTGTTGCCGATACCGATGGCGATGGGAAAAAAGATGGCGAAGAGGTGGACAAGGGTTATGATCCGGTAGCCGGAGAGGGAGCGAAATTAACGAAGAGCCTGCGAATCTCTTTGGGGGCGCAGAAGCTGGATTATCTCCTAAACGGCTATTCTTGGAAAAGCTTCCCGATATCCAGCGGTCGTCCGGACATGCCGACCACGAAAGGCGAATTCATTATCAGCAATAAGATTGAGAAGGCGTGGTCCAAATCATACGGCCTGTGGATGCCATATTGGCTTGGTCTCGCCGGGACGAGGATGGGCATTCATGAGCTTCCCGTCTGGCCCAATGGTTACCGGGAAGGGGAGAATCATCTTGGCAAGCCCGTATCACATGGCTGCGTCCGGCTCGGCGTGGGGGCGGCCAAATATATATATGAAAGGATGGAACCCGGAGAAAAGGTTGAGATAGTAAGATGAAGATTTGTGAATTGGGAATAACTATATTATCATTATAGGGAAATAATCATATGCAGAGACGCGTTTTTTTTGCCCTCATCCTCTTGGCCGCGCTTACTTTTTCCGGTTGCACTTTGCCTTGGAAAAAGAAAGCGCAGGAACCGGTGGATTCTGCCAGCGCTACGGAACAGCCAGTCGACGATAAATTTTCCGGGCAGCTCAAGAAGTTCAAAGACCTCCAGTCTTTGGATTCTTTCTTGCGCTCTAACGGCGGCAGTTTGACCGATGAGGTTGTTATCCGAGATTATAGAGGCGAAACGGTCGCCGCTTCGGGAGATTACGTCTATGCCGCTGTTTATAATGACCTATATATTGTAAAGACGGCGGCCGGTGAGCAGGGAAGAGCGGTCGCTAAGATCACCTTTAATTCCCGGCCTTTGGCTGTCTTTGTTTCGAAGGGAAAACTGGTGGTAATCGGAAACGATGAGCAGCTGCTCCAGTCCCAGGCATATAAGTCCTTCCGTCGAAAATCTCCCTTTGTTTTTATCAAGGTATTTGATTTGGCAGATCCGGCATCACCCAAGCAAGTAAGAGATCTGTCGGTCGAAGGTCGTTTGAAGGATACTTCAAATGCCGGCGGATTCCTGCGTTTGTTAATGGAAAATTATAACGGCTATTTTCCCGGAGAGACTCCAACTCCAAGGCTGGTAGACGGCGGCCGTATATTGGGGAACGATTGCGCCGATGGTAAGAAATGTTTTCTTCCGGAAACATATTATTTTGATGTCCAATACCCAGGAATCAGGATGGTATCGGTTGATACCATCGACCTTTCTAAAGATGATGCCCCGGTATTAAGTTCCGCTTTTATAGTTTCCAAATCCCAGGAGGCCTTCTTTTCTGGTGAAAGCCTTTACCTTAGCTATTTTGGATCCTTTGACGGGAGTGATGCGGTCTTGTCCGCTATCGGCCAAGTGATAGAACCGAAGCTTACCGAAAGCGTCCGCGCCTTGATAGGGAAGATCAGCCAAACCGATGCCTCCGTGCTTACACCGAGCGAGAAATCTGAGAAGATCGCTAATCTTTACCGGTCCTATCTTAATTCTTTGGATGAGACCCAAGCCTTAACGGTCGATACTGAGATTGAGAATGCCTTGAAGACTGTGTATGTCGAGTCTAAAGCCTCTACCGCTATATATAAGTTCAGCTTGTCGCTGGTCCAGCCGGCTTATCGGGCGCTCGGTTCTGTGGAAGGGGAATTGGTTGCGAGCGCAGTGTCAGAAGACTTATCCGGTAATTTTCGGGCTGTTTCAGACAAGACGGTTTCTTTGGATATAACAGGAAAGCCCGCCAGACGCGCCTACGTCAGTGTCCTCGATTCAGATCTGAAGACCATTGGGACGTCCGTAGAAATTTCTGATAACGGCGACATCAAGCAAGCGGCTTTTTCTGCTCGGAAAATATCGGTCCTCTCCGGAGATGCCGTCTATTCTGCCGACTTAACCGATCCGCGAGGAATAAAAAGTCTGGGCAAGGTAGGGGTTTCCTCGGCGAAAGCCTTGTATCCATACGATGATAACTATGCGGTGGCGGTTGGCGGAGAAGACGGGCAAGTAAAGGCGGTCCTTATCGACATTTCCGGTCAAACCAGCCGAGAAAGTGATATCTTCCGTTTCGGGAACGGCTCTGAGACCGTCTTTGACGCCAGTTTCCAACCGATTGATACCAAAAATAACCATATTGTCCTTCCTATTATCAGGAGAGCCGGTTCGGCTATTAGTTTTAGCGGAATAACAGCCTTAAGCATCGGTGAGGGCCGCTTTATTCTGAGGGGTGATATCGACCACTCCGACGGCGGTCGCTATATTCGGGAGGATGCCTCTTTTGGGGCTGGTTTTAGGGATAATACGGTCCGGAATACCTGGGTTCAGAATGGTTCCTTATATACTTTTTCCAATAAATATATTAAAGTTAACGCTTTGGAGGGCGGAGCAGCTCTCCAGGCGATTAAGTTACTCCCTGATACGGAAGCCGATTTAGCTGCTCCCCAACCGGTAAAGACGGAGGAAACACCTGAAACTAATTCCGGAGATGGACCGATTGGGCCCGCCCTTCCTCCTGAAGTGGCCCCGGAAACGCCGACCGACACTAATCCGCCTGTCCTTCCGGATGGGACTGAGACGTTGCCGGCTGGAACTCAGCCTGAAATTCCGGCTCCGGATCCCCTTGAGACTCCCGTTGATCCGATTGATTTGGCACCACAATCGTAATTATCTATGGTTAAGAGATCATCTATTATTTTGCAAGTCATCTTCTGGATATCGCCTATATTCTATTGGGCGGTCTGGCAGATAATACAAGCTAATCCCGAACTGCTTTGGACTTTAGCTCCCGCCTCTTTCGTTTTGCTGATTCCGGTCGCTTATGAAGCGGCAGCGGAAACAAGGTCATGGCGCTTTTTCTATATCCTTCTAGGATTAGTTTTAACAATCGTTAGTTTTTTCCTTTTCATTTCTTTTTTGCCAGGCGCTTGGAAGGCGGAAATACTCTGGTTACTTATGATCGCTTTCCTCTACCGTTATTTATGGTCGGCCAGGAAGGCTTCGAGAGGCGGACCACCTGAAGATTGGATGCTTGTTTCTCTCTATGGTGGTTTGCTAACCGTCTTTTTGGCTGCATCTTCCTTATTCGCACTCCAGTCGTTCTTAAGTATCTCGCCGTGGCTTTTGCTAGCTTCTTTCATACCTTTCGTGGTCGCGATCACCCGGCTGATCGCTTATTCCCAGGGCTGGAACCGGAAACAGGATAAATGGGTCTGGCCGCTTATTTCTATTTTGCCCCTGGAGATTGCCATGGCGTTTTCACTTCTGCCTTTGAATTATTTGATTGCCGGAATACTCTGTACCCTGGCGTATTATTCGATGCTTAATTTTTTAAGGCTTTATATGAACGGAGGCCTAACTAGGAGGAAGATAAAGAATTATGCCTGGTTTACCGCGGTCAGCCTTATTATTATTTTATTAACGGCACGTTGGCTTTAATCTATCTATATGAAAAACAAATTATTACCCGTCATTCTCACCGCGACCGCCTTCGGTTTGCTGGCCGGCGCCGTTGGTGCTTTGATAGCCGGCGTATATGGCTCGAGCAGCCTGAGCGTGGGATCTTTCAATCGGGAGCTTGATTTAAGCAGCTTGGGTTATCTCTCTCCAAATCTGGTTATCCGCGACGCCAAGAAAGTAGTAGTGAACCAGGATGTAAAGGCGGATGAGACCATCCGCGATCTTCGCCAGAGCCTGCTCGGGGTGTTCGTGAAGAAAGAAGGCGAAGCAATATATGAATTACATGCCCCTTTTGCCCAGGCACTGGCCGCCACTAGCGATGGCTGGGTAATGGCGGCTTGGCCTAAAGTGCCAAGCAAGGCGGAGATCGAGACTATTAAAGACACTTATGTCGTAGTTGATGATTCTCGTAAGGTATATGCAGTTGATCAGGTGCTTTCTTCAGAAGGAGCCGGCGCTTTCATTTTTCTCCATCTCGCGTCTTCCAGCGGTTTGAATGTCCGCCGCCTGTCTCCGGATTCCGATATCAAGGCGGGCCAGTCCCTGATCATCTCTTCCGCCCTAGATTCATTTCTCCTCGATAGCCTCCAGTCTAAGAGCATGGCTTCTTCTTTGCTTTCTAGCGATAGCTATCCCCTCACTTTGCGCTTTGCGGCGGGATCGGCGCTTAAGCCTGCATACGCTTTTAACCTCAATGGTGATCTTGTGGCAGCGGTAGATGCGCAGGGCAGACAGCTGGCTGGTCCGGTGTTAGACGCTTATTGGCGGTCTCTTTTACGCAAACAGGATTTGTCTTTACCCTCTCTTGGCGTAAACTACCTGGATTTATCCGCGGTAGCTATCGGCGGGTCGAGATCGTATCCGGAAAAGGGAGCTCTACTGAAAGTTCGTGGTGAATTGCCGGCGGTGATAAAAGGCGGCCCGGCAGATAAAGCCGGCCTTATCGCCGGTGATATCATCGTGCGCCTTGATGGTATTGAAATTAACGCCGATAATAACCTCTCGGTCTTGTTGGCTACATATGAGGCGGGTGATCGTGTCACCGTCAGTTATTTACGGAAGAATTTGCCAGCCCAAGTGGAAGTGACCTTGGGAGAGGCGAAGTGAATCTATGGCTAAGGTAAAAAGCATTAGACTGAAACGACAATGGAAGGGCGTAAGGGTGCTGTTGCGGGTCGATTTTAATGTTCCCAAGGACGGGAAGAATATCGCTGAGGATTTTCGGATTACCGCTGCGCTTCCCACGCTTCGTTTCCTGATCAGCAAAGGTGCCCGGGTGATAATTTTAAGCCACTGGGGAGATCCCAAGGGTTGGGATAAATCCCTTTCCACCAAGCCGCTAGCCGCTCGCTTAAGCAGGCTTTCCAAACTAAAGATCAAGCACGTGGCGGATATTGCCGGAAAGAAAGCTTTGGCCGCGATTGCAAAATTAGAAGACGGCGAGGTTCTCATGTTGGAGAATGTCCGTTTTGAAGCAGGGGAAAAAGATAATAGCCGGGAATTCGCCAAGCAGCTTGCTTCTTTGGCGGAGGTGTATGTCAATGACGCTTTTTCCGTTTGCCACCGAGATCAAGCATCGGTGAGCCTGGTTTCTGGTCTCCTTCCTTCGTACGCCGGCCTCCAGGTGGGGGAGGAAATTCGTAATCTGGATCGCGTCCTTGAGCCGCAGAAGCCACTCATAGTCATCATGGGCGGGTCGAAGATCGCCACGAAGGCGCCGCTTATCCGCAAGCTCTATCCTAAAGCGGAAAAGATCCTCCTGGGCGGCGGTTTAGCTAATACTTTTTTGAAATGGCAGGGTAAGGAAATTGGAAAATCACTAGCCGATGATGACGCCAAGGAATATATAGAGCCCTTCTTCGTTAAGGGAAAACTCAAAGCCAAGATAATACTTCCTGTGGATGCAGTAGTGGAATCTTCTTCCGGAAGAAATTATTGCAAAATTGTGGAAGGGATTAATAAAGGCGATCGCATCTTTGATATCGGTCCGGAGACGGTGGCGCTGTTTAGCTCCTTGATCAAGAAGGGTAAGACGATTGTCTGGAACGGGCCTTTAGGAAAGTTCGAGGATGCTCCTTTCCGCCATGGGACTCAGGCGGTGGCGGAGGTCATCGCGGCCAGGTCTACTGGGAAAGCTTTCGGTTTAGTCGGGGGCGGTGAAACAGTGGATGCCTTGAAACGCACCAAGATGGAGTCATATGTCGACTGGGTTTCTACGGCCGGCGGTGCCATGCTTTCTTATCTAGGGGGCGAAAAGCTCCCTGGGTTGAAAAATATTCTCAAATAAAATTATGCCAAAGAAGATTGCGGACAAGATCGCTTCGGTCAAAGCGAGGGAAATCCTTGATTCTCGGGGTTATCCAACAATTGAGGCTTGTGTCAGACTGGAATCGGGCGTGAAGGCTAAAGCGAGCGCTCCTGCCGGTATCGAGCCGGACAAGGGAAGCCTGAAAGATCTTCGCGACGGGGATAAGAAGCGGTTCTCAGGGAAGGGGGTGCTTCTGGCCGCCAATCATATTAACGAGATAATTTCTTCTCGTCTGCAAGGCCTGGAAATCGGCAACCAGCAGGAGATAGATCGTCTGTTGATAGAGTTAGATGGCAGTTTGGACCGGCGGCAGCTGGGTGCAAACGCGATCTTTGCGGTATCGGTGGCAGTCGCCCGGGCGGCAGCCATTTCCCAAGGATTAGAGCTTTATGAATATATCTGCCAGGCATTTGCTCTGGCTAAGCCGGCGAATCTGCCGGTGCCCATGTTTAACATGTTTAACGGCGGCAGGCACGCCGATACCAATTTGGATTTTCAAGAATTTCTGCTCATACCTCAGAAAGGAGCGGCCGCCTTTGCCAGTAGCGCCCGCGAAGGAGAAATGGCTAAAATGATTCGCGCCGGGGCCGAAACATATCATTGGCTAGGACAGGTTTTAAGGGAATCCGGTTTTGATACTGATACCGGCTTGGAGGGCGGCTATGCTCCCGATATGGATTCCAGCCTTAAGGCTTTGGAGATGATCATGGCGGCAGTTATCCGTGCCGGCTATAAGCCGGGAGTAGATTTTAAGCTTGGTATCGATATCGGTTCGGCCGGTCTTTATGACCAAGCTGCCGGGCGGTATATTTTCCCCTTGGATGAAGCCAGCCTTACCCCGCAAACATTATCTTCTTTATATAGTGATTGGCTTGAGCGCTATCCTTTGGCCTACCTTGAAGATGGAGTAGGCGACGAGGATTGGCCGGCCTGGCGGGAGGCGACCGCCGTTTTGGGGGATAAGCTGATCCTTGCCGGCGATGACCTTTTTGCCGGTAGCATTGAACGTCTACGGCGGGGAATTGCCGAAAGAGCGGCTAATGCCATAGTGCTTAAGCCGAATCAGATTGGTACGTTGACAGAAGTGGTGGAATGTGCGAAACTTGCGCAACGGCAGAATTACCGTCTAATCGTCTCCCATCGGGGGGCGGAAACTAATGACGACTTCATTTCTGACCTGGCAGCCGCCCTGGGTGCTCAATATCTCAAAGCCGGCTCGCTTTCCCGTGGAGAACGCGTGAGCAAATATAACCGCTTGGCGGAAATAGCGCTCATGCCTGCTTGATATTTTATGTCACAAACCGAAACCGATAATGACGGAAGTATGGAGGACGCCGATAAGCCGGCGTTCTTGCTTTGCCTTTTGTTAGACGGTCTTGGGATTTCCCAGGCAACCGAAGCCAACGCGGTGGCGATAGCAAAGATGCCGAATTTTTCCCGTTTCGTTAAACAATACCCGGTAACCTTGTTATCCGGAGGAGATGCTGATCCTCGCCGCCGATATTATTCCCTTGGTTGCGGCAGTTTAGAGATCATAGACGGACCATCTCCGCTAGGTGAGGCTTTATCTAATGAAGGCCGCCGTGTCCTTAAGATATGCGGAAGCGAGCAATTGACGTCTCTAAACTATCACTTTAACGGCCAAAAAGAATTACCATATCCCGGTGAAGATCGCCTGGCTGTTACCACTCCTTCCCGAGGAAGCAGTCTCAAGGAATTTGCCAAAGAACTAAGCGGGTTGATTGCTGCCTCATTAAAAAGAAGGAAGCATGATGTGATCATTGCCAGCTTGCCCTTTGCCCAGGAGGCGTCTGCTAACGGTGATTTCAAAGATACTGTCCGGAGCCTGCAGCAGATAGATAGGCTGATTGGCAAGATAGCCGATATCGTCCTTAATACCTCGGGAATCCTTATCATCACCGCTCCTTACGGAAACGCGGAAAAGACCAAGGATCTGGCGGCTGACTGGGAAGACCGGGAACCGACTGAAAATCCTGTTCCATTTCTAGTAATTGGCAAGGAATATGAAGGGAAGACGATTGGTCTAGCCGATCCTTTGGAAGGAGATCTGAGCGTTTTGGCTCCGGCCGGGACTCTTGCTGACTTCTCACCCACTGTCTTGTCCCTGCTAGGTATTGCCAAGCCGGAGGGAATGCTTGGCAAGAGCTTGATTTGAAACATTATATTGATATAATTTAGATAATCGTACAAAAACAACAAATAGAAGGAGGAAAAATGCAAAATGATGCAAGACTTGCAGTAAATGAGGAGGAAGCCGTCAATAAGATGGCCGAACTCCTTGAGATGTCTCCTTTCGATAAGAAGGAAGTCATAAGGAAAGCGCTTCAGAGACAATCTTTGAATCCAAAGTTTATGCATGACTTAGGATATACAAGGTTAATGTTTGCCCGGATGCTTTCGAAACTCGAAAGCGGACTACGTTCTTATACCTGCCGGCAGTACCTCTTGATCGAGTAATCTCGATTAGGTCAGAAAATAAAAAGACCGTTTTTAAAGCGGTCTTCTTTTTTATCCAAATATTCTCTTAAAATCCCAGCATGTATCCTGCCAGACTGACACTCATGCCGATTAAGGCCCCGATTATCACTTGCAAAGGCGTGTGGCCGATGTGCTCCAGCTGTTTGGGGTATAGATTGTCCAGATAATCGTCTTCTTTGAGATCCTTCACGAGGATGTTCAGGGTTTTGCCATGCTGCCCGAGATAGTTCCTTAGTCCGATAGCGTCTGTGATGACGATGGTCATCAAGACAAAAGCAATCGCAAAACTGTTAGACCAGAGTCCGTCACGCAGGCCGACAACCATGGTCAGCGAAGTAACGGTGGCAGTGTGGCCGCTCGGCATGTCCGAATAGGCGAAGATGTCGCGCCAACGAAAACGCCGGTTCCTGCTCTTGAGCAGGACTTTCATGCCTTGGGCAAGAGCGAAGGCGATGACTGGATAGATTAAGTATGGAGGCATATCAGATATCTAAGTTTTCAACTTTCTTAGCATGGGTCTGGATGAAGTTCTTGCGCGGAGCGACGTTGTCTCCCATGAGCATGTCGAATATCTGATCGGCGCGAGCGGCGTCTTCCACGGTGACTTGCTTCACGATGCGTCTTTGCGGGTCCATGGTGGTTTCCCAGAGTTGCTCAGGGTTCATTTCACCGAGACCTTTATAGCGCTGGATAGTGATCTTAGCCGGAGCCTTGGCCTTGCCTTTGGTATCTTCTTCGGATTCTTCCGGCTCGATGATTTCTTTTTCACCGTCCTCATCTTCCTCCACTATCTCTGTTTCCTCGGCGAGTCCGCCCCATTCCTTGATCTTTTCGGCCTTTTCCTCATCGCTATAAGCATAAGCTACCTGGCTGCCTTTCTTAATCTGATAAAGCGGCGGCTGAGCGATATATACGTGTCCTTGGTCTACCAGAGGGGTGAAGTGGCGGAAGAAGAGAGTAAGCAAGAGAGTGCGGATGTGGGCACCGTCTACATCGGCATCGGTCATGATAATGATGCGGTGGTACCTAAGCTTCTCAAGATCGAATTGGTCGTCGATATTAGCTCCTAAAGCGATGATCAGGTTTTTTACTTCGTTATTGGCGAGCATCTTGTCCAGGCGAGCACGTTCGACGTTAAGTATCTTTCCTCTTAACGGTAAAATGGCTTGGAAACGGCGGTCGCGTCCTTGTTTGGCGCTGCCTCCTGCCGAGTCTCCCTCTACGATGTAGAGTTCGCATTCTTCCGGATGACGGCTGGAACAGTCGGCTAATTTGCCCGGCAAAGTCATACCCTCCAGAGCTCCTTTGCGTAAGATCGTGGCTCTGGCGGTACGAGCGGCCAGACGAGCCTGGGCGGAGACTATGCACTTGCCGATGATCGCTTCCGCTTCTTTCGGGTGTTCTTCTAAAAAGATATTCAAAGCGTCGCCCATGATCTGTTCGACATAGCCTTTCATTTCGGCGTTACCCAGCTTGCCCTTTGTCTGTCCTTCGAATTGGGGGTCGGGAAGCTTGACGCTGATTATTGCCGTGAGCCCTTCGCGGACATCCTCGCCGCTCAGGTTTTCCTGTTTTTCCTTGAGCAGGTTCTTGGCGCGTCCGTAGTTGTTGAGGGTGCGGGTGAGGGCGCTACGGAAGCCGACCAGATGCGTTCCTCCTTCCGGATTATGGATGTTGTTGGCGAAAGAAAGGACGGTCTCATTATATTCGTCGTTATATTGTAAAGCCACTTCGACGCGGCTGCCGTTAATTTCCTTATCGACGTAGAAGATGGTTTCGTTTTTGACGCTTTTGCCGCGATGGAGAGATTTAATATACGACTTGATTCCGCCTTCGAAATGGAAGCGATGCAATTTCTCCCTATGGCCTTCGCGTTTATCGATGACGTTTATGGTAATGCTCTTGGTCAGATAGGCTTGTTGGCGCAAGCGGTCTAAGATTTTACCCCAATTAAATTCTAGTTCGGTGAATATTTCACTATCCGCCTGGAATGAGATGGTGGTGCCGGTGCCTTCCGCGTTGCCGACGATCTTCGCCGGCCCCTGAGGAATGCCTTTCTTATATTCTTGGCGCCAGAGTTTGCCATCACGGCGGACTTCGGCTTTGAGATAGGTACTTAAAGCATTGACGACCGAGACGCCGACACCGTGCAAGCCGCCGGATACCTTATAGCCTCCGCCGCCAAATTTGCCGCCGGCATGGAGTTTCGTTAGCACGGTTTCGAGAGCGGAAACGCCAGTTACTTTGTGTTTGTCCACCGGGATGCCTCTTCCATTATCCTCCTCCTCTACGATGCCGTCCGGAAGCAAAGAGACGCTGATCTCGTTAGCATATCCGGCCATTGCTTCATCGATGGAGTTGTCTACGACTTCCCAGATAAGGTGATGCAAACCAGCGGCTGATGTTGAGCCGATGTACATTCCCGGGCGTTTGCGAACCGGGTCTAGACCTTCTAGGACGGTGATTGCATCTGCGCCGTAGCCGTTATTCTTTTGTTCATTTTTTGCCATACAAGAAAAAAATTCCCTTTCTCGGAATTGCTTAATGATAATAGATTTCCTCCTCTTTTATATTGATATTATAACAAAATTCAGCGGTCAAAGCAAACGGCTCTGGGCTAATTACCTCTTGACAATCTGGATATTTTTAGGTAATATCATGGTAGTTTAACCACCACAAAAAATCGTTCATTATGTTCAGGAAATTATTAAAGAATAGCCAGGATCGGCGCCCGGCTAAGAATCCGAAGGCTATTAAAATTAGAAAGAATCTTGGAGAAGGTAAAAAGATCTGCCATGACTGCGGTGGCAGCTACCCGGCAAATTACGTGAGCTGTCCCAGGACATATTTACACAATAACTAAGATCAATCCGGCTTTGTCTCCACAAAGCCTTTTTTATTTGGCAAAGATGCTCTTTTGCGTTATCATTTCCATATATGGCCAAGATATTAGTGACCGGCGGCGCCGGTTTTATCGGTTCAAATCTAGCTGACCGTCTCCTTTCTGAGGGGAATGAAGTTTTTATTATCGATAACCTTTCATCGGGGCGTCGTGATTATGTTCCGGATGGCGCTGTTTTCTGGGAGATGGATATCTGCGATCCTCAGATGATTGAGCGCTGTGCTAGCGAAGGCTTTAAGGTTATATATCATTTGGCTGCGCAGATAGATGTGAGGAAGTCCGTGGCGGATCCGGCTGGGGATACCAAGGTGAATATTCTTGGTGGCATCAATGTCTTGGAAGCGGCTAAGCGCGCCGGGGCTAAAGTCGTCATGGCTTCTACTGGCGGAGCGATTTATGGGGAGACGGAAGAAATCCCAACGACGGAGAATACTCCGACCTATCCGCTTTCTCCTTATGGAATAAATAAGCTGGCCCTGGAAAAGTATCTGAACTACTATTACTTTGCCTATGGGCTGAACTATACCATCCTCCGTTTCGCCAATGTCTATGGCCCGCGGCAATATAAGGGCGGAGAAGCGGGCGTTATTGCCATCTTTACCGAAGCGATGGCTACCGGGAAGCCATGCACGCTTTATGGGGATGGGAAACAAACACGTGATTTCGTCTATGTGGACGATGTGGTGTCCGCTTTAGTGAAGGCCGGAAAGATAGATTGCCGGGGTGAGATCAATATCGGCACCGGGAAAGAGATCGACATGTGGCAGATGGTTTCCGCGATTGAGGCAGCTGCCGGTGGCAAGCTTGCTCTTGAGCTGGCTCCGGGGAGAATCGGCGAACAGCGCCGCAGCGTCCTGTCTAACCGGCGGGCTCTAGAGACTTTGGATTGGCAGCCGGAAGTGGGCTTTGAAGAAGGAGTAAAACGCACCTATGATTGGGTAAGATCCCTTTTGGTCGAAGATATTGCAAATAAATCATTTGTTGAAATATGAAAATATTTATCGCTAACTGGAAGATGCAGGTACCTTTCGCTGAAGCAGAAATCTTGGCGAAATCCTTTGCCCGTGCTTTCAAGGAATATAAAGGCAAGGCAGTAATCTGCCCGGACTTCTTAGCTTTACCATTGGTGGGGAAGACGCTTATTCCTTCGGCCCTTAAGCTTGGCGTCCAAGACCTAGCTCCGTATTCGCGAGGTGCTTATACCGGGGAAGTATCTCCGGTGGATATGGCTGTTCTCGGAGCGGAGTTTGCGCTTATCGGCCACAGTGAACGCCGCTCAATCTTCCATGAAGACGATAAGCTTATCGCCGAGAAGATCCGGTCCGCCGTAGAACAGGGAATGACTCCGGTACTCTGCGTCGGCGAAAACGCGGCTGAGCGGAAACTGGGCAGGGCGGCGTCGGTCGTACGGAACCAGTTAAAAGGAGCTTTTAAAGGCATGAAAGCCAAGGAGCTAAAATCCTTGGTCATCGCCTATGAGCCGGTTTGGGCGATTGGCACGGGTTCTGTCTGCGACCCGGCGACGGCTTTTCGTATGAAGGCGACGATTAGTGATTTTTGCCTGCGATCCGGGCTGAAGAAGACGCCCGTGCTATATGGAGGCAGCGTTAAGCCGGATAATGCCGCTTCCTTTCTGGCTAAGGGCGGCTTCGACGGATTATTAGTAGGAGGAGCCAGTCTGGAAGTAGAAAGCTTCCTTAAAATCTGTAAACAATAATTATGCTCGATATCATCGCTTGGATTTTAGCCGGCCTTTCATTGGCTGTCATCCTCTACATCGTCATCCGCAAATTTCCTGCTTTGGCTATCCTTGACGTAGACAATATTCCCGGCCAGAAGGAAGCGAAATTCAAGGAAAAGATCATGCGCCGACGGGTTGAGCGGGATCTAGGCTTGGTGAATTCTTTCCTTCTTTTATGGCGGAAGCGTATCGGGGGGCTAATCGGTTCCTTCTTAAAGAGAAGGTACCAACGCTTGGCTAAATTAAGGGACGATATCAAGCGTCAGAAGAAACTAAGTTTCAGCGAGAAGCGCGAGCGTATCGCGGAACTTTTTGCGCAAGCCAAGGCCGCTCTATCCGCGGATAATTTCGAGGCGGCAGAGAAGCACTTGATCGAGGTTATCAGTTTGGACGCCAAGCGCCTTTCGGCCTTTCTCGAGCTGGGCGAAAGCTATCGTCTGCGCAAGAGCTATAAAGAGGCTAAAGAGACTTTCGAGCATACCTTGAAGCTCGCCTATCAGCTTCGGAAAGACCCGGAGATGCTCGAGGGCATAAACATATCGGAAATCCGTTTTTCATTGGCTCGTGTTTGTTATGAGCTTGATCTAATCGATGAGGCTTTGGAATATGGGCGCCAAGCTTTGGACGCTGAGCCCAACAACCCTCGCTACCTTGATTTAATTTTGGATTTAAGTATAATGAAAAAAGATAAAAATTCAGCGATTGCCTCTTGGGAAAAGTTAGCCGCCGCCAATCCGGAGAATAATAAGCTTCCGGAATGGAAAGCGAAGATCGACGCCCTGGAAGAATAGGCCGTTTTAGCTCAGTTGGTAGAGCATCTCCATGGTAAGGAGAAGGTCTCGGGTCCGAATCCCGAAAACGGCTCGGAAAAGAAAAAAGCCACCTTTGTTTGGTGGCTTTTGCTTTTTTTAAAACAGTTTAGAGTTCAGTTATGTCTTCGATGCTGTTAATTTTTATGGCGCCCGGAATCTTAAAGCGGGAACCAGTTTTAACGAAAATTTTTAGCTTTGGGTTTTCTCTCAATGCCCGCTTGACGTGGTGTGCTAAGGCTTTTGATCCTTCACCCCTGGCTGGTTCATTCTCTGGGCGTTCACGGAAGTCAACATAGAAGATGTCCGCTATTTCCAAGACTCTTTCTAGTTGCTGGCCATTGGCACAGTCGTTCAGATATCCGCCGAAAGCATACCAGCAAAGATTGGCATCGTGCTTTAGGCACATTTGCCGGTGGATTTCCCCTCCTGCGCTCAGGGTCCCAGTACTCATCACCAACATGTTGGATGATGAGTCATAGACAATTATACACTTATGCTTCTTACTTTTTTTATTAAGCTCTTTTTTCGTTGCGCCAACATAAAGGCGCAAATTCTGGTCATCTAGTCTTCCCATGCTGTTTTTTTTAGTAATGAACGATTGTTTTGTTCGTATATAATATTAGGATATTAGATAATTGTCAATAGAGAAGGGAAATGGTAATAACTTTAAAGTTAGCCAATATTAAACCAAACTATATATATTGACATTTATCATAAAATGTGCTATATTTATGGGGTTGATATGCTGGATTTCTAAGCCGTCAACTTGGACATTAAAAAGTAAATATAAACTAAAATAAACGAGACCCATGGACGAGAAAAGTAAGCCTGGGATAAACAATGGAAACAATCTATGTGGTAATCATTGCCAGCTTGCTGGTAGCCTCCTATGTGGCAAGTGGTATAGTGATGGTGCATGAGAATTTTCATATCGTTACCGAACTTTTCGGTAAGAAATGGAAAGAACTAGGACCGGGGATAAAGTGGATTCCGCCGTTAATCGTCAGGAAGGCACATATAGTATTTATGGGAACATTCCCTTATGAGCTTAAATTAGGAAGCGATGGTCCGGGTGGCGATGTCGTCGAGTTCGCAGATGAGTCCTCCATTGTAGCGGTTATTATCCATTTTAAGATAATAAAACCAATGAAGGCGGTGTATGTAGCCGCTTCACCCGACGAGCTTATGCTAATGGTCATCGATTTATTTGATTCGGTAATTCGCGGGTTCCTAAGAGGATTTACCGTCCAAGATGCAGATAAATACAAGAACAAGTTTTCGCTGGAAGTCATTGCTCAAGGAGTTAAGTTGGCAGAAGGCGAAGAACTGGTTCCTTTGGATGAAACTGCCTTCGGTAAAAAGCTTGCTGAATGGGGTATTAAGCCTGAATTGATATCAATCAAGGATATTGGTTTGCCTGAACGGATCATGGAGCAAATGCGACGGACTATGCAGGTTGCCAAGGATCTGGAAATCGCAACCTCGGAATTGGACGTTGCGAATAAGGTTGCCCTGAAAGCCGAGATTGTTGCTAAAAGCAAAAGAGAAGTAACCGTGATCGAAGCTAAAGGTGAAAAGGAAGCTATGCAAGAACTCGCCGAAGGAGAAACCGCAAGATTAAAAAAATTAATGGAGAACGGCTTAAGTGCAAACGACGCCGCTAACCATATAATTGAATTGGAAAAAACTGAGGCTTTGAAGAAAGCTGGAAGTGTAACATGGGTCGGTGGCAACACTGATCTCGCATCTATCGGAGCCGCAATCGGCGCCGGATTGAAAAGTAAATAACAGAAAAAAAGAAATCAGACATGGCAACTTACAGACCAGTACCTCCGGTTACTAACCCTGCGCCAACGGTGCGACCGACAAACCCAGCACAAACAGGACAACCGGCTCCTCAACCGCAGGCTAATCCCGCTCCTGCTCCTGCTCCTACTCCCGCTCCTGCCCCCCTTACTCTCAAGGGTATAGGAGTAAATATTTTGTGTGCAGCTTTAGGGGTAGTCGTATTTATCATTATAAGAGTGATTATGCCCGATGGTATATCATGGTGGGCAGTAAATATTATCGCCCTGGGTATTTCGATGCTATTCTTGGCAGGAGCCGCTGCATTGGGCAATAAGAATGAGAAGCTAGCCGTAGCAACTCCTTTGTTTATCCTTACAGTTTTCTTTCTCTTTATGGTTTTTGATTATAATAGCCATAGAGGGGAGGTAACCGATGCTCAGCCAAAAATTGTTGTTCTTTCCGCCGGAGCGCATAGTTTCGAATTAAAACCCGGAGAAAAGACCCCCTGGCTTCGTTTTGAACCAAATTCTATAGTTCGTTATAATATCTCATCGCATTCATCGGAATACGACGTCTGTTATTCGGATGGCAAGATCTTCCCCGGTACGAGCGAGACGATACCTGACCAAAGGAATCCTTCGTTCTACGTGCAAAGCAAGTCAGATGCATTCCAATTGGTAACGATAATAGTTAGGAATGATATTTGATCCTTATAGAGGTTGCCCTAAAGCAACCTCTTTTTTATTTAGGAAATCGTTGTTATAATAAAAGTATAATAATGCAACTCTATGAGGATTTTTATTTATACACTCTGTTTAATAAGTTCGCTGTTTATTTCTTTTCCTGTACTTGCCCAAGGCAGTGGTGCTCAGACTGACAATGGGATTGGCAGCGGGGCGCAAACGATTCCGCCAACGGCAGCGACGGATGAATTGACTAATCCTCTCAAGGGAGTGGATACTCCTCAGGAACTTATAGGGTCCGTTATTGAAAAGCTTTTCGGGATTATCGGGTCCCTCGCTCTGGTAATGTTTATCTATGGCGGTCTGATTTGGATGACTTCCTCCGGCAGCTCTACCCAAGTCAAGAAGGGAAGGGATATAATTGTCTGGGCGATTGTCGGCATGGTGGTTATCTTTTCTGCCTATGCCCTAGTCCGGTTCGTTATACAGGGGATTGGAGCTTAATATAGATTACATCTTAAGTATTACAAAGGCCGTCTAATGACGGCCTTTTCCTTTTGTTTGACATTCGCCCGTATTTTTATATAATGGATACAGCCTGTATGCAGGCCTTTGTTTTATTGATAGAGGGTCGGTACCGAAGCGGTCAAACGGGACAGACTGTAAATCTGTTGGCTCACGCCTTCGCAGGTTCGAATCCTGCCCGGCCCACCAAGAAAAGATCTCACAATGGGGTCTTTTTTATTGCTCCCTAAGCCTATTGACTAGATGTGTATATTGTGGTAATGTCTGACGGTGGTTCATTACAATGGATGGGTTGATAATCGAATTCGTCTTTTAAAGGTGGCGTCGATTATCAATCAATCCTAAAAAACAAACAAATGGAAAGCAGATTATCAATGAATTCATTAGAAAAGCTGGTTAAAAAAACCGGTCAGGCTTTTTGCAGGTGTTTTCGAATAAATACGGTTGCAAGGGCAATGTTGTTCAATTCTATATTGGCTCGGGTAATATTTTTTACCGAAGCAATATTGGTAGGGCTGATGAGCCTTGCTGTTTATCTGATTAAGGATAATTTTTCGGTGGCGATAATCATAGCCACAGCGATTACCCTGTTGGGAGTTGCATGCCTACTTTATTACTTGAGTAAGCTCATGGGAGCACTCCTTTACCCCACTAGATGGAAACTAAGTTCCGAGCAGCGTCAACGTCTGTGGGGAGATAACTACCCCAAGCTATTAGCCGGCAATATTTGTGCGTTAGATGATGACGTATTTTTTTACGGGTGTTTAGTTTATGAGCCGTACGAAGAAAAGAAAATAGCCAAAGCTATCATCGAAACGCCTTTTGTTTCTTCGGCAGAAAAAATTCGCGGTGACCTTGATTCTATTTTGGAAATAAAAAGCAAGTTCACTAAATGTTTGTAAAATACGATAGGGCAGTAGCAATCGCTACTGCTTTTTTATTGGGTCTGATATAATATCTATATATGCCCTTAATTGATCCGGACAAAACAGGCCTTAGCCTGCTCAAGATATTTGCCATTGAGTTTTTGGCTTTGGCAATCATCATAACCGTTATTTTAGTCCTCTGATATGCCGGAACTGCCTGAAGTGGAAACTGTGCGGCGAGATCTGATTAAATATCTTGTCGGCCGTCGCTTTTTCTCGACTAAGATTTATGATTTTAAAAACGTCGCTCCCGGGGCGGCTTTTTTAGCGCGCTATCTCAAGGGGGCAAAAGTACTGGGCTTGAGGAGGAGGGGAAAGCTCCTGATTATCGATTTAGATAAAGAAGGGAATCGAGACCGTCACTTGCTTATCCATCTCAAGATGACCGGACAGTTGGTGTACCGCCAAGGTAAGGACATCAAGGCGGGAGGGCACAGCCTGGGAGGAACGAGCATATCGGAGATGACGGGCGGCTTTTTGCCCAACAAGCATACACGGGCGGTCTTTGCTTTTGAGGGTGGCGCTTATCTATATTTTAACGACTTGAGGAAGTTCGGATATATAAAATTGTCCACGGATGAAGAATTGGAGAAAATCATTTCAGCGGGATATGGTCCCGAGCCGGGAGAGAAGGAGTTCTCGGTTTCATATCTCAGTTCCATTCTTAAGAGGAAAGCCCCGGTGAAAGCCGTTATTCTCAATCAAAAATTAATTGCCGGCTTGGGCAATATTTATGCGGATGAGTCATTGTTCGCTGCTAAAATAGATCCCTCTCGGAGCGCTTCCAGCCTTAAGGATGGGGAGATAAGGGAGCTCCATAGGGCGATTGTGAATATTATTAGAAAAGCGGTGAAGGCAAGAGGTACGACATTCCGAAATTATGTTGACGCTTTTGGAAAAAAAGGTAAGTTTTCATCTTTCCTGAATGTTTATCAACGATCCGGGCAAAAATGTCCCCGTTGTGGCCGAAAAATCCTGAAGAAACGAGTGGCCGGCAGAGGAACACATTATTGCGCACATTGTCAAAGATAGAGAATTTAGCCTGATATTTGACTTTTTTACTGTTTTTATCTATTGTATTAGGGTAATTAATAAGTAAAAGAACAATGCTATGTCACAGGACAACATGATCAAGCTCGAATGCACAGAATGTAAGACCGTCAACTATTTTTCTCACAAGAATAAGAAGATCTTGAAGGAAAGATTGGAGATGAACAAATTCTGCAATACTTGCAAGAAGCACACCCTCCATAAGGAAACCAAATAATATCCAAGGCTGGCCGCTTAATGCGGCCTGCTTTTAAGCTTTTTTCTTAATGGCCGTGAAAACGGCCGCCCCATGCGTTATGAACAAAAGCCTGACGAAGCCATTCCTACTGATCCTTATAGGGTTAGTATTGCTTGGCTGCTATTTTGTTTTCCGACCATTTCTGACCGAGATTTTCATCGCTGCCGTTCTCGTCTCGATCTTCTATCCAATCTACCTGCGTTTGTCCAAGCTTCTTCGGGGGCGCCATAATTTGGCTGCTTTGCTGATGTGCTTGGTCCTGGTACTGGTTATTATCATCCCCACAGTCCGTCTCGTAATCTATGCCGGCCAGGAATCCGTGCAAGCTTATGCTCAGGCCGTGGATTTTTTTAACCGCCATAGCCAGAACGGCGTTTTGCAGCCGAGCATGTTGCCTGGGAAGCTGTTTGGGATAATTGATATCTCGAGCTATTACGATAATGA
>JBLNBA010000003.1:0-47399 GCA_050259635.1 Bacillota bacterium
CTTCTCTCCAAGCAATACCCAAGACCTTGGACCCCTCCGCCTCGGATATCTCTTTCCAAACCGGAGACTGCAAAACCTCCGCCCCTTCTCCAAAACCCCCCAGGGCGGGTTCCCAATCCTCAACGGATAATTGTCCTTCATTTAGTATTTCCATATGAAAAGTATAGCATACCGGCACAAACAAAAAACCTCTCGGGAAAGAGAGGTTTTTTAATGGGAAATATTTACTTCAAAACAGAAGCTACGCCCGCCGGAGAAGCAGTTTGAGGTCCTGATTCAACATTACCAGTATCTGCCCCCAAGCAATATGTGAGGGTATAAGAAGCAGATCCTTGGCCGCTCGCACCGGCCTGACGAGCATAGACATATCTATTGCTGCCATCAGCGTCCGTGCAGGTTCCATCTGCCGGAAGCGGAGCTTTAGGGACCACCCTTAATAAAGGAGGAGTTGTCGAGGCCAATGCAGCAAGACCAGGGCTCGTAGCAGGATAATCATTATTATCGTTATAATACATCTCCAATGCAGTCTGCATTTGTTTCACGTCGGCAATACGCTTGGCGTCTCTCGAGCGAGCGCGGGCGCTATTTAATGCCAACACAGACAGTGTGGAAAGCAAACCAATGATCGCAATTACGACCAAGAGTTCGATTAAGGTAAAACCTTTTTTATTACGCATACACGTAAATACTGATCCTATATGGGATCGTGCAATTAAGAATTAGAGCACGAAAAAGGTGCTTACTTAGATGTTAGCATAGATTAATTAAATAAAAAACCCCACAAACAAAGAGAGGGGGGTTTTTTATGAAACTATTTGAGATTGGACGCCACACCTGCAGGGGTGGCTATCTGGGGTCCCTTTAAGACATTCCCCGTATCCGCACCTAAACAATAAGAGAGCGTATAAGAGGATGACCCGGTTCCACCGGAACCTTCAGCCACCGTATTATAGGCATAAGTATAGGTGTTCTGAGCTGTCGAGCAATTGCCATCAGCCGGAGTCGGCTCCTTGGGGACGACTTTTAATAAAGGAGGTGTGGTAGAGGCCAGCGCCGTCAATGCGCTAGGATAATTATTTGCATCATTATAATACATCTCCAATGCTGTCTGTACCTGCTTTATATCAGCGATACGCTTCGCATCTCTAGCTCGAGCGCGGGCGCTATTTAATGCCAATACGGACAGTGTGGAAAGCAAACCGATGATCGCGATTACGACCAAGAGTTCGATTAATGTAAAACCTTTTTTCTTTTTCATAAATTCACCCCCTTTCGATAATTTCCGTTTACGCCCTTAATACCGGTTGTAAGAGCATAAACGCAAACGGTTATTAACATATCCTAATTATAGCAAAGCCGAAGAAGAGCCGCAACAATCTGGCTAGAACTGGCTGGCCATGTTATACATTGGCATCAAGACGGCAGCCACCATGATACCCACCCCCACCCCCATAACTACCATGATAAGGGGCTCCATGAGGGCGCTCAGATTGGCCAGCATCGCCGCGGATTCACGGCCATAGAAATCAGTTATCTTATCTAACACCGAATCCAGCCTCCCTGTCCTTTCCCCGATATTTATCATCTGTGGCACCATTTTAGGGACATCAGAGCTGGCTTCCATAACGGTCGAAAAAGGATTGCCATCATTAATGGATTCAAGGGTCCGCATGATGAGATCGCGGTAAATCACATTCCCCACTACGTTCGAGGTAATCTCCAGGCTCCTGGTGATGGTGACGCCGCCCTTGAGCAGAGTGGAAAGGGACCGGGTAAAACGCATGAGATAGATATACTTGAAAAGCTTCCCGAAAATCGGCATCCTGAGCTTTACCGCGTCAATCTGGTATCTTCCCAGTTCAGTCTTGAGGTAATACCTTATGCCCATCGCCAGTCCGGCAACTACCAATCCGATGAGGATCAAGTAATCTCGCATGAAATTGGAGACGGCAATGATAATCCTGGTAGCCAGCGGAAGCTTCATGCCGGTTTCCGTCAAGATCTGTGTAAGATTCGGGATAACGTAAACCATCAAGACGATGCCCACCCCCGTCAAACCGCAGAGAATGAAAACCGGATAAATCATCGCGCCCTTGATCTTCGAGTTCATGTCGTAGCTCTTCTCCATTTCATCGGCCAGATAGGTCAATACTTCATCCAATTTACCCGAGGTTTCACCGCTCTTGATGATATTAACGAAAAACTCAGAAAAGATTTTCGGCCGCTTGCCAAAGGCATCGGAGAGCAAAGCGCCGCTGTCCACCTCGAAGGCGATATCGGCGATCATATTCTTGAGGGAGAAATTATTCGTCTGGTCGATAAGGATGAGCAGAGACTCCACCACCGGCATATTTGCCGAGATCATGACGGCGAACTGGCGCGCGAAAATCACCAAATCCTTGACCTTGATAGGGTTAAGGATCAGTTGGATCTTGGCATCAAGGCTGCCGGTCATATCGGTCAGCGCCAAGACGGCCATATCCTGCTTACGCAGGCGGGTAGCTACCTCTCCTTCGTTGACCCCTACGGTCAGTTCGGATTTTGTCTTTCCGGTAGTATTATTTTTGGCTTTGTACTTATAAATCGGCATAGTTTAGCTTTCAATGACACGTAAGACTTCTTCCATCGTCGTTACTCCCTTCACCACCTTAACCACCCCGTCCTGTTTGATGGATATGAAATCCTGGCTCTTCTTAACAGTTTCCAAATTAAAATCCTTGCTGCCTTGGCTGATAAGCTCTTTCAAAGTGTCGTTAATATCGATAACTTCCGAGATGGCAACGCGTCCGGTAAAACCGGTATTCTCACAGTGAGTGCAGCCGACCGGCGCATAGAATTTCACCTTAGAAAGATCTATCGCCTCTCCCATCTCCGGAAGCTCCTGTTTCAGGATCGCCGGCGGCACCGCCTTGAGGTCCGCCGCAAGCTCATCCATCTCCGTTTGCGGCAAAGTAATTTCCTTCTTGCAACGATCGCAAAGGCGACGCGCCAAGCGCTGGGCGACCACCGTTTTCAAGGTAGAGGCTAAAAGGAAACGTTCTATCTTCATGTCGATCAAGCGCAACACCGCTCCCAAGGCATCGTTAGTATGCAAGGTGGAGACGACCAAATGTCCGGTAAGGGAGGCATGGATAGAAAGCTCAGCTGTTTCTTCATCGCGGATTTCGCCGACCATGATGATATTAGGATCTTGGCGCAGTAAGGAGCGGAGACCGGTAGCAAAGGTGAAGCCCACCTTCGGCCTCACCTGGGATTGGTTTATCCCTTTCATTTCATATTCGATCGGGTCTTCAAGAGTAGAAATATTCACCCCTTCCTTATTCAGAATATCTAACAAGGAATATAAAGTCGTCGTCTTACCGGAACCGGTAGGACCGGTGACCAGGATGATGCCGCTCGTCTTCTGGGCGGCCGCATGCAAGACCCGGAGAGAATTCTGGTTGAAACCCAGATCCTCCAAAGCCGGAGCGCCTTTAGCGGTATCAAGGATACGCATCACGACCTTCTCTTGGCTCGCCAGAGGAAGGGTGGAAACGCGGAAATCCACCGGGCGTCCGCTCACCAGTAAGCGGATACGTCCGTCCTGAGGAATGCGGGTTTCATCCAGTTTCAGTTTACTCATGACTTTGATACGGGCGATGATGGCGTTATGGATACTCTTAGGCAAAGTAAGCGAAGTATGGAGGATGCCGTCGATACGGTAGCGGACTCGGCTTTCCTTGTCGAAAGGCTCGATATGGATATCGCTCGCCCGCGCTTCCACGGCGTGCCTGATAATGACCGATACAATGCGGGAAACCGGAGCGCTATTGATATCTTCATCGGCCAGAGCATTCTCATCGCCCTTTATCGCCACTACTTCGTCTCCTTCTTCTTTCGCTTTCACCTCAAGGGCGCTCGAGATTTCTTCCTCGATCTTCTGATACTGCTTGAAGATCTTCTGCCAGCTAGACTGGGAAATGAGATGGTACTGGACGATGAGCTTCTCATCCAAAGCAAGGAAGTTCACCGCCTCCATCGCCTTGAGGTTAGGTTCGGTAAGCCCCATGCGGATGGTCTTCCCTTCTCTCGCAAAACAGACGATATTATAATTGCGGGCGATTTCCTCGGGAATGAAGTTCAAGACTTCCTCGGGGATCTTTTCATCGGAATAAAGGAAATAGGGCAGGTTGTATAAGGCGGCCCGCGCTTCTGTCAGCTGCTCTTCGTTAAGGATCTTCTTCGTTATCAAAAAACTCGGGAGCTCCTGTTTGGGCTCCGTTGTCTGATTCTTGAATTCTTCCGCTTGCTCACCGGTAAGCAGATTGCGGTCGATGAGCAATTTCAGCAGTTGTTCCTGTTTCTCCATATCATTTCTTCTCAATCTTCTTATCTGCTTCCTTCTCAATCGGACGCACAAAGGGACTGTTATTGCCGAGATAAACCGGCTGCCAGGCTGGCGGCTGGATAGTGGCTCCCAAAGCGGAGTCTATCACCGGTTTGCCCACATAATTAAAATCAAAATATAGCACGCTATCCTGCAGTTTCTTGAAAGACGGATCGGCCAAGATCTGGATATCCGGCAGATTGCCGGCATCCGGTTGGAGCGGCCGCTCTTCCCCTATGGCCTCGTTTCCGAATACCCGCGTGCTCACCATGCCTAAAATCCTGCCCTTTAAAGCAAAGATGAGGATCCCGGCTAAAAGCAGGATGGCTGTGAGGATATAGATGCTGGCATTACGCAAGGAGGTCATCTATTTAAAATAATAAGTGTCTACGGACAAGACGGCCGTTTTGGCCGCGGGATCGAAATCCATCACCCTTATGTCCAATAATTGAAGATTCTGTTCCAAAAGCGGCAGCAGGTTCTTGAGGCCGGCGTAATCTACAGAACCCAATCCCATCTCCGCCGTTACCACCCCGATATGCTCGCCTCCGGGCAAATCTATCCGACGCTCAGATTTGGGTGCCATCGGATTAGCTGCCGTCTCCGCGCTTTCCCCGTCTTTTGCAAGCGCTAAGGAGGTCAGGGTGAGGCCGCGTTGCAAGACGATATCTTCCAACTCCCCGAACAGTTTCTCCTTGGCATATTCATCCGGCAGGATAGAATTAACCTTCTCCACATCCGCCTCGTCGATCTTCCGATATAAAGTAGCGGCTGCCTGGAGATCGGCCAGTTTCTGCCGCTGGCTTTGATAGAAGGTTTCCTGCTGGGAAATATTATCCCGGACCGCCATGAGCGTCATCTGGAATTTCGGGCGGATAAGGAGGATATAGGCGACAAAAAGGAAAACGATCACGAAAAAGACGACCAAAAGATTGAAATTCTCATTCAGAAAAGTGTTGATCGCATTCTGAGTATTGTTTTTTCTGGCCTGTACGGGAACCATAATTATTTGGCGCTCATGAAGAGCTTGGGGTCCACTTTAAGATTGAGGGTGAAAGTCACTCCCTCAGGCGCATTCTCAGCCGCTCCTTCCTCTTTCCCGGCCGTCCCGCTATCCACCTTGGCTGCCTTTACCGAAGGGTCTGCCAGCATTGCCCGGGTCTGCCAGCTGATATCGCGGAATGTCTTAGCGGTGGCCGCTAACTCATATTCGCCATCGGCGCCGCCGGAGAAAGAAAGATAATTTACGCTGCTCAATGTATTCTTTTCCAACCAATTAAAGAAGTTGGTCCAATAGACATGATTGTCCAAAAGCCCTTGCGCTAAGTCCGAGCGCTGCTTGAAAGCCAGGATTTCATCGGACTCTGTGCGCATATCCTTGATCTGCTTGGACACGGCGTCATATTTGGCCTGGGTAGCCTGCACCCGCTCTTCTTCATATTGGGACCACCAATTCATCCCGACGTATATTTCCGCAATAAAGAGAGCGGCCACAAAAAAAGCGAAAAGCAGGGTTCCGAAATTCTGACGCCAATCAAAATCAACCTGCATCTCATCCTTGATCAGGTTGACCTCCAGAACTTTGGGGTTCTGGCTTAGGTTACGCTCGGGCGCAACCGGCTTGTTTTTAGTATTGAAATTCAGCACAGGATCGTGTTCAAGCGATCTCGCGCAAAGCGAGACCGGCAGCTACCGCCAGCTTGGGGCCGACTTCGGCAATAATGGGTTTCATTTCCTGGGGATAGGCCAAGCGGCTAAAAGGATCACCGATGATGACTTGCATGTTCAGATGTTGGGAAAGATAATCAGCTAAGCCGGCAAGCAAGGCGCCTCCTCCGGACAGGACAATCTTTTCGATCTTCTTCCCTTTGGAATTACCTTGGAAGAACTCCCGCATATACTCGATCTCATGGATGACCGGCGCGATGGTTTTGAGGATAAGCTGGGGCAGTTCTTCTTTGGAGCCATCGGACAAAGAAACGGAAAGGTCCACCTTGAACTGCTCCGCCTGGGCGAAGCTCACTCCCAATTTTTCCGCCAAAGCGCTGGTGATCGTCCCACCGCAGACCTCCAAGCTCCGATTCAAAACCGGGATGCTTTCCTGCACGACCGAGAGGTCGGTGCTGTTCGCCCCGATCTCGACGATCATCACGGTCGAGGGATCATTGCCCATCAAGGCCCGGACCAGAGAAAAAGTTTCGGTCTCGAGGCTGGCCAGTTCCAGTTTAGCTTCGCGGAAAATATTTATATAGCGCCTTACCAGTTTTTTTGGCGAACCCGTCAGGAAGACCCTAGTACCCTCCTTGTTGTCTGTCCCGGCCGGATCAACCGGCTTCCAATCCAGGATCATTTCTTCCAAAGGAAGGGGTATCACTTTTTTAGCTTCCTCCGAAACGACCGCGTCCATATTCTTCTTGTCGGTCGGCGGAACAGTAATGATGGAAGAAAAGACAGAAAAAGTGGGCAGCGAAGCGGTGACACGCCGCGCCTTGATACCGGCCTCGGCCTTCACCTTGAGGATCGCCTGAGCGAGATACTGGATATCGTCTACTTTGGTAAAATTAATGCCGCTCACGTTCTCACTAAAAGCGTAATTGGAGAGCAGGATCTTCTTGTTCTTCTTATGCAGCTCGACCATCTTCAAAGACGAATCGCCGATATCGATGCCGAGATATAAATTCTCATCTTTGGAGGAAAAAAGTCCCATACAGGAATAAAAAAATTAACGCCGAGCGCCCAAGGCTGAAATTGTGCTATCTATCTATCTAGTATATAATATTTGGTATCAAGCGACAAGGAAAAACGAGCCTTCGCGCGCTGAGATAATTGTACCACATGCTCGTGAATAAAAAAATAAAAACTTATGGGCTTCTTCAGCCGTTACAAGAAAATTTTCATCTCCTTGGGCTTCATCCTGGCCGTCGCGCTGCTCGCCTATCTGCTTTGGACCTTTTTCTTTAAGCAGCCGGCGGCACCGATCGAAACACTGGAACCCGGCGGCATCATGGGCGGCCTCACTCCTTCCGGCGATGGCAGTCCGAACTATTCCACTTCCACCGGCCCGGGCAAGCTAGAACCAGGAAGCGGCCGCGACAACCAGAACCAAGGAACAACTTTGCCCCCGGATTCCAATGAAGCCTCAGATGTCGCCTTGGGCGGCATCACCAAGACGGATCTCGCGGTAAGCGACAATGTGAGCTCCGCCACCATGACAGAAAACGGCCAGTTACGCTATTATAGCGAAACAGACGGCAAATTCTATCGTCTCTCCCAAGATGGGCCGGTAGCTCTGAGCGACAAGGTCTTCCATGAAGTAAGCGACGTGGTCTGGTCCGGCAACGGCGGAAAGGCCATTATCGAATATCCGGATGGTTCCAAGATCAGCTACGACTTCGACACCGGCAAACAAGTTACCCTGCCCAAGCACTGGGAAGACTTCTCCTTCTCCCCTGATGCTACCCGCATCTCCGCTAAAAGCCTGGGCGCGGACGTGGAAAACCGTTATCTGGTGGTCGCCAACGCCGATGGCAGCCGCGCGCGTTCCTTGAGCGCCATCGGCAACAATGACAAGGATGTCTATCCCGTCTGGTCTCCCAATAATCAAGCGGCTGCCATGTATACCCGCGGAGTAGATTTCAACCGCCAAGAAGTCTTTTTCGTGGGCTTGAACGGAGAGAATTTCAAATCAACCATCGTCAACGGCCGCGGCTTCCAGCCTCTATGGTCCGATAGCGGAGACAAGCTCCTCTATAGCGTCTATAGCAGCGATCGGGGTATGAATCCGAGCCTCTGGATAGTGGGTGCCCAAGGAGACGAGATCGGACAGAACCGCACGGAGCTCGGCCTAAATACCTGGGCGGAGAAATGCAACTTCGCCACTAACACCGACCTTTATTGCGCCGTCCCGGAAAGCCTGCCGGAAGGCGCCGGACTCTTCCCTGAACTAGCCACCAATACTTCCGACCTCCTGTACAAGATAGACCTCAAGACCGGAGCCAAGAAACTCATCGCCATACCCGACTCAGGAGCCACCATTGCTAATATCATGGTTTCCGATACCCAAGACCTGCTCTATTACACCGATGCCCAGACAGGAAAGCTATATGAGATAAGGCTGAAATAGTAATATTAGAATATCTTCCCTTTGAATCCATATATTAAAACCACCGCCCTTGGCGGTGGTTTCTATTATTCATAGTATTCCCGTTACCCCTGTTACACCTCTAAATTTACAAAAGGAAATAATACAGCCGGGATGAAATATATTCCATCTTCGTATTTCAAGGCATTCTTAGTCAGCATAATTCTCATCTTCCCTTCCGGATATTTTCTTGGGAAGGTTTTCATTGGCAGAGTAACCATTGTCTTGCTCCGATATTTTACTTCAATAAGTAATAAGGACTTTCCTTTCCCCTCAATAACGAAATCAATTTCGCTGCCGCTGTTGGTGCGGTAGTAATGGATATTATCCTTGTCAAACCGAGCCAATAATTCTAAATATATAGAGTTTTCGACCACATTCCCCATTTCTTGGCTTTCCAAAGAATATGACCTCAGCAAATAATTCCTTATCCCGGTATCAAGAAGGAAGATCTTCGGCATTTTAGAGATTTCCGTTCGGATATTGCGGAAATATGGCCTGACAAAATCTACGATATATGTACCTGAGAGGATTTCTAAGTATCGCCTTAGCGTATTGGTTGCCAGATTAGCGGTATCAGATAACTCTTTATATCTCACTAATTGCCCTGCTTGGGAAGCAAGAATCTTTATCAGGTTATTGAAGCCGGTTACATTTTCAACCTGCAACTGGTTGATGATATCCTTGTCAATATAGGTCTTGATAATGGACTTTAATATTTCTTCCTTCTGCTCAACGTCATCGGTAATCAAGACTTCAGGATATCCGCCATAAGAAAGATAGGTGCCGAAAGTAGCCTCCAGTCTTGGACCGGACAAAGCATAGAAATTTTTCAGCTTCTTAAAATCAGACAAAGGCATAAGCTCCGTTGCGGTTCCTTCCTCATAATCAAAATACTCCTTAAAACTGACTCTACCCACATTAAAGTGTATAGCCCTCCCCGTGAGGTACTCAGAATTCTTATTTATCTCCAGGGAGCTTGAGCCGCTTACTATCAGTCTGATTTCTGACCGGTACCGATCATAGACGTTCTTCAAGAAGACGCCAGCTTCCTCGATTACCTGGAACTCGTCAATCATGAGATATATCACTCCATTGGGAAATCCATGGTACTGCCTAAGATAAGCTTCTAAAGAAGACAAACTAGAAAAAATTGGCCGGTTATCAATATCATCAGCCAATAAGTAAACCACCTTTTCGCCTCGAGATTCTAGTTCATTTTTCAGCTGCTTCATTATGAACGTTTTCCCGACCTGGCGAGCTCCTTTAATTATAAGGATTTTTTCCTTATCTAACCAAGGCAAAATTTTTTCTAATATTTCTCTTTTAATCATATATATCAAGAATTATATCATAGGTCTGATATAAAATCAATAGAATTACATCAGTCGACTGATATTTTCCTTGATTTTTCAATTATTACGCTTATATTAAATGAAAAAAACTATAGATTATTTCTAGGTACCGATGATCTATTTACTATTTCCTCATTTTACGCTATCATTAAGCCATTCCTGATTGCCGGACCCACCAAGTCCGGGGATATCCGCCGCATGGCCTAAGGGAAAGATTAGAGCGCCCCTCTCGGGGAAGCTGGGTGGAACCGCGAGACAGAAGTCCCGTCCCGGCAGAAACAGCTTTGGCTGTTTTTGCGAGGAGGGGACTTTTTTTTATTCCCTCCCCTAATTATATAAATATGAGCAACATTGAAACGAAGAGGCATTCCCTCGCCCATCTCCTGGCTGCCGCCATCCTTGAGCTTTATCCGGAAGCGAAGTTGGCAATCGGGCCGGCGATTGAAAATGGCTTCTATTACGATATCGATTTCGGGGATAAGGCGATAAGCGATTCCCAGCTGAAAGATATCGAGAAGAAAATGGCGCACCTGGCAAAACAGAACCTGGCTTTCAGCCGTGAGGATAAGGGTATCGATGAAGCTCTATCCTGGGCGAAAAAGGAAGCTAACCCCTACAAAGAGGAAATCCTTTCAGATCTCAAGGCAGCCGGTGAAGCCGCTGTTAGTTTCTATACGGTCGGGAAGTTCACCGATCTCTGCCGCGGTCCTCATATCGAAAACACCAAGGAGATCAAGCCGGGCAGTTTCAAGTTGGATAAATTAGCCGGCGCCTATTGGCGCGGTGATGAAAAGAATCGCATGCTCACCCGCATATACGGCTTAGCCTTCGATACCAAGGAAGAATTGGATGATCATCTCAAGATGATCGCCGAAGCGGAAAAGAGAGACCACCGTAAGCTCGGCAAAGAGCTGGACCTCTTCATGAACCATGAATATGCCCCCGGCATGCCCTTCTTCCTCCCTAAAGGCATGATCCTTTTGCAAGAATTATCTTCTTTCGTCCGCCGCTATTCATACGGAGAGGGATACAAGGAAGTGCGCACTCCTCAGCTTTTTAACGCGGAACTCTGGAAGACTTCCGGACATTGGGGCCATTACCAGGAAGATATGTTCTGCCTGCACCATGCGGAAGATGACATCGATATGGGCGTGAAACCAATGAATTGTCCGGCCCACATGCTGGTATTCAAGCGCGATCTCCATTCATACCGCGATCTGCCTTTGCGCCTGGCCGAGATGACCACCCTTTACCGTAACGAGAAATCCGGCACTCTCCATGGCCTTACCCGCGTCCGCAGCCTTTCCCAGGATGACTCCCATATCTTCGTCCGCCCCGATCAGATCCTCTCCGAAATCACCGACCTGCTAGATAAGATAAAGATGATCTACAAGGTCTTCGGGCTGGAAATCGACCAAATCCACCTTTCTACCCGTCCAGAGCAATATCTCGGAGAAAAAGCGGATTGGGACAAAGCGGAACAAGCCCTCAAGGAAGCCTTGGAAGGAGCGAAACTGGACTACCAGATCAACGAAGGCGACGGCGCCTTCTATGGCCCCAAGATCGACGTCAAGGTAAAAGATGCCATCGGCCGCCAATGGCAGCTCGCCACTATCCAGCTGGACTTCCAGATGCCTCTCCGCTTCGAGCTCAAGTATACTGATGCCGATGGCTCCGCCAAGACCCCCATTGCCATCCACCGCGCCCTCTTGGGTTCATTAGAGCGTTTCTTAGGAGTCATTATCGAACACTATGCCGGCGCTTTCCCGCTCTGGCTCTCACCGGTGCAGGTGAAGATAGTCTCGGTCGCCGAAGCGCATATCCCTGCTTGCCGCAAATTGGCGGATGAACTACTGGCGGCGGGAATAAGGGTAGAGATTGATGATAATAACGAAACGGTGGGTAATAAGATCCGCAAAGCCGTTGCGGAGAAGGTTCCGTACATGCTGGTAATCGGGGATAAGGAGGCGACAGCGGAGAACCTGAGCGTCCGCGACCGCGGCGCCCAGGAAACCCGGGAAATAAGCCGCGCGGACTTCATTAAAGAGGCTAAAAATAAAATTGAAAACTTCCAGTAAGAATAAATCAAACAGAACATTAAAACGGGCCATAGGCCCGTTTTAACGAACCGTTAACCAAGAGATAACCAAAATCGCTGAAGCTAGCACATATTCTCAAAGTGCCTTTTTTATGATAAAATATAGCTTATTATAAACTAATTAATACCTTATGAATAAAGATAAGAAACAGCGCTTAGCCTGGATAATCGGCACGGTCGCCATCGTGGCCGTAGCCTTGGCCCTCTTGGCTACCGGTGGAAACGGAAATTACAATCCGAACAAAATGACGCTGTTCTATAGCAACTCCTGCCCCCATTGCCTTAATGTGGAAAATTATATCGAAGCCAACAAAGTCCAGGACCGTTTCGATTTCCAGCGCCTCGAGGTTTCCGCAAGCCAGCGCAACAGCCAGCGCCTGATAGATAAAGCGCAGGCCTGCGGCCTAGATACGAACAGCCTTGGCGTGCCCTTCCTCTGGACCGGAGACAAGTGCCTGATGGGCGATGAGGCCATCATTGAATTCTTCAAGAGCTGATATGAAATTAAAGCATATCTTTACCATCGCCGGCTTACTGTTCCTTAAAGCCCTCCCCGCTAAAGCGGTCTGCCCGGTATGCGTGGTGGCGGTTGGCGCCGGCTTGGGGCTTTCCCAATACCTGGGCATAGACGATACCATCGCAGGCGCCTGGATCGGCGGCATGCTGGTAGCGGTCAGTACATGGACGATAGAACTCTTTGAAAAGAAGTCTTGGCTTAACCAGTTCAGGTCTCCCCGCAACCTGCTTATCTTCCTTGCCTATTACGGCCTCGTTATCTGGTCCCTTTTCCGCCAAGGCCTTCTCGGCACGCCGGGGAACACCTTATACGGCTCGGATAAGCTAGCCTTGGGGATTGCCGCCGGCTCGATATTTTTTGCGGCGGCGGTTGCGACTTACGAAAAGATGAAGCGGAGTAACGGCAAGGCCCATTTCCCTTTTGAGAAGGTAGTCTTGCCGGTAGGGACACTCGCTTTCTTGAGCCTTGTCTTCTACATTCTCACAAGATAATAATCATATGGAAAACGACAAAAATCCTATTAAGGATCTTCAGGAATTCATCGACAAAGCGGACTCCATGAAGAAACAGGAAAAGACGGACCTGTCTTCGGACCAAGACCTCTCCATCGCCATCATGAATTTGGTAAGTATCGAAGAGCACTTCTTTTTCACCGGTGCCAAAACCGGCAAAACGGAATACTACGACCTCATCAGCGAAGTCCGCGAGATGCGCAAGACTCTGCTGCAGAAGATCATTAAGGAATATGAAGGCGAGGTCTGGTGCATCTCGAAACACCTCTTGGCTGCCAGCTACCGCCTGATGGAGGTAGGAACCAAACAGCTTGGCCGGGGCCAGAAAGAAGAAGCTTATGAGATGTTTAACAAGGCCTATGAACTCTACTCCACTTTCTGGGGCCTCAATATGAAACTCATCGGCACCGGGGACGTGAAAAAGATCGATGAAGAAGCCTTAGACAAGCACGACAAGGAAAAGAAAGGCTTCGGCGCCAAGCTCGGAGAGCTGGTGAAAAAAGCGATTAATTGCTGCATCGAATAAATACAACCAAAGAAAAAAAGGGCTCGCATTGAGTCCTTTTTAGTTAGTAAAACGGTTATCCTCCCATTATTACCTTAATCATCTTCATCTACCTCATCCGGTGCCAGCTCCTTTATGCCGACACATTGCTTGCTGAGATTCTTATGGTGATACCATTTAACCGCCTCGGGATTAATCTCCCTAAGCTTCTGCAACTGGGCATTACTCAGAGAAAGCTTATCCAGCTCCACGGCGACGATATCCGGAGAAATATTCACGTAGGCAACGGCGATCTCATAGAACTCAATTCTATCGTTGTCTGTTTCTACCCGGATACTATTGGGCGAGAAACGTACCAGCTGGTTAGGGCGATACACCCTTTCCCTTATCTCCAAATCACAGGCGATGGAAGACGGCTTCGTCATGCAGTAATTACCTGATCCGGCCAACTTATTGGTATCCTCATACAGCGTCATTGCCTCGCTATTATGGGCTCTAAGTTCCTTCACTTGATGTTTACTGAGAACCAGCATGTTGAGCTCGATAGTATATGCCATGGTGGCATTATCGAAATATATTACGTCAATCATGTAGGCTAACACGCCCTTTCCTCTTCGAAGGGCGATAGTTTCAGGATAGTACATGACCTGTTTATCCGACAAATAACTCGTCTCCTTGTCCTCAGTAAATATCATTCCCTTCCTTGTCGGCTTGGTCATGGCAATATGGCCCTGTCCAGGAGCAAAATTCTTAAAATTTTCCACTTTTTTCCCATTGTATGGGACACCATTCTGTTTACCGTTCATTTTCTTGCTGCTTTAAATTGTTTTGAATGTACTGTTTAGTTTCAAATGATTATAATACGTTTCAGTTAGGTTGTAAATAGCAGACGGCAAAAGCTTAACTAAACAAAAAAGGCGTTATCTAAACGCCTTTTTTCTTATAATATCATCTCCCGCCAAATATCGTTTCGAAGGAAAGTCCGCCATCTTCGATCATAAGTTTAGTGCCGGTAGCGCTAGCCGGGCGGCAGGCCTGCAAATCGGCTTGATAAGCATTCCACGTCGCTTGCTGGGCAGTCTTGGCCAAGATCGCAATCTCCTTACCCGTTGCTTGGAAGGTCTCAATACAAGCCCTTAGACTTATCGCTTGGGTAGAGGTGGCGATAATCGCTTTCTTCTGGCAAGCGTTGCGAGCGTCTATAGCCGCGCTCAAAGCGGTAGTGCTACTGGCAACGATTCCTTTCACGGCCGCATCTTTCTTGTCGATTGCCGAGGAGGCACAGGCGGAAAGTTCAGGAGAAATAATCGTTGTTTTTTCAGGCGTTTCTTTCCGTACGCCCCAGAGCGAAGCCCCGATCTTGGTCACTTTGTTATATAAGCGGATGAATTCGGGCGATATGATCTTTTCAAAGGCACTACCGTCCGAAACCTTGATTGCTACCGCCTCCAAGGTGGAAGAACTGATCTTCACCTCGTTCCTGATACCCCATAGAGCATTACCCTCTTTCTTGATCACCCTGTAATCCTTGATTGCCTCAGGAGAAGGAATCCGTTCAAGCAAGTCTTGGCGGACCTGCAGCTTCAGGTTCACTGCCGAACCAGCCGCCCCTTCCTCCGCCTTGGCGGGAAGAAAAATAAAAGCGGCGAATACGATCAGGAGGAGGAGAGATAGGGATAAGATTTTTTTCATAAGAAAAGGATGTTAATTTGTATCTTATCCTATCATACCATGAAGCGCCTTTTCGAGCGAGAGAGAAGAACTTGAATATAAGCTTAAAATAAGATATAATAGGCGCTATATACTGGAAACTTTAATTAATTCATTTGTTGAATAATAGAAAAAATATGGAAGAAAATACCTCCGGGTCAACTGGCCAAGATAAGATCCTTAAGCCTCTTTTGAAGCTTGCCCTGCCCATCATCTTAGCCCAATTATTCCAAGTTGCTTATTCCTTTACCGATACCTATTGGGTGGGAAAGCTGGGCGGAAACGCCGTGGCTTCCATCACCATGAGCATGCCAATCCTGTATCTCTTGACCAGTTTGGGAATCGGGTTCGCAATTGCCGGGTCCACCTTGACCGCGCAATATTTCGGGGCCAAAGATGAAAAGAACCTGAGCCGTTCCGCCGCTCAGACCATGCTGATGGTAGTCGCGGTCTCGCTCGTAGTCAGCATAATCGGTTTTATCTTCTCAGCGGATATCCTGCACCTGCTGGGTGCAGACCCGGCAATCTTCGCGGATGCCCTAAGCTATCTGCGCATCGAATTCGTCGCCTTGATCTTCAACTTTGCTTTCTTCATCTTCCAGTCGATCATGCGCAGCGTCGGACGCCCCCAGACTCCGGTTTATATTGTCGTTGGTACCGTCATCCTTAATTTTGTCTTGGATCCCTTGTTCATGTTCGGCTGGGGTCCGATTAACGGCTCTGGCGTGGCCGGAGTTGCCATCGCCACCGCCCTCACCCAGTCCATTGCCGCCATTGCCGGCCTCAGTTTGCTTTTCGGGGGCAAGCACGGCATCCATCTTCACTGGCATGATTTCAGACCGGACTTCGCTTTCATCAAGAAGGCTTTCTTCCTTGGCCTTCCTGCCTCGATCGAACAATCTGCGCGCAGCTTGAGCCTCACGGTCATTACCGGGCTCATCGCCGCTTTCGGGACGGTAGCAGTAGCGGCTTACGGGCTCGGAACGAATATACTCCAGCTCATGCTCATGGCTTCCTTCGGTTTGGCCGGAGCTACCGCCGCCATGGTTGGGCATAGCCTCGGTGCCGGAGACCCCAAGCGGGCAAAAAGAGTGGCTCTATTAGGGATGAAGCTTTCCGCCGCCGCCTTCACGACCATCGGTGTTATCGCCTTCATCTTCGCTCCTTCCCTGATCCGCTTCTTTGTCCCTCATGAAATCGAAGTGATCACCGCCGGCACGAGATATCTGCACTATATCGCTCCCATTTTCGCCCTAATCGCCATCCAGATTATCGCCGGCAGCTCTCTGCAGGCATCCGGACACACGGCCAAAGCGATGAAACTCACGCTCTTCTCCCAATGGGTGGTACAGATCCCACTAATCTACGCTTTTTCCCGCTTCACTAATCTGGGGATAGACGGGATTTGGCTGGCCTTTCCCGTGACTAGCGTTATCATGTCCGCCATCTATCTATATATATTCTTCAAGAGCGGCTGGGAAAACAAAAAGCTTATCTCTCAGGAAGATAAGCTCTCAGTAGAAGTCCAGCAAGAATCCGAAACGGAAACCGGCGTTCCCTACGAAACTTAAAGTTATCTAGTCAAGGCCTTCGCCCAAGCGAGGGCTTTTTCTATTTCCCCTTCCAGCAGAGGGCCCTGCTTATCCTTGACCATCAAGGTTACGGGGTCGCCGGCAGAAATTGCACCCTGAGCCAAAAGCATATTCATTGTGGAGCGATCCGCGTAGCCTAAAATCCTGATAATGAATTTCAGGAAGAGGTTCTGACCGTCTCGGGGGATTCCCGTGCTGAAGACTGCCACCTTTTTCCCTTTCCACGCTCCGGCTGGCAATTCCTTGAAGAAAGATAAGACGGCAGAACTAGCGCGCCCGCCATGAGTGGGCGTACCGATGAGAATACAATCGTTCTCCAGCAATATTTCCTTCTTGGCTGCCGAAATGTGGACCAAGGAGGCATCTAGAGCCGGAGCTATAGCTTCTGCGATCTTCCCCGTATTGCCATAGATAGAATCATAGATAATGGCTGTTTTCATATTAGTCTAATGACTGGAAGAAGTCGCAATGCGCCCCGGCCGAGACGTCCGCCTGCGCTTCACTGCAATAGCCGCTTCCATCCTCACGGATGAAATAGCTGGTACAACGGGCACATTGCGTCGCTTCATTCTCCCACTCTACTTTATAGTCTGCTTCTATTTCATGTGACATAGACTGATAATAATTATTGTCCTAATTAAAGTCCATTTAACACCGCCCCGCTATTTCCCCTGCCTCGATCGTATAGGGTTTTGACTTCCGAGGCGGAAAGCGGACGATTGTACATTTTGAAATCCGACATCAATCCATCGGTCGTCCAGCCGTATACTTGACCGATGCTTAGGTTGCCATTATTTCTTATAGAGCCAGTAACAGCGCTGATATTACTCTCACTCGTTTGCTTGACGCCGTTTACATACGCGTATATCCTATCCGCACTTCGATCGACAACTAAGGCATAATGAGTCCACTTATTTAGCGCACTAGCGTTAGGGGAATTTAAATACAAAGATCCCCAATAGCGGTTTACGCCATCATTGATACAAACATTAATGGCTTGAGCGGCATATGAGTGTCCAAAATCCCAACCCTTGCCCCCAGTATTATAGCATTGGGGACTCGATTTTTTTATGGGTGCGATAGTTTTTGGATAAACAAAATCCCTGTATAACGCCCAAAACGAGACTGATAATTCCTCGGTATCAATAGAATCGTTATGCGCAACCTCGACAAAGGCATTCGAATTTAAATCGACATTATTTTGATTATAGACCGGAGTACCGTAGATTTTAGCGGAATTTGTATAACCGCCCCGATCCGTAAAATACCCCCCGTTCTTATATTTATTATATAAAGGCTGGTCTACAACTAAGCCCTTACTTAAGGAATCCCCTGTTGCTGGGGGATTATAGCTGCTATACAACAAGCTCATCTCTCCGGCCGATAAGGCACGGTTATATATTCTCACATCGGCAATATCGCCATTGGTAACGTAAGTATTAGTTTGATATCTTCCAATTTCCCTGGCTACACCTAAGAGATTGCCAGATACGGGGTTAGTTGCAGTCACTTGCCCATCAATCCATGATTTTAGGCTCGTTCCATCATAGGTAAGGCCAACCATATGCCATTTGCCATCGGTCAAACCAGAGCCACTGTTAAATACTTGACGCGCCTGTGCATCCGTTACCACGCCTGTCCTGAGAAAACCAGAGGTGTAAATGGACACTTCAACCGCTGAAGCTCCGGTTATAATATGATACCCGCCAGCCGGTTCTCCAGTTTTTTTAAACCAAGCGACAACCGATGTCTGTTTAACGGGATTGGCATAATTTATCGCTATCTTACTATCAACACCGTTGAAATGCATTGCGCCGCCAGACTTCCCTGCCCTGTCATTAGTGATCGTTCCCCCCATATTCGTTCCATGGTTACCATATCCGGATATATCGGTTACCCTGCCAGAGGATGGGTCGAAATTATTTTCATCCAGCGGCCAATATCCAATTAATCCTTTTTCTATTGAGGAAATCTGATACTTTGGCTTGAATTCATTATATAATTTAGATACTTCTATTTGAGAAAAAGCCCGCTCATAGATACGTGCATTAGATATAACTCCTCCCCAAAATCTCACTGTTTGCGCTCCTTGATTTCCAAACTTTATGTTATTAATCCCAATATTACTTACAGCCGTGCCCCATAAATATGAGCCATCCAGATATACAGTTAACTGACCGGAAGTTTTAACAACTACGAGCTGGTGCCATTGTTGTCCGCTTATAGTCACTCCGGAGTTTAATGAAGCAGTAGTTGGATCCCAATAAACTTGCAAAACTGAGTTGTTCAATCGAACAGTTCCATTGTTACTGTCTGAACCAAAAAAAGTCCTTAACCCGGTTGAGCCGAGCCTGTTAAACCAAACGGAATATGTTATATCCTGCTGTGCTGTAAAATCATAAGTTGTTACCACCTCATCGCTATTTCCGTTAAAAGCCATCGCTCCTTCGCTCTTACCATCCTTATCCGGAGCAAAAACAGCGGCATTAGTAGATACGGCATTGTTGTTATTCCCACTCTTGTCCCGGAAAGTTCTAGTAACGGCGTCATAATTTTCCTCGCTGAAATCTATATCCAAAACTAGACCGTCATTATTATTATTCTGGCCATAGCCAAAAGCCCAGCCAGCTAAAACAGCTCCCAAGAGGAAAATAGCGGCGGAGAGAGAAACCCGCAAACGCCAACCAGCTTTTCTCAGCTTAAATCGCATATTTCTATTATACCAAAACCTGGAAACAATTAAAAAAAGAGGGATAATATTAACCCCTCTTTAGGAAGCCGCATTTTGCGCAGGGATATGGAAAGCCATGACTACGCATTTTACTTCCCCGTCGCTGCGGTGATCGACAAAAAGACGATATTTGTAATCCGTTAAATTTCGGCCGCGTCCCTTAAGGCGTTCACCCAAACGCCACAAGCTATCTTTCATCTCCTCATACAGGCAGACAAACAGCGAAATCCGCATGAGCGTTCCCTGTTTGGCACCCTTGTCATATTCTAGACTCACCGTAAAAGAATAATCTTCCTTGCTTGAAGCGATGGGATAACCTATGGTTGCCATCCTCACTTTATTGACGCAAATCTTTTCTTTATTGCTCTCCAAAAAGGAATTTGCCGCCTTCTCGATTTCTAATGCCTCCTTATCGGTGGCGGCAAACTCTATCGTCTTGTTAGTCTTTTTATAGTTCATCTCCTGGTTGTTTTAAGGTACGGCGGGTATTATAACCCCGTCGGAGAAAGCTGTCGATACTTACTTCCAATAGACTAAATATAAAAGACGGGTCATTCATGCCCGTCTTTTATGGTAATAATCAAAAGATATCTTCCCTATTCCGTGGTAGCGCCATCAAATTCTTCGGCCTCTTCTTCCGCTTGTTTCTTTGTCTTGCGCACGATCCCGTCCTTGTGATGCGGCGGAGAGTATAGCGTATAGAGCTTGAGCTTCATCTGCGATGAAGTGTTAATGATATTATGTTCCGCGCCAGCCGGTATAACCACGGCCGAACCATCGCCGATAGCGTATTCATTGCCGTCAATGATGCACAAGCCCTGTCCCTGCTCTATCCGGATAAACTGATCGTTGTCCGCATGTATTTCCGTCCCAATCTCCTCCTCCGGCTTAAGGCTCATAAGGACGAGCTGCGTATTTCCCCCGGTGTACAAGACTTTCCTGAAATTGTCGTTTTCGAGCGTTTCTGCCTCGATGTTAGCATTAAATCCTTTCATATTTTTTTAAAATTAGCTTCCTAACAAGAGCATTATAGCATAATTTGGGCTTTATTTAAAGACAAAAAAAGGACTGTTTTATCAGTCCCTATTGTCTAAAATATTAGCAAATTCTTATCGAGCGATTTTCTTCCCAGTTTTTTAATAAGGATATTCACTCCTAGCGAGCTCAAAAGACCTGTTCCAATAAAAGCCATTGAAGCTAAAAGAAATGAGCAATCGGCATCCGATACGCCTACCAGCCCTTGATGAGTGCTATAGCTTAGCACCCAGAAAGTGAAAGCGCACCACAAGATAAAAGCGGCAAGGAAAAGCAGAGTCAAAAGCGCACTGCCTATATAAGCAATCTTAATGATTTTTTTCATGATACGTGGTTTTAAGGTTCTACAGACATACTAACATATTTAATATAAATTGTCAATATAAGTCCGGCTAATCTTGAGGAAACCCCCTAAAAATGCTATAATATAGCCCCTTTCTTAATTAACACACCAAACCATATGCGCTCAATTTGGACGGGTTCCCTCAACTTCGGCCTGATCAACATCCCTGTTCGCATATATAGCGCTTCCGAAGAACGAGCCATTAAATTCCGCCTACTCGATAAGCACGGCAACTGCCCGGTAAGCTACCTCAAGGTCTGTCGCACCAACGGCAAAACGGTTAAGTATGAAGACATCGTGCGGGGCTATGAATACCAAAAAGGAGACTTCGTCATTCTTAGCGACGAAGAACTCAAAAGGGCCGCCCCCAAGAAAACCAAGCTTATCCAGGTAATGAACTTTGTTTCGGAAGACGAGATCCCGGAGAAGATTGTAAACAAGCCATACTATATCGAACCGGACGCCAAGGCGGAAAAAGCCTATGTCCTTCTCCGCGAAGCCTTGAAAAAAGCGGACAAGGTGGGCGTGGCCAAATTCGTCCTCAGGGACAAGGAACATCTTGCTATCATCAAGCCGGAAGACAAGGCGCTCATGCTCATCACCCTCCGTTACCAGGACGAGCTCCGGGAACCGGAAAAGCTAAACATCCCGGAAAATAGCGACTTCTCTCCCAAGGAACTGGATATGGCGCTCATGCTCATCAACCATCTCGAGGAACATTTCAAGCTATCGGATTACAGCGATACCTATACCAAAGAGGTGAAGAAACTCATCGAGAAGAAGGCCCAGGGCAAACCCATCCGCATCAAAGACGAGAAAGAACCGCCCATGACGGATATGCGCAATCTCATGCAGACCCTAAAACTTAGTCTCGAACGGGAAAAAACAAAAACGAGAGGAAAATAATATGGCCCTCCAAGACTATAAGCGCAAACGTAATTTCGGACGAACGCCCGAGCCTTCGCCCGGCGAAGGCACTCCTGCCGGTCGTTTGCGTTTTTTTGTCCAAAAGCATGCCGCCTCCCACCTCCATTATGATTTCCGCCTCGAGCTTGATGGCGTCCTTAAAAGCTGGGCCGTCCCCAAAGGACCTTCTCTAAAGCCGGCAGACAAGCGCCTAGCAGTAATGGTGGAAGATCATCCGCTAGACTATGGATACTTCGAAGGCCGCATACCCAAAGGCAACTACGGTGCCGGCACCGTCCAGGTCTGGGACAAAGGCATCTATACGGAAGCATCCACAGACAAACTCCTGGAAGCGCAAAGGAACCTAAAGAAGGGACTCAAGAAAGGCCATATCAAAATCGTCCTCTACGGCGAAAAGCTCAAAGGAGGTTTTAATCTGGTGCGCCTGCAAGACGGGAAGAACTGGCTGCTAATCAAAGAAAAAGATGAGTATGCCGATCTCGGAAAAAGGAAAAAGAACGATCCGATGCCGACAGGCATAAAGCCGATGCTGGCCAGGCGGCTAGACAAACCCTTCGACCGCAAGGGCTGGATCTTTGAAATCAAATGGGACGGATACCGTGCGCTTGCAGAAATTTATAAGGGAAAAGTAAGACTATATTCTAGGAATGGAATAGATCTAAGGCACCGTTTTCCTCAAATCACCAAAAACCTCGAGGAATTAGCGATAGATGCCGTCTTGGATGGAGAAATAATCGCCATGAAAGACGGGCTTCCAAATTTCCATGCACTACAAGACCAGGCATCTAAAGCTCCCATCATCTATACCATCTTCGATCTCCTCTACTTAGACGGGAAAGACCTCCGCTCCCTGCCTCTAAGGGAAAGAAGGGCCCGCCTGCAGACCCTCTTGCCAACAGATAACATCATCATTTCCGAAGCCATCGAGGAAGCAGGAAAAGCCCTCTTTAAAGCCGCTAAGAATAAAGGACTGGAAGGCATTATCGCTAAAGATGTGGATAGTACCTATCAGGAAGGCGTCCGCTCTTCCTCCTGGCTAAAAATCAAGGCGATCGAGACCCAAGAAGCGGTCATTATCGGCTACACCGCGCCACGGGGCGGGCGCAGGTATTTAGGCGCCTTAGTCCTTGGCTCATATGACCAAGGGAAACTCAAATATATTGGTCATTCCGGAGGAGGTTTTAGCGAGAAAGAACTTGAACACCTCATCACGCTACTGGGAAAGATAAGGCGCCAGACCAGTCCGGTCAAGGAAAAGGTCCCTACCAATTCACCCATCACCTGGGTCCGCCCCCAATATGTCTGCCAAGTCAGTTTCAGCGAGTGGACTCCGGACGGACGGATGAGGCACCCCGTATATCTGGGATTAAGGAACGACAAGCCTCCTAAAGAAGTAAGCAAGGAGGTGCCGGGGACAAAAATAAAAAAGCTAAAGCCTATGAAAAAAATTAATCAATATAAGATCAGCAACCCGGAAAAGGTATATTGGCCGGATGAAGGCTACACCAAAGGAGATCTTCTCGATTACTACGACCGGATCGCCGATTACATCCTCCCCTATCTCAAAGACCGCCCGGAAAATCTTTCCCGGCACCCGGATGGAATAAAGAAAGCGGGCTTCTATCACAAAGACATCACTTTCGCTCCTCCGGATTTTGTAAAGACAGAAAACATTTGGTCAGACCACAACGAGGGAAAGATAAACTATCTGCTCTGCCAAAATAAGGAATCTTTGCTGTATATGGCCAATCTCGGCTGCATCGAGATCAACCCCTGGAACTCGAGGATAAAGAACATCGACAAGCCGGATTATATGGTTATAGATCTCGACCCGGGAAAGAAAAGCTTCGAAGATATAATTACGATCGCCAAGGAAACGCACAAGGTGCTGCGCTTGGCTTGCGAAGACAGCTATATCAAGACCTCGGGAAAATCCGGCCTACATATCTTTGTCCCTACCGGCGGACGTTATTACTATGAACAGATAAAAGACCTTGCCTATCTCATCGTTAGGATCGTCAACCGCCGCCTGCCGGCCCTCACTTCTCTTGAACGGATTCCCGGCAAACGCAACGGAAAGGCCTATCTGGATTATCTCCAGAACAGGAGAGGACAAACCATTGCCTCGGCATATTCTTTACGCCCGGTGCCAGGAGCCCCGGTATCTACCCCTCTCGAATGGAAAGAAGTGAAGACGGGCCTTGATCCGAAAAAATTCAATATCGAGACGATCTTCCCTCGCCTGGCAAAGAAAGGCGACCTATGGAAGCCCATCGTCAAAGGCTCCCTTAATCTGCAGCAAACCTTGCGCTGTTTGGATAAGAATTTCAGTAAAGAAATAGGGAACTAAAAAAGGCCCAATAAATATTGAGCCCTAAGATCAATGTAACCTCTCCCTTGTAATATTAGATCCTTTGGAAAGCATAGGCCCAGCATTTGCTTTGGCCGGAGTAGTCTGGCAACAATACGGTCCTGAGGATAAAGATTCCATTTTCATAGATTAATGCCAGCTGCTCGCTTTTTCCCTCCTCGATAAAAGGGTCGTGGAAAGCTAGCACCGTTTGGAAATTGAAACTCTCCATGAAGTCGGCCTTGAGAGAAATGAATAGCAGACAGGCGGCTTCGAGACAAATGTTGCCACATAACTGGCGTCTCGACTCAAAAGCCAATAACTGATAGCTCAGGTGCGACCGATGGAATGAATGGCCGTCGAACAATACCACTTCATAAAGAGAGCGGCGATAATAGGGGCGAGCTACGATCTTTTCCTCAACATCACCTGCGACCTGGACCCCTGCCTGCCTGAGTCGCTTGACCCAATCCGAAGGCTTATCCCCTGCAGACAAAAAGACGTCATGCATCATACCTTTTTCTCCAATTTTCATAGTACTCCGTTTTTTAAAGAGCTAACTCAGCATACCATATTTTTGCGCCTTCATCAAGCCCAAACTTAAATAAGCACGCTAATGAGTGAATTCTAGGGACAAGGGCAAATGGTCAGATACGTCATCTTGAAGCACCCTGAAATCTATAACCTTGAGACCACTTGTGACAAAGGCATAATCCGCAAAGGGCATTACTATTTGTTTTACATAGTTAGCGTTCCTTGTCGTCTTAAAAGCACCCTCACGCACAAGATTCCTCATCCCATGCTCCTCGAACTTCATAATCGCGGCGGTATCCATATCCAAATTGAAATCGCCAACTAAGATATTAGGCCTGTCACCAACGATGCGTTCTAACACGCGTTTTGTCTGCACTCCCCTTTCCGGTGTATCGCCTTTCGATCCCCCCGGAATCCCGTGAAAATTATGGACTATCAACCCATCCCCAAGGAAAATGGTTTGCATTACCCGAGGATAATAATTACTGCCATCCGCTCTCTTTAAATGTCTTGTTTCCTCGGCACTAAGTATAAGACTAGACTCAACTTTTTCCACCACGATATTCTTGCGCACGAAAGAAGCGAGGCCAACCCCGGGAACCATAGGAATATAATGGCCAATATAGTCAGGGAGCAAGGTCTGCATATCGGCATAGAATTCCTCATGTTCCAATGGCGGCCTATCGCCATTCTTATATCCGCCATTTCTTACTTCTTGAAAACAGAAAATATCCGTTTTGTCCGCCAAACCTTTAATGAAACCGGTTAGCTGTTCCCACCTAATTCCGCACCAAGCATTTAATGATATTAATCGCATATTATTATATATGCTAAATAATAGCATCGTTTATTAACAAAAACCACTTATTTCAATGGATTCAGAACTAAATTTATAACTTTCCGCTTATCCTTAGGATTACTTTCTGCCACTAATAGAGTAAGGGCAGTCAAGGCGGAAGTACTTTCTAATTACAAAAAATACACCGTAAATGGTGCATTTTTTTACGAAGAGAAATGGAATGCGTTAATCGTTTCCAATTATTCTTTAGTCCCCTTTCTAATATTTTCTAAATTTTCCAAAACTTGGCCGCTTTTCTCATCACTTTCAAACTTATTAAAATAATCATACACCAGCCTGTCTATGTCTTTATCTTCATAGATATCATAGTAAGCCAGGATCCTGAGAGAATTCTTACCAAACATTTTTTCTATTTCTCTCAGGTGCATCATTTCCCCGGTAAACATGCCCTCTTCGAATTTCTTTAGCAGATCATCTTCTGGAAGTAATTCTTTCTCTGACAATTTCCTTAGCAACATGCTTGAAAATTGGCTATAACGACCTTTTATAGGCTTAAAAAAGCTTTCTTTATCTTCCTCTGATACATTCTTATCGCCAAAATAAGATATATTATCTTTAATATCCTTGATATTGCCAGACAATATTTTTGAAACGATTAATTCCGTTAAACCTTCATTTAATCCGACAAAATTACGAGCATCATATTCATTATATCCCACCCGAGCGACCTGATATAATTTATCGTTTTCATCCAAATTGATTTTATGGAAAGAATAGTAATGGATCATTTCATGCATCAAAGTGTGAAATGTTTCCAAGCCGTTCTTTTTTAGACAAATTAAACCCGCCTCCATAATATAACCACCGGCGGTTTTATCTTCTTTCTCAAATAATTTATTAAAGTTATCAGTTGTAAAAAACTTTATCTTCTCTTCAAGAATCGGCGCCACTGTTATGCCAAAAAGCTTAATTTCTTTCTGTAAGTAATTATTATAACTGTTGATCACTAAAATATCTTCGGTGGTTTTTTCTTCTTCAATCTCCGAGTTAAAATATTCCGCCACGCTATTCGTCTGCTCTTCAATCGAACCGAATCTACTATCTTCCCCCTCCCTCTTATTTATTATCCTATTTGAGATAGGCGGTAAATCAAATTTGTTTTCCATAAAAGTATAAGTTATTTCTTTATATATTATATCATATCATTCCCAAGAATGAACTTCCCATAAAAAAACAACTCTAATATTCGTGCTATTAATAATAAAGGAAAGACGGTGGTGTAGCAGGAACGGTAATTGTTAACAAATAAAAAGGAAGTCTGGTGTTATAGACTTCCTCGCAACTCATTCGGCGGATTCTTTACTTATTATTATAGCATCATTAACAGGTAACCTTTCCAACCTATAATTATCATCCAAGTAAGCTCTTGCATTTGCATAATAATAAATGCTATGAGCAAAAATGCGAATGAATAATAATAGAAATAATTTAAACTATTTAAATTTACTTTCTATTTTTTGTTCTTCATCTGATTTCATGGTTATATTTTTTAAGATCAAATATTTGGGTTAATTACCAAGTGCACCGAGCGCCGATGAATTTAGTAATTAACCCAATATAATCCCATTTTTTAATGATCAATATAACAAAAAAGCATACCATAGATATGCTTTTGTCAATACTGCGGAGAGGGTGGGACGTAGTTGGCTCGGTTTTGGGCGCGATTTTAACCCATCCTCAAATTAAACCTAATTTTTTTTCTAATAACCGCAAACATTAAAGACGAGTCGATAAATATTAAATAAACCGGAAAAGCTAATTCGACAAACCCCCACATCCTTATCGCCCCAAAACTTGTTAGCGCATTTATTAGTCCAGTGCTATAAGGAGCTATAGTTTCTGTCTCAGGATATCTCCATGATTTTACTAAAGTTGGAACTGCCGCAATAAGATCACTAGCAATAGCAAAGACAATTGCAATAGCTGGTTGCTTGGTAACTGCCCATAGAACTAGGGCGAGTAGTGAAACAAATCCACATAAATAATCAAATTTCACTAATTTCCAATATGATTTTTTATTAGTAAAGGAGAGAATAAATATTATTAACGGCCCAAAACCAGACATAAATACCGGAATGACAGCCAGGCTAACTCCACTAGCTAGACCAGCAGCCGTGGCGATTAGAGGGGCAATCGACCACATAAGCCAAGTTACCCTATTCGGTTTTGCATTTCCTCTTACGACCTCTCGTCCATAAGAATAAATTCCAATTAACTGAACCAACACTCCAACGAAAACTAAATATTTTAACATAACATTATTTATTGATTAATATTAGCATCACTTATGCCAAAGTTCAATTTTCGCTACAAAAAATAGCCCCTATTTCAGGGCTATTTACATCTGCGGAGAGGCGGGGATTCGAACCCCGGATACGCCCAAAAAGACGTATAACAGGTTAGCAACCTGCCGCTTTCAGCCGCTCAGCCACCTCTCCCTGTTTTATTCTAATGTTTTAGAATTTATGTTATAATCACTATATAAAATCTACTTTCCATTGTCAAACAATATGCAAGAAAGCGCCAATTTCATCGAATGGCAGGTCCCTGAGTACAGACGCCCGGAAAGGAGTGCTAAATGGTATCTCCTGGCCGGCCTTTTCATTATTATCTGCCTCTTTTTCTCCTTCTTTTCCTTCGAAGGCGGGCAGATAGTCTTTCTCGGCGCCCGTTCCAACTTCCTCTTTGCTCTCATTATCCTCATTTCCTCCGCCATTCTAGTTATCAACGATGGCGGCGAACCCAAGATGGTAACGATCAAGCTAAAGCCGGACGGCATCCAGGTCGGCCGCCGCTTTTACGACTATGATGCCATCAAGGCTTTCTGTGTCTTGTATAAACCCCGCCAAAGCGTCAAGAACCTGTACTTGGAATTCAGCAATAAGATGATGCCGAGACTGGCCATTCCTTTGCGCCGCCAAGATCCTTTACGTGTCCGTAATTACTTGGCCCGCTACTTGAACGAAGACCTTGAGCGCATTTCCCCGCCTCTTTCTGAAGAGTTGACTAAATTACTCCGGCTATAGTATAATTCGCCTATCGAAATAGCCCTTGTAGTTTAATGGATAGAACGCAAGATTGCGGATCTTGTAATCCAGGTCCGATTCCTGGCGGGGGCACTAGAATATTTATAGGCGCTTAAGGCGCCTATTTTTATACCTATGCTACTATCCCTTCCCTTGTCTTCCCTGAGCAGGGTCGGCAAGACTACCGCCAATTCACTTCATAAGCTCGGTCTGGAGACCGTTTCCGACCTCCTTTTCTATTTCCCTTTCCGCTATGAAGATTATAGCCAGACCTCCCCTATCGGGAACATCGAGGCGGGCATGAACGTGAGTATCACTGGCACCATTGAGATGATAACGAACAAGCGCAGCCTCCGCCAGCGCCGTCAGCTTACAGAAGCCTTGGTTAGCGATGAAACCGGGATGATAAAGGTGGTCTGGTTCAACCAACCCTTCATCGCCCAAAACCTCAAAGCCGGAGATTTGGTTTCTCTGGCCGGTAAGGCGGCCGAAAGCTACGGCCAGCTCTCTTTGGTTTCTCCCCAATACGAAAAGGCCTCCTCCCAAGGGCTAATCCATACCCAAGGCCTCATTCCCATATACCATCTCAATTCCGATCTCAGCCAAAAGCAGCTGCGCTTTCTCATCAAGCAAGCCCTCCCAGCCAGTGATAGTCTGGAAGAGTGGCTTCCAGCTGATCTAATCAGCAAATTAGGGCTCCTGCCTCTCAAGGAAGCGATAAGGCAGGTGCATTTTCCCGAGAGCTTAGACCTCGCTCAGGCAGCCAGGAGGCGCTTGGGCTTCAGCGAGCTTTTCTTGAGACAGCTCCGCTCCCAAAGCCTCAAGCACCAGCTAAAGAATAAGCAAGCGCCCAAAGTTTCTTTCCAGGAATTACTTACCCGCAAATTCGTCTCTTCCCTTCCTTTCGAGCTCACTAAGGGCCAGAAACAGGCCGCTTGGGAAATACTGCAAGATATCGATCGAGAAGCGCCGATGTCCCGCCTTTTAGAAGGAGATGTCGGTTCTGGAAAGACTGTGGTCGCAGCCATGGCCCTCCTCAATGCGGCCGCCAACCGTTACCAAGCCGCTCTCATGGCCCCGACCGAGATCCTTGCCTCCCAGCATTATGAAAGCCTCAAGAAACTCATCGCTTCTTTCAATATTAAAATCGCTCTCCTCACCGGAAGCCAAGCAGAAGCTACTTTCGACCTGCCAAAAACCAAGAAAGAACGGAAAGAAGCGATCATAAAAGAAGCCGAAATTATCATCGGGACGCAAGCCCTCATCCAGGATTATGAAATTCCCCGCCTCGCCTTGGTCATTGTAGACGAACAGCATCGTTTCGGCGTACGCCAACGCCAGAAGCTCCAAAGGAGCGGCGGCGGCCTCTGGCCGCACTTCCTTTCCATGACCGCCACCCCTATCCCCCGTTCTCTGGCACTGGCGATCTACGGCGACCTGGATCTTTCCCTCATCCGCGAATTACCCAAAACGAGGAAGCCCATCATCACCAGGGTCGTATCCGCCCAGGACCGGGACGATGCCTATGCTTTCATCAGGAAAGAGATAGACAAAGGGCGGCAAGCTTTCATCATCTGTCCCTTGGTGGAGGAATCGGATAAGCTCGGGGCCAAATCAGCCACCGCGGAATATCGCAAGCTCAAACGCGACATCTACCCGGATCTTGAAATCGGCCTCATCCATGGCAAACTCAAAAGCGCCGAGAAAGAAAAAACGATGAAAGAATTCGCCGAAGGAAAAACCAAGATCTTAGTAGCCACCGCCGTGGTTGAGGTCGGAGTTGATGTCCAAAATGCCAGCGTCATGCTGATAGAAGGAGCGGAAAGATTCGGTTTGGCCCAGCTCCATCAGTTCCGCGGACGCGTAGGCAGAGGAGAGCACCAGTCATACTGCCTGCTCATGACCAGCTTGGAAGAACAGAGCCCAAAGACGGCCGAACGTCTTCGTGCCTTGAGCAAATACAGCGACGGGCTTTCCTTATCTAAGATCGATCTTGACCTGCGCGGCTCGGGAGATATCTATGGCCTAGTCCAAAGCGGCTTTCCCGAACTCAGAATCGCATCCCTGTTCGACTACGAGGCGATTAAATCAGCCCAGAAAGCAGCCGAGGAGCTCATATCCTCGGACCCCGGCCTGGACAAGCATCCGTTAATCAAGGAGAAGCTAGCTGAAGCCCCGGAAGGAGAGGCCCACCTGGAGTGACTTGACAAACTTACCGAAAATATATAATATGGCGGTATTGTAACTTAACATATTGTTTAACCAAAAAAGACAGAAAATGATTTATCAAGCGTCTTACCGGGGCCAGAAAATTGTTTTCCATAAGGAAAACATATTTGTAGAAAAGAAAAGTATAATAATAAAGTCACCTCGAGTCTGCCTGGAGGAAGACGAAAAGAAAATCTTTAATGGATTCCATCAAGGAGTTGAAATCTGCTTCGGTAGAGAAAATCTCTATAAAGAGCAGGAAAAAATCGTTGTAAAATACGCCAGGAACTGCGATAGCACCTCGGACCGCCCCGTCCCTTCAACGATAGCCATTAAAGATATATTATTGCCTGAGGCAGAAAAACAATTGATCAGAGAAATCATGAATCAGCATATGCCGCTTCCCGAGCGCATCCCGCTTGACGAGCTGAATATGCACGCAGATGCTCTTTTTAGCATTAAACAATATTATAAAAAACAAACGGAAAAAAGACACCGCCGACGTCTAGCTAAGGCATAAAACAAGTAAAGAAATCAACCTTCCCCTCTAGGAAGGTTTTTTATATAAAAAAAGACTTCTCATGGAGAAGCCGTTTTTAATTTTTTTTCGAAAGAGCTATCAGCCTATCATCGGCATAACCCGCTTGGAAGCGAAGAAAGCAGAGATGATGAGGGATATCATGATAACGCAGTTTACCGGATTCATGGCAAATATCATTATACTGCCGGTGTAAGGGGTACCATCAAAGATGACTGAGGCGAAAGAGATTAACGCAAGAAAAATGATAATGCCAGAAATTATTCCAAGAACAAACAATACAACTGATGAAATGTCGATAAACTTTTTCATGATCTATAGGTTTATATGAAATGAACAAGCGTTAACTATGGTAAAATAATAGCACATATAATATAAAATGTCAATATGTGCCATCTCTCTATCTATTTTTTAGGCTAATAATTCAGCAAGTTCTCCTAAATTCTTTATCCTTATAAGCTTCAATTTGCCTCCTTTGTAATCCGTCCCCTCCGGCACGACCGCACTCTTGAACCCAAGCTTCTCCGCTTCTTTCAGGCGCTGCTCCAAGCGGAAGACCGGCCTCAGCTCGGCTCCCAAACCTATCTCGCCGATGAAAGCCGTACCGACCGGCAGGGCCTTATTAAGATAAGAAGAAATGATAGCGGCACAGACAGCCAGATCCAAAGCGGGATCATTAATCTTGAGACCGCCCACCACGTTCAGGATGATGTCCCTGGTAACCAGGTTTATCTTGCTCAATCTCTTAGCGATTACAGCGCTTAGTACCTGCAAACGATTTAGGTCGAAACCGCTGGCCTTCCTCTGCGGATAACCGAAGATAGTCTTCGTCACTAGAGCTTGGATATTTACTAAGAAAGGACGCGTGCCTTCCAGAACGCAACCGATCGCCGATCCTGGCGCCGTTTCCATGGCCGCTCCCAAGAAGGCAGAACTTGGATCCTTGGCTTCCACGAAACCTTTGCCGGTCATCTCAAGGACGCCCAGCTCATTCACGGAACCAAAACGGTTCTTACTGGCACGAAGGAGGCAATAACTGCTTCCGGGCTCATTCTCCAAAGATAAGACCGTATCGACAATGTGTTCCAAGGATTTAGGGCCGGCAAGTTGGCCGTCCTTCGTGATATGTCCGATCAAAAGCACGCTGATACCCTTTTCCTTGGCCAGTTCGAGGAATCTCACCGCCACCGCCCGGATCTGGCTCAAGCTGCCAGCTTCCGAAGGGATGAGCGAAGAATATATCGTCTGGATGGAGTCTACCACCATCAAGGCGGGCTTCACTTTTTCCGCGGCTGAGGCAATCTTCTCCACGCCAGTATCGCCGATAAAGCGCAACCTGGTAAGATCGCAGCCGAGGCGCTCTAAGCGAGACTTTACCTGGACCGCGGATTCTTCTCCGCTGACATACAATATTTCCCCTTGCCGACTTAATTTATCCGCCAATTGCGCCGCTAATGTGCTCTTCCCGATTCCCGGCTCCCCGCTTAAGAGCAAGAGCGATCCGGGAAGGAGGCCTCCGCCCAAAACGCGGTCTATCTCCTCCCAGCCGCTCTGCACTCGCACCTCATTACCGCCTTTAAGGCCCCGGAGATCGATAACATCGGCTTCACCCGCTTTCTTCGCTTCTTCTTTTTTCTCGCTCTTCGCATCCAAAGTCTCTTCTTCCAGCGTTCCCCAAGAACCGCATTCTAAGCAACGCCCGCTCCACTTAGGGAACTGGGCGTCGCAATGGGAACAAGTATATACCTTCTTTATTGCCATAGTTATTCGAGCCAATACGCTCCATCTACCAGCCAGCGTCCATTCTCACGGACGAAGACGAGCAGCAGATCCTGATTATAATTATTCTCTCCTCCTTGTCCTCTCACTTCCCGGCGCTGGGTCCCCACTACAATTTCCGCCTTGCCGGCGTTGGCATCGAAACTCTTGGCCTCGGTACTCACCGCAATCGTTGTCATGCCGTAATAACTGCCGTCATAGGCATTATCCTGTCTCATCTTAGCCACGTATCCGTCCGCCCATTCGCGCATATTGGCGGTCATGAAGATATCCAAATCATCAAAATTGCTGTAATCGGATTGATTGGAAAATGATCCCAGCCTTTCAGCAAAAGAAGCCGCCAACTTGGAAACGTCCGCCGAATCGGTTTCATGTGGCGCTTCCTTGCTGATATCATATTGCTGATAATTGCGCGGCTTGTCTCCCGGAGTAATATCACTCTCTTCCGGTGTCGGCAATTGCCCGGTGGTGGTTGCCCCAGGATTATCAAGCGGGGACGGCGTTTCCGGTTTCTTGAGGAATATGAAATAGACGATAGCGGCAATAATCAGTAAGCCGATGACGATGACCAGTAATCCGGTCTTTTGGCGGTTGTTCATATATTTTTATGATTGCTTTTCTTCTTGCATGCTTTCTTCAAACTCTCTCTTCGCTTCCTCGATCTCCAGGAGCTGGCGAGGATCGGAAGTGATGAGCTGGTCTTCCGTATAGGAGGCCACCACCTTCATCGCCACATGCTTATTGCCGGCAAAGAAGATGCCTTCCCCGATGCCGCACTCGAGCAAGAGATATTTTTCGCCTTCAGTGAGAAGGAAGGTCTTCTGGACCAAGTCGATCGCCGCCGGAGACTGCTTGAGCAGGATCTGCATCGAAGAGTTGGTAACGATCGCCTGGCCGTATGGCGAGGTGAGAAAGTCATTCACGTCCTGGGTAATAGTGGTGACGCCGAGATAGTACTTGCGGCAGCGCTTCACCAGGGCATAGACGAACTTGGCGCTGTCTTCATTCTGCATCATCCACCAGGCTTCATCTATCACCAAAATGCGCTGACGCATTTCGCTGCGGACCGTATTCCAGATGTAATTGATAATGGTATATATGGCGAGAGGCCTCAGTTCATCCTCCAGATCACGGGTAGAGAAACAGACAAGCTGGTTATCCATCTCGACATTGGTGGGACTATTCAGGAGCCCGGAAAAGGTGCCTTCAGTGAACTTCTTCAAGCGCAAGGCGAGATCCGCTCCGCCCTCCATGCCTTCCAAGACTTGTTCGAAATCCGACATGATCGGCGGTTCGATGACGGAAAGGTCCGAATCCGGAGTAATATCCTTCTTGGCATAAGTCTCAAGCAAGGCGCGATCGACGATCGAGTCTTCATCATAGCTCAGCTTGCCCAGCATCAGGCGGACCAGACCCTTGAGGGTGATGACGGCGCTGCGGATAATATCTTTCGGCTTGGTCTCACCGGCGATTCCCCGCGGGAGATCAAAAGGATTGATCTTATTCTCGGAAGCCAACGATATCTTGATATAAGTCCCCCCTACGGCTTCCGCCAAATGCTTATATTCATATTCCGGATCGATAACGATGACTTCCGTCCCCAGCATCAAAGCCCGGAGGATCTCCAGCTTGATAGCATACGATTTTCCGGCACCGGAAGTGGCAAAAACGACAGAATTCGCATTCTGCAGGGAGAAACGATCAAAGAGGATAAGGCTGTTATTATGCCGGTTAATCCCGTATAGGACGCCGCGGTCGCTGGTCAATTCGCTGGAAATAAAAGGGAAAGAGGAAGCGATCGGCGACGAATTCATGTTGAAAGTAATATAGAGCTCATCATTGCAAAGCGGCAAAGTGGAATTGAACCCCTGTTCGGATTGGAAATACACGCGGCGGGAATATACCAGCCTGGAACCAAAGATATCTTCCACCTGGTCGGACATGCGGTCCAACTCTTCCTGATTATCCGCATAAAGGGTGACGTAAAGCGAAAACTGAAAGAATTTCTCGGTTCCCTGGGTCAGAGCGTCGCGCAGAGCTTCAATGTCCCGCAAAGCGGTTTCGCGCAGCGGATCGCGGGCCGCTCCCTTTTCAGCGTCAGAAATGATCTGAGCCTCCAAAGTACCGACCTTGTTCTTCAGTTGCTTCAGGATGATGGCGCTCTTCACCGGATAGAAGAACATCGAGACGTCAAAGGTAAGGTTCAAATTGATGATCGGAGCGAACCAGCCAACACTGATATAGCGGGGATAGCTGATAACGAAAAGCGTACGGACCAGCTTCGAACCCAGCATGAGATGGTTGGGTTTCACTTGCAAGCTGGCCGGTGAGATAATATCCCGCACCGTCAAGACGCCGCGGCGGAAGGCTTTCTCTTCCTCGATGATCTCCCGAGTGAGGCGCGGATCCGCTTCGATCGGCTTCTCCTTCCCTTTGGACGCCAAAGTGATCGGGGTGTTCAGCCCGATCTTCTGCTTGTCCTCATTCTTATTGAAATTGATCATACGATTCCTTAGTTCTTCTCCACCCTGAGCTTGTCTATTTCGGCCAGGCTCTGGTTCTTGGACGTCTCAGGGTTATAGGTTTTGTAATACAATTCGATCAGGCTCTGGGTATCCAAGCGAGCGACAGATACGCCCATCGATTCCAAGCCACCGATGACGCTCTCTAAGCGGCGATTGAGCATTTCCTTATAGCGCTGAAAACCCTTCTCTTTCAGAGAAATCGAAGTCGCCGGCTTGATTGCCTCGCCCAAAAGCGTAAAGAAACCCTTATGCTTATCCGAAAGCGGATTATACGGGACGACGACGTAGAAGCGCTTGTTCATGATCTTTCCGATAGAAGTCAGCTCCTTGATATATTCCACATACTCCGCCGTTTGCATCTTGAGAAGCTTATTCAATTGCTGCTTTTCCTTCTCTTTAAGGTAATTAAGGTAATTATCAATATCCAGTTCGCGCGATTGGATCACGATCTCCAGCATGAAGCCGAGATTGTTCAAGAACATCACGTAGGAATTTATCACAGCGTTCTGTTCATCCTCACTTTTCAAGGCGAAATTAATGCTCGATACCAGCAAGACCGCGCGCAAAGTACCGTCCTTCATGATGACGACGTCGTCCTTTATCTCCGCGATATCCAGATACTGCTGAGTCGAGGAGTTCACTTTGTTACGCACCAAGCTATTGGTTTCTGGCATATAGATTAATTATTTCCTTCCTCACCGCGATATCTTCCCTTCGTATCCACCACCAGGGCGAGTTCCGCCAATCGTGAATTCTGGAAAGGATCTTTCGGTTTAGATGCTTCCGCCGGCTTAGCTGTTACCTCGATATCCGGTGTTATGGGATTTTGAGCCTGAGCCCAAACACGGAGCTTGGGACGGCGGAAAGTCTGGATAAAATTTAGGATGAAAAAATGGAAGGGGCGGCCGTTGACCTTCACGAACGAAAAGATGCCGGCGATCATGGATAAGATGATGGCGATGGTAAGGAAAAGAGCGAAATCGAACAACTTGTAGCTCAAACCGATGATTATCGCCGTACTCAAGAAAATCAAAAACTGGCGCGTCGTTATCGGTCCGATAATCTTGCTTTCCACGTCGATGAATTGAGGTACGGTGAATTGCTGCATATTAAAACATGAGCTGAGAATTCATGGCTACCACGGCTTCGATTTCTTCCATCGTCAGGGTTTCTTTCTTTTCCGCCTGGCGGGCAGCCACAGCATCGCGCAAAGTCACTCCTTTCATCACCGCTTCTTGCGCCAAGCGCAGATAGAGACGGTTTACCGGGCTCTGTCGCCAAGCCTTTACTCCCTCGACCATGCGGTCATAGCCATCCTTCTCGAGAAGACGGATCTTCATTACGATCTTTGCGCAAATTTCTTGAGGGTCCTTGCCTAAGCGGCGAAAATTCAAGACATCGAGAAAACGGAGTTCTTCCAAAGGACCCATTACCTTGGGTTTCAACTTCACATCCTCGATCTTAGGGCGGGATTCGCTGGAGGCGGCCGGACGCACTGCCGTCTGGGTCTTCGCTACCGCTTCCATCACCGCTTCTTCCAGATGATGGGATCCAGCCACCGCCGCCGGAGCGATAGTCGGCTTAGGAGCGTTTTGCTTGAATAATTTCCCCCATAAGCCCTTCATTTCATCGGGCTTCTTGGCAGTCGGAGGAACGATGCTCGTTTTGGCAAGGTTAGACGGCTTATTCTCAGCTATGGATTTAGCGGCAACCGGAGCAGGAGTAGGCTTAACAGGCTCCGCCTTCGATGCCGGCGCTATAGGCTGCTTTGCTGCTAAAGGCTTCTGTTCTGTCTTCATCGGAACGGCCGTTACTGGGACGGGAACATTAGGTTTGATGGACTCCGCTTCCTTTTCCGGCACCCCTAACACCGGGATATTATCCGGCGCTTCAATCGCTATCTGTTTCTTCGGAGCGGAAATTTCATGAGCAGTATCGTCTTTAGCGGCCTTGAATCTATCCGCCAGCGCCGCCGGCGGCTTTATCTCCCCCCGAGCTAATGCTGACTTGAAATCATAAGCAGGAACATCATTCTTGCGGATAAGTTCATCAATGGGATTGACCGATTTTTCGGGCTGCGGCTGCTCGACAACAGGCCGGGGAGATTCAGGTTTCTTATCCACCGGAACGAAACCCGCAGGGCGATCGAGAGCGCGGATCAAACGATCCGCGGCGGCAGGATCCAAAGACAAGCCACCTTCATTGGCCGGGCGCACCAAGGCATCGCGGGCATCGATCTTGGAACGTACTCCCCGACGATACGTATTTAGGATCAGGCGACAGCGGACGACTAGGTCTTGAGAAGCCAATATGACTCCATTCTCTTTCATCAAAACTTCGATTTCTTTATCTTCCGTATTTAAAGGTGCGGCAGGCTTGAGACCGAGATAGGCGGCCACCAAAAAGAATAATTTTTCCTGTAGTTCTCGAGCCAACGACTGTGCCTTCTCCGGAGCGAGAGATAATTCGGCCACGAAATAAGAAGGCAAGTCTCGAACAGGAATCTGTTTGATCATCACCAGCATAACGACCATCGCCAGGCTGATGCCGTATTTGGATTCCAAAGACGACAAAATCTCCATCGCCGCGGGCGAGGAGACTTTTTCTCTCAATTCTTTAGGTAACTTATTGAATTGTTGCAAGTAATCGAACATGGGAAATGGGGATGTATAAGAAAATAGCTCAGCCGAAAATCTACTGCGGGCATTATCTTCATTTTAGCATATATGGCCAAAAATGGAAAAGATGATTAGGGCTATAAATAGACTGAATACTAAATAAAAAACCGCCCCAGACGGGGCGGCTTCCAATCTAATTTTTTACGGCGGCAGTCATCCGCAACCGGTCTAATTCCTGTTTTATAACCTTATATTCCAGGCTGTCCGAGGGATAGTCGTTTAGAGCTGCTTGGAGCTTGGAGGCTTGGGACTCTTCTGCGGGCACAATTTCCGGCTCAGGTTTCTCTTGGATAGGCCTGGATATAGATTTCCTCTCCGGTAACGGTGCCGGATCTTCCTTATGAGTGGTTTCCAAAGGGATAAAATTCCACAGCTTAACCGGCTTCTTATCCGTTATTTCATCGAAGTAAGCGACATTGCGATAAAAACGTAAAGCCCGGCCCAAAATGATCTTATCCGCTTCCGCCAACTGGGAAGCATTAGGTGAATCGCTCAGATAATGGGCCAGGACGAGCTCATCGAAATTGCCGGCCCCGCTGGCAGCTGCGAAATCCTTAATCCAATTAGCCAGCGTCGGCTGCGCCGAGCCTTTTCCCGAAATAATTTTTTTCTCCCCGATCTTGATCGGATGGTTGAGCAAGGCGTTTTCCAATTCCGCAAGGAGCTCCGGGCGTTTAGTCAGGCTGCTAAAAAAATGTTGATTGAAATTCTCGGCGGCCTGGGGATCCGACAATAAATCCAAAAGCTTTTCCTTTGCTTCCGTGATCCCGTCAAATTCCTTCCCCGGCAAAAGCAAAGCCAGAGAAAATATTTCCCTAAGCAGTATGCTGGATATTTCTACCGCATCTTCTTCGCTTAAGCCATGTTTCAATTGCAGATAAGAGGCCACATCCTGGACAGACAGGTCGCCGATGGCCACCAGGACCACGACAAAACTAGTATTGATTCGATATCTTTCCTCTATCTCCAAGATGCTTTCCATGGCATCGGGTCCGCCAAAAAGTTCTTTTAATTCCCGAGGAAGCTTGCGGAATCTTTCCAAGCATTGAGCGATATATTCCATAGTATTATGCTTTTATCTCTGGGTTATCGAAATCGGAGACCTTGGGCAGTTGGTTATATATCACATCCATCTCCAGAGGCGTCTCCGCTTTGTCGGCGCCTAGGATCGGCAGGACGCCGCCTGTCTCCTTGCCGCCGGAAGCAACCTTGCTCCCCAAGCTCTTAAACCAGCGGGCGAAATGGGCTCTAGTGGCCACTTTCGATAAGTCACCGCCTTTAGGAGCGGCAAACTTAAGTTCCAGATCATTAAGCTTTTCGGCAAAATTGTCTAGAGAGGCCGTAGCCTGAGAGGCGTCAATCTTAACAGCCATTCCCTTTTCTTCTTCATCAAACACGATATCTTGCGGTTTCTTGGTTTCCGGCTTCTCTTTCAAGATATCGTCTATCTGGCTTCTATCGGAGCGAGCTGCATAATTGCGGGTTTCAATGATCTTCTGAGTAGCGGATTCGACATCCTTTTCATTATCTATTCCCTGGGCATGGATGGATTCATGGATCATCGTTTCCTTCACATCGCCGACCTTGTAATCGGCTGCGCTGGAATTAACCAATTGGACGTTGCTCAACGCTTTCGGGTCGGCAAGGCGGGTTTGAGCTTCTTTCAAATTAGATAGCCTGACCTCTTCTCCCTGAGTACGTATTGGTTTTGCTTCTAGCGAGAAGATTTCCGATCCGATAACGGAAGACATCTTTTCTGCAATCTTTCCGATCAAGGTCGGGTCGGTGGTATTGATGCCTCTCGTATTGCGCCAATCCTTATCCCCTTCCGCTCCTTTCTTTATCTCCGGGATACCAAGCTTATCAAAATCCACCGCCATCACCGAGTTTCCCTTGGCAAAGCCATTGATGGCCGTGTTGCCATTTCCGCGCGGCTGTTCCTGATTTTCAAGCGGCACGCTTTCATGCTCTTCAACCACTTTATTCTTAGATACTAAGTAGTCTGTCCGATGTTTTCCTTCACGACGAAGTTCTTCTAAATCATCCGGCGAAGGCGGACGCGTCGCGTTCATGTAGCTTCCGTAAGTATTTTCGCTATACCCTGGATCCCTTCGATCTATATTTTGCATGGTATTTCCCTTAGAATCCATCCCAGGCACAAAGGTAGCGAGATGAGCATCCTGCCTTCCATAATTGTAAGCACCTCTTTCATCGGAGTTCCTCTGGACATAAGATAAGGCGCGCCCTCTCAAGGCAGCCCCAGATTTTCCAATCGCATGCCATTCGGCATCGCTCAATTTTCCCATCGTTTCTTTGCTCATCCCCGCTAAAGCATCGGCTATCTTGACAGGATTCCCGAGAGCACTTGGCATCTTATCTGCAGCCTTGCTCTTCAATGCCTGACCCATGGCAGTTATTCCCCCTCCTTCCTTAACATAACGGCCGATTACGCGAGCATCTTTCAGATCATTAATCTTTGCTTCGGCTTTATCAGAGACTTTCTTTTGCGCCTTATTCAATCCCACTAAGCTTCTGGTAGCCAAACCTCGGACGCCAGTAGCGGCCAAGGCCTTGCCCAGCACTCCGGATTGGCTAGCGACGGTTCCAAGCTTATCTTTCAGCTTAACCTTCTTCGCTAAACCTAACCCTACGCTTGTGGCTCCGCCCACTAGCGCACCCTTACCGAAAGCCATGGCTCCTGAGCCCATCTTATTCAGCCTGCTCATTCCTTTGCCAGCGATGGAACCGGCCGACCCGCCGATCTCCTGCGCGATTTTCAAGCCGCCGATCAGCATGCCGATGGCGAGCACGAACTTAATCAAGGCACTCGGACGAGAGGCTTCAGTTACAGACACCGGCTCGTCGCTTAACTGGCCGATATCGTTCGAAACCTCATTATCTGCCGCCGTATAATTAACATCATTACCGGTCTGCAGCATCATCAAAGAGAGCCAAATAAAGAAAGCCAAGACCGGACCGACAATGAGGTTCTTCGTAAAATCAGACCACCATTTGGAAGCATATGTTCCTCCCCCAGGAAAAGCGGAAAGCAAGTATGCTAAAGGCGAAAGCACGACATAGATCCAGATCATCACGAGCCGCATGACCAGGATCATGAGCATAGTGGTTATCACGACCAAGCTAATGATCATGTATATCAAGCCCAAGACATACGCCCCGATAATCGCCCAGAAACCGGCATCTTCCGAACTGTTTGCAAAAGTAATGACATCCCTGATCCCCAGCATGTCAATCAGGTTGCCCCCGGCAATATCTTTGAAAGAGTTGACGAAGGTAAGCATGACAATCTGGGTAACATCGATCAGGAGACCGCAAATCGTCTTGGAAAAATTCACCAGGATCGCCATTAAAACCAGCTTCGGGAGCCATTTCCTATAGCTGTAATTCTCGTAATTCAAGATGGTAGAGAAAGCAATGATGAGAAGCACCACCACGAAAAACATGTTGGCGAGGTCACGCACGATCCGCCAGCCCTCGATGACTCCCTGCTGATTGATAAAATCCTGGTAAGAAGCGACCAGTATCAAGCACTTCACTACCAGGACCAGGATCTGTCCTAAAGCCCAGATTATAGCGCCAATTATGGACCCTAGAATCTCTCCCGCCCACTCCGCGGCGGCAAAGGCGTGAGGGGCAAGCAGAAAACTGGCGAATATTAATATTACCGCCGGAATCAGAGTCGCTGCGCGCGTCATCTTGACCTTACCCTTTAACATGTTTAAAAATCTCAACATATCCTTAATCCAAATTGAAAAGACTTTTTAAAATTTCAATAGCGGAACGGAGAGGATTGCTTACCACTCCCATTATCATCGCTATTACCGACAAAATACCCAGGAACAGGAATAGCAACGCCAGAGTGACAGCGGCAACCCCGATAGTCTCTCCCATTCTTTGAGAGCTGCCTTTCGCATCTCTTTGCTGTACGGTCATGCCGGGCTTATCTCCCCATTCAGCCCCTAAAGGCGCGAAGAAACGCTCGCCAAACACATTCCGCAAAAACAAATGGACGTATACGTAAAGGAAAGAAAAACCGAAAGTGGCCACAATATTTTTCCAGGCCGATTGTAACATGCGGCTTGATCCGGTGCTCAGGCTTGCTTGGGATGGAGCTTGTTTTATCGACCCTTCTGCATCCACACCTTTAGAACCAAACTTCCGCCGCTGGCCCCGGCTGGATTGCCAATCTGCTGAGGAACCGGCATTAAATCCCCTGACTCGCCGGCGCAACTCCCCCGCCCGATCCGTGCTAGCTTCAGGCTCTTCCTCTTGGTCCGTCTCTTTTTCCTCAATGGGGCTCGCCTGCAGGAGGCGATCGTCAATAGACATAAAATGCGCCGAAGCTTATGGTTCGTTACCTATATTTTACTATAACCACAGGGAAAAGGAAAGGAAATCTCTCTTTGGCTTGCCTTTACTTTTCGGCTTCTATAAGGTAATTTTATAGTATAATGACCAGTTATATGGATAATGCCAAAGGAAAGCTCATCGCCCGCCTCTTTCCGGACCGATTAATCCCGCCGGAGGAATTGGAGACCAAATATCCCAAGAGAAATCTTCCGGAAGGAGCCATGGTTACCAGGGTAGCCCCCAGCCCCACCGGTTCCGTCCACTTTGGAGGACTGTATGCCTCCCTGATCTCCGAGCGCCTGGCTCATCAGAGCCAAGGAGTCTTTATCTTGCGCATCGAAGACACCGACAAGAAGCGTGAAATCGAAGGTGCGGCCGGTCTTTTCTCGGCTGCCTTGGAAAGATATGGGATTCTTTTTGATGAAGGCCCCGACAAGACAGGAAAAGAAAAGGGAGAATATGGACCATATAAGCAGAGTGATCGCTCCACCCTGTATCATTCATATATTAAGCTCCTTCTCGAGAAAGATCTTGCCTATCCCTGCTTTGCCACACCGGAAGAACTGGAAGAATTAAGATCCCGCCAGGAAGCCTTGGGACAGCGAAGCGGCTACTACGGAGAATTTGCCGTCTGGCGCCACAAAAGCCCGGAAGAAGCCCTGGAAGCTCTAGATAAAGGCCTAAAACCGGTAATCCGCTTCCGCTCACCGGGTGATTTCAACCGCAAGATCAGGATAGAAGATCTCCTCTTGGGAAAACGGGAGATGCCGGAAAACGATCAGGATATCGTCATCATGAAAACCGATGGCCTCCCGACATATCACTTCGCCCACGCCATAGACGACCATTTAATGAGAACCACCCATGTCATCCGGGGCAACGAATGGTTCCCCTCCCTCCCTCTCCACCTCCAGCTCTTCGATGCTTTAGGCTTTGCGCGTCCAGCCTATGCCCACTTGGCCCCCATCCAGAAGATGGAGGAGGGCAAGAAGCGCAAGCTTTCCAAACGTAAAGATCCCGAAGCCGATATTAACTTCTATCGCCAAGCCGGATATCCAGAAGAAGCAGTGATAGAGTACCTGCTCAATCTGGCCAATTCCAATTTCGAGGATTGGCGCCGGGAAAACGGGGAGAAGGATAATAGAGAATTCCAGCTAAGCTTCAAGAAGCTCGCTAATTCCAGCGGCCCCCTTTTCGATCTCACAAAACTTGCGGATATAAGCAAAGACATCGTTGCCCGCCTGGACGCAGAAACACTATTTGTACGCATCCTTGCCTGGGCAAAGGAATTCGATCTCGAATTGGCCGAGATGCTAATGAGAGACAAAGAATATGCCATTAAGATTTTGGATATAGAGCGCTCGGGAGTAGATAAGCCCAGGAAAGATATCGGGCGTTTCGCCGATGCCAAGGATCAGATCTCTTACTTCTACGATGATAAATTTATCCTCTCCCCGGAAATCAGGAAAGAGGCGGAAGAAGGCCTTAATGGAGCTGATGGATATGCGGCGATATCGGAATTCATGGCTGCATATGATGGAAACGAGGATCCAACAATCTGGTTTGATAAGCTGAAAATAATCGGCGGAAAACATGGTTTCTCCCCTTCCCCAGCAGAGCTCAAAGCCCATCCGGAAAAATACCAAACCGGAGTCGGTTCGCTAGCCAAGCTGATACGAGTGCTTCTCACCGGGAGGACACAAACTCCCAATCTCTGCTACATCATGAGGGTAATGGGGAGAGACAGGATAGAAAATAGATTAAAATAAAACAGAGACAAGAAAAGAGCCCCCAAAGGGCTCTTTTTTATGAGAATTTCCAAAATTAAAAGAAGCTGGCTTAGAGCTTCTTTATAGTTCTTAGACTTCGTTTAATAGCCTAATTTCTTCTTCCAAATAAGATTTTTTGACACTTGCTAAATCAAGTTCCTGCTGTACATCTTCTAATTCGTCAGAAAGTTTTTTCTGAAAATATTTGTGAATTTTTTCTTCAGATATTTTGCCGGCAGGAGCCAATACTAACAAAAATAGGTAGAGTAGTGTTGTAAGACAAATACAAGGGAAAACAATCTCACTGTTGATAATAAAGCCTTCTGCGAGAAGGATGATAGGTAAAGGAATAATGGCAAATTTAAACTGTCGAGATTTCTTTTCTATCCGGGCACTTCCAATTGCGCTCTCCTTTAATCGTCTGATTAATTCTTCTTTTTCCATCTTAGTCTGTTTTTTAAGTTTGTACTGCTAATTTTAAAGTTCTATTCTAACTCTGCAGTATAATGAATACCTAAATATTTGTCAATAGCCATTTATTTGCCTTATATTATACCTCTATTTACAGAGACTTCGTATAATTTGTCCTTTTTTTGTGATACAATATAATACAGTAAACTAAGATTTTTATGAAAAACAATCTCCTCAAAGAAATAACACAAATTGTGTTCTTTACGGCTGTTGTCTTTTTCTCCGCCTATTACTTCGTTCCTGGGGTAGCGGAGGCGATTAATAATATAGATGAGGGTTACAGGCTCGTGCCCACTCAAACAGTAACTTTGGCGGTTCATGGAGTCCAATGCAAAGAGATAACGGCAAATGGCAGTAAAGATGTGTTCTTGCCATCAAGATCTTCAGAGGAATATACGGCATTTTTAGCACACAAACCTTCTGATGTAACGGTAATAGACTGCACTGTTCCGGATACCTGTGAAACAGAAACGGTATCTTGGGGAGGAAAAACCTACTCCGGAGTGCGAATAGGCAACCAGTGCTGGATGAACAAGAACCTAAACTACGGGACATTACTAGGCTCCACTCAATACCCTACGAACAACGGAATCTCTGAAAAGGCTTGCCCCGGAAATGTAGAGTCCGGCTGTACGAATGGCGCCTTATATACTTTAAGCGAGGCAATGAATTATAGCACCACGGAGGGCGCTCAAGGAATCTGCCCGCCTGGCTGGCATATACCAACCAGGTCAGAACATGACTTGCTTGTCGAAACCGAGGTCGGGGCATTGCCTACAACCTTTGGCGCCGTGAAGAATGCCTTGGGCCCGGGAACAACATTTGATAATATTATCGTTGGTTATGGCGTTTGGGCGGGGTATACACCTAATCAATATTGGAATTATGCAGGAGCGGGAACTGATAGTAAATTAGTTCTTTCTTCCCAGTGCACAGACTGCGCCCCTAATTTTCCTAATTATGCCTTAGAAGTTACGACTAATTACCAGTCTGCTTCATATGTAAACCCCACCTTATCAAATGATGCTAACCCGGTCCGCTGCATAAAAGGTGCATATACGGCCCCTCCACCAATGAACTAATAAGCTTAGGCAAAAGAAAAAGAGCTATCTATATAGAAAATAGATAGCCCATTTTTTTTAACCCTAATTTTTTAAACAACGGATTGCCATCCCGCAAGTGCTGGGATTTCCCGCAAGCCAAATTTGATCGTTCACTACCTGTCCCCCGGTATAGAATGTCCAATAATACCCAGGATCCATAATTGTTGTTGTCCACCAAGGTGCGCGCGATGACCCTTCCAGGAAATACCCATCTCTGAATCTAAATCCACCGGGAATAGCAGTAAAGCCGGTAGAATTGTTCCCTCTTATATAAGCTGGGATCCAATAATGATTACTCCTTATGCTCTTTCCTCCTTTGTAGATATACTGGTAAGGATTACCCTGTTGATCGGTAACATATTCTTCCAGACCAAAGTAATCTCCGAATACCATGATATCCTCTTTGGAAGGAATTCTATAACCCTCAGGAGCTACGCCTCTTGGATCTACAATAACTTTGTAATTATATAGAGCACCAAAAGCAGTGTTTGCTCTAGTGGCGTCATTATCATACCAGCAATATGCCGGATTAGCATGAGCCGCCCATTCCCCGTCATCGGTAACATAGTTGATCGCATCCCCATTATTGAAATGAGTGGTTTTCAGGTTGGCGGTAAGCCAGACCTGGCTGCCTATGCGTACTCCGAGGTAATAATTGCCATCTGCATCTACGACGGAGTCATAGGTATAGAAAGAGATAGGGTCGCCGTAGTTTGTACCAACAACGTTGGTAACATAGATTCTGGCGATGTAATCGCTGAGTTTTTCCAGACCAGGAGCCCGGACAGTGAATTTGCCCACACCGGGGTTACTGATCGCTTGGCGATAATCATAGATATCTGGTGTCCCGCTCTTAGACCAGCAGATACCCACTTCATTGATATGGCAGTAACCGCTGTCTATTACCGTGCCGGTAAAGATAGCGCTGTTACTGGTCCTACTCATCAGTATTCCTTCATCGATATCGGCCATCCTCGGTTCGGGAGGAAGAGCGTTATCTGTCTTGAAGGTTATACATCCGCCATAGGATACGCCGACACTATTTTTAGCATAGGCCCTGACGGTGTAGGTAGTACTCGGAGATACGTTCAGCTCGACGCTAAAGACGTCTTCCTTTACGTATACTCTCCGGGTGAGACCCAAAACCGTGGGTTCCAGGCTATCGTTCCGCCAGCAGATGCCGGCCTCGGTGATAGAGGTGCCGCCATTATCATTAATGATGCAGTTTACGATCACCAGACTGGGGTTCTGGTACATGATCTCTATCGTGTTAACAACTGGCACGACAGGGGTGGGGTTAACCGGGTTAACCGGTTCATCTGGCTCGCAGCCAGAAATGATAATTGCGCTGAGCGC
>JBLNBA010000004.1:0-351747 GCA_050259635.1 Bacillota bacterium
AAGCTTATGCTCAGGCCGTGGATTTTTTTAACCGCCATAGCCAGAACGGCGTTTTGCAGCCGAGCATGTTGCCTGGGAAGCTGTTTGGGATAATTGATATCTCGAGCTATTACGATAATGAGAATTTCAAGAATTTATTCCTGGACGTCCTTAAGCAATCCAGCAACTGGCTGCTTTCGGGTGCCACGATATTGGTGAAGGGCACTACTAATTTCATCATTTCGCTTTTCCTCATCATTATCACCATGTTTTTCTTCTTTGTTGATGGCAAGAATATCCTTAGGCGGTTAATGGTGCTTTCACCGCTGCCTAATGCATATGACAAGGAGATCTTTGAGAAATTCCGATCCGTAAGCTATACCACGATCTTGTCTACCTTCGTTACCGCCGGCGCCCAGGGCGTGGTGGGTGCGGCTGGTTTTGCCATCGTCGGTTTCCCGCCATTCTTAGCGGGCATCATTGTCGCGCTCTTGTCTCTCCTTCCTTATCTCGGCTCCATGATCTTCTATGTCCCGGTTGGCATATATTTTCTCATCGTCGGGCAGATTTGGCAGGGTATTTTCATCCTTCTTTGGGGGGCGGTGATAATCGGGAATGTTGATAATATTATCCGCGCATACATGATCAAGGGGAAAGCCCAGGTCAATCCGATATTCGTGGTCTTTTCCATCTTAGGAGGAGTTGCCCTGTTCGGTTTCTGGGGCGTGGTGATCGGCCCGCTCATCATTTCTATCGCTGTCACTATTTTCCATATCTATGAACTAGAGTTCTGCGATTCTTTGGATAGCGATGATAAGAACGATACGCCGGAAGAAAGGAAAGCCGATAGATTGGTCAGTAAGGAAAAGAAAGAGGAGGCGCAAGAAGAAAAGAAGAGACACAAGGAAATACTTTCAAACTTCGGTCGAAGGAATAAAGCATTTAGATAGATCTATATGTTGGGAGAAAAGACCAAAAAAAATTTAGAGGATGCGTTAGCAGGTGAATCTGTCGCTCGGAATAAGTATGAGTATTTCGCATCGGTCGCGCGCAAGGCGGGATTCATGCAGATTGCCAATATCTTTGAAGAAAGCGCGCGCAATGAGAAAGAGCATGCCAAACTCTGGGCGAGGCAGTTGGAATTGATTAGCGAGAATACTGAGAAAAATCTGGCAGACGCTGTAAAAGGAGAAACTTATGAGCATACCGAGATGTACCAGCGAATGGCGGATGAGGCTTCGGCGGAAGGGCATCAGAAGATAGCCTTGATGTTCCGTAACGTGGCCAAGGCGGAAGCCGCTCACGCTGAAAGATTCGAGAAAATACTGGACAACTTCGAGAGCTCTCAGATATTCAGCAAGGATACCCAGCAAAGATGGAAGTGCGATAACTGCGGGTATATTCATGAGGGAACCGAGGCTCCGGATAAGTGCCCGGCCTGCCAGCACCCCCAAGCATATTTCGAAATCTTTAATGAAACCTATTAATATGAGCGATAGAGTGAATAGGACATATTTCTGCCGTACTTGCGGGAATGAGGTGACCTTCATCCGTGATGGCGGAGGGAAGTTAATCTGTTGCGGGAAAGAAATGGAGATAAAGAAAGCGGGATTTGATGGAGAGGAATAGGATAAAATAAAAAATGGACTCCAGTCAGAGTTCATTTTTGTTTAAGGGATATTCATTAAGGATCTGATCCTGAAATGATTTGGTTGTACTGCAATTTACTTAGACATTCATTCCCGATAGATAACTCGCTATTTCATCCTTGGTTGCATCTACATGATTATCATAATCGTGAGCAAATGATAGAATTTTGGTCTGAGGTGAGTGGTATTCCCAAAATATAATTTTCTGTATATAATAAGCCGCATACTGGGAAATGCAAAAAACCTGGGGTTATAAAGGTTGCTTGTCAATCGTGTATAGTAATAGTAGAATACTAAAAGAGCTGATGATTATAATCCAGCGTCTTCAATTTTGCTAATATTGCGGGATTAGTATAACAGTAGTATACCGGTCTCCAAAACCGGTGGCGTAGGGGCAGCACCTACATCCCGTGCAAGAAAAATCGGCTATTGCCGATTTTTTATAAGTGAGAATTCAGAAAGCCAGAGTATAAAAAAGAAGCTGTTCCGGAGAACAGCTTTTTTGAACATAAAACCTCGATTACAAGACATCATTAGAAGTAGATATCTAAATCCATCGGGTCAGTATCATCGCTTAGGCGAAGACCTTCTTGGAATCTTACTTCATAGAATCCGTTAATGATGTCGACGAGGTCATATTGCCTCTCGTCAAATTGGGTGTTGGCTGGCTCAATCATAAATGATTCGCCACGGTAATTCTGTATTATCATTCTAGTTTATTATTTTTTTTCAGCTCCTGGTTAGAGGAGCCGGTTATCACCTCTTACGAGGATCTGGGAAAGAACTATCGCTAATGTTTCCAGATAAATATTAGGAGATTAGGGGTGTTTTGTCAATGATAGTTTTGCAGGCCTTTCTTATCCGTACTATACTGTTTTCATGACTCAGAAAGAGGCGCTAAAAATCTTGGAATCCGGGCATAATGTCCTGCTTACCGGTCCTGCTGGCAGCGGGAAGACTTATCTATTGGAAAAGTTCATCAGACTCTTAAAAAAGCAGGGGATCGGGGTGGCTGTTACGGCTTCTACCGGGATTGCCGCTACCCATATTGGTGGACGCACTATCCATTCCTGGGCCGGGATAGGGATAAAGGATTCCTTAACGCATAAGCAGCTCCAGTCCATCGCTAAAAAGCCATACATGAAGAAACAGCTCGAGGGAATGGAGGTTTTGGTGATCGATGAAATCTCAATGTTGCATTCATATCATCTAGATATGGTTGATATGGTTTGCCGGGAGATAAAAAGAAATGAATTACCTTTTGGCGGCTTGCAGGTGGTGATGTCGGGAGATTTTTTTCAGCTTCCGCCGGTATCAAGTGAAGCGGGCGAAGCGGACTTTGTCTATAAATCACGCGTCTGGCAGGAAATGGACGTGCAAATATGCTATCTCGAAGAACAGCACCGCCACAGCGGGGGAGAAATCGCTCGTCTCCTTGAAGAAATGCGGGGTCAAAAACTCAGCGCTCAAAGCCGAACATCGCTGCTCTCCCGCCTGGCTGCCAGGCCGGAGAAAGTGCGTCCCGTCCGGCTGTATACGCATAACGAGGATGTTGATAGGATCAATGCGATCGAACTATCTAAGATCGATGGAGAAGAGCACGTATACAACATGACCGGGTTCGGAGATAAGACGCTGGTGGAATCACTCAAAAAAAATTGTCTGGCGCCGGAAAAGCTCATTCTCAAGCTTGGCGCTCGAGTGATGTTCGTGAAGAATAAATACGAAGAGGACAAGACCGTGTATGTAAACGGGAGTACGGGCGAAGTGGTCGGTTTCAGCGATGAGCATCTCCCGGCAGTCCGCTTGGACGGAGGAGAGACAGTGATCGTCTCGCCGGATGCTTGGACAGTGGATGATGAGGAGAGCATCTTGGCTCGGATTGACCAGATCCCTCTTCGCTTGGCCTGGGCGATTACTGTCCACAAGAGCCAGGGCATGACTTTGGATTCCGCGGAGATAGACCTTAGCCGCTGTTTCGGGTACGGTATGGGCTATGTGGCTTTGTCTCGTTTGCGGAATCTATCTGGTTTGTATTTATTAGGTATTAATGAATTTGCGTATCGTCTTGATCCTCAGGTGCATGAATTCGATCAGGTCTTGCTTGCTTTATCGCATAAGGCAAGCGAGGGAATAAAGATTAAGAAACGGTTTAAGCAGGCCTCCTTTTTGCGCTAAAGGATATGTCACCTTCTGATTTAATAATCATCACGGCAATCATTTGGAACGCTATCTGTTTCTTTGTTATGTCTTTAGACAAGGCGAGGGCGGTCGCAGGAAAGACGAATGAGAGAGTGCCGGAAAAGACTATCTTTATCCTAGCTCTGTTTTTTGGAAGTTTTGGAATCTATGGGGGCATGTACGCCTTCCGCCATAAGACGAGAAAGTGGTATTTTCAAATCGGGATTCCGATAATCATAGCGCTTCAGGGAATGCTGCTGTTTCGGGCTTTGTATTAGTGGCATTTCCCATAATTGCAAATCTGTGTTACGATACGCTTGAATAAAGGAAATCACTTAGCATGATGCTCCTTTTTTGCTTAAATTAAGAAAAATTTATTAAATTTATTATGAAAGATTTTAAAGGACCTCGAAAGGGAGGCTTCGGTGGCGGTTCTCGCGGAGGCTTCGGTGGCAGAGGAGGCAATGAGCGGGGCTTCGGAGGTCGCGGCGGTCGGAACGAATTTGATCGTCCGGAGATGCATAAGGCTATCTGTAGTGAATGTGGAGATAAATGCGAAGTACCGTTCCGTCCTAACGGAACAAAGCCTGTATTATGCAGCACTTGTTTCGGAGCGCAAAAAGGGAATAATGACAGTCGTTCTTTCGGTGGCCGCGAACGCATGTTTGATTCCGCTCCAGTGAGGACTATGTTCAAGGCAACTTGCCAGGATTGTGGTGCCACCTGCGAAGTCCCGTTCAAGCCGATGTCCGGTAAGCCGGTATATTGCTCGGATTGTTTCAGGGGGAGCGAGGGTGGCAAGCCATCCAAAAACACAGAGAGGAAGGAACGACATGAAGGTCCGGATTTTAGCGCCCTGAATTCAAAATTAGATCAGATTATCGCACTGCTGCAAACGAAAAATGCTCCGGTAGAAAAATTCGTCATGTCTGTTGCCAAGGAAGAGGTGGAGGAACCTGTGAAAAAGACGAAAACGAAGAAAGTCGCTGAGAAGAAGGCAAAGGTTGTAACGAAAGCGAAGAAAGTCAAGGCTGTAAAAAAATAAAGGATACATATAAAAAGCGCCCGGAAGGGCGTTTTTTTGTTGGCCTAAGGCAGTGCACATTTTATCCCCTTGCCATTTCTTGCTTATTTAACTATAATCAAACCAGTTATAGTTAATTTATCCACTTTATAAATTATGTTTCAGATCAGCGCTAAAACGGACTACGGCCTCCTTATCATGCTAGAGCTTGCCCGGCAAGAAGGAAAGGTTGTCCCCTTATCGCCCCTGGCTAAGCGCCTGAAGGTTTCTTCGCCGTATCTTAGCCGTATTGCCAATTCTTTGCAGAAAGCGGGGTTGGTGGAAAGCCGGGAAGGGGCTGGCGGCGGATATCTACTTTCTCGCCCGGCGGCAAAAATCCCTATGATTTCTATCCTTGAGGCTTTATCGGGTGAACTCAAAGTCCGTTGCAGCCATAGCGGCGGGGTATGCCCGCACTTTGGCGAATGCGGCCTGAAAAGCGCCTGGCCTCTGCTTATTGGCGATCTTAAGAAAAGCTTAGCCAAGAAAAGCCTAGGCACGCTTTTACAAACGAGATACTAACATTATGAATATTTTAACGGTAGAAAACTTAGTGGCCGGTGCCGGTGAAAAGATGATCCTCAATGGTCTTAGCTTTGCTGTGGATGCGGGCGAGAGCGTCGCGATTATGGGCCCTAATGGCTCAGGGAAGAGCACTCTGGCGAGCGTTTTGATGGGCAACCCGCATTACCAGATACATGAGGGCAGTATAATTTTTCGGGGACAGGATATAACGCACGCTAAGCCGGAAGAGCGGGCGACGGCCGGGCTTTTTTTGGCCTTTCAGGAACCAAGGGAAGTGGCAGGACTGGAACTTTTCCCCTTCCTTTTCGACTCATATAAATCCCTTGAGACCGCCAGAGGGAAGCAGCCGGAAAGTGTTTTTGCTTTCAAAAAGCGGCTGGATAGCGAGCTTGAATCTCTGCGGGTGAAAAGTGATTGGTCCCAGCGGCATCTAAACGACGGGTTTTCCGGAGGTGAAAAAAAGAAATCGGAGCTGTTGCAGCTTGCCCTCTCCTCCTCAACTCTGGCTATCCTTGACGAAATCGATTCCGGCTTGGATGTGGATGCTTTGAAATCGGCGGGCGAAGCGATGAAGCGCTTCAAGAATGAAAATACTGCCATCATCGCCATTACCCATTATCAGAGAGCAATGGAATATATACGTCCGGACCGGGTGTTGGTGATGGTGAAGGGGAGGATTGCCGCTAGCGGCGGTCCGGATCTTGCTCTCCGTCTGGAGCAAGAAGGATTTGCCGGCCTTGGTAAGCAGGAGGGAAAATAATCATTATGAAGATCAAGCAATCTATCCATGACTTATTATGGAATGAGCATAATTCTGCGGATTACATGAAACAGGCCCGTTTGGGTTTGGATAATTCGCTGGTCCGGCGTATTTCATCGGAGAAGGGGGAGCCGCAGTGGATGTTGGAACATCGTTTGGAGTCTTTGCGCTTGTTCAAGGAAAAACCTCTGCCGACATTCGGACCGGATTTATCAAAGCTAAACCTTGATGCCATTACTTATTATGCCAAGGCCGTGAAGGGGCAGGCTGAAACCTGGGAAGATGTTCCTTCCGAAATTAAGACGACTTTTGAGCGTCTCGGTATCCCTAAAGCTGAACAGGAAATCCTAGCCGGCGTGGGCGCTCAATATGAATCAACAATGGTCTACCATAATCTTAAGGAAGAATATAAGAGGCAAGGCGTAATCTTTGAAGATTTGGATATAGCGCTGCAACGCTATCCGGAATTAGTAAAGCCGTATTTCATGAAAGCGATGCCCACTTCTTTACATAAGTTCGCGGCTCTTCATGGCGCTGTCTGGAGCGGAGGTACTTTTTTATACATTCCGGCGGGATTGAAGCTAAAGCAGCCTCTGCAAGCATATTTCCGCATGAATGCTAAAGGTATGGGACAGTTCGAACATACGCTCATAATCGTCGAAAAGCATGCCCAAGCGCATTATATCGAAGGTTGTAGCGCGCCGCGTTATGGCGTGGACTCCTTGCATGCCGGCGGAGTAGAAATCTATGTGAAAGAAGGAGCGCGCTTTCGCTATAGCAGCGTCGAGAGCTGGAGCAAGGATGCGTATAATCTTAATACTAAACGGGCGGTGGTAGAGAAGGATGGCCATATGGAATGGGTGGGCGGCAATTTCGGCAGCAACACTACCATGCTTTATCCCTGTTCTATCCTGGTTGGGGAAGGGGCGAGCGCCGATCATTTGGGCGTAGCTTTTGCCGGCGAAGGCCAAGTACAGGATACGGGCGCGAAGGTTATCCATGTTGCTAAAAACACTAGTTCCAACATCGTTATGAAGAGTATCAGCAAAGCCGGCGGCCGCTCGGTCTATCGTGGAAGTGTGGAGATCAGGCCTGAGGCGGACAATGCTTCTGTTTCGGTAAAATGCGACGCCTTGATACTTGATGACCGATCTGTTTCCGATACGATCCCGGCGATTCGGATCGAGAATGCCACTGCGACGGTCGCTCATGAGGCTAGTGCGGGAAAGATCAGCGCCGAAGACCTCTTTTACCTGAGAAGCCGCGGGATTAAGGAAGAGGCGGCGGCGGCGATGATCGTCAACGGATTCATCGAACCGATCGCCAAGGAACTGCCCTTGGAATATTCGGTGGAAATGAACCGGATGGTGGAATTAGAAATGGAAAATAGTCTTGGCTGATATGGAGATAATCGAATTAACAACAGAAGACAGGGAAATTTCGCTTCCCCAGGGAGCGGACGTCCTATTGATCGATCGTCCCGCTTCCGGCATGTTGCCGGAGGAGCGCCGTTTCCATTTGGCCGAAGGGGCGAGTGCCCAGTACCTTTTGATTGCGGATGAATATGCCGACGGAGGAAGGGACGCGGATGAAGCGGATGGACGCTTGCGCCGTCAGTGGCAATTGGAAAAGGGATCGGATCTGCGTGCTTATTATATTTTTTTAGGCGGAGGACGAAGCGAGTGGCTTTTGGAACATGAGGTCGGAGAATCGGCGAGCATTGAGAGCCGTTCCTTGTTCATCGGAAAAAATGAAGACGGTTTGGAGGTGAAAGCTGATTACGATTTCGTCGGCTTTAAAAGCTACGGGCGGATCGCAGTGGACGCACTTCTCGGAGATAAATCTAGTATGCGTTATGACGCTTCAGCCAACGTTCTGCCGACTGCCCAGTTGAGCGATACCCGGATCGATATGCGCTTGCGCCTTGATGGCAAAGAGGCCCATGGGCGTATAACCCCTGCTTTGAACATTGCGGCCAACGACGTAAAGGCCGGCCACAGCGCTAGTACTTATCAGCTTTCTCAGGAAGACCTTTTCTATTTGAGAACCCGGGGTCTTGAGCCGCAAGCTATCCGCCGCTTATTGGCCGTATCTCTCAGCCGTAATTTTATTCTCGGGCTAGCTGACGCCGATACCGCTGCTAAGGTTTTAGAATTAATCGAATCACATTTATGAAAAGATATCGCCATGATTTCCCCTTGCTTAAAAGGGAATATAAGGGACAAGAATTAATATATTTTGATAATGCCGCAACTACGCCCAAACCGCAAGTTGTTCTTGATGCGGTCGGCGATTATTACCTCTTCCATAATGCCAATATTAATCGCGGACCGAATTTCTTGAGCGAAGAAGCGACTTTGCTTTATGAAAGCGCGAGGGCTGATGTTGCTGCTTTTATCGGAGCCCGTTCTGAAGAAATTGTCTTCACTTCCGGATCCACGGCCAGCATAAATATTATTGCCCGCTCGCTTGGCGACTGGAAGTTGAAAGCCGGTGATAAAGTGATCTTAAGCCGCGCCGAACATCATTCCAATCTGATTCCCTGGATGCAACTGAAAGAGAGTCTTGGCATCCAAATCGGTTATATCGGTCTCGATGGAGAAGGATCATTCCTGCAATCAGACATTGAAGGAATGCTAACTGATCCTACGGTCAAGGTCCTGTCGCTTACTCAAGCGTCCAATGTGATTGGACGATATTATGACCTCAAGCCGATCTTGGCTGCCGCCAGAAAAAGAGAGATAATTACCGTCGTTGACTCCTCGCAAAGCATTCCGCACCGCCAGGTAGACGTTATCGATCTTGGCTGTGATTTTCTAGTGTTCTCCGGACATAAGATGTTTGCGCCTGCCGGCACAGGAGTCCTTTATGCCCGCAGGGAGATCCTCCGCGACATGCCTCCGGTATTTGGGGGCGGGGGGATGGTGAGCGAAGTGAATTTTGACGGCTATAAGGCCGCCGAAGGCCCCGCCAAGTTAGAAGCGGGGACGCCAAATATTGAGGGGGCTATCGGGCTTGGCGCTGCCTGTAATTATATTGCTGGTAGGAGAGCGGAAATGTTTGCCCAGGAAGAATCTTTGATCGGCCATTTTATTCATAAGCTCCAGGAGAATGGAAACGGCTGGCGTCTGGTGGGAGGTTTACAAGGACGCCTACCGCTATTCTCCTTTGACTTAGGTCCGGATCTGCACCCTCATGATGCCGCTGATCTGCTTGGTGAAAGGGGGATCATCGTCCGAGCCGGGCGCCACTGCGCCCATCCCCTCCATGATATTCTTGGTTTAGCAGGAAGTTTGCGCGCCAGTTTGGCATTTTATAATAATGAGGAAGAGGTTGACGAGTTCTTTGTCGCTTTGGCGGAGATCCGGCGGTCTCTCACAGCGTAATATGGATATATACGCTAAGAACATCCTCGATCATTACCAGCGGCCCAGGAATTTCGGGCCATTGGAAGATGCTGATATCCATCAGCAAGAATCCAACCGCAGTTGCGGAGATGAGATCACCATCCATCTCAAACTTGAGGGCGGGCGGATAAATTTCCTTTCTTTTGAGGGTAGGGGTTGCGCTATTTCCATGGCTGCCATGTCTATTCTCAGCGAGGAGCTTGTCGGCCGTGAAGCCGAACAAGTAATGAACATGGGTCTCGAGGAGGTTGAATCCTTTCTGGGCATTGAAATCAGTCCTCGTCGTCAACGGTGTGCGTCCTTAGGCTTGCGCGCTATCCAAGGAGCATTGGCATCATTGCGGCTAAGGACTGAAAAAAAAGCGGAAACTCATTCCTGATTTCCGCTTCCTTCTTGCAAGGCGAGCCATTGCTCTTCCTTGTCATTGATCCGACGTTTGGTATCTTCTAATTCCTGTTCCTTTTCCCGGCTGTAGTCGTGGTAGTGTTCCAGGAAATAGGCGAGAAGCTCTTGCTTGTAGGTATTCAGTTTTTCTAAATCTTTCTCTAAAGAGGCAATCTTTTTTTGCCTCTCTTTATTTTCCAAAAATCTTTTCCGGTCTTCTTCCTTTCTGTTCTCCGGCTTGGTTTCATCATCAGTCCTTTGAGATAGATCCTTTTCGAGCTTGGTTATATAGTCGTCATAATCATCGAAGAGCCTTTTTGCTCGGCCTTCCTTAATCTCCACGATCCCGGTGGCGATTAAGCTGGAGAATGTACGATCGTGGCTCGAGAAGAGTACGGTACTGGGAAAGCGACGCAAAGCATCGCCGAGCGCTTCGGTCGTTTCGAAGTCGAGATGGCAAGTCGGCTCGTCCAATAAGAGAATATCCGGTTTAGAAAGCAAGAGGGCGGCGAGAAGAAGGCGGGATTTTTCCCCGCCGGAAAGAACGCCGATCGGCTTTTTAAGTTCTTCGTCTCGAAAAAGGAAATCTCCGGCCATCTTCAGGACCGCTTCGGTCTTAATTTCCGCAGAAGCGGAACGGCGGAGGAAATCCCCGGCTTGTTCCGACGCTGAAAGGCCGTCTATCTCTTCTTGGCCGTGATAGGCCAGGCGATTGCCGGCTGCGAAACGGAAAGTGCCGTAGATCGGTACTAGCTTGCCGGCCAGCGTCCTTATCAGCGTTGTCTTGCCTTGGCCATTTAAACCCAGTAATCCAAGTTTCTCGCCTGAACGGCAGTCGAAGTCCGCTTTGACCACTGTCTGGCCGTTGTAACCGGCGGAAAGTTCGTTGATTTTCAGGGCGAAATTCGTCTTTTTGATGGCAGGTGGAATGTTTATCCTCGTGATTCCAGCTTGATGTTCGATGGTAATTCTTTTTTCTTCAAGCTTATTGATCTTTCTCATAAGCGCTTGCGCTTGTTTGGCCTTGGAAGCTTTGTAACGGAAGCGGTCTACAAACTCTTGCCAATGCTGCTGCTGTCTCTCCAGGCTTTCATTCGCCTTGAAGAGGGAGGCGAGCTTCTGTTCTTTAAAAGCCAGGTACGATTCGATCGGTCCCGGATAATGGTAGCAGCCGTTTGGTGATATTTCGATAGTTTCTTTACAGGTTTGCTTAAGGAATTCGCGGTCATGAGAAATGATGAGGAAGCTGCCATGATAACCGGTTAGATATTTTTGTAGCAGGAGAAGGGTGTTGAGGTCAAGATAATTGCTCGGCTCATCTAAGAGGAAAAGATTTGGTTCTGCAAGCAGCATGGCACTCAAACGCAAACGCATACGCCATCCTCCGGATAGGGTTGATGCTTCTTGGCTTAGTTTGTCCGGCCCGAGTTCAAACTTGCTTGCCAGCTGGCGCAAACGCCATTCCGGTTTGCCGCTCAAGCGTCCAAGATAGTCTAAAGCCTTCTCTCCCGGGATCCAATCCTCACTTTGTTTCAGATAGCCCAGCCGTGATTCATCGTGCAAGATGATATCGCCACTGTCCGCTTGTTCCTCGCCGCAGATTATGCGGAAGAGCGTTGATTTTCCAGCGCCGTTCTTACCGATTACGCCAATTTTCTGTTTTTCCGATATGCTAAAACTGAGGCCGGAAAAAATTTTCCGCCCTCCGTATTCCTTGCTGAGGTTATTTGCTTGCAACAGGATAGGCATATTAGGTGCTGATCTTGGTGATGAGGTATTCTTTCCGGCGCCCACCTATTTCCAAAACCGCTGTTTCCCCGACGCGCTTGCCTAAAAGGGCAGCGCCCAGAGGTGAGAGAAGGGAAATAACGCCATGGGCGGGATCTGTTTCTTCTGCGCCGAGAAGACGATAGGTTTTTTCTTTGCCTTCAGAGGAAACGGTTACAAGGTGGCCTGCTTTAATGGAGCTTGTATCTTTATCAGGCATGATGATTTCCGCCTTCTTCAAGAGATCTTCCAATTCTTCAATACGCCGGTTCAGGCCACGCAAACGTCCCTTGGCAAGCTGGTAACCTGCATTCTCTGAGAAATCACCCATTTCCGCTAAGCGCTTTACCTCTGCGGCTTCGTGCGGATGTTTTATTTTGAGCCTTTTGAGGCGTTCTTCAAGGGCCCGATATTTCTCCGGGCTGAGATGGTAGTCTCTTGGGCTTTGGGGTATGTTCTCACTTCGTCTTCTTGGTACCTGCATATGGAATAATGATAATATATGGCTTGGATTAAAGCAATATTGAGGGAGATTTGGCCAACCTTTGACTTTTTATCGCCTTTTATGTTATATTGGATACAGAAATTCGCTTCTCAATATTAATTGTTAATACGGAAGTGGCTATACAGCCGCTTATTTTTATGTCAGATATGAAAGAAAAATCTGTTACCGAGCTTTCTTTTGAGGGTTTGGGTATCAAAGATAGTATACTTAAAGCTATCTCCGGTTTGGGGTTGAAGAATCCTACGCCGATCCAGCATCAGGCTATTCCTGCTGCTTTGAAGGGCGAGGACATCGTGGGCATTGCCCGTACCGGTACGGGCAAGACCTATGCCTTTGGCATCCCCATGATCCAACGCTTAGCGGAAGTCAAAGGGCGCGGGCTTATTATGTTGCCGACGCGCGAGCTCGCAAACCAGGTGGAAGCCAGCCTCCGGACCCTTGGCGCTTCCTTAGGTCTGCGCACCGTCTCCTTAATCGGGGGCGAGAATATTAAGCGGCAGCTTGATGGCCTGAGAAAAAGACCGCATGTCATTGTGGCCACTCCCGGACGCCTTATCGATCATCTTAACCGAGGTTCGGTTAAGCTTACAGATACTTCCGTCCTCGTCTTTGACGAAGCGGATATGATGTTCGATATGGGCTTTGCGCCGCAGATCGAAGAAGTCTTGAAACGGGTCCCGTCAAAGAGGCAAACTCTGCTGTTTTCCGCCACTATGCCTCCGGCGGTCATGAAGCTTGCGGAAAAGCATCTTCAGGCACCTGTACGCGTAGAAGTCTCACCGGCCGGTACGACCGCTGATCTTGTCGAACAAGAAATCGTGATCGTATCCCGCGATAGCCGCTGGGACCAGACGCTCCTTTTGCTTAAAGAATATCGGGATTCCGTCTTGATTTTTGTCCGTACTAAGCATGGGGCCTCCAAGCTGGCTAAGAAACTACAGCAATCCGGATATAAAGCGGCCGAGATCCACTCGAACCTTTCCTTTCCTCAGAGACAGGCCGCTCTTTCCGGATTTAAGAGCGGGCAGCACCGCATCCTGGTTGCGACCGATGTCGCTGCTAGAGGTCTGGATATTAATGATATCCAGCTGGTCTTGAATTTTGATCTCCCGGATAATTCGGAAGATTATGTCCATCGTATCGGAAGGACGGCGAGAGCCGGCAAGAGCGGCAAGGCCGTGTCTTTCGCTTCGCCGGATCAAGCTCGCGACGTATTAAAAATCGAGCAACTAATCCAAAAGTCTTTACCCAGAAAGAAGGTTGGCGGAACAAATTTCCAGTCCTTCTCCGAAAAAGATGGAAGACGAAAACGCGGCTTCAGCCGTCCGCGTGAAGATAAAAAGTTTGTGCGCTCCGAGAGCCGCAGACCGGCGCGTCCGGAAAGGAAAAACTTCAATCGCCCTGAAAAGAAGGAAATGCCCGTCGCCGTGAAAAAGGAAGAGCATTATAGCAGTCTGGGATTCAAGAAGCGCTCAGATAGCGTCGATATCACTGCCATACCCGATTACTTAGCGCCGTCCCGTCCTTCACGGAGTGGAAGCCGAGATGTACGTTCTGGCCGGAATCGCCGGGATGCGCAGTCTTCTCCGATGGAGAATCCTACTTTTGATGGCGGCAATCGCTTCGCTTTCCGCCGTAAGATGTATAAGCTTAAGGAAGCGGCGAGGGGAAATTCCCGCTCCCGTTAAACTATGAAGCCAGATCTTATCCATTCTGGCGATATCGCCATCAGCTTGCGCCGCGTCCCTAGGGCGCGGCATTTGCGTTTAAGCGTCGACGGCAGCGGTTCCGTCTTGCTTACGCGGCCGCTTTGGGTTTCGCGGGAGTCTGCTCTGAGTTTCTTAAAAGAAAAGGAGGCTTGGTTAAGGGTCCGGATTGAGGAAATCCGATCAAGACCAGCGTCGATCCTCCATTCCGGAGGCAGGGAGGAGTACCTTCGTTATAAGGAAAAGGCGAGGCTGATTGTGCGGTCCCGTCTCCAATTTTATAATTCCCATTATGGTTTTAATATTATCCGGATATCCATTCGCGATCAAAAGAGTCGCTGGGGAAGCTGTTCTCATGCTGGAGGCTTGAATTTCAATTACCGGCTGGCATTGTTGCCCGCTGATTTGGCGGACTATATCATTGTCCACGAGCTTTGCCATTTAAAGGAAATGAATCACAGCCCGGCTTTCTGGCGCTTAGTGGGGGAAAAGATTCCTGATTATCAAGAAAAGCGTCGGCGGCTGAGGAAGATCTGAATTGACTCAGGAGTAAATTTATGGCATAATTACTGTTTCCACATGCGCATTATTTGGTATAATTGAGATATCTTAATATTTATTTATGACTAAGAAAAAACGACGTATTATAACCTATTCGGCCATCGGTCTGGTAGCGGCTGTTCTGATCTGGTCTTTTACCAAGGGAGGTCCGAAACCGGTCTATTCTACGGTGACGGTATCGGCTGGCCCTCTTGAACAGACGGTTAGTGAAACTGGGACGGTTAAGCCGGTGAAGGAAGTCGCCCTTAATTTCCTTACTTCGGGACGGCTTAAAGAAATCAAGGCTAAGGTCGGAGATAAGGTGACGGCCGGTACTGAGCTGGCTGCTTTGGATGATAGTGCCCTCTTATCTCGCCGGATGGAAGCGATGGCCGGGCTACGCATCGCAGAAGCGTCTCTTTCTAAAATATTAGCCGGAGCCAGTAATGAAAATGTGGCTATCGGACGTTCCGGCTTATCTCAGGCGCAGACTGCCGCGGCGTCGGCTAAAGTTGATTTAGAGAAGACTAAGACTAGCGTTGCTGAAAATATCCGCCAAGCGCAAAAAGGCTTGGCTGATCTTGAATCGACGGATCCCTCCACGCCAACTTCCGCAGAACAGGCAGTTTCTTCTGCCAGTACGGCGCTGGACAATGCAAAAAAGAACGGCGCTAAGAATATTGAGAATGCCCGTAGCAATGCTTATCTGGCCTTGAGCGACAAGATCCTAATCGCGAAGGTGGCCCTTGATAATATCAATACCATCCTTGAAGACGATGCGGCTGAAAATGTCCTGAGCGTGAAAAATTCTGTATATCTGACTCGGACCAAAGATACGCGTTCGGCAGCAATGGCGCTTGTTCCCGGGGCGGAAAAAGCCGTGGCCGATGCTAAGGCGACCGACGACCTATCGGTGATGGATAATGCTGGCGCCAAGGTGAAAGCCCTACTTCTGGCTACAGACACTTCTTTGGATAACGCCTATTCTATGCTAGAAGCGACTATCACCAGCGTAGATTTTCCTCAGACTCGTCTGGATTCCTTCAAGTCTTTGGTCAGTGCCCAGTCTGCCCAGGTGAATGCCGCCAGCAGCGCAGCCGAAGCCGCGGTGCAGGGCTTGCGTAATTCAATTTTGAATGAAGAAACCTCGGTATCGGGCGCGGAGGATAATCTCAGGCAGGCGCAGACTGCTTTGGATAATGCAATAATTTCCGCTCGCAACGCTTTGGCCAGTGCAAGGCTGGGAGGAGACCAACAGATCGCCGCTGCTCAAGCTCGACTCGATAGCGCCAATCAAGGGGTATCGCTGGCGCAGGCCCAGCTCAATAGCACCTTGGCTCCGGCTCGCGCCCAAGATGTTTCTCTTGCTCAAGCGCAGGTAACACAGGCTCAAGCCAGTTTGGCCGGTATTGACCAGCAATTGGCAGATAGCCGTTTGCTCGCGCCTCTAGATGGCGTCATTACCCAGGTTAATTATGAAATCGGCGAACAGTTCGGTCCCGGAGGAAAGCCGGCAGTTACCATCCTCGTTAATAATAGTTTTAATATCGAAGTAGATATCGCGGAATCGAACATTAGCAAGGTCAAGGTGGGTGACGAAGCCGCCATCACTTTTGATGCTTTTCCGGACGATTTCATCCTCAAGGGAGTGGTGAGCTTTATCGAGCCGGCGCAAACTCTCATTCAGGACGTAGTGTATTATAAGGTGAAGATCGATTTCGCCGATTTGGCTGAGACGATGGCAATGCTGGAAAGCCGCGCCTATGTCTTAAAGGCCGGTATGACCGCTAATGTTGTCATCACCACCGACCGTCGCCAGGAAGTCTTGCAAGTCCCCGCGAGAGCCATTACCGAGCGGGACGGCCAGCAGTATGTGCGTCTTCTTGCTAACGGCGAACCGCAGGAAGTCTCCGTTACTACCGGCTTGCGCGGCGACGAGGGGATGGTTGAAATCTTGAGCGGGCTCCAAGCTGGCAACGAGGTAATTACCTTCGTCCAGGACGGGAAGAAATAATGATATGGAAAAGGGATTGATTTCGCTCAAAGGAATTTCCAAGACTTATCTTAGCGGTGATTTGGAAACGCCGGTTCTAAAAGATATAAACTTCACTGTCGATCAGGGTGAGTTCGTGGCCATCATGGGCCCGTCGGGTTCGGGTAAATCCACCTTGATGCATATCCTAGGTCTTTTGGATCGGGCAACAACGGGTTCGTATTCGTTCGCGGGTAAAGAAGTCGGGGAACTGGATGACGAACAGCTCGCACATTTGCGGAATCAGGAAATCGGTTTCGTCTTTCAGGCCTTCAACCTTTTGGCGCGCACTAGCGTCATTGATAATGTTAAACTTCCCCTGATCTATTCGAAAGATAAGCATCACATGGAAGAGAGAGCCAGCAAAGTTTTAGAAAGTGTAGGTTTGGGCCATCGCTTGTCATATCATACTAATCAGATATCCGGCGGTGAAAAACAGCGGGTAGCCATCGCGCGTGCCTTGGTTAATGAGCCCTCCGTTATTTTTGCTGACGAACCTACCGGTAATTTGGATTCCAAATCAGGCGTGCAGGTCATGCAAATATTGCAAGATCTGAATGACCAAGGCAAGACGATTATCCTGGTTACGCATGAGACCTACACGGCCGAGCATGCGAAGCGTATCATCCGGGTACATGATGGGCAGATTGTCGGTGATGACCGTGTGGGTAAGCGCCGCTTTGCCGTCGATGGTGAACTTTTGAAGTGATATTTATGCTCGAGAACCTCAAACAATTGTTGCATCTCGCCCTCCGGGCTTTGCTTAGCAATAAGACCCGGAGTTTTTTAACGATGTTGGGGATAATTATCGGCGTAGGAGCGGTCGTGTTGATCATGGCTCTTGGGTCGGGAGCGCAGTCTTTGATCTTGGGAGAACTGGAAGGATTCGGCAGTGATCTTATTGGCATCCTGCCTGGGCAATCGGACGAGAAGGGACCGCCTGCTTCAGCCTTTGGAGTTAAGATCACTTCGCTTAAAGAGTCCGACGCCGAGGCCTTGAGTGATACCAAGAATGTGCCTCACGCTAAATATGTCGCCGCCTATTATGATGCGAGCGTATCCTTGTCTTGGCGGGACCAGAGCCACGATACCAGCCTCCAGGGAGGTTCGGGGGATTATCTCGAGATTGATGGCGGTGAAATCGAGCGCGGACGCTTTTTCAGCAAAGAAGAAATGAATACTAATTTGCGCTTGGCTGTAATCGGCAAGACGGTGGCTGACGAGCTTTTTGGCAATACCGATCCTGTTGGCCAACGTTTCAAAATCAAGAATCAGATGGTTACGGTTATTGGCGTGATGAAAGAACGGGGGCAGGTCGGTTTCCAGGACAGCGACGATCGGGTGATTACCCCTTTGCTCTTTGCTCAAAAAGAGATTGGCGGCGTGAATTATCTGAGCCAGATCGCCCTGAAAGTTGATGACCCAGCCAATATAGATGAGAGTATGGAGATGATCCGGCAGACCCTGCGCGACCGCCACGGGATCGATAGTCCTGAGGATGACGATTTCTCAGTTCGGAGCTTCCGGGACGCCCTCGATCTGGTGACTAATATCACGGATGCTCTGCGGTATTTTTTGGCTGCCATGGCCGCTCTTTCGCTGTTAGTCGGAGGTATTGGAATTATGAATATCATGTTAGTGGGCGTAACGGAACGTACGCGTGAGATTGGATTAAGGAAGGCGATCGGGGCTACGAGCCGCCAGGTTCTTACCCAGTTTTTACTTGAGGCGGTAGTCTTAACGCTCTTTGGCGGTGTCGTGGGCTTAATCGGCGGCGCTGGCGTGGCCTATCTTGTTTCCATAATCGTAAATTCCCTTGGTTACCGCTGGGATTTTGTCATTTCGGTATTCTCTATACTTATCGCGGTGGGCTTGTCTACCTTGATCGGCGTCGTTTTCGGATATTATCCGGCTTGGCGCGCTAGCCGTTTGAGCCCGATAGAAGCTTTGCGTTATGAATGATACTATTGAGCGGCTTAAAGTCGCCGGACAATTAGCTCTCCGTTCTCTCCGTTTGAACTTTGTCAGGACCAGTCTCACTGTTTTAGGTGTGGTGATTGGCGTTGCTGCAATTATTGTCGTTTTTGCCGCCGGAGATGGAATTAGCCGCCTTATTTCCGGAGAGCTTGAATCATATGGTACCAATGTCATTCAGACGGAGACAAAGGTCCCGGGGAAAGAGGCGATGTCTGCCGCCGAAATAACTACGCTTAAATTATCCGATCTGGAGGCGATAAACCGCTTGGATAATATCGAAATGAGTTATGCGGCTTCCCTTGGCCAGCAGAAGGTTAGTTACGGAGCGGAGAGCAAAAAGATTTTTGTCTTTGGCGTCAGTGCTCCTTATGCGGAAATCGATGCGAAGACAAAGATAGCGGACGGAGAGTTCTTCACGGAAGAGCAGGACCGGGGACAGGCGATGGTTGCCGTTTTGGGGGCTTCGCTCAAAGAATATCTTTTCGGAGACCAGGAAGCGGTGGGGCGTTCGATTAAGCTGGGTACGCAGAAGTTCCAAGTCATTGGCGTTTTAGAAGAGCAAGGCGGAGCCGCTAGTTTTTTGGATTTCGATAATCTTGTATACATTCCGATTAATACTTTGCATAAAAGGATTTTAGGCATCGATTATGCAATGTATTTCATGCACCAGTTAAAGGATGTCGAGCGCGCCAACGAGACTGTCGGCGAGATCCAGGCCCTCTTAAGGGAGCGGCATGAAATTAGCGATCCGGCCAAGGATGATTTCCGTGTCTCTACCATGGATGAGATGCTCAAAACTCTCGGCGTCGTGACCGGAGCCGTCACCTACCTGCTATTAATGATCGTCCTGATATCCTTATTGGTCGGAGGGGTGGGAATCATGAATATCATGTATGTAACCGTGACTGAACGTACGCCGGAGATCGGTTTGCGTAAGGCCATGGGTGCAACCAGCCGGGACGTAACCTATCAGTTTTTAATTGAATCGTTGCTCATAACTTTTTGGGGGTGGTTCCTGGGGGCGGCAATTGGCGTCGGGGCTGCTTATTTATTGAGTGCCGTGGCTCGCAACTTCGGGTTTAATTGGGAGATGTCTTTTCCCTGGAAGGGGGTTGGCGTTTCGCTGATGTTCTCTCTGCTCTGCGGCTTATTATTCGGATATCGTCCGGCTAAACAAGCATCTCGCTTGGACCCAGTCGAGGCCTTGAGAGTCGAATAAGATAGAGAGTCTAAATAAGGCGCCCGTTCCGGGCGTTTTTTAATGCAAGAAATCCGGTGCCCACCCGTAGTATAGTCATAAGGATTAATTGGCCGGCGATTAATTCGATATAACTAAAGCGATTTTGGGGAAACAGGCAGCCTGCGCTTCCTTGCCCGAAAATCAGCCAATAATCTATGAAGAAAAAGAATGTTTTCATCGCCAGTGTCTTTAGCTTGGCGGCTGTCATTATGGCGGGCGGCTACGCTTTGAGCGCTCGGGCGTTTGATAACAATCGGTCTTCAGATCGCGCTCCTTTCGGGAAATTTGAGAACAGCTCTTGGTATCAAGGACTGACAAACGACCAGAAAGCGCTCTTGGAAACGATTAAGACGGATCAGGAGAAGCAAATGCAATCCCAACGCACAGCGATGGACAATGCTATCGCCAGCGGTAATTATGAGACTTGGGCGGCGGCCGTACGCCAATATATGGGCGATAATGCGCCGATCCTGACTCAAGTAACAGCTGCAAGCTTCGCCACTTATGCGGACGGCTATCGTTTGGAACAGCAGTCCCAAGATTTGATGAAACAGGCGCAGGATAAATTCTCTTCCATCGGCCTTCACGACATGGGTTTCGGGATGGGTATGATGAGGCGGGGCAGAGGAATGGGGCACTTTGATATGGACGCCTTTATGGCGACTAGTACGCCTCAGTAATTTTGTTCCCTTAACCGGTTTCATGAACGCATGGGCGTTTTACAAAAGACCCTCCACTCGGGGGTCTTTTGCGTATTATAGAGCTTCCTGGATAGGGCATAAAATGGTATAATGAGATGATTAAAATCGATATTTTGCACTTATGACCAATTTATCCTTACCCAAGATCGCCTTCGCCAAACGGCGTCGCCAGCTTCGCCGTTCTTCCGGCCACCCTTTAGAATCCCAGGAAAAAATCCTTCGTTTTTTGGTTGCTAAAGGTTCCCAGACGGAATTTGGGAAAAAATATCTCCTTTCTTCGGTGCGCAGCCATGATGATTTCCGCCGTCAGGTGCCGGTAAGCCGTTATGAGGACCTACAACCCTATATAGAAAGGATGCTGGCGGGCGAAGAAAATGTCCTTTGGCCGGAAGCAATTGATTATTTTTCCAAATCATCGGGAACCACCGGGAGCAAGAGCAAATATATTCCCGTGAGCGCCCGGGCCTTGTCTGGCTGTCATTATAAAGCAGGTCGCAGTCTGTTTGCCGAGTATTTCCATCAGAATCCCGCCTCTAACCTCCTGTTAGGACAAAATTTCGCTTTGGGAGGGAGCCGGCAGGACGCGGAGATCGGATCTGGTAAATATATCGCCGATGTTTCGGTTATCCTGATGAAGAATCTTCCTTGGTGGGCGCGCTTGCGACGGAGCCCTCGCTTTAGTGTTGCTTCGATGTCTGAGTGGGAGAGCAAGCTGGAGAAGATTGCCGGTATCATTTCCAAGCAGAATATCGTCAGTATTTCCGGCGTGCCCTCTTGGAATTTGGCTCTTGCCCGGAAAGTCTTGGAGATGACCGGAAAGAACAATCTTAAAGAGGTGTGGCCTAAGCTTGAGCTTTTTGTGCATGGAGGCACCAGTATGGCACCGTATCGGGAACAGTTCCGGGAATTAATTCCCGGAAAGATGAACTATCTTGAAGTCTATAATGCCTCGGAGGGCTTTTTCGCTTTTCAGGATGATCTTACGAAGAATGATCTGCTGCTTTTTGTGGATGGAGGCGTCTACTATGAATTCATTCCTCTTGAGGAGTTAGAAAAACCAAAGCCGGAAGCGATTCCCTTGGCTCAAGTAGAGGTAGGGAAGAACTATGCCATGTTGATATCGACTAACGCCGGCCTTTGGCGATATTTTATCGGTGACACGGTAAAGTTTACTTCAGCCGACCCATATCGGCTGGTAATTACCGGCAGGACGAAGAGCTTTATCAATGCTTGCGGCGAAGAACTTATGGTGGAAAATGCAGAATCTGCAATCAAGGAAGCCTGTAACCGTAGTGGCGCCATCATGAAGGAATATACGGCGGCCCCTCTATTCGGAGGGACGAGCATTGCGCGACATCAATGGGCGATGGAATTTGAGCGGCAGCCGGAAGACCTCCAAGTGTTCAAGCAATATTTGGATGAGGCGCTGATGAACCGGAATTCGGATTACGAAGCCAAGAGGCATAAGGATCTTAACCTTGCACCCCCGGAAATCATCATTGTCCGTTCCGGTATATTTTATGACTGGCTAAAATCCCGCAATCGTCTCGGAGGCCAGGCAAAGATACCGCGGTTGGCTAATGACCGATATATTATCGAGGAAATACTGGCTCTTAATCGAAATTAAGAAGAAAACCACGGTAGAAGCGTATATACTTTTATAAGCGCCAAATAATGCAAGCCATTAATCCCGAATTGGAAGATGCGGAATTGGTCAAGCTCAGCCTGGCTCAACCTGAGTGCTTTTCTTATATTATCGGAAGATATAAGGATAAGCTGCAGCGCTACATAAGAAGACTTGGCGCTTTTAACCTTGAAGATTCGGAAGATATCCTTCAGGAAGTATTTCTCAAAGTTTATAAAAATCTGAACGGATACGAACCGGAACTGAAATTCTCATCTTGGATTTATCGTATTGCCCATAATGAGGCGATTAGCCATTTCCGTAAGCGCAAAGCCCGTCCGGAGGGCTACTCTATCTCCATTGATTCTCCCGGTTTACAGCTTTTGGCTTCGGACCTTTCCCTGGAAAACCGCGTTGATGGTTTGATGAGGGATGAGGCGGTGACCGCCGCTCTCCTTACCCTGGATGAGCGTTATCGCGACATCCTTATCCTCAAGTTTTTTGAAGAGAAAAGCTATAATGAGATTTCCGATATCATCAAGAAACCGCTCGGTACGGTCGCTTCTTTGATTAGCCGGGCAAAGAAGGATCTCAAAGAAGCATTGCCTGAGCAATGGAGGGAAACATGAAATATATGGAAAGAGGACTGGAAAACAAAATTATGGAGGCAATCAAGGAGCAGGGAGTATCACCAAGGCCACGCTGGCGTTTCTTGGCTAAAGAATGGCTGGTTTGGGCTTCCGGGATCTTGTCTTTATTGGTAGGCGCGGCAGCCGTGTCGGTTATCCGTTATCTATCCGAAAATAGCGCCTCGATGGAAAGCGGCAAAAGCTTCGGCGCATGGCTGCTTCTTTCTCTGCCTTATTTTTGGATGGTGCTCTTGGCGCTTTTCCTTTGGGTTTTCTATTACAATTTGAAACATACCAAGCGGGGCTATCGTTATCCGATGTATCAGGTAGCCGGTGCCGCATTTCTTTTGAGCATACTTCTTGGCTTAGCCTTCTATTCCGTGGGGATCGGGCAGGCGATCGACGTCGTATTGGGTAGGGCACCCCTTTATGACCGGATTATTAATCCTCACGTAAGCTTCTGGTCTCGCCCGGAGGACGGCCGTCTTTCAGGATTGATTATCTTTAAGGAACCTTCGGGCGATAGCCTTATCCTGGTGGATCGACGCCGCAGCCGTTGGTCCGTGCATTATTTACCCGAAGACGAATACCTGGCTATTCCCGGCCAGCCGGTGAGGGCACTGGGTGAGATTAGCGGACCCGGAGTGTTTAAGGCGGAGCGTCTTATGCGGTTCCAGCCAGCGGGCAGGGAATTCTTTGATCGGCTTTACCCCTGATTATGATATAATGGAGGAGTAATCTTCTATATGGATCTTCTCTGGTTTCTTCCGGCCTTCATTCTCTTATACATGAGCGGCTGGTACATAATATCGCTTGTTTTCAAGCGTTATGACATTGTCGATGTCGCTTGGGGACCAGGCTTTATTTTTTTAGTCTGGATATCTTATTTATTTCGCGCTCTACCCCTGGACTATCGCTCTGTCTGGATGTTGATGCTGGTCAGCATTTGGGGTTTGAGGCTTTTTCTCCATACTTCGGGGAGGAATTTAAGGAAAGAGGAGGACTGGCGATATCATCGCTGGCATAGCGGAGATGGTTGGCGCTTTTTGTTGAATTCATATATACGCGTTTTCCTCTTCCAAGGGTCCTTAATGATGATAACCGCCCTTCCGGCGGTTTATGGTCTGAGTATCATAAACCTACCATTGTTTGCCGTTAACCGTTTTGGTATCTTCTTGATGATCTTTGGAATAGTCTTCGAGGCGATTGCCGATCGGCAGCGGCTGTCATTTCTAAATAGAGCAGAGAATAATGATCGGCTAATTACCTCTGGCTTATGGCGATATAGCCGCCATCCGAATTACTTCGGGGAACTTCTATTCTGGTGGGGATCATTCTTCCTCGTGATCGGCGCTCCTAAATCCTGGATGCTGGCGGTTTCACCCTTAATCCAGACATATGTGATCATATTTGTTTCCGGTCTGCCGATGGAAGAAAAATATAAAGGGCGGGCCGATTTCGATGATTATCGGCGCCGCACTTCAGCTCTTTTTCCCTGGTTTACAAAAAAGGCTCGCTAACGGCGAGCCTTTTATATTGAGAATCTTGGGATAATATTATAGCCTTTTTGAGCGCAAGCGCAAAGAATTAGCGACAACAGAAACGCTGCTCATGGCCATGGCCGCCCCGGCAAAGGCCGGATTCAGGACGAAGCCGAAGAGCGGGAAGAATAAGCCGGCCGCCAAAGGAATGCCGATAAGATTATAGATGAATGCCCAGAATAGATTTTGCTTAATTGTACGATAGGTGAGGCGCGAAAGATGGAAGGCGCGGACGGCCTTTCCTAGGTCTCCGCCAATTACCGTTATACCGGCAGTGGCCATGGCAGTGTCCGTACCGGTGGCCATGGCGATGCCGCTATCCGCCTGAGCTAGACTGGGAGCATCGTTTATTCCGTCGCCAAGCATCGCGACGCGATGGCCACGGGCTTGTAGCTCTTTGATGACGGCGGCCTTGCCTTCTGGCAGCATGTTCGCCCTGACTTCCTCGATGCCGGCAAGCTTGGCAATCCGGGCGGCGCTGGCCGCGTGGTCACCGGTGAGCATCATTACCCTTATTTTCTGCCGTTTGAGTTGGGCTACCGCTTCGGCCGCTTCCGGCTTGATTACGTCGCCACAAGCAATCTGGCCGATGAGCTTATCCGAAGAGCGGACATCGATGATGGTTTCTCCGGAATCGTTGCGTGAAAGCGCCCAGGGTCCGAGGCTTTCTCCGGCTTTGCCTAAGGTGATATTATCGTCGTTGACTCGGCCGCTTACCCCATGGCCGCTTGTCGCTTTGAAACCAGCAACGAGCTGGCTGCGGAAGGGAAGTCCGGCTTCTTTCGCCTTGGCGACAATCGCATCGGCAAGAGGATGTTCTGAGTATTGCTCAAGAGCGGCGGCAGTGAGAAGGATGTCAGTCTCACTTTTACCAATGGCATTAATTCCGGTCACCGTTATTTTGCCGCTGGTGATAGTGCCGGTTTTATCGACGATCACGATATTCGTTTGGCGGAGCTTTTCCAATGCCTCGGCATTTTTGATTAAGATGCCTTCTTTAGCACCGCGACCGATTGCGGCCATAAGCGCAGTGGGAGTCGCTAAACCCAAAGCGCAGGGACAGGCGATTACCAGAACGCCTACAAGGGCGGAGATAGCGCCGCTTATCGCTCCTTCCCAACCGATTGCTCCGGGTCCGAACAGCAGCCAAAGGAAGAAGGAGAGCAGGGAGATGCCGAGCACGATGGGAACAAAAACTGAGGAAATGCGGTCGCTTAAATTTTGGAGAGGAGAACGGCTGTTCTGGGCTTCGCGTACGAGGCTGATGATATGGGCGAGAACGGTATCTGCACCGATCTTTTCGGCCTTGATAATGAGGAGTCCCTGGCGATTCAGCGAACCGCCGATTACCTTATCTCCCGGCTTCTTATCCACTGGCAGCGCTTCGCCGCTGATCATGGATTCATCTACGCTGGATGAACCGTCTACGACTTCACCGTCGGCCGGGATCTTCATTCCGGGTTTTACTATAAGGCGGTCGCCGATGCGGATTTCGGACGCGGCAATTTCTTCCGTTTCCTCATTTTTTTGCAAGATCGCCCGATCGGGCCGAAGCGACATCAGGGCGCGGATAGCTGCCCCGCTTTTGGCTTTAGCATTTTTTTCCAGACGTTTTCCGAGGATGATGAAGCCGATGACCACAATGGCGGCGTCAAAAAAATAATGGGTTTGCAAGCCGAGATTATTAGTAATCTCTGGAAAGAGAAAAATTATCAGGGAATAAAAATAAGCCGTGCCGGTACCGAGACCCACAAGAGTATCCATGTTTGCTGCTCCGTAGCGGAAGAAACGTAAGAGGGAGCTAAGAAAGCGCCTCCCTGGACCGAAGATGACGGCGCTCGCCGAGAGTAGCAGGAAGACATCCATTATCTTCATCGGTAAAGGAATGAGCGGAAGGCCCAGGTTTTCACTTAAGAGTTGGTATATCATCAAGAGAAACACAAAGACCGCCAAGGGGACGGCAAAATGGGCCCCTTCGTTGTCCTTTATTTCTTCCAAGTCAGCTTCTTCTTCCGCAGCGGTATTGTTAACGGATTGCGTAGCGGGTTGTTCTTGCACTAAGGCATACCCGAATTTTTGCAGTTCGGCGTTCATACTCTCTAAACCGATTTTGGCCGGATCATAACTCACGGAAGCTTCTTCGGTGCCATAATTCACTTTAGCCTTATCTACGCCCGGGAGCCTTTCTAGCCGTGATTTAACGATCTGGGCGCAACTTGCGCAATGCAGGCCACGGACAGGGAATATTTGATTTTGCATATGGTCAGATTTTATACCAGTCTAAGCGCCATGCTCTTAAACGTTCAAGGCTGGCGGTCAGGGCTTGGGTTACCGCATCGGCGTCATCGATGATTTCGGCGCGGCTAGATTTCTGTTTTACTTCCTTAGCCATGGCAATTCCTTCTTCATGATGGGCGATCAGGGCGTTAAGGAAGCGCAGATCGAAGGTATCTCCGGCGGGTCCCAGGTCCTGGAATTTTGGGGATGGCGCCGGCCGGCGATCCCTATATATATCGCGTTTGTAACCATACAGTCGGTTAATGAGCTGGGGCTCGTCGTTTTGGATGGCTTTAGCAAGATTCTTGATCTCTTCATGAGAGCCATTAGCTTCTGCTTGTTTGGCGAGAGCGATGGCTGCCTCGTGGTGGCTGATCATGGAATCGATATATCGGCGGTCAAGGAAATAATCCGGGGTACCTAGGCCGGTCATGGTAGTGCTCATGGCACGATAGTCCGGGGTGAAGGAATAACCAATAGCAATACCGGCCATCATTGAAATCGCTATCAGGCTGAGAGATAAATAGAGTGAAATCTTTTTCATATATGTTTATTTAGAGGCAATGACATCAATATAACCGCGGTACATACCCATGGAACAGCTAAAGCCGATCTTTCCGGGCTTATCCGCCGTGAACTCGATGACGTTTTCACCTTTTTTCAAGTGTTGGCTGATATCCAGGGCTGGCACTATCAGACTGCTGGCGCAGGAGAAAGGAGAGGTACTGTTTATTATCCAACGTACCGGGCGCCCGGCCTCGACTTCTAAATGGGTAGGCGTATAGCCCCGTCCGTTTTGCTCCATGCGGATGACTTGTACTTGCTCTTTTCGGGCGGCAGGGCTCTCTGTCTGGATTGTAGAGGCCGCTGAAGTCTGGAGGCTAATGAGCTTATACCCGTTGTTGATGTTGAAAAGCCCGAAAATGATAATGACTAGGCCGGCAGTTTTGAGCATCAGACTCTTGCGTCTTCCTTTGATTGCCGACATCAAGCCGGCGATACCCAATAATCCAGGCGCCGTTCCTAGCGCGAAAACGGACATGATCGAAGCACCGGCGATAAAGCTGCCGCTGCTTAGTGCCAGGATTTGCATGGATTGCGTGAAACCGCAAGGAAGAAAAAAGCTCAGGGCGCCGCTAATTAAGGCGGCCGCCGGTCGACCGTCCTCTTTCTTGCTTTTGACTGCCGCGCCCAAGCGTTTAGGCAGGGTAAGGCTGAAGCGGTTAAGGGCAGGGAAAATATCGAGCACTTGCAGGCCGATAAAAGCGATGAGGAAGCCGATAAGCAGGGTAAGCCAAGCACTGAAACTGATAGAAATCTTAAAAGCTAATCCTAGGGCACCCAATAGACCGCCGAGGATGAAAAAGCCGGCGATCCGTCCGGCGTTGAAATACAGGTGGGGCAAGAATTTCTGGCCAGCGCTCGCTTGAGGATGGCGCTTCGAATAATCAGCCGAAATGGCCATGACTATGCCGCCAACGAGCGCCATGCAGGTAGATATTCCTGCTACTAAACCAACTACTACGATCCCCGCGAAACTAAGGTTGCCAGGGTTGCTTGTTCCCTGTAGGCCGGATAGTCCCGAGAGCCTGATCGCGATAAATATTACGGTGGCGATTAGGGCGGCCAAACCCATATCTTTCCACTTCTTGTTTTTTCCTTCTGGTGGCGTCTCATGGCCGCTGTCTTCGTCGAGGTCGTATCCCGCCGAGCGCAGCGCTTGCCGCACAGCCTCTATATTAGGCTGTTTATCACCGAAATCGATCGTTGCCTCCCGGTGAAGATGGCTTACTTTGGCAGATTTGACCTCCGGAATCTGCATAAGCTTCTCCTCGCTTAATATCTCGCAAGAGCGGCAGTGAAGTCCGCTCACTTTTACCTTTAGAATATTTCCTCCCATAAAATGTATAAATTATTTGTTCGCTAATTTATTGACTTTGAGGATCTCAAGAATCATCTTCTGCTGCAATTGTTCATTGCCTGTAGCCATGGCTCGCTTGAAGCAAGTGTCCAGATGATTGGCGAGCAGCATTTGGTGAGCGGATTTCAATAGGCCGACGGCCGCTAAATTCTGTTGCATAACGTCGATGCAATACTCTCCGGATTCAACCATCTTGATCAGCTTGTCGCTCAGGCTCCGCACCTTCTTGAGATTGATGAGGATATTCTGTCTTTCTTTGGTCATAATTATATATATTAGCCTGCCTCCATACCTGGGGGGTAGGTATGAATATTGTAGCAGACAATAGGATGGGGGGCAAGGATATGAAAAAGCCCGTCATCTTTAGACAACGGGCGAGGCCGGGGATTACGCATTAGCGACATTTTTTCTAAAACTTTTTTTTCCGACTGCATGACGGACATCATTGTCTAACAGCAGCAGCGCGTAAAAAATGGAGGCAAACGAAACTATGAAGGCGTTTAGACCGAAAATTTTCGACCAAAAGCCGATGAATACCGGCTGGCCAATGAGCCAACCGATGAAGGATAAGAGGGCGAAAAGCATCGTGATGCATCCCGCTCCTACGGGGAGATAAAAGAACCAAGAGTTTTGTTTTTTCTGGTAGCAAAAGAAATTAACTACCATGGAGATGAGTACGAAAGCGTAGAATTTTTGGACCGGACCGCCGGATACTGCAAGTATCAGGATGAGTCCAGCTAGGCATATCATGGTCAGAATGCCCGTAAGTCTTGATCGGCTTTTTGTTTTCACTTTCTTTTTTGTTGGTTAATGAATGAACTAAGCTAATTACACTACTTTTTTTAGCCATTGTCAAGAATAGATATTAAAGGGGGAAGAGTATAAAATGTATATATTATGATAAATGGCATGCCTTTGGCCGCTTTTCTGAGGCCAAAAAAGATCGAAGACTTGGTGGGGCAGGAACATCTGCTTTCTCAAGATGGCTGGCTCTTGCAAGCGATCAAAAATGACCGCGTGCCTTCCCTTATCTTCTGGGGCCCTCCCGGGACCGGCAAGACGACTATCGCTCAGTTGATTGCCAGCGAAACTAAGGCGGATTTCGTCCAGCTTTCGGCAACGGAAAGCGGGGTAAAGGATTTGAAGAAGATCATAGAACAGGCTCGTTCCGGCAAGCGTCTAGGGGTAAAGACAATCCTTTTTATTGACGAGATCCATCGCTGGAATAAAGCGCAGCAAGATGCGCTTCTCCCCCAGGTAGAGAATGGTACGGTTATTCTTATCGGAGCGACCACCGAGAATCCGAGTTTTGCTGTTAATGGCGCTTTGCTGTCTAGAGTGAAAGTGGTCGTTCTCGAGGCCTTAAGCGAGACCCACCTGGCCGAGATAGTCAAACGAGCGGCTAAAGCCCTGAAAGCTAAAGTAAAGCCGGATGCAGTTAGATTGGCGGCCAGGCTGGCTAACGGTGACGCCAGGCGGGCGATAAACCTCATCGAGTCGGCGGCGGAGCACTCTCCGCAGATCGGCCTTGATATTCTTAAGCAGATTATAAATAAGCCCAATCTTCTATACGATAAGACCGGGGAAGAACATTATAATCTCATTTCTGCGCTTCATAAGTCGATGCGTGGCAATGACGCTGATGCTTCATTGTATTATTTAGCGCGCATGCTCGAAGCTGGTGAAGATCCGCTATATATTGCCCGGCGGATGGTGCGTTTTGCTAGTGAGGATATTGGTCTCGCTAATAACAGCGCCTTGCTCCTGGCAACCGCAGCCTTTGATGCCTGTAAGAATATCGGGATGCCCGAATGCGGAGTGCATCTTGCTCACGCCGCCGCTTATCTCGCCAAGTCGCCAAAGAATATCGATGTCTATTTCGCCTATGAAGCGGCGGTGGCCGAAGTGAGAGCTAGCGGGAATCTGCCCGTTCCTTTGTATCTGCGCAATGCTCCAACAAAGCTGATGAAGGAGTTGGATTATGGCAAAGGCTATAAATACACTCCGCTTGAAGATGATTCCAGCCAGCAGTATCTGCCGGAAGCGATCAAAGGGAAGCGTTTCCTGAAGCCCAAGGGAAGGAAGTAATTAGTAGCGGCTTAGGGAAAAACGGTATCCGCGTCCGGGGATGGTATGGATAAAGTCTCTTTCGCCATGGATATTGAGTTTTTTCCGGAGACTCATGATATGGGCTTCGATCGTATTGGAAAAAGGATCGGCATTGGATTCCCAGACGCTATCCATGATTTGGCTGCGTGATAAGACTTCATCCTGACGGCGGAAGAAGAGCTCCAGAAGACAGTATTCTTTGCTGGTGAGATATATTCGACGGCCATTCCTAAGTGCTAGTTGGCTCTTGGTATCGAGAGCGAGCGGGCCGAGGCGCCAAGTCTTGTGGCTAATGAGAGCGGGGCGCCGCAGGAGGGCCTCTACCCGCCAGATGAACTCTTCGAAGAGAAAAGGCTTGGTAAGATAGTCGTCGGCCCCTTCTTGGAACATAGCCTTTTTCTTATCAGGGTCGCCATGCACGGTTAGGGTTAATACCGGGGTGCGCAGTCCTTCCGCCCGGATATCCTTCAGGACGGAGAGGCCGTCCAGCTTGGGCAAATTGTAGTCCAGGACAACCAGGTCATAGGCGGAATTCTTCGCTAAGAGTGAACCGCGTTCACCGTCGCCGGCGGTATCAACGGAGTAACCTCGGGACCTTAGGCCTTTAGCCAAGAAGGTAACGATGCCCTCTTCATCGTCAATAATGAGGATTTTCATAGATGATTCGCTTATGCTCACTAGATTGGAGCTCTAGTATGATCATATACCTCCGACCATAACATCTCTTTAAACGATGTCTGAACGATTAGACAAGGCCCTGTTTTCTCCTCTATAATAAAAAGAACTTATTATCTATATGGAAAAGACCAAACTTAGCAATCAGGAACCCAAAGGCACTAATGACTGGCTGCCCCGGGAGTTTGAAACGAGGAAATTTATTTTCGATACCTGGCGCCGTGTCTGCCGTAGCTATGGCTTTGAAGAGTACCTCACGCCGATCGTCGAATCGGCGGATATTTATCGGGCGAAATCAGGAGAAGATATCGGCGGCAAGGAACTTGTCACTTTTACAGATCTCGGTGGGCGTGAACTTTCCATTCGTCCGGAGATGACGCCCTCGGTGACCCGCATGGTCTCAAAGATTTATGCTTCTTCGCCTAAGCCGCTCAAGCTTTTCTCGATCGCCAATTTCATGAGGCAAGAGAAGCCCCAACGGGGGCGTAACCGGGAGTTCTGGCAGCTTAACTGCGACATTTTTGGCAGCGCTTCCTTAGGGGCGGATTTAGAAATCATCCAGCTATCGCTCGACATCATGAAGGCTTTCGGAGCACCGGAAGGATCTTTTGCACTTTGTCTCAATAGCCGCCGTCTGTTAGATGCTATCTTGCCCGCGTTGGGAGTGAAGGATGTGAACACCACTGACGTTTTCCGTTTGCTCGATAAGTACCAGAAGATTTCCGGGGAGGAATTCGTTTCTCGGCTCGCCGCTTTAGGAGTGGAGAAAGAAGCTTGCTCTTCCATCAAAGATTTCATGGATGGAAAGTCTGATTTTGATTCTTTAGCGGGAAAGAACCAGGGCGTGAAGGAGGCGAAGCAGGAAATAGATTTTGTCCTATCCCAGCTGGCCGCTTTGGGATACACGCAAGCGAGATTCGACCCCACTGTTATCCGGGGATTCGATTACTATGATGGTTTGGTTTTCGAGGTGTTCGATAATCATCCGGATAACCGCCGGGCGCTTTTCGGTGGCGGGCGTTATAATGGCTTGGCGGAACTTTTCGGGGCGGAAAGCTTCCCATCGGTGGGAGTTGCGCCTGGCGATGAACCGATGAAGCTCTTTTTGGAGAGCTGGGATCTTTTGCCGAAAGCCGATGACCAGCGGTATTATCTTCCTTTACTAGATGCAGCTTTATTGGGCGAGACGCAAAAGCTAGCCGCCGCTTTGCGGAAAGAGGGAAAAGAGGTATTGTTTGCCTTTGAGCCGCAGCGTCCGGGAAAGGCTTTGGAATATGCCAATAAACAAGGGATAAAGAAAGTGGCAATTTTCGGTAGTGAAGAGAAGGCAGCAGGCATCTATAAGCTTAAAGATATGGAGATCGGGAGCGAGGAATCCATACCGCTGCCAGTTTGACAAATAACCCATAAGATTCTAGTATATGAAAGCTGTCCTAAGGGCAGCTTTTGTTCACTTCAAACAACCAACACTAAAACCCAAGCAATGGTAATCAAAGAAGTAATTCTGGACGCTGACGGACCGATAATCCTCAGTCCCGCCACTGACATCGGAAATTTTCAAATCGCCGCTGAGATGAACCAACTGCAGCGGCCTACCTCTTCCTTCCTAAAGAAGATTTGGGGGCGAGATTTGGAAGCGGAGATCTTGCCTGAACTTAGATTCCGCATGCTCTGGTCCGAGAGGCAAGCCGAGACTGTTTTAAAAACTTATCAACGACTAAGCGATGAAGCGGTTTATCCCATTCTCAGCGGCTTGAGAAAGACCCTGGAGACCCTTTCGTGCTCATGCAGTTTGGGCTTAATTAGTGGGCGAGATCTCGACTCTCTAGAAAGAAGGATGGTTGAAGCCGGACTTAATCTAAAGATTTTCCGGCACGTCGAATTAATGGAGAAGAAAATTTGCCACAAGCCTGATCCCCAGGTCCTTACCGGCTTCTGGAGGGATGGGTTTGATCCGATCCACACTGTTTATGTTGGCGACTCGGTCGATTATGATTATCGAGTGGCGATCGCTAATGAACCCCGTCTACCATTCATTGCGGTGAGGACCGGTCTTTCCGATTTTAGCGATTTCTGCCTGGCCGGTATCGAACTTAAGCATATCCTCAAAAAAACGACGGAATTACCGTCGGTTATTGGTCGGCTTTGAAAAATCAGAGCGCTTTAAACGGCGCTCTTTTCTTTTGGCCGGAAGGGGGCGAAACTCAAACGATGCAGAGGGCAGGGGCCAAACTCTCGGATCTTCTCCAAATGCCTGGGGGTGCCATATCCTTTATGCTTGCCGAACTCATATTCAGGATATAGTTTGTCCGCTTCTGCCATGAGCCAGTCCCGACTTACTTTGGCGATTATGGAAGCAGCAGCGATGGCAAATACCTTAGCATCACCGTCAATAATGGCTTTCTGGGGAATTTCCAAGCCAGGAATTTTTAGGTTGCCATCGACGAGAATAAAGTCGGGTTTTATCGTGAGCTTAGCAACCGCCTGTCGCATCGCCGAGAAGGTACTTTGCAGGATATTGATCCGATCAATGGCATGGTTGTTGATCGCGCTAATCTGGACGGCTGCCGCTTTCTGCTTGATGACATTGAAAAGCTTCTCTCGGCATTTAGCGGTGAGTTTTTTAGAATCGGCTACGAGTTCCAACTCAGGGCAATCGATGCGAAAATTCGCTGGCAAGACGACGCAGGCGGCAACTACCGGTCCGGCTAAAGGTCCGCGACCCGCTTCGTCGATTCCGCCCACCAGATTATAGCCGTCGGCAAAGAGTGATTGTTCTAAGGATAAATCAAGCATGAGTTAATTATAGCACTATTTATTGTCGTTTTTACCAGTCTTTACAAACCCGTCTGCCTGTGGCAATCTATAGGAAGCATATGCCCGGATGGCGGAATTGGTAGACGCGCTAGCTTCAGGTGCTAGTCTTCGCAAGAGGGTGGGGGTTCGAGTCCCCCTTCGGGCACGTATTTGACGCTTTCAGGAGAGAGCGTTTTTTGTTGCCTTAATGCGAGCAGGATAATAGAATGATCTTATGGAAAAGAAAGATAAACTAGCTATCGGCCTGGAACTGCTGTCCCCGGCGAAAAATTTCGCTTCCGGCAAGCTCGCTTTGGATAACGGAGCAGATGCCGTCTATATGGGGGCGCCGAAATTTGGAGCGCGCCAGGCCGTCGGTAACTCTTGGGAGGATATCAAGCGCCTGGCGGACTATGCGCATTTTTTTGGTGCCCGTGTCTATGTAGCCTTGAATACGATATTCTTCGAGGAAGAAATGGCGGCTATGCAGTCGGCTTTGGCTGAAGCCGGTAATGCCGGGATTGACGCTCTTATTATCCAGGATCCGGGGATCTTCGAGTTAAAGCTGCCTGCCATTCCGATTTTCTTGAGCACCCAGGCTAATAATATCGAGGCGGACCATATCTCCTTTTGGGAGGGTCTTGGCTGCAGCCGCGTGATCTTGGGAAGGGAATTATCCTTGGCCGAGATAAAGGGTATTAAGAATAAGACTAGTATAAACTTAGAGTCTTTTGTCCATGGATCCTTATGCGCAAGCTATAGCGGTCGCTGTTATATCAGCCAGGCGATGTGCGGCCGAAGCGCTAATCGCGGCGCCTGCATCCAGGCCTGTCGCATGCAATATTCCTTGGAGGACGGGCAGGGGAGGGAGATAGGGAAGGAGAAGGCTTGGCTTTGCCTCAAGGATCTCAATCTATCGAAAAGATTGGGGGAATTGGCTGCGGCAGGGATCACTTCTTTCAAGATTGAGGGGAGACTGAAAGATGAAGCCTACGCCGCTAATACCGCAGCCTCTTACCGGGAAGAATTGGATAAGCTCATCTCGTGCTCAAATGGAAAATACCGTCGCGTTTCATACGGAAGAATCACGAGAAGTTTCATGCCTAACCTGGAAAAAAGTTTTAATCGCGGATTTACAGAATATAATCTGGACGCTCGGCCACGAGACTGGCTGGCCGTCTCGCCAGCGTCAAGAGGCGAGTATATAGGGAAGGTGGAAGGGGGTAATTCCAGGGCTTGGAAAATATCTGAATCTACTTCACTTAAGCCAGGGGATGGCTTGGTCTTCTTTCGGGACGGAGAGATGCTTGGCGGGGCGTTTGTAAATAGAGCGGACCGCTCGAGTGTCGCTTTTAATAAGGAGGTGGAATTGGAGCCTGGTGATATTGTGTGCCGGAACGAAGACCCTGCATACGATCGGGCAGCCTCTTCTGAGGCCCAAAGGGAATTAGCCCTAGCTTTGGAATTATCTTTTTCTGGGGCAGGGCTTCATATCCAAGCTGATTGCGAAAATGGCTGTAATTTTTCCTGGGACTTGGAAATAGAGGGTGAGGTTCCAAAGGACCCGATAAAGGCGGCGGATAATGTTACTAAACAATTTCAGAAAACTGGTGGCACCGGCTTTTATATATCATCCTTAGAGATAAATGGAGAGGTACCTTTTTTGCCGCTTTCGAAATTGAATGATCTGCGCCGGCAATTATTGGATAAAGCGCGCGTTGAAGTGGTAGCGGCCTATAAGGGCTTGCCGATGAAGTCGATTTCAAACGGAAGCCAGCCCTATCCGGAAAAGACGGTCGGCTTTGAACATAATGTCGCTAACCCATCCACCCGAGCTTTCTATGAGCGTCATGGCTGCCAAGTAGAAGAAATGGCGATGGAAGCGGACCATATAACCGAGGGCCGTCCCTTGATGGTTTTGAAACACTGCTTAAGGAGGGAAACCGGGCACTGCCTCAAAGATGGAGGATCCGCATCTCCCTTATATCTTGTTCGGGAAGGGAGACGCTATAGGCTGGAATTCGATTGCCTCCATTGCCAGATGAAGGTTTTTCTGGATTAGTTACGACCTTCCTGCTGCTTCGTTGTATTAGATATAATACGATAATTCATATGAAAAAACTCTTCGCTTTGTTCGTCCTAATTTTTCTTTCCGGCCTGGCCGGCAATGCCTCGGCGGGTGAAAGGGTGTGTAATCTCATGTACGCTCCGGTCTGCGGAGCGGATGGGGTAACTTATGGGAACCGCTGCCAGGCGGGCGAGGTGGTTGTGGCCCATGAAGGCGAATGCGAGGTTTTTAAGCAGTCTCTGGATTGCGATATTCGCTGCTTGAGGTATGATCCAGTTTGCGGAGACGATGGCCGGACCTTTGCTTGCGGACAGGCTGAGGCGGATTGCAAGGGGGTGATAGTGGTGAGGGAGGGCGAATGCGGAAAGGCAGTTGATAAAAAGAAGATGCTATCTTGCGGATTTACGGATAATGTCAAGCAGCATCGTTGTTTGATGCTGAAAGAGAAACAGCTGTTCGAAAACTATCTACGGGTAGAAATTTCTTCCTTATCTCCAAGGAAACCGGTTTTGGGAGGGAAGTTCCAGGTAACCAAAATATCCTGGAAAGCTGATCGCCGAGCAATCGTGGAATTTGAGGACGGCCATATATCCCTTCAAGCGGAGACGCAAATAAGGCCGATTCGTAAAGGCAAGGATGTGGTTGGCGGGCAAGCTAGATATTTTAAGCTGAATGTAAAATAAGCGCTTCTTGATAAATACTACGGGATGTGATAAATAGATAAATAAATCATGTCTGGTCGTTTAGCTCAGCTGGTTAGAGCGCTGCATTCACATTGCAGAGGTCAGTGGTTCGAGTCCACTAACGACCACTACTTAGGAGGGAAGAGATAAAGCATCATCAAATCCGGTTAACCGGATTTTTTGTATATAAAAAAGGGCGTGTATATAATTAATATACGCGCCCTCAAAAGCGGCAATAAAAGCAGCAAATTGCCGCTCATCCCTTCCTTAAATGAACTGAAAGACATTTTACAATAAATGCTTTAGTCCGTCAAGATATTAAAATCGGGCCTGCTTTGTTGCTTATATTAGATTTTTCTCGACTGTATGGTAAAATGATAGATATTCAACAATTTTAACCATATGACAAAGAAACTGCTTTTATTAGTAGTTGTCGTCCTCGTCCTTTTGGCGGTGGCGGCTGTTTTACGCCTGGGAGAAAGGAGCGGACGGGATGTGACCGGTGATTGGTCGGTGGAAAATGAGCTGAAAGCTCTTTCAGCCCTGTTCGGTCGCCAGATACCGGAGAATCCTTTGCCCGAACCGGCAGATACCGAGGAGCCGGTTATTCCGACTACAACTCCCACGGAACCTTCTAAATCCGTCTCAGAAGTGGAGTTGCTTGATCCTTTGCCTGGCGGATCTATTTCCAGCCCTTATCTTATCAAGGGGCGCGCCCGAGGATCATGGTTCTTTGAAGCCGTACTTCCGGTCGAGCTTATAGACGAGAATGGTAATTCTTTAGTAAAGGCTCAGGGAAGGGCGATCGGCGATTGGATGACCGCGGGCTGGGTAAATTTTGAGTCACGCTTGGAATTTAATCCTGGCACCGCTCAAAGGGGTGAGATTATTATTAAAAAGGATAATCCTTCCGGTTTGCCAGAAAATGATGCGCGTGTCTCCTATCCCGTTTTATTCCGCTGATATGGGGATAGAATACTTACCGGGGATACATCCCGGGATGAAGATCGAACTTAAGGATGATCCACGGGTGCGACGCGAGCAATTCAATCGGCGTTTCCGGGAAGGGCTGAAACTGGGGGCTGATAAAGCGAATGCCGCTTTTGGAAAGGACTGGTTGGATGCAGATGGATCCATTAAGATGTATGAACATCCGGATCGTGAATCGGATCAGCGAATGATCGCGATGAAGGAAGAACAATGGGCGAGAGAAGAGGGTAAGAATAGGGAGAGCTGGCGAGCGGGAAGGGACAAGAAGGAATCGATCTTGGCGGAGATGGCCCTTACCTTATTTTTGCAGCGGTCTCTTCCTCCCCGATACTTGGCTATCCGCAGCTCCACGTATGACGACTATGAAAATGGCGTTGATCATCTCATTTTGGATGGTGAAACCGGCAGCGTGGTCGGAGCGATAGATGAGGTGGTGGGGTTGAATGGGGCGGGCAATAAGAAGGAGGAAAAGGTGAGACGGAAGATGCACAAAGGCGCACGAATAAAGTATGGTGCGCGAGTCATTGAAGGTGAGCTGATCCTGGGAAGCATATCCCACGTGCCTGTATTCTATATATCATTAGATAAGGCGGATCTTGCCAAACTGGGAGATTCCTTGATGGAGGACGAGCTAGGCTCATATGAACAGGACCTTTTCCGTCGCTTATGCGCATCGTTTGAAGAGCAGGCAGAAAGTTACAGAGGCATGTCTATGCCTGACGAGCTAAGGGAGGAACTGGAACATTTTAAGGAATCGCTTAATACTTGGAATGAATAATATGGAAATATACTTATACAACACATTGAGCCAGAAAAAGGAATTATATCAACCGATCATCCCCAGGCAGGCGGGTATCTATACCTGCGGTCCTACGGTTTATAATTACGCCCATCTTGGCAATCTCCGCACTTTTCTTTTCCAAGATTTCCTAGTGCGCACCCTATCTTATGCCGGTTATAAGGTGAAACGCGTAATGAACATTACGGATGTGGGTCATTTAAGTGGCGATATGGATATGGGGGAAGACAAGATGGAGAAGGGCTCGGCTCGAGAGGGAAGGAGCGCCTGGGAGATTGCTTCCTACTACACTGAAGCTTTTAAAGAAGATCTCCGGGCTTTGAATATGGTCGAACCGGACATCTATTGCCGGGCAACCGACAATATACCAGAGCAGATTTCTCTGGTGAACACCCTGGAAGAAAAGGGATTTACCTATAAGACCTCAGACGGGGTGTATTTCGATACCTCAAAATTCCCGGGTTATAACCGCTTGAGCCATCTTCCTTTGGAAGAGCTTAAAGAGGGGGCGCGCGTAGAGAAGAATCCCGAAAAGAAGAATCCGACGGATTTTGCTCTTTGGAAATTTTCCCCGGCCGGAAGCAAACGCCAGATGGAGTGGGATTCTCCTTGGGGGGTAGGATTCCCGGGATGGCATTTAGAGTGTTCCGCTATGAGCATGAAGTTTTTGGGTGGCCAGCGCGATATCCATTGCGGAGGAATAGACCATATAAATATCCATCATACCAACGAGATGGCTCAGAGCGAGGCGGCGACCGGTGAGGAATATTTCCGTTATTGGCTCCATGGCGCTTTTCTCAATATCGCCGGCGGCAAGAAGATGGCGAAAAGCGAAAATAATTATCTTACCCTGCAGAACGCCCTGGTGAATAAGGGTATAGATCCTTTGGCGTTCCGTTTTGCCGCGTTGCAGGTCCACTACCGTAAGCCCATGGATTATAGCGAGAATAGCCTCCGCCAGGCCGAGCAAGGCTTAAAGAGTCTATATCGGCAGGTTGCCGCTTTGGGAAGTATGGCTGGTGAACCGGGAAATGGCGCTAAGGAAGAATTTGCCAAAGCTCTGGCTGATGACTTGAATCTACCTCAGGCTCTGGCAGTGCTGTTTACGGTGTTGAAATCCGAGATGCCGCTTGAAGCCAAACTGGGGGCGGCTTTAGACTTTGACCGAGTCCTTGGCCTCGATCTTTTCCGCGCTGTCCAGAAAGAACAAGAAAAACCGTTGCTGGTGGAATTGCCTGAGGAAGTGAAGAGTCTCTTGGCCGCCAGGCAAAAGGCAAGGAATGAAAAGGATTGGGAGAAAGCCGATGCCTTGAGGAAGGAAATCGGACAAAAGGGATATTTAGTAACGGATGGACCGGAAGGGCAGCAGGTCGTCCCCTCAAAATGAAAGAGAATTTTTGGCTACAACTGAAAGATAAAAAGCGGCCAATAATGGCCTTGGCGCCGATGGCCGGCTTTACGGATGCGCCCTTTAGACAAATCTGCTCCTCATTCGGAGCAGATGTTGTCTATAGCGAGATGGCTTCCGCGGCCGCTCTATATTTCCGCGGTCCGGGGACAACCGAAACTATGAAGCTTTTGTCGTGGGATCCGACTAAGGAAAGCCGTTTCGTCGTGCAATTATTCGGGTCGGAGGCTTCACATTTTGCGGTCGCCGCCAAGATTATAAGCGAAAATATTCGGCCTCACGGGGTTGATATAAATTTCGGTTGTCCGGCGGGGAAGGTGTTAAAGCAGGGGGCAGGAGCGGACCTGATGAAAAATCTGGTAAAATCCAAGGAGATCGTTGAGGCGGTCTGCGCAAATACGGACTTGCCGGTTTCGGTGAAATTGAGACTACAGTCAGGTGAGGTGTCCGCTGCCCGCTTCTTGGACAATCTTTCCGATTTGCCGGTATCTGCGGCAATGGTGCACGGGAGAACCCTGTCTCAGGGTTTTGCCGGCGAGGCAGACTATGTCTCGGTCGGAAAGCTCAGGGAAGTCTTCCCGGGGATCTTGATCGTAAATGGCGGGATCAATACCCGCGCCGAAGCCGAAAGAGCTTTAAGGGAAAGCAGAGCTGACGGCTTAGGGTTGGGGAGAGGAGCGCTGGGAAGACCCTGGTTGTTCCAGGAGATAAAGGAAGGACGTGACCTTGACTTGGGGAAGAAAGAAATTTTGCAGCTTCTTTTCCGGCACGCTCAACTCTGCGTTAAACTAAAAGGCGAGGAGGCATTGATCGAATGGCGCAAGCAGGCATGTTGGTATGTGCAATCTTTGCCGGGTGCAAGCCGCTTACGTCAAAGTTTGGTTCAAGTTTCTTCTTTGGAACAAGTGGAAAATTTAATTAAGAATATATGACTCTATATATCGATACTGGCGTTGATCCCTATTTAGAAATCGGGATTGAGAGGGACGGAAAATTTGTCAAAAAGAGAATCAAGGCGGAAAGGAAGCAGGCCGAAAAACTATTACCAGCAATCCTGTCTTTGCTGGCTCGGGAGAAGTTAACCTGGAAAGACGTTAAAGGGATCAAGGTGAATAATGAGGGTGGTAGTTTCACTTCTTTACGTATTGGCATCCTGACCGCCAATGCTTTGGCGTACGCCCTGGAAATACCTATCTCTTCTTTTTCCGGTAAGGATGTTTTCCGCTTCAAGGGGGGTAAGGCAGTGAAGCCTCGTTATAATGGTGAACCAAATATTGGTAAGAGCCGCAAGCCAACCTGGGGATAACTTTAAGCTAAAAAAGATAAAAAAGGATGCCGCTTTGAAAAATGCGGCTTTTTTTGCATTTTTCCCAGTATTATTAGGCATTTACAATGTTGACCCTAGGGCCTTTGTGGTGTATAATTAAACCATTGAGGTGGATAGTGGGGAACAGAGGGGAATTCACTTTTAGACATCTTATCCACCGATACGCCTATGTTTATCGGCGAATACAATCATAATCTTGATGACAAAGGTCGGGTAGCTATCCCGGCTAAATTTCGTGCGGTGTTAAAGAAGGGAGCAGTTGTAACCAAAGGATTGGACAACTGCTTATTTTTATACGGAAAAGAACAATTTGAAAAGATCGCTCAGAAGTTTGCTGCTTTGCCAATCAGCCAAGCCAAGGCACGTGCCTTTTCTCGGCATATGCTTGCCGGAGCCATGGATGTTGATTTTGATAACCAGGGCCGTGTTACCTTGCCTGACTACCTGCGTAAATTTTCCGGCTTAAAGAAGGGGGTCATTATCGCTGGCTTGTACAATCATCTCGAAATCTGGGATGAAGAAGCTTGGAATAGCTATAAGCAGGCGGCTGAGCAAAATAGCAATAGTATCGCCGAAGAGATGGGCGATCTCGGAATTTAATATGCCTTATGAGCATATTCCGGTAATGATTCAGGAAGTGTTGGCAGCCCTGGGACTGAAGAAGGGCGGAACGTATATCGATTGCACGCTTGGCGGCGCCGGATACACGAGAAGGATTTCCCTGGCGGCTGGTAATTCAGGGAAGGTACTATCCATTGACGCCGACGAACTCGCCCTTGCCAATGCCACGGAAATAATCAAACGAGATAGTTTAGATAATATAGTTCTTGTACACGACAATTTCCGCAATTTATCGAAAATTTCCGCTGAGTATCTGCCTCAAGGGGCTGATGGCATCGTGTTTGACCTGGGGCTATCGTCTGCTCAATTAGAAGATGAAAGCCGAGGTTTCTCCTTTCAGGGCGACCGGCCATTAGACATGGCTTTTGGAGAAGGAGAGGCAAGGACGACCGCAAGTATCCTGAGTTTTTCATCGCTATCGGAACTAACCAGAATATTCAGAGAATATGGCGAAGAACCGAAAGCTTATCAGCTAGCTAAAGCGATAATTGCCGCTCGCCGCGAAAAGCCCTTCCGCAGCACGAAGGATCTGGTCGATGTCGTCGAGAAGACGATTAAGCGCCGGCCTGGAGGAATACACCCGGCCACGAAGGCTTTCCAAGCTTTACGGATGGCCACGAACGATGAATTCCAAGCACTGGAAGAAGCTTTGGCGGCCGTTCCTCTCATCTTGAAAAAAGGCGGAAGAGTCGCCATCGTTTCTTTTCATAGCGGTGAAGACCGGATTGTGAAGCAATGGCTTAAGCGAGAGAGCACCGGATGCATCTGTCCGCCGCAAGCGCCAGTATGTGTCTGCGGGCATGAGGCTATTATGAAGCCGCTCACAAAGAAACCGCTTATTCCGAGCGAGGAGGAGATTGCGGACAATTCTCGAGCTAGAAGTGCCAAGCTTCGAGCGGCGGAAAAAATTGGATAATTTTCAAAATGAAATAGCCCCTTTCATGGGGTAAGAGAACCAATATGATGATCAGGCAAATAACAAGCAATAAAGATCGACGCCCTGCCAAAACGGGAAGCCCCTGGAAAAGGGCGACCGCCACTTTGTGCGCAATTTCCGTCGCGCTTGGGATCTTTTACCTGGTCGGCATGAATGATCTGATCGTGAAAGGTTTCGCCTTAAAGGACTTAAAAAGCCAAGCCAGTCTCCTAGCACAGGAGAACCAAGATCTGCAGGCTAAGGCTCTAACCTTGCAGTCTTATGCTGTAATGTCTCCACGGCTTCAGGGATTGAATATGGTGCAAGTGGAAGATGTGGCATATTTTAATCCGCAAGCACCGATAGTAGCTAAGAAATAACCCGGCTGAGGAATATGTGGAAAGAAAAACGGCAGCATAATCCGAATGCCAGGCATGCCAACCCAAGATTGCGCCTTTTTACGGCGCTCGTTTTTTTATTAATGGGCTCGATTATTTACCGTCTGTATTTCCTTCAAGTGGCTCAGGGTGATTGGTTTACGGAACTCGCCTCCAGCCAGCACCAAATATCGAGCAAGCTTCAACCTCAACGAGGGAAGATCTTGCTGCATGAAAGGAGTAATAGCCAGGATCAGCTATATCCCCTAGCCACAAATAAGGAATTTTCTTTCTTGTATGCGGTTCCCAAGGATATTACCGACCCGCGGGCTTTGGCGGAAAAATTATTTACTTTTTTCGATCAGCCGCAAATTGAGAATAATCTAAAAGCAGATTTAAAGGACGTGGATGAACAGCGTCTGCAAACTGAGATTGAGGCGATTAGAGCCTCGGATTATAGTGATGGAGATAAGACGGCTAGGATCAAAGCGGCTGAGGGTCTCGCTCAAGCCAAGCGTGGGCTTCCGGAATGGTCGCAGTTGGAAACTGAAGCTTTGGAGAATCTGCTTGTGCAAAAGAAGGAGAGTCGGATACAAGATTACTTAAAAAAATTAGATAAGCCTGGGGATCCTTATGAGCCTTTGCAGGAGAAGATGAGTGACGAGGACTTGGTGTCTTTATATGCCAGCCTGCTCAGCACTCCGGAAAAGACGGTGCAAGCAGCCGAGCTGGAGAGGCGGATGGATAAGGTCGTATTTCGTACGGATGGCAGCGACGCTAAGGTGCCCGGCATCGGATTCAACCTCAAGAGCTATCGTTTCTATCCCGAAAAAGATATTGCTTCGAATATTGTGGGTTTCGTGAGCTATGCGGATGAGGAAGAAAAAGGAAAATATGGTCTGGAGGAATTCTTTAATGAAGAGCTTTCTGGACAGCCAGGATATATAAAGGCAGAACGAGGGGTGAGTAATACGATCATCGTTAATGATCGCGAATACGTCCGTCCTTTGGCGGGGAGCGATCTGGTTCTCACAATGGATCGCGGGGCGCAATTCCAGGCTTGTGAAGCGCTCGAAGAAGCCGTGCGCAAGCATGGGGCTGAAGGAGGGTCGGTGATTGCCGTAAATGCCAAGACGGGCGCGATCTTGGCTATGTGTTCTGTTCCTACTTTCGATCCGAATGAATACAAGCAGGTAAAAGATTTGAAAAAATTCAATAATCCGGCGATTCTCTATCAATACGAGCCGGGCTCGGTGTTCAAGGTGATTACCATGGCAGCGGCGATTGATCAAGGGAAAGTCGGCCCGGACACAACCTATAAAGATGAGGGACAAATAATGATTAATGGGTGGCCCAAGCCGATTAGCAATTCAGATTTCAGTAGCTTTGGAGCTCATGGCGTCGTTGACATGAATGCCGTCCTAGAAAATTCATTAAACACCGGGGCTATTTTTGCGATGAAACAGATAGGACCGAAAGCCTTTTCCGAATACGTCAAAAACTTCGGTTTCGGAGAGAAGACCGGCGTTGAACTGGGTTCGGAAAGCCAAGGTAATATCGGTAATCTTCTTAAATCCAAGGTTAGGGAAATAGACGCTGCAACCGCTTCTTTCGGCCAAGGTTTGGCGGTTACCCCCTTACAGATGGTGATGTCATATCAGGCGCTGGCAAATGGCGGCACCTTGATGAAACCATATATCGTGCAGGAGATTCGGTATGAGGACGGGCGTCTTGAAACCTTTAAGCCTCAGCCTGTAAGGCAAGTCGTTTCTTCTCAGACGGCCAATACGATGCTTGCCATGATGGTGAATGTCGTGGAAAGCGGCCATGCCAAGGGGGCTCAGATACCCGGATATTACATCGGCGGCAAGACGGGAACCGCTCAGGTGGCCACTTCCGGCGGCTATAGCGAAGATAAATACATCCATACCTTCATCGGCGTTGTGCCAGTTGACAATCCGCAGATTGTGATGTTGACTAAGATCGACTCTCCTAAAGGAGTGCGGTTTGCAGAAAGCACCGCTGTGCCGCTCTGGCATGATATCGCCGATTTCCTTTTGAAATATTATCAGATTCCCAAGACGCGAAATTAACGTTATGAAAAAGATTCTCGAAATTCTGTTAAAAATCCTGTCAGGGCTAATTATCAGGAAATATTCCCCGCAAATCGTCGCAATAAGCGGCTCTATCGGTAAAACCAGCGCCAAAGAGGCGATTTTTGCGGTATTATCGACTAGACTGAAAGCAAGGACCAGCCTTAAGAATTATAACAATGAGATTGGTGTTCCCCTTACTGTCATCGGAGCAGAATCTGGAGGTTCATCTTTAGTAGGATGGACAAGGGTATTCACCAAGGCTCTCCAGCTGCTGATTGTGAAAGACCGGGATTATCCCGATTATCTAATATTAGAAATGGGGGTCGATCGTCCAGGGGATATGGATTACCTTACCCGTTTAGCTCCGCCCACGGTGGGGGTGATGACGGGGATAAGCTATTCCCATCTGGAGTACTTTGGTAGCTTGCAGAATATCAAAAAAGAAAAGCAGGTTTTGATCGAGCGTGTTAGCCGGAAGGGCTTGAGTATCCTTAATTACGATAACGAAGCCGCTCGGTCAATGTCTGAAGTGAGTCCGGCGCGAGCTTTTACCTATGGCCTTTTGCCGGGGGCTGATTTGCAGGCTCAAGATTTAAAATTTAGGGCAGGCGAGCAAGAATATGAGATTGCCGGGGCTAGTTTTAAGTTAAGTTATGAGGGTAATCTTGTGCCGGTGTTGATGCCGAATGCTTTGAGTGAAGCGGCAATATACGCCGCGCTGGTTGCCGCTTCTGTCGCTTTGCATTTCGGTTATAATTTGATGGAAATAGCAGCAATCCTTCCTGCAGTACGCCTGCCGGCCGGAAGAATGCAGCTTTTGCCGGGTATAAAGCGGACTTTTATTATCGATGATACCTATAATTCCTCTCCGGAATCCTGTCGGTCGGCAGTTAAAGTCCTCGGCTCTCTTAAGCTGGATGCAGCCGCTAGTAAATATGCTGTAATCGGTGATATGCTGGAAATCGGATCGTATAGCATTGAGGGCCATCGGATGATCGGGAGAGAGGTATTCGAGCAGGGAATCGATTATCTGGTTACCGTCGGTGAACGCTCCCGAGACACGGATCGCGGCGCCATCGAAGCGGGAATGAGTCTGGATTTCATATTCCATTTTGATGACCCGAACTCTGCTGGAAAATTCTTACAAGAAAGGATTAAAGAAGGTGATATTCTCTTAGTCAAAGGATCCCAAGGTATTAGGCTTGAAAAAACGGTTAAGGAGTTAATGGCTGAACCCGAACGAGCGGAAGAGCTTTTAGTCAGACAGGGAAAAGACTGGCAGAATTAAGGTCTTAACAATTTAATCCTTTAAAGACGCCGAATGGCGTTTTTTGCTTGATTTTTCGTCTTGTTGGGTTATACTGAGGTTATTATGCCAATACTAATACTCGGATCCGCCGGTAATCTTGGCGGGCAATTGTTAAAGGTTTTTGCTAAGAACGATGTTATTGGTTGGGACCGGGATGATGTCGATTTACTAGATTCGAGCGAGCTAAAACGCCGCTTGGATGCTCTGGCTCCGGAGGTAATCATTAACGCCGCTGCTTATAACGCCGTTGACCGCTGCGAGAGCGAGGAAATCGAAAAGGATCTCGCCTTCCTTCTAAATAGCAGTCTGCCCGCCTGCTTGGCTGATTACTGCCTAGCGGCCGGTGCTTTGCTGATACATTATTCCACGGATTATGTATTTGGCGGTGATAGCAGATTCTCACCAGCCTATCAAGAAACTGACCGTCCCGATCCGCTTAATACCTATGGTGCCAGTAAAGCGGCCGGGGAACAGGAGGTTGCCCGCCGGGCTCTCCTTGGCCTTAACTATTATTTAATCCGCACTTCCAAATTATTTGGTCCGAAAGGAAATAATCCCCTGGCCAAACCTAGCTTTTTTGATATCATGCTCGAAGCTGCGGGAAAGAACACTGAGTTGAAAGCGGTAGACGCGGAAATGAGCTGTTTTACTTATACGCCTGATTTGGCAGAGGCAACTCATGCCCTGTGGGAAGAAAAAGCGCCGAGGGGCATATATCATCTAACTAATTCCGGGGCCGCAACGTGGTATCAGGGAGCCCAGGAGCTATTCCGCCTTTCCGGCTCTAGCGTATTGGTGTCTCCAGTGGGACCGGATGAATGGCCTCGGCCGGCCAAGCGCCCGGCTTTTTCCGTTTTAGCCAATACCAGGCGTAAACCACTTCGTTCCTGGCAGGAAGCCTTAGCCGAATATTTGGAAAATAGGAATAAATTATAAAAAATATGCGTGGAATCATCCTTTCAGGCGGAAGCGGCACGCGCTTGCGCCCCTTAACTAAGATCACAAGCAAGCAACTTTTACCGATTTATAACCGTCCCATGATCTACTATCCTCTAGATACTTTGATCAAGGCCGGGATAAAAGAAATATTGATCATCATTTCGCCGGAGCGTGCGGGAGACTATTTGAACCTTCTCGGTAGCGGCCGGCAATTCGGGGTAAAGTTTACCTATGAGATCCAGGATAAGCCGGAGGGACTGGCGCAGGCTTTCCTTATCGGAGAAAAATTTATAAATGACGAAGACGTGGCCATGATCCTGGGCGACAATATTTTCGAAGATGATTTTAGCGCGGATATCGCGAGTTTTAAAGGCGGCGCAAAAGTTTTTGCGAAAAAAGTGAGCGATCCTGAGCGGTTTGGAGTAGTAAAATTCAATTCGTCGATGAAGGCGGAAAAGATCGTTGAGAAGCCCAGGGAATATTTGAGCGATTATGCGGTTACGGGCCTTTACGTTTACGACCATAACGTCGTGCAGATCGCTAAGAACCTCAAGCCTAGCGAACGAGGCGAGCTTGAGATTACCGATGTAAATAACTGGTATCTCGAACAGGGGCAGCTTGAAGTCGCGATGGTAAATGGAGAATGGCTGGATGCGGGTACTTTCGATAGCCTTCTTAGGGCTCAGAACTTTGCCAAGGAGAAGCTTGACGGCCGGATGATCATATAAAAAAACCGGACATTGATTGTCCGGTGCACGGTTGAATAAGGGGGCGTCATCCACCGTGGTATTTTTCCCTCGAAGGGTACTCTTTATCCCTTTCCGTATGGTGAAGGTGGGTTTGTATGGGAATATCGCTTCCCGTCCCATTCTTTCGTGAAAGGGTGATTAGACATTTCCCGTATTTGTTCTTTTCTTCGATTTTGAAGCGGTAGAACTCATACAAGGGTTTGATTTGAGGATCGCTCGCCATGGTTTTCCTGGCGTCGCTGATCTCGGTGTACTTCGAAAAGATTTCTTTGATTCTGTTGATGATGATTTCATCCAGTTCAAAGACTGATTCTTTTGTTTGCATTTAATGTACGTGGTTGGTTAGATGTCGCTACTATAAAATCATAAAATCAATTTGTCAAGCCATATGAAGGTAGCAGTCGCTTTTCTTTGTTATAACGAGAGTTCCTCCCGTTATCTAGACGATTTCTTGCCCAGCCTAGAGAAGGCTGTGTCTCAGGTGAATTCGCCTGTCTTCATATATGCCGGAGATAACAGTGACGACGGCAGGCATGAAAATCAGAAGCATATTGCTAAGTATAACGAAATTGCCCATTTTCCTGTTATCTGGCTGCCCAATGAATACAATTTAGGCTTCGCCGCCGGTTTTAACCGCCTTATTTATCAGGCGGAGGCAGATGGTTGCGAAGCTTTTTTGATGCTTAATCCTGATATCTTAGTCGATAGCGGGATGGTCCAACATCTCTTAAGTCGGCTGGAAGGCAACGAAGAGTTGGCTTGCACTTTTCCCTTATTATATCGGTGGGACTTTGGATCTAAGGAGAAAACATCGGTCATTGATACGTGCGGTATCGGGCTGAAGCCGGGTTTGAGGTTTTTCGATATCGGGCAGGGGGGAACTCAATTCCCACAAAATGTCGCGGCGATCGGTCCTTCCGGAGCGGCGGCAATGTTCCGCTTATCGTCCTTAAATAAGGTCAAAGAAGGGCAGGGGTTTTTTGATGAACGATTTTTCATGTATAAAGAAGATTGCGATTTAGCATATCGCCTTTACCAAAAAGGGCTAGAATCCGCCCTTGTTCCGGAAGCGATTGCCTACCATGATCGCAGCGCTACTTCAAAAAGAGGGTTACTCGCGACCTTCACTGATTGGCGCCAGCGGGGGAGAAGAACACGAACTTGGTCTTTTGTTAACCAACACCTGATTTTTATAAAACATTTCCGCTCGGAGCCAATTTTTTCCCAGCTCCTGGTATTGGTTTACATCTTATTATATGGTATTTTTTCTTTATTTTTAGCACAATTTTTAATAAAATCCTACCCCTTAATATACCGACACTACCGACATCTTGACTAATATAAATTATTATGATAGATTAACTTATATTCGTAAAATCTTAGATATAGCTGAGGCTATATCCTCTTATTAATATGGATAATCTGCTGGAAACGATCGCGCGCGAAAAGCGCCGCGAAGAACTTGCTAAACTTAATGCTATCCAGATCGTGAATTCGCTCTTCAATGACTTAATGGAGCGAGAGCGCGATATTTTGACTCGCCGTTTCGGTTTGAATGGAGACCGGCAAGAGACTCTTGAGCGCATTGGCCAATTGCATAAGCTGACCCGCGAACGCGTTCGTCAGATCGAAAATGCGAGTATCAAGAAGATTAAGCGTTTAGAAAACGTCGGAGATTCTTTATGTATCCTTCGCGATGTGGTTTCCGGGCTCCTTAAAGAGCACGGCGGTCTTCTCCGTCGCGATTTCCTCCTTGATATCTTGACTGTCATCAGTCTCGAGCTTTCTAATGAATCCGAGGTGGGAAGTGAGGAATATGAAAAGAACAGGCTGGTTTACCGTAATCGCTACGACTTCCTTCTCTCCAAGTTATTGAATGAAGATTTCGAGCTGCTTGCCGAAAATGAAAAGTTTAACTCTTCCATCAAACTGAAGGATGAGCCGGTAGAGTATTTCGAGTCTCTCACCGACGACCTGATTGCCAAGGTAGAATCTTCACAGAAGACCTTTACGACCGAAGAAGTGATCGCTCTCTTGAAGACCCTTGAAAGCTATCAGCGTAATCAGGAGAAAATTGAAGGCGATGGCTCGGATATCACCGAAATCTTCCGCAGCCAGGTTTTTCCTGATAAGGCGGAAATCATCAACCAGAATAAGACCCTCTATTCACTCATGCAGGCGGTCAAAAATCTTGAACGGAACAAGTTCGGATATTGGGGCAAGGCTGATTGGCAAGAGATCAAGCCAAAAACTATCAATGATAAAATCTATTTGGTTCTAAAGAATGCCAGCAAGCCTTTGCATTTCACGGAAATCGCCGCCAAGATCAATGAAATCCGGTTTGACCATAAAAATGCTAATCCCGCCACCGTTCATAATGAGCTCATCCTGGACGATCGCTATGTCTTGACAGGTCGGGGAATGTACGGCCTTAAAGAGTGGCAAGATAAGTAAAATATTACCTAACATAACATAACCGTTCACCTAAAGGTGGACGGTTTTTGTTTTCCCCGATGTGTGATAAAATATAGTCATGGAAATTACAATCGACATATCGCGGTTGACGGATTTTTTTAATCTGCCTATCGATCAGATGTTCTGGGTTTTTTTCCTTAATATCGGCTGGATAATCATAGCCGCCGTTTTGTTGTACGGGATCCTTATCGTTTATCAAGTCAGGCTTAAGACCAATTGGGGCAAAAATAATTTGAAGTATGTTCTTTTGGCTATAGATATACCTCGTGGCAACGAACAATCCCCGAAAGCTGTAGAAAACATGTTTACCTACCTCGGTGGCGCGCATGGCTCGATTAATTTTTTTGAGGATTGGTTCGAGGGAAAATTCCAGCAATCATTTAGTTATGAAATCGTAAGTTTGGAGGGGTATACCCAGTTCCTGATACGAACACCGGTTGAATTCCGTAATTTGATCGAGACTTCAGTATATTCGCAATATCCTGATGCAGAAATTTCCGAAGTGGAAGATTATGTCGATACGGTCCCTCATCGTTTTCCGGACGAGGAATATGATGTCTGGGGTTCTGAATTCATGCAGGCGAGGGACTGGTCATTCCCGATCAAGATGTATCGGGAGTTCGAGCATGTTTTCGGTCCCAGCGAGACGCAGTTCAAGGACCCGATGGCCTCATTAATGGATCTTTGCGGCTCTTTGCGTGAAGGTGAGCAGCTTTGGTTCCAGATCATCGTCATCCCTACCGGCTTTGATTGGGTTGCTCAGACGGACAAAGCGGTCGATAAGATCTTGGGGAAGAAAAAAATCGTTAAAAGCGGATTTTCCAAATTCGTGGAATGGATGGGCGACGCATCGGAAGCGATATTTTCTATCTGGGGCGATATCGAATCGAAAAGCGAGGATGGGAAAGGCGTTTCGGTCGTCGAACTCAATCCCAAGGAAAGGAAGCAGGTGGAAGCTATCCAAGCGAAGTCTGGCAAGCTGGCTTTTGAGGCAAAGATCCGTGTCGTTTATGTGGCCCGGAAGGATGTGATGAAGAAGAGCAAGGTGGTAAACGGGCTTGTCGGATACATCAAGCAGTTTGCGTCGCTTGACCTTAATAACCTGAAACCGGATACCAACACGACGATGACCAAGACTACTTATTTTAATAAGGAGAAACGGCTGATCCGGAAGAAGAATGCTATTATGGCGAATTATGTCGCTCGCGACGGAGCGTCTGGGCGTACGCCCGGCTTGTATGATATTGAAGAGCTCGCAACCTTGTGGCACTTTCCGATTGAAGCCAACGTCAAATCGCCGATGGTTCAAAAGGCTCCCGGACGCAAAGCTGATGCTCCGGCCGCCCTCCCGGTTGTTAACGACTTTATTTCTAATGCTCCGGAGATGTTCACTTCAGAGATCCTGCAGGGCAAGAAGCCGGAGGAAGAGCAGGGGCCCACGGACAATTCCGAAGAGAAAGAGTCCGATTCAATTCCGGATAATCTGCCATTCGCTTAAGATATGGAATCAAAGATCAAAAAAAGAATCGGCATCGATGCACGTTTTTACGGTCCTGTCGGCAAGGGATTAGGGCGTTATGTGCAAGAAGTCGCCGATCGGGTCATCGCCGGAGGGAAGGACGAATTCGAATTCGTCGTTTTCTTAAGCCAGGATAATTTCGAAAGTTTTTCTTGTCCGCCGAATGCGGTAAAGAGGCTCGTGCGCCTTCGCTGGTATTCTTGGCGGGAACAAGTTTTTTTTCCACGCCTTATCGCCCGGGAAAAATTAGATTTAATCCACTTTCCTCATTTTAATGTTCCGCTTTTTACGCCCGTGCCGTTCATTGTCACTATCCATGATTTGATTCTGACTCGTTTTCCAAGCCGGCGGGCGTCGATGCTTCCTCCGGTTATCTATTGGTTGAAACAGATTGCCTATCGGGTTGTAGTCCGTTCGGCCATACAACGCGCGCGCGAAGTGATAACGGTATCGGAATTCACCAAGAATGATATTATTGAGAGATTTAAAGCCGATCCGGATAAGATAAGGATCACCTACGAAGGCGTAGCCGATTTATCCGGGGAGCAAGAAACGGATTCTGCTTCGGTGTTGCTGAAATATGGGATCAGCCGTCCTTTCTTGCTTTATGTCGGGAATGCCTATCCGCATAAAAACCTGGATAGGCTGTTAGAAGCCTATTCGGCTCTCAGGAAGAACCGTCCGGAATTTTCCTTGGTGATGGTCGGTAAACATGATTATTTCTATCGCCGGATTATTGAGCAGGCTGAGACTTTGGGTCTTAATGCGTCCATGCAGGGGAAAGCCGTATTCCCGGGTTTTGTTCCCGATGCGGATTTATCTTCCTTATATAAAGAAGCATCTCTATATATTTTCCCCTCATTATACGAGGGTTTTGGTCTTCCTCCCTTGGAAGCGATGTCCCATTCATGTCCGGTGGTGTCATCTGATCAGGGAAGCTTGCCGGAAATCCTTTCTGACGCGGCCGAATATTTTAATCCATATGAAGCAGGAAATATCGCCGCCGCCATTGAACGCGTCCTGGCAGACAACCGTCGTCAGCAAGAATTGGTGACTCGCGGCCGGGAGCATATTTCTAAATACAGCTGGCAAGATTGCGCCCGGAAAACATTAGACTCGTATCGCCAAGCGCTTAGGTAAGATTATCAATGAATACTTTTAACCAAAAGAATAATTTATTAAGGGGAACCGGACAGACGGATTCTTTTGTCATTGATTTGCGGCCGTCGGCGAAAAAAGATTCTGGCCGTCTTGAGGTCAGGTGTCCGGAGAAAAGAAGCCTGTTCAAATCGTCATTGCCTAAGGCACCTTCCATCTCCTTGGTGCAAGAGCCTATCAAGGCAGCTATGGAGAAATTATCTCCTGTCCGTCGCTCTCGGAAAGGGATCTTCTCTTGGCAGAAAAGATACCGCTGGAGATTGGCAAGCGTGCTAAAAAAACAGCAGCCTAGGGATTTGCGCTATCTGCTTGCTACTCGCCGTCTTCTTAACAGGCAAGTTTCTGTTGTTTGGAAGGAGTTAGCGAAGAAAGCAAAAAAAATAAATCAGCATAGAAAGTCACGGAAAGAAGAAGCGGAAAAGACGGTGAGACTGGTTACTTGGTATCGTTCGCTATTTGCTTTTATCGGCGCCCTGATCTTTATCATCCTGCCGATAAAGCTCTTGGCCTACTTTAAAGTGCTGGATCTAGGAGGCCTGAAAGATAGCGTCATCTCTTTGTCTTATTCAGCTTTTGATAATCTGGCCTCGGCTTCGGAAGAAGCGGCTAAAATGGACTTGCCTTCGGCCGGTACCAGCTTTGGACAGGCCGCAGCCGATTTTGAGTCAGCCCAAGCAGAGCTCGCCCGGATAGATTCCTGGATGCTTTCTTTGGCCGCATTTTCTCATGATCCTAAAATTAGATTAGCGGCTAATGGACAAAAATTCCTGGCTGCCGGCAAAGCAGCAGCGGCTTTAGGTGGGCATCTCAGCCGAGCGGCCGATGTCTTTATGTTATCGGAGTCTGAACGGAGTTGGGATAAGCTCATTGAGGCTTTCGTTACGCACGGTACTCCCGCTTTGGAACGAGCGAAGGAGGTGGAAACGGTGCTTTCCGGCATAGATAGCGATAGCTTGCCGGAAGAATACCGGGATCAGTTCGTCGTTTTTCGGAATCAGGCTTCGCTCGCGGTGCAATCTCTCTCGACTTTATTAGATTCCGCCCAAGAGATTAAGGGATTTCTTGGTGTTAGCCAGGATAAGCGATATCTGTTGGTATTCCAGAATAATTCGGAAATGAGAGGGGCGGGAGGATTTTTCGGAAGCTATGCCTTAGTGGATATTCGCGAAGGCAAGATCCGCCGTTTGGAGGTACCGGCGGGCGGGCCATACGATAGCCAGGGAGGCATGACGGCCTTTGTACGCTCGCCCAAGCCGCTGCAACTAGTCAATCCGCGTTGGTTTCTCTGGGATGCTAATTGGTGGCCGGATTGGCCGATGAGCGCCCGTTCCTTGATGTGGTTCTATGAGAAGAGCGGGGGCTCTTCCGTAGACGGAGTGATTAGCTTTACACCCGACGTGCTCGAAGATTTACTGAGGATTAGCGGCCCGATCGATCTGCGCCCCGAGTATGATATGACCGTCTCGGCTGATGATTTTTGGCAATTAATACAGACCACGGTCGAGAAGGATAATTTAGCTAAAAGCCATCCTTTGGAGGTGGCTAACGTGCCCGAAAGTCCTGAAAATCAGCCTAAGAAGATTATCGGTGATCTGATGGCTAAGCTAATGGAACGATTGCCCTCGGTTTTGACTGCAGAAAATGCGGCTTCTTTAGCTAGTGCCTTAGAGGAGAATTTGAGCGAAAAGAATATCATGCTATATTTCGCCGATCCTGATTTGCAAGCCAAGGCGGCTCGCTATCATTTGGACGGGGCGATGGTTAATGCCCCTCTAGATTATTTAATGATTGCCCATACTAATATCGCCGGGCAAAAAAGTGACCGTAAAATGGAAGAAGAAATAAAGCATGCGGTAACTATCAGAGAGGATGGCAGTATCGTTGACACCTTGACTATTAAACGCACCCACACTGGCATTAAGCGGGAAATTCTGACCGGAGTGCGCAACGTCGATTGGTTGAGAGTCTATGTACCGGAGGGCAGCACTTTGATTTCGGCAAGCGGTTTTTCCGCTCCTGATCAAGTATATTTTGATGAACCTGAGGCTTCCTGGGAATCGTATCCTGAAGTGGAGTCATCTGAGAGCCGGGAAACCATAGACTCCAAAAGTGGAACCAGGGTTTATCCTGAAAATGGCAAAACGGTTTTTGCGAACTGGGTCATGACAGACCCCGGGGAAACGAGCGTGGTAACGCTTAGCTATCGTTTGCCTTTCCATTTGGAGGGAGCTATCCAAGAACAGAGTTGGCTGTCGTTGGTTGATGGGTTTTTAAATGGCCAATCAACCGAGCGCCAAAGATATTCCTTGGTGTGGCAAAAACAGCCGGGAGCTAAGCCGGCAACGATCACTTCCTCTTTATCTATGCCTAGGGGTTGGAAGGTTATTTGGTCTTACCCGGAAAGTTCTTGGGATAAGGGAGAGGTGCTTGACCATGATCGCGTTAAAGCGGTACTGATGGAAAAATAATATGGCTGCCGCCTATGCGGCGCCGGTTAAATATGCCTGAAACTAAAACCAGAACAAGTAAGAAGAAGGCCGGTGTTTCGACCGCGCCTTTCCTGGAGCGCCCTTTACCGGACCCTTCCGAGGTATCGCTTTTTGAAGAAGCGGTCAATAAGGAAGCACGTGAAGGGGAAGTCGATGCTAATCTTTCACTTATCTACAATGACGGGGAGGGAAATATTGCGGATGTTAGCAAGGTAAAACGGCGTCGCCGTTTGAAAATCGTCGTGCTTTTCAAGCAGTTAATCGTCCTCACTATCTTGGCTTGCGGTTTTTATGGCGCCTATTATTACTATTTCCAGCGCTCTGCTGGCGATGATCTGATCGGGGTGGCGGTTGTCGCCCCGGAAAAGGCTTTGGCCGGGGGAGATATCGAATACCGCCTGGATTATCGGAATAGCAGCGGTATGGCGCTCTCCGATGTCCGGATAGAGGCTGTCTTGCCGCCTTCATTCGTGTTGTTGTCGAGTGACCGTGAACCGAGCGGGGTAAACTCTTGGCAGATAGGGAGATTGGAGGCTGGCTCAGCCGGCTCAATCACAATAACAGGGCAGTTGTTCGGCTCCCAAGACTCTCCTAATATAGTAACAGCACGGATTTCTTATGTGCCGGAAAATTTTTCCAGCGCTTTCAAGAAAGAGGCCTCGGCCAACACGGTAATTTCCCGTCTAGGATTCGATGTCTTAGCCGAATACCAAAATCGTGCTTTAGTGGGCGAGGATAACAATATTGGCCTCAGGCTTAATGCGTTTCGAGAAAATCGGATAAGCGATTTTTATCTGGAAGTTGATTCGTCGGATAATCTGGTTGTCGCCAGTATTAAAAAAGCCGGTGAAACCCCTGGTGGGGATGCCGGCGTTAAGGTCGAAGAGGCAGGCGAGGGCCGATGGTTGGTGAGCGGGTTACCGACTGATTCTGAGGACGAGACTGATGTTACCATTATTTTTCGCATAAAAGAAAAACAGGCGGATAAAGAGGAACTGAAAATTCGTTTTGTGAAGAAAGAAGCTGATGGTAGTGAGCGGTCATTTTGGGAAAAAAGCCTTTCGCTGGAAGTGTTGAAGAGCGATCTCAATCTTTCGCTATCCGTTAACGGCGATAAGACGGATAAACCGGCAGATTTCGGCACTCCCTTGGAGTACGAACTGTCTTATTCTAACAACGGCGAGTCCGCGCTTTCCGATTTGGTACTGATGGCGGTGATAAAAGGGGAATCAATCGATTGGGCGAGTTTCAAAAGCGAAAAGGGCGGGACAAGAGCTAAGGATGCGATCGTTTGGACTAAAGAAGAGATCCCGGCTTTAGCGGAAGTAGCGCCGGGTGATTCCGGGAAAATTGCTTTCACCCTTAAGCTCGTTCCTTTTTCTGTTTCTGATATGGGACGGGATCAGTCGGTCACGAGCTATGCGCAATATGGCCTAGATTCCTCACATAGCGCGGAAAGTGATAATCGCAGCAATACGATCGTGACACGCTTGAACTCGGACTTCCTCTTTTCTGAAAAAATATTGTATTTCGATGAGGATAACATTCCCGTCGGCACTGGACCCTTGCCGCCCAAGGTGGGTGAGAAGACTACTCTTCACGTTTTTTGGACGATTAAGAATAATCTTCATGACCTTAAGGAGACGGCCGCGACGATGGTTCTTCCCGCTGGCATTGACTGGGCGGGAGCCGGTAATGCTAATGCCGGTTCCGTGACTTATGATGATGCCACCAGGACCGTTAAGTGGCAGCTTGGTTATCTGCCGCTTAGCGTCTATCGGGCGGATGCCGAATTCCAGATCAGCCTTACTCCTAATCAAGCTGATGCAAATAAGATCTTAGTAATTTCCGGCGGCAGCCAGGCAGGGGCCGTAGATGCCGATACCTCCTCTTCTCTCATCCGGAAGTTGAACCCTAAAACGACTAAGCTCGAGGATGATGAAATTGCCGGTTTGTCTAATAACGGCCGCGTGTCTGAATAATTTATGCCTAGATCAAACTGGAATAAGAACTCTCTCCTCCGGAAAGGGCTAGTGAACACTTCGCATGGAAAGATCGTTACGCCTTTTTTCATGCCCGACGCCACTCGGGCATTCGTGAAGGGTAATACGAGCGATGACGCTAAGCGTGCCGGTACGGAAGCGATGGTTATTAATACCTTCCATTTGTATTTGCAGCCAGGTTCAGATCTGGTACGCCGGGCCGGCGGCACGCATCTCTTTATGGATTGGGACCGCCCTTTGCTTTCTGATTCCGGCGGTTTCCAGGTTTTTTCTCTCATCCATCGTTCACAGGGGATGGGGAAGATCGATGATGAGAAGGTTAGTTTCCGATCTCCCCTTGACGGTTCAAAGCACGAGCTTACGCCTGAGCGTTCCATCCAGATCCAGTTTGAATTGGGTGCGGATATGATCGTCTGCCTGGATGATTGCCCTCCTAATGATTGGCCGCGAGAAAAGCTGGTAAAATCGGTGGAGCGGAGTATCGCCTGGGCGAAGAGATGCAAGCAAGAATATCTTCGGCAAGTTTCGCGGCGCAAGCTCAACGAGCAGACCCGCCCTCTGCTTTTCGCGGTTGTGCAAGGAGGCGACTTTGAAGATCTAAGGAAGCATTGCGCTGACGAACTAGTCGCTGTCGGTTTTGACGGATATGGGTTCGGCGCTCGGCCGGTCGACAAGGACGGGAAATTCCTTGCCAAAACATTGTTCAAGACCGCTTCTTTTCTGCCTAATGATTCTCTCCGCTTTGCCCTCGGGATCGGAACGCCGGAAGATATATATCGTTGTTATCTTATGGGCTGGGATATGTTTGATTGCGTAATCCCTACTCGAGAGGGGAGGCATGGTCGCCTTTTTTCTTTCAAGAAGGGTTTCAAGGGATTTAAGGAACCCAAGAAGATAAAGGGGCCGGTCAGCAAGTTTCCGTCATTTTATGAGACGGTAAATATCGCGAATGCTCGTTTTGCAAGAGATTTTTCGCCAATCAACCCGGAATCGAAGATCAAGGAACTAAGAACCTATTCCCGCGCTTATCTCCATCATCTTTTCCGCTTAAACGAACCTTTAGGCCTAAAATTAGCCAGTCTCAATAATCTTGAGTTTTATAACAAACTTATGGCGGGGTTGCGTCATATTGGCTAATGGTGTGGGCCTTTATTTATTTTCGGGATTGTTCTATAATATTCCAGTAAAAAATTAATCAGAATAAGCAAATTTAGCGCCTGTTCAGGCCGTTTTTATTTTGCTCAGTTATTATGACAACTAAGATAATCGCCACCATCGGTCCGAAAAGCGAGACCCCGGAAATGCTGGAAGCCTTATTTCAGGCGGGAGTAGATATCGTGAGGATAAATTTTTCTCATGCTACCTATGATCAATACAAGCGTATTAAGCAAACTATCGATAGCTATAACTTGAAGTCGGGTAAGAAGATTGCCTTGATGCTCGATCTTCAAGGGCCCAGGATTCGTGTAGGGCAGATGCCGGAAGAAGGGATCATGATGAAGGAAGGTGAAACGTATAATTTTTCTTTTCTCGGCAAGCCATACAAGAAGAAAGGCGACATTATACCGATAGATAGCGAGGATTTATACAAGGATATGAAAAAGGGGGAATGCCTTTTCCTTTGTAACGGCGCAATCGAACTGAAAGTCACGGGCGTCAAAGGAAAGACGATCAGCGCTAAGGTCTTAAATGGCGGAGTCTTGAGCTCAAGGAAGGGAATTAACGTTCCTGATACGAATATCAAAAAAGGCGGCATGACTGCCAAGGACGTCAAGGATGCAAAATTCGGAGTAAAAGCAGGGATGGACTACATTGCCTTGTCTTTCGTCCAAACCGAAGAAGATGTGAAGCGCTTAAGGACTTTGCTGGGCAAAGGCAGTAAGGTTAAGGTTATTTCCAAGATCGAACGTGGAATCGCCTTGAAAAATATTGATCGCATCATTTCCGCTTCGGATGCCATTATGGTTGCCCGAGGAGATCTGGGCATAGAAGTGCCGATTGAGGATCTGCCGATCATCCAGAAAAATTTAGTCCGCCATGCCCATTGGCACGACCGTCCTGCGATAATCGCCACACAGGTTATGACCTCGATGATCAAGAATCCGCATCCTACTCGGGCAGAAATCTCAGATATTGCCAACGCTGTATTCGATGGAGCGGATATGGTGATGCTTTCGGACGAGACGACGGTCGGAGCCTATCCCTTGGAAGCGGTGAGTTTGCTTAAGAAGGTGATCGAACGCACCGAGCGTAATATTTACAAAGGGAATATCAATAACTAAGCATATATGAAAATCAAAGGCATAAAAGCATTGGAAATCCTTGATTCTCGCGGGAATCCTACCGTTCTCGCTCGGGTCGAGCTTGATGATGGATCCGTCGGCAAGGCAGCCGTCCCTTCTGGCGCCTCGACTGGCAGCTACGAGGCGGTAGAACTCCGGGATGGAGACCTGGGCCGCTTCCATGGTGCCGGTGTCTTACAGGCGGTGAAAAACGTTGAAGAAATAATCGCGCCGGCTCTCATCGGTTTAGATGCCGCTAAGCAGCAGGACATAGATAAGATTATGATCGCCCTGGACGGGACGGAGAACAAGTCCAAACTTGGCGCTAATGCCATGCTTGCCGTTTCCATGGCAGTATCCCGCGCGGCCGCGCAATCATTCGGTCTGCCACTTTATAAGTATTTGGCGAAGTTGAATCCGAGTTTCGAGGGCCGCTATCTATTACCGATGCCGATGATGAATGTTTTGAACGGAGGAAAGCACGCTGATTGGGCGACTGATATTCAGGAATATATGATTATCCCGGTCGGAGCTAAAAACTTTGCCGAAGCCGTCCGTATCTGTGCCGAGTTATACCAGTCTCTCAAGAAGATCCTTAAGAAGAAATCATATGCCATCAGCGTTGGCGACGAAGGAGGTTTTGCCCCGGCTTTCAAGAATAATGAAGAGCCCTTCCAGGTGTTGGCCGAAGCCGCCGTAGAATCCGGGTATACGCTGGGTGAGGATGTGGTTTTTGGGATTGATGCGGCCGCGACGGAATTCTACCAAGAGGGAACCTATGAACTAAAGAAAGAAGGCAAGTCTCTCTCAAGTAGCGAATTGATTTCATTCTACCAGGAGCTGGCTGCCCGGCACCCGCTTGTTTCTTTCGAGGACGTCTTAGCTGAAGATGATTGGGATGGGTTTGCTGCCTTTACCGCCGCCTTTGCCCCCTTATGTCAGATCGTTGGCGATGATTTGTATGTGACTAACGTAAAGAGGCTGGAAAGAGGAATTTCCGGCCATAATTCTAACTCCATCCTGATTAAGCTTAATCAGATAGGCACTTTAAGCGAAACGATCGATGCTATTGAATTAGCCAGAAAGAATGGCATGACCGCCGTTATCTCTCATCGCAGCGGAGAGACGGAAGATACCTTTATTGCGGATTTTGTCGTCGCCATGGGAACGGGACAAATCAAAACGGGAGCGCCCTGCCGCAGTGAGAGAACGGCCAAATATAATCGTTTGATCGAAATCGCCGATGAACTTGGTTCCGAGGCTGAGTTAGCCGCTTTTCCTTTTGCGGGAAGATAACAGCGAAGCGCCTGACGGCGCTTCTTTGCTTATGAAATACATCTTTTTCGCCCTTAATATTTTCTGCGTCCTTCTGGCCCACTTGTTGTTGTTTCTCATCTGGCGGGATTTTTTTGGCATTGATAGCCGCTATGTTCAGGTGGCAGTGAGTTATCTCCTGTTAGGCAGCGTGAGCCTGTTGGCTATCGCGCCCTTATTGATGCATTGGCGAGACAGCGTATTCAGCCGGTCTTTGTATCTGGTCCTATCTCTTTGGATGGGGGTGATGCTGAATACCGCCCTTATCGCCCTGGTCATGTTGATCGCGGACTGGTTTGCGAAGAGCTTTGGTATCGAGGTCTCATCCAGCCTTCGTCCTTATGCGATCGGAATCTTGCCTATATTAATACTTTTGCCTGAGGCTTGGGCGGCTCAATCTTTCCGGATCAAGCGGAGGACGGTCTATATTAACGGCTTACCGCCGATATGGGAAGGGAAGGATATCGTCCATATCTCCGATATCCATCTTGGACCGATCTGGCGCCAACGCCATTTTGATCGGCTGGTTGCAGCGGTTAACGGCTTGCAGCCTGATGCGACCTTTATCACCGGCGATCTCTTCGATGGGATGGATACGGATTTCCACTGGTTCCATCCTCGTCAATTTCAGGCGGAAAAGGGAGTGTATTATTCCATCGGCAATCATGATCTGAATCTAGGCACTCAGAGGATAAAGGATTTGCTTTCCAATTCCGGCATTGAAATTATGGATAATCGCCTTTTAGCTGTCGACGGTTTGCAGATCCTGGGCCTTACTTGTCATTATGAGGGGAAACTGGATGTGAAGAGCGAGATTTTATCCCAGATCGGTTACGAACGGGCATTGCCAAGTATTCTCATGTATCATGAGCCAAAGGATATTCCGGCCGCTAGGTCGGCGGGAATCAATCTCCAGCTCTCCGGCCATACCCATGCGGGGCAGATGTTCCCTTTGAATCTGCTGGCGATGTTGTTGTTCAAGGGCTTTTCGTATGGGTTATTTCGATTGAAGGAATATACTATCTCCGTTACGGCCGGTGCCGGAACCTGGGGTCCGCCATTGCGCTTGGGAAGCCGTTCGGAAATAGTGGTGTTACGGCTCAAAACAGCAAATAAATAAAATTTTTTATGGATATTTCTAGATTATCTTCAATATTACAGGGCGAAGCACGCTATCGTTTTAAACAAGCATATACGGCGCTTTATCGCGATCTCATTTCCAGCTGGTCTGAGGTCAGTGTCCTGCCTATTGCTCTGCGAGAACGCTTGGATGAAGAGTGCCCCCTTCTGATTGAGAGTTCTCTTTCTGGCGGAAAAAAGACTCAGAAGGCGCTGATTACATTTTCGGATGGGGCAGCGGTTGAAACCGTCCTTATCCGCCACCGAGACGGGAGAAATACGGTTTGTTTATCATCCCAGGCTGGCTGTCCGCTGAATTGCGCTTTCTGCGCCACGGGCGCTAACGGATTCTTGCGCAATTTAAGTTCCGGAGAGATCGTGGAGCAGTTCTTCTTTTGGGCTCGCCATTTGAAAACTGAAGGAGGGAAGATAGATAATGTCGTGTTTATGGGCATGGGCGAGCCCTTCTTGAACTATGACCAGTTTATCAAAGCGGCCAAGGATTTGAATGACCCCGAGAAATTCAGTTTTGCCTCCCGGCGCCTTTCTGTGTCTACCGCCGGCATTATCGAAGGGATAAGGAAGCTTTCGCGCGAGAAGATGCAAATGAATCTTGCTATTTCGCTCCACGCCGCTAATGATTCTCTGCGCCAGCAACTGATGCCTATAGCTCAGCGTTATCCCTTGGACTCTTTAATGAGGGCGGTGGATGAATATATCCGTCTCACCAGCCGCCGAGTCATGTTCGAGTACCTTATGCTTAAGAATATCAATGATAGCGAGGATGACGCCCAAGAGCTAGCTCTCTTGATGAAAAAGCCGCTCCACCTCGTCAACCTCATTCCCTATAATCCGACCGGTCGGTTCCAGCCCTCAAGTCCTCAGCGGATAAAGGCCTTTAAGGAAAAATTAGAATCAGCGGGCATCGCCGTCACTTCGCGCCACAGCCTCGGGAATGAAATCGAAGGAGCTTGCGGCCAGCTCGCTGGAAAAAAACGAAGCAAGTAAAGAAAAAAACCGCCTCTATTAATGGGCGGTTTTAGGTAGTAATTTCAATTATCTTGCTTTTAAGCAATTTAGTCACCTGACGGTGGCTTCCTTCAATCAGCAGTTCATTCTTGCCTTGGCACGGCAGATCAAAGAACAATTCAAGGTCTAGCACGGAATTTGTGCCTATCCAAGTAAGCTCCCGATCCTTTTTCCGATACTGGAGAATGCAAAGATAGGGAAATGACTTTTGCGCTTGCAATTTAAGTACAGGCAGATCGAGCCAAGGAGAAATATTAGAGAGGTAACCGTAGGCTACCGGCCGGCCAGGAATATTGAATAAATCCTGGTTGGTGTTAATTTTCTCAAAGGCCGCTTCAGTCGCCATATCGACCCGCTGGCAAAAGTTAGCCAGCAGATCAATATCGGAGTAGCTACTTCCAGAGGCTATTTCCCTGGCAATACTCTCAAGCGTCCGAGTGTAAAACCCTTCATCTTCCGTATTAGCCGCTTTGATTCTAGCGGCTTTAAGGGCAAAATAGTATCGCATCATTTCTGGTTCTGACGGGGGAACATCGGCTTTTATGGCCGTCACGTTCTTGGTCAAAGAGCCATCGGTGAAGATGATTTTTCTCAGTTTAATGGCCAGAGGATTGTTCTGGTTGGAATACTCTTGGCTATACAGCCTATGCAGGCTGGTTTTGAGCTCGATTTTCCATGCATTGGCACAGATAAATATCTCCAGATCAGGAAAATTTTTTTCCTTGCCATCGAAATCGAGGAGACATATCTTCCGTGCTTCTATGCCCCACAAATCCCTCATTCTCCAGGCAGGATGCAGGCAGTACCCAGCTTTAAGGAAGGCGGCAAGGGCGAAAATCATTGATGTATCGCCCGGGAAATATGCAACTACATTTGTCTTCATGGGCAATATTTTTTTAATGTTCGTGGCAGTTATTATAACATATTTGCTTCTTGGCGTAAAGCCTAAGATGAGGTTGGGGTTCAGTAGCCAAAAAGCGCTAAATCTGCTATAATTACTTGGCCTTTTAAATAATAATAATTATATGTTCACTTTAAAACCATTACCTTACGCTTCGGATTCTTTGGCTCCTCATATTTCTAAGAAGACGATGGAATTGCATCATGATAAGCATCATAAGACCTACATCGATAATTTAAATGCCTTGATCAAGGACACTCCAATGGCTGATATGATCCTTGAAGAAATAATCCGGCAGAGTGCCAATGACGAAACGCGGGTATCGCTCTTTAATAATGCCGGTCAAACCTATAACCATTATTTTTTTTGGGACAGTTTGCGACCGGCCGGAGGAAGTCCTATGCCCGAAAGCCTATTGAAACTTGTGGAAAGGGATTTTGGCGGCTTTGACAAGATGGTTGAAGAGTATAAAGCGACGGCTCTTGGCCAGTTCGGAAGCGGTTGGGCCTGGCTTGTTTTGGATAACGGGAAGTTAAGGGTGATGAAGACCTCTAATGGCGAGCCGGTCTTCCTTCGTGAAGTCACTCCTTTGCTCGCGCTCGATGTTTGGGAACATTCATATTATTTAGATTATGAAAATCGCCGGGCCGATTACTTGGAAGCCGTCTTAAAAAACCTAATGAATTGGGATTTTGCGGCTAAGAATGCAAATCTCTAATTTATGATTAAAAAATTGTTGATTGCAGGTTGGGCGGCGCTTGCCGCCTTATCTGCTTATACCAGTGTCCAAGCAGCAACAATCCCCGAACGCTTGTCTGGCCGGATCCTATTGCAAGTCCAGAGCAAGGGGGAGGCTTGGTATGTTAATCCGACGGACGGCTTGCGCTATTACCTTGGGCGTCCGCAAGACGCTTTTAGGCTGATGCGCAGCCAGGGCTTGGGAATAAGCGAACAAGATTTCCGGCAATTTAGCGATAAGGGCGCAATCAGGCTTAAAGGCCGGATATTGATTAGAGCGCAGGCGTCCGGTGAGGCTTATTATGTAAATTCCTCGACCGCCCGCCTCGAGTATCTCGGGCGCCCGGAAGATGCCTTTTCGCTCATGCGGCGGCTGGGCCTGGGGATCAGCGATAGCGATCTCGCCCGCATACCCGCGGCGACATCCAGTTCCGCGATAACGGAAGGTCGCGCCTTCGAATGGCGTTTTGATAATAAGGAAGATAGCATGCAATATCAGCTGGATGGTCGGATATTTTCCGCTTATGCAGATGCCCCTAAAGTTCTTTCTTATTATGTCGGGCAAGAGCCGGAAGACCCGCGTGATTCATTCTATGGCATGTTCCTGAAGTTGCGGGCAGATGATTCTGATACTCTGGGCGTATTGGCGCAGTTGAAACGTAAGGCGGCCGCAGCCGGATATGATTCCGATAAGACGGCGGCTTATGCGATGTCATTCATCCAATACCTCCCTTATGACCGAGCCAAACTTGAGCCGGATAAAAATATTCCGTATTATCCATATGAGACCTTATATCTCGGCCGAGGCGTATGCTCGGATAAGACTTTTCTGGCCGTCCTTTGGCTGCGAAGCTTGGGATATGGAGCGGCAATCCTGGATTTTCCGGAGAGCAACCACTCGGCCGCCGGTATCGCTTGTCCCAAGGAAGATTCGATTGCCGGAAGCGGATACTGTTACATTGAAACTACCAATTATTTTCCGGTAGGCATCGTCCCGCCCTCGATCGCTGAAGGGCAGGCGGTAAACTCCGAGCCGGCCTTTGACCAGTTGTTCGATGCCTCGAGGCTCGGAAAGATGGAAATCAAACAGGCTACTGCCGGGAAGCTATATCAAGGAGTTGCCGCAGTAAAAGAGGAGGCGACCGCTTTAAAGAACGTGAAGAGCTCTTTGGCGGATAAAAAGGCGGCGCTTGAGGCCTCTCAATCCGAGCTTGATCGACAGTACCAGGAATTGGAGTCGAAGCAGGTGGAGATTAACGCTTATCGCTCAGAGGGTAATATACCGGCATATAACGAGGCGGTACTAGCCTATAATGCTTCGGTTGCCTCATATCAGGAGAAAGCCAAGTCGTATAGTGTCCAGGTGGGTGCTTATAATCAGGAAGCCTCCGGTTTTAATGAAAGATATCGCCGTTTTTATCAGATGTAATTACCTAATATTGGGATAAATTTTCTCAATCCTGCCCTTGACAGCCCTGTTATATTGCGATATATTTAGGGGGTTGAGGATTTTCCCTCCGGATTAGCCTCTTTTTATTAAACATTTAATTAACTAACGCGTCACATCCGTAAAATTTCTTGGTCCGCTTAAGCGGGCTCAAGCGGATGGAAGCTCCGCAGTAGCGGAGGACAAAGAAAACTATGCCAAAACTCCCGACTCTTGAAGAGATGTTGAAAGCGGGCATGCATTTCGGGCACAGGACTAATCGCTGGCACCCGAAAATGAAGCCCTACATTTTTGCCGCTAAGAACGGTATCTATGTGATCGATTTGGAAAAGAGTAGCCAAATGTTGGAAAACGCCCTTAATTTCATGAGCCAGCTAGTGAAAGAAGGGAAGTCTATTCTGTTTGTCGGTACAAAGAGCCAGGTTAAGGCTCCGATGAAGAAAATGGCGGAGATGACCGGCCAGCCGTATATTGTCGGTAAATGGCTCGGTGGCTATCTGACCAATTTCCCGGTGGTGAAGAAATCCGTGAAGAAGTACCAAGATTTGACGGAGAAACGCGAAGCCGGCAAACTCGATAAATATACTAAAAAAGAACGGCTCGATTTTGATCGCGAGATTAAGCGTCTCGGCGAACGCGTAGGCGGACTCACTTCACTCACAAAGATGCCGGACGCGATTTTTGTCTGGGACATCAAGGAAGAAGAAACGGCTGTCGCGGAAGCTCGCAAGAAAAATATCCCGGTAATTGCCGTCTGCGATACTAACGTCAACCCGGAGCTTGCTACCTATCCGATCCCGGCGAATGATGATGCGACTAAGACGGTTAAGCTCATTCTCGAAACGATCCAATCGGCGATCATCGAGGCGAAGAAAGATCTCAAAAATTAAGGAGGGAAGCGCGCGCTCTCTAAAAGGGCGCGCGCGCCTATTTTAAAAATATGGAGTTAATCAAGCAATTAAGAGAAATGACCGGCGCGGGCATGGTCGACTGCAAGAAGGCTCTTGATGAAGCCGGCGGTGACCTGACAAAGGCGGTTGAGATTTTGCGCAAGAAAGGAATTGCTAAAGCAGCCAAGCGCGGAGACCGGGAAACCAATGAAGGGGTGGTGAAGATTGCGGTTGAGGGCAACGAAGGCTTCATTTTTGACCTTACTTCCGAAACGGATTTCGTCTCCCGCAATGAGAAGTTCCAGAACTTCGCCGACAAGGCCATGGCTTTAGCCTTGGCTTCCAAACCTGCCGATCTTGAATCATTCCTGTCTCTTCCGGTGGAAGACGGCAGCTTGAAGGAGTCTCTTGATATGCTCAGCGGGACTATCGGTGAGAAGATGGAGATCCGCCGTTTCGGACGCATAACCGGCCAGAGCCTTGCGGCATATTCCCATTTAGGAGGTAAACTCGGCGTTCTTATCGCCCTTGATACTCCTGGTAAGGAAGATCTCGCGATGGAATTGGCGATGCAGATTGCAGCTGCTAATCCGAAATATGTCGATTCCTCCCAGGTTGATCCTTCTGAGTTAGCCAAGGAAAAAGAGATTTATCGCGAACAGCTGATCAAAGAAGGCAAGCCGGAAGCTATGGTCGATAAGATCCTCGAAGGCAAGGTCAATAAGTATTATGGAGAAGTCTGCCTGATTGAGCAGGAATATATCAAAGACGATAAGAAAAAAGTTAAAGATCTCCTTGGCAGTGCCAAGGTGCTCGGATTTTTCCGTTTCGGCCTCTAAAATAGAGATAAGCCAGCCCCTATGAAGATCGCCCAGGTACAATTTTCGCCTTGGGATAAAATATACTGTTTTTCATTACCCGACGACCTTCAGGCCGGTGCGGGAGACTTCGTGATTGTCGATACCGAGTTGGGACGGGAATTAGGTAAAGTCGTTGGCTTTACTAACGACGCCCCGGCTGACCAAGAATTGAAACCCATCTTGCGGCTCGCTACTTTAGAAGACGCGCGCTCGGTCTATGACGAGGAGCGTCGTGAGCGGGCAATGGCTGTCTGCCAGGAGCTCATCGAGCGCCATGACCGAGGGATGAAGCTTATAGATGCCCGCTTTTCGTTTGCCGGCAATCGCCTGACATTTGCCTTTGTTGCCGAGGGCAGAGTGGATTTCCGCGACTTGGTTAAGGACCTTAATTCTGTTTTCAACCTAAATATCCGCCTTTTGCAGATAGGTTCTCGCGATGAAGCCCGTTGCACCGGAGACTGCGGTCCCTGCGGCTTGAATCTCTGTTGCCGGAGCTTCGTCCGCGATTTTTCCTCTATTACCTCTGAAATGGCTGAAGCTCAGCAAGTAGTCCATCGGGGAAGCGATCGTATATCCGGGATGTGTGGACGTTTAATGTGTTGTCTCAGTTTTGAATATGAGGGATATAAGCAGTTAGCAGGAGAGCTGCCGCCGCTTGGCACCAGGATCAGGGTGGAGAACCGTACCGGCGTTGTCGTCGGACATCATTTGCTCAAGCAGACCGTGGATGTCCGCTTTGCCTCGGAAAACGAAGGTGAACGGGATTTAATCATCCAGGTGGACCCAAAGAAGCAGAGCCAGAGTAATAAGGAATCTGAAGCGAAGAAGGAAAAAACTGAATTTATCAATGAGCGTCCACGCCGGTCGCACAGACGCCAAAGATAATTAAGAAAGCCCCGATAGGGGCTTTTTTCGCCTATATAAGATGTGGTATAATAAATAGATAGGTTAGCATTTATTCAAATATATTTAAGGTTAAAATTATGCCAGCAAATGTCGCTATCAACGGTTTTGGCCGGATTGGCCGTGCAGTATTCAAAGCTATTTTGGATAAGCACCCGGAGCTTAAAATCGTCGCCATTAATGATCTCACGGATAATGAGACTTTAGCTCATCTTTTACAGAACGATTCCTGCTATGGCCGCTATCCAAAGACGGTTAAGGCGGATGCCAAGGGGCTGGTTGTGGCGGGGAAGAGATATGCGGTCTATTCGGAGAAAGAGCCGGCTAATTTGCCCTGGAAGACGCTCGCTGTCGATATTGTTTTGGAGTGCACCGGTCGTTTCCGTGACGAAGCAGGGGTCTCCGGACATCTGCAGGCAGGTGCAAAAAAAGTCGTAATCTCCGCTCCGGCGAAGGGAAAGATCAAGACTATCGTCTTGGGCGTGAATGACAAGGATTTGAAGGCTTCGGATAAGATCATATCAAACGCTTCTTGCACGACTAATTGCCTCGCGCCAGCCATGGCTGTGCTGAAAGAAAAGTTTGGCGTGAAGAAAGCGCTCATGACTACGGTGCACTCATATACGGCGGACCAGAACTTGGTTGATGGACCGCATAAGGATCTTCGACGGGCTCGGGCTGCCGCTTTAAACATGGTTCCGACCACCACCGGTGCGGCAGTGGCCGTAACGGAGACTATCCCTTCCTTGCGGGATCGTTTTGATGGCCTCGCGGTGAGAGTCCCTACTCCGGTCGGCTCGCTCTGCGATATAGTGCTCGTTACCGCTAAGCCGGTGACGGCGGAGAAAGTAAATGCCGCCTTTCAAGAAGCGGCTAAAGGGAAACTAAAAGGTATCCTTGAGGCGTCCGATGAGGAGCTGGTATCGACCGACATCGTAGGCAATCCTCATAGCTCCATCATCGATCTGAAAAGCACGAAGGTGGTTGACGGCGATCTCTTAAAGGTCGTGGCCTGGTATGATAATGAGTGGGCCTATTCCTGCCGCCTGGCTGATCTCGCCGCTAAGATGTCTAAGCTGAGCAAATAGACTATTAACCAATTTAACAATATGCCAACAACAACCAGGAAGGTTGCCAAACTGACTCCTTCCTTTGATCTTATCGGGGAATCCTGGAGGATTTATCGCCAAGGCTTCTTCGGTTTTATTGGAATGTATCTTTGGGGATTAGCCGGTCTCATTCCTTTAGCGGCGGTAGCGATCCTTGCGGCCGTCCTTTATGCTTGGACAGGATGGAAAGACGCCAGTTTTTACGTCTTGTTCGGTGTCTTAGGTTTGGCGGGACTGGCCTGGGCCATTTATTACAGCGTCCGGGCGAAGATCGGCTGGCTCATCCTTATCAGGGATGGGTTTAAGGATGTGAAGGGGTCCTTTATGAAGGCGAAAGATTATTTCTGGCGATATTTTTGGGCATCATTGGTTGTGGGGCTGATCGTTTTTGCGCTCGTGTTTTTCCTTTTGGTGCCAGCTATAATTGCCGGCATATATTATGCCTTTGCTTTGATAGTAATCATCTTTGAGGAAAAACGTACTTTTTCTTCGATCGAAAGAAGCTATGATCTGGTTAAGGGATATTGGTGGCCGGTGTTTGGGCGCTTTCTCCTCGTGGCCCTGATCGCTTTATTGGTGTCTTTTTTCCTCAATCTTCCCGAGCCATATATTACCGGCTGGGTGCATAGCGCTTATGTCGCCCTCATAAATGTATTTTGGGCTCTGGCCGGACCCTTCTTTCTTGTATATTCTTATAGGCTTTATAACGACGTGAAAGAGATGAGATAGCTATATATTATGCAGATTCCCGGATTCATAACGGATATTTTGTCGCGCCTGCAAGCCGCCGGTTACACCTCAGAACTGGTCGGTGGCTGCGTTCGCGATCTTTTAATGGGCAAGGAACCAAAGGATTGGGATCTGGCCTGTTCGGCGCGTCCTGAAGAAATTTTACAGGTTTTCCCGGAAGGGAAGTACGAGAATGACTTTGGAACGGTTATCATCCCGTGTCGCAATGAAAAACATGAGCTTTTAGCAGCCGTAGAGGTGACGACATACCGCAGCGAGAAGGGATATTCGGATGCCCGGCATCCGGATGAGGTCCGGTTTGAGAAAGATCTGGAAAAAGATTTAGAAAGACGGGATTTTACCGTTAATGCCATGGCTTTCCGTTTGGTTCCTGAGGGGCAATATGTGTTTGGCGACCAGGCTTTTTCGCTCGTGGATCTGTTCGGGGGGCTTAAAGATATCAGGAAAAAGGTTATCAGAGCAGTAGGTGAACCGGCCGATCGTTTCAAGGAAGACGCCTTGAGGATGATGAGGGCGATAAGGTTTTGCGCCCAATTGGGTTTTGAGCTAGAACCCAAGACGCAGCGAGCTATAGTCAAGCTAGCTGGCAGTCTTAAGTTCGTGGCGAAGGAAAGGATCCGCGACGAGTTCGTTAAGATCCTTTCGGCGGAAAAACCTGACGAAGGGATCTTAGCACTCCATGAAGCAAAGCTTTTGCAGTACATCATGCCGGAATTGGAACAAGGAGTCGGAGTGCGCCAGAATCACCACCATATATATCCGGTCTTTAAGCACAATATTCTTTCACTGAGACATTGCCCGAGCCAGGAATGGCAGGTTCGCTTGGCTGCGCTCCTGCATGACGTAGGCAAGCCGAAAGCGCGTAAGCTTATTAGCGGCAAAGTGACTTTCTATAACCACGAATATATCGGGGCTAAGATGACGGACAAGATCATGTTCCGCTTGCGCTTCAAGACCGAGGATAGGGAACGGGTGGTTAACCTTGTGCGCAATCACATGTTCTATTATAATGTGGGCGAGGTGACAGCCGCCTCTGTCCGCCGCTTGATCAGCAAAGTGGGTCGGGAGAATCTAAAAGATCTCATCGAGCTGCGTGTCGCGGATCGTTTAGGCTCCGGCACGCCCAAGGCGATGCCGTATAAGCTCAGACACCTCCAATACATGATGGAAAAGGTCCAGCATGATCCGGTCTCGGTGAAAATGCTGGCTATAAACGGCCATGATCTCATGGATAATGTCGGTTTGGCGCCCAGTCCTAAAATCGGGGCCATCCTTGACGTGCTTCTGGGCGAAGTACTGGAAGACCCCGAGAGAAATAATAAAGATTATCTCTTGAGCCGTTCCCAGTCTTTGAAAGATTGTGACCTTGAAGACTTACGCGCCCAGGCAAGGCGGTCTATCGAAGAGAAAAGGGAGGAAGAGGACCAGGACATACAAAAAAAATTCAAGGTATAATTAATTAAGAAAAAATATGCTAAAAACAAAAAGATTCCTTATTCCGGCCGGTCTGTTGGCGCTTGCCTTGGCGCTCACCGCTTGCGGAACGGGAACCCCTAACGTCAACGATAATATGGATATCTTAGAAGATGAATCATCCGTTACGCCTACGGATTCAGACGCAGGCAAAGAGCCGCAAGAAGAAAAAAAATTAGATCTTGGGGAATTCAATGCCCAGGCCAATCCCGCCGGCAGCAATGCAACTTTACAGGCGGAAATGGAAGAAGCGCTTTCGAGCAAAGTATTGGCTCCGGGGAAGCAAGCCGATCTTACCTCCAAGTACAGCCGCGCCTTAATCAAGACCAATCAAGGGAATATCACCGTGAAATTTTATAATGAAGAATCGCCGGTGACGGTTAATAACTTCATGCATTTGGCCCAGGCCGGTTTTTTCAACGGCACCAAATTCCATCGCGTCATCAAGGATTTCATGATCCAGGGCGGCGACCCGAACAGCAAGGATGACGACTGGAGCAATGACGGTTTCGGCGGTCCGGGGTATCAGTTCCAGGATGAGTTTAACAGCCATAAGCTGGTCGCCGGCTCCCTAGCGATGGCCAATAGCGGTCCGGGGACCAACGGCTCCCAGTTCTTCATCGTTACAGCTGCGTCCACGCCTTGGTTGGATGGCGCCCATACCAATTTCGGGCAAGTGGTGGAAGGGCTGGATATCGTGAGGAAAATCGAAGCCACCGAGGTAAATACCAACGATCATCCGACAAGCGATATGACGATCCTCAGCATCGAACTGCAAAAATAATTCGTGAAAAAAAAACGGCTTGTGAAAAGCCGTTTTTTATATAGGAAAAAGATGCGGATAATAAAAACCGAGTCTTTTTGGCTCGGTTCTGTCTTACTATTCTTTTGGTTTGCGGCTGGTTATCATTAACGGATCCTGGTAGCAATATCTCTTGTTGTCTTCTCCGATCATCTCTGCTTCCTGTTCGGTGGATAATTTGCACCATTTATTCTTGATCCTGCTATTTAAGAGGACGGCAGGGAGGATCGAGAGAGGTATGAGCGGTAACAGGTAAGAAAAATCATACATTTCCCACAAGATTGCTACCTGAGCTAGGGCAAGAAAAGCAAGCCCGTACCAGCGCCCTAGTTTTAAAAGAGCGGAACTTATTACGGCAAAAATCAAGATAAAGATCATCATCAGCAATAACAAGCAGATAATCGACAGGAAGATTAATTCGAACTTTCCATAACCATGGAAAGAGATTGTCGGCATTTGGGAAACGATGAATAAAGCTATGGAAGCATAGAGAGGGGTACTTCCATAATCTATTTTCCGGTGGCTTTCATGGGCATGGATATCATCGAGATAATCCTTTCTATTCTTCCAGAGATGGTAAACTTTATTTGCCTTGATGGTAGTTAGGCAAATGATTATCATCGACAATATAATTTCCCAGGGCACGATCTGTTTCTCTGTCACTTCCCGTTTTATGGAGAAGGCATTATCCGCGAAAGATACCGTTGTATGGGACTTAGTCTTCAAAGACTGGAAGCCTTGATAGCGGTAGCCGATCAGTTTTTGGAATGATGATTCTTTAGTCGGCGAAAGTACGGCGCTGGTAAAGGCCTCTGTCCTTTGGGAAAAGGGCAGATAGTATACTGCATTACCGGTGAAATCAATCGTGTCGATGAGGGTTGCCAGCAGGGCATAAGTTCCTATCTTGTACTTCTCAATATTCAGTTCCTTTGCCGGCAGAAGGATTTCTTTTTTTGGAAATGAAATCCTGACCCAGCGGGAACTTTGTTTGAGGTCGCAGATGACCCTATTGTTTAGCCGGCTAATGATGACAGAATCGATGGTCACTGTTTCCTGCGTACCCGTTGTGGGTATGTAGAAGCTTAGCGTATCACCGTCGCGATGGAGGTATAAATCTTGCGATACGCAGAAGAAGGAAGCCAGGCTTAAAGCGAGGCAGAAAAGGATTTTCTTGGACATGGCTGATGGGTTTTGTTGGCTAATTGTTAATGATCTAGAGTCAGATATTACCATCCAATCCTTATAATGTCAATATGAGTATTTTTCTTTGTATGGAATTATTTGTTTAATATAAAAGAAAATACTACGTATTGAATTTATTGCTGTTTCTGGTTATAATATTTTTAAATAGTTTTACATGAAATCCTATCTAGATAATTCGGCAACAACCGCCTTAGATCCGCGTGTCTTAAAAAAGATGCTTCCGTATCTCAAAGATCGGTTCGCCAACGCCTCCTCAATCCACCATCCTGGGCAAGAGAATAATCTTAAGCTCGAGGAATGCCGCCAGCGAATGGCCGGTATTTTTAGGTTGGAAAGCGCCGGCATGATCTTTACCGCCAGTGCCAGCGAAGCAAATAATCTCATTCTGCGAGGGATCATGCATGCTAACCGAAATAAGGGCAAGCATCTTTTGGTGTCGGTCATCGAGCATCCTTCTGTGATCCAGACGGCGCGAGCCTTGGAAAAGGAGGGTTATGAATGCGGGTTCATTTCCGTCGACGGAGAGGGAAGAATAGATTTATCCGCTCTTTCCAAGATGATTCGTAAGGACACCGTATTGGTTTCGGTAATGGCGGTGAATAATGAAATCGGTACCATTCAAGACCTTAAAAAGATTTCCGAGATCGTCCATGCCAAAGGGGTTTTATTCCATTCGGATATCGTCCAGGCGATCCCTTATTTGAAGCTAGATTTTAGTAAGCTTGGTTTGGATGCCGCCAGCGCTTCCGCCCATAAGTTTTATGGCCCGAAAGGAGCGGGTTTCGCCTATGTGAAACCGGGAATTGCCTGTGATCCTCTGATAACGGGCGGCGAGCAGGAAAATGGACGTCGCGCCGGTACCTACAACCTTCCGGGCATAGTGGGTATGGCGGAAGCTTTATGTTTTGCTTATGCCAGCCGGGATAAAGAATTGAAACAAGTAAAGGATCTGAGGGATTATTTTTGGAAGAGGCTTAAAGCGGAAATTCCCGACATCAAGCTTAATGGCGGTCTGCGTCATCGTAGTCCCAATAATCTCAACGTCCGTTTTGGTCGGATCGAAGGGGAGGCGATCTTGATCGATCTGTCGACTAAGGGGGTTTGCGTTTCCACGGGCTCTGCTTGTAGCGCTCACAACCTCAAGAGCTCGTCCGTGCTCAAAGCGATCGGCTTGGAAGATTATGATTTAAACAGCAATATCCGCTTTTCCTTCGGCAGATACAATAGCAAGAAAGAGCTTGATTATACGGTAGGGGCTTTGAAAAAAACGGTTAAGCGGCTGCGAGAATTTACTCCTGTCGGATAAATATATGTCCCTAAACTATACCAAGAAGACAATGAGCCATTTCCTCAAGCCGAAGAACGTCGGTGAACTTAGGAATGCGGACGCGGAGGCGGAGATAGGCAACATGGTTTGTGGCGATCAGCTCAAATTTTCCATCAAGGTCATGGGTGATAAGATTAAGGATATTAAGTTCTTATCTTTCGGCTGCGCATCCAATATTGCCACCGCTTCGCTTATGACAGAGAAGGTAAAGGGAATGAGCATTTCGGAAGCTAAGAAGTTCAGTTGGAAAGATATCGTCGAGGAGTTGGGCGGCTTGCCCCAACAGAAGATCCATTGCTCCATGATGGCCGTAAAGGGATTACAAAAGGTGATTGAGGCTTATGAAGAAAAAGCTGGCGCCGGGGCCTAGATTATAAAAGATATATAAAAAAACACCCTCTTTCGGGGGTGTTTTTTGTTAGCTATTTTCAACGTTAATTGATTTAGCTTAGAAGCGCTTTTCAAGAGGGCGGGCCTCATTGACAGCGACGCGGCGTCCGTCCAATTCCTGGCCGTTCCACATCGCGATCGCAGCCTGAGCCTCTTCTTCGGTTTCCATTTCAACGAAACCAAAACCTTTTGAGCGCTGGGTCATGCGGTCCTTGATGATGACAGCGGAGGTAACATTGCCAGCCTTGGCAAAAGCGTCCGCTAACACATCTTCGGTAGTCTGGAAAGACAATCCGCCGACGAATAACTTTTTCATGTTTTTTCGCTCTGCCTGCGATGCCTTAGCTTCGCGGGCAGATTCGTGTGCTTTTTAACAAATTGTAAGGCGACCTTTGTTGCCTCATAACGACGAACGGCTAGTTCGTATCGTTTCCGTAGAACCGACACGGACTAGCCGCTCGCGTCTCGAACAAAACTTACAAGTAAAATAATATACTAATTCGGGGAATTAGTCAATACCCTTAGGAGATTACAACCTTTACGCTCGGGCTCATGGAAGAGCAAATAGCGATATTCTTGATATAGGAGCCCTTAGCCGCTGCCGGCTTGACTTTACGTATGGTATCGATCAGGGCTTGGAAATTCTCGGCTAATTTGCTGTCTTCGAAGCTGAGCTTGCCAAGGACGGAATGCAGATTGGCAGTGTCATCATTCTTGAAGCTGATCTTACCTTTCTTTAATTCCTCAACGGCTTTAGCCGGATTAGGGGAAACAGTATCGTTCTTAGGTGAGGGCATGAGACCGCGGGTACCGAGAATCTTAGCGATGACTGCCAGGTTCTTCATCATCAACGGTTCGGCAATAGCCACCTCGAAATCAGTCTTTTCGGTTTTTTTGATCTGGTCAATCAGCTCTTCACCGCCAACCAGTTCGGCGCCGGCAGCCTTGCAAGCTTCTTCATTAGCCGGTGAAACGAAAGCAGCGACGCGGACGCTCTTGCCGGTTCCATGAGGAAGGCTGATAGCGCCTCTTACGAGCTGATCGCTTTTCTTAGGGTTGATGCCCAGGCGGATGTGAGCTTCCAGGGAGGCATCGAACTTCGCCTTGCTGATCTTCTTGACGATGGCGATCGCTTCAAGAAGGCTATAAGCTTTCTGGCGGTCGTAGATAGCGGAATAATCGGTTACCTTTTTCTTAGGCGCGGCAACCGGCGCCTTTTTAACTTCTTTAGCCATATTTTTTCGTGGTGTGATCGTCAGCTTGGCTGGCTCCCACAAATTTAATTATTTACTTAGTCTTTGATTTCCACTCCCATCTGGCGAGCGGTACCGGCGATGATGTTCATCGCAGCATCCAGGTCGCGGGCATTGAGATCGGACATCTTGGTTTTGGCGATCTCCGCCAGCTGAGCCTTGGTTATCTTTCCAACCTTGTCTGAGCGAGGCTTGCCGGATCCCTTTTTGATTCCGGCCGCTTTCTTTAAAAGTTCGGAGGCAGGAGCGGTTTTGGTAATGAAGTCGTAAGTGCGGTCTTCATAAACCGTGATTTCCACCGGCACGACGTCCCCCATCTTATCTTTGGTGGCGGCGTTGAACTTCTGGCAGAATTCCGCGATATTCAAGCCGTGTTGGCCTAATGCCGGACCGACTGGAGGAGCAGGATTGGCCTGGCCACCGGTTATCTGTAATTTGATCTTAGTCTTTATTTTCTTAGCCATATGATTTTTATTAGGCTTGGACGGCAGAAGCGACCGGACAAGCATTAGCTTTATGCTTTCTTGATTTGGAGGAAATCCAGCTCGACAGGGGTTTCACGACCGAACATGGAGACAGAAACCTTAACTTTTCCTTTAGCCTCGTCAATCGCCGTGACTTTACCTTCCATGTTCTTAAAGGGTCCTTCATTAATCTTGACCGGGGAGCCAACGACCACGTCGATGGTGAATTTGGGGTCTTCGACGCCCATCCTTTTCTGCAATGCTTTGACCTCGTTATCGCTGATAGGGGTAGGGATGGTGCCGGTACCGATAAAGCCGGTGACATTCGGAGTATTGCGGACTACGTACCAGGAATCATCGGTTACTTCCATTTCTACCAGAATATATCCCGGAAAGATCTTTTCTTCAACGACTTTGCGTTTGCCGTTCTTGATCTTGATCTTCTTTTCCGTGGGAATGAGGATGTTGAAGATCTTGTCCTCCATGTCTAAGGACTCCACTCTTTGCTTGAGGTTCTGAGCGACGTTCTCCTCGTAGCCGGAATAGGTGTGGAGGACGTACCAGCGTCGGCCTTGGTTTAGTAATTGTTTAGCCATAATTTTCTGGCGCGAGCGGGCTGTGGACGCTCCGTAGCGCGCAATGTTTTATGAACGAATTTTATTGCAGAATGAGTTCCTCGATGCCGAGATTGAAGATGAAATCTAGGATCCCGAGAAAGGCGGCGACAGCTAAAGAGACGCCAATGACTAACAGGGTGTAGTGATAAGTCTCTTTTCTGGTCGGCCAGGTTACTTTTTTCAATTCCTCCATTGATTCCTGGAAATACCGGCTGATTTTGCTCATATTAGATAAATTTGTTGATATTAAAAAGAGCCCTTCAGGCCACTTTTTTCTTATGCTTATATATTACCCAAAATATATCCCCATGTCAAGATAATCGGCTTTCTTCCCGTTGCTTTTTGGGGTCAAACAATATAAAATGAGAATGAAGCAAAATACATTATGGTTAGCCCTAATTTAGCTACAAAGAAAACTCAAACCGGTACGGAAGAGATGAATGACAATGCCAAGAAGCTCTTCCAGGCGGTATATAACGACCTTAAAAAACCGGATGCTCCCGATGATGAGAGCCCCCGTCTTCGGGTTTCCACCTTGATTTCAAGGATGGCCTTTTTTTATGAGAAGATCCGCAATGCCGTCGATTATGAGGAAGATCACCTTCTGAGGAAGAATGCCATTGCCCGCATCCTTAAGAGGCAGATCGTCATCGAGGGAATTTTGAAATCGATAAATTCCGAACAGCTCGCTCGCCATCTGTTAGAAGAGCTTATTCGCGCAAGCTATCTTCCCAATAACGTTCTTCCGGAAAGCAAAGCGAAAGACGTTGCGAGAACTCTGGATAAGTATATCAAGCTGAAAGATGCCGCTCTCGAGCAATTCCAAACCGGACTGGGCATCAAAGCCGGACTGCAAGAAGGGAAAAATGAGATGAGAGAGAAGAATCGCCTGGTAAATTGGATTATCGCCATGGCTGCCTGTGAAATTGAAGAAGATTTGGGTCGCAGCCAAGTGAAGCCTGCCATGGTTAATGTGATGTTCGATACTCTCCAGCGGATTATCAAGCTTCCGCCCGAACTCCCGCATGGAGATGATTTAGATATCCAGATATATCTGAGCATCAGCCGGACTTTCAGCCGTTTTGATGAGGAGATGCTGTCCTTCGTATTATTCAAATATTACAATCAGGGCTGGGTGGATGACCGTCTCGATTCTACTCTTGCGCCAGACGACGGAACGATCAGGAAGATCGCCTTGCGCCTTAATCTCTTGCGCCAATCGATTGACGGGCAGATGAAGCATCCTTTGAAAAAGCAGCTGGACCGGATCGTCCGTCGCTATGCTTTATATTTTACCGTTCTGCAGGATGCGATCAGCGGAGATCCCGCTAAGGTCTATAATGATTTCCGCCAAAATCCCAAGGCTTTTACCTCGCTAGTGAGAAAAGTTTGCGCCGCCAAGTATAAAAAAGCCAAGTCTCGTCTCTGGAGGGCGGCGATGCGCAGTATCGTCTATATCTTTTTAACGAAATCAGTTTTTGTTTTCTTGATTGAGGTCCCGGCGATAAACTGGTTCAATCAGCCGCTTAATCCGGTCGCTCTGGCTATTAACGTCGCTTTCCCGGCCGTCCTGCTCTTTCTGATCGTAACATTCACTCGCGTACCCGATGATAGCAATACGGACCGGATTGTTGAAGGAGTCCGGGAAATCGCTATTGCCGGCTCCGAACGCCAACAACCCATAATGTTGCGTAATCCCAAAAAGAGGAGCGGGCCGATGAATTTCATGTTCAACCTGATCTACGCCTCGACGTTCTTCATTTCCATTTATTTCATCATCTGGGTTTTGACCCGCGCAAATTTCAATTGGGTCAGCATCACCATCTTCCTTTTCTTCCTGGCTTTTGTCAGTTTCTTCAGCATCATCGTGACCCGAGGGGTCAAGGACTTGCTGGTGGTGGAGAAAAAAGAGAATCTTCCTTCCTTCTTGCTCGATCTCTTTTATATGCCCATTATCATGGCGGGTAAGTGGTTATCAAGCAACGTTTCCAAGGTTAATGTATTTATCTTCCTTTTCGACTTCGTTATTGAGGCGCCCTTCAAGATCGTGATTGATATTGCCGAGGAGTGGACAAAATACATTAAGGAACGTAAGGATAACATGGTTTGATATGGCATTAGGAAAACTATATGTTGCCGCTACACCGATCGGCAACTTAGAAGATATCAGTCTCAGGGCCTTGCGCGTTATGCGTGAGGCCGATTATATTTTGTGTGAAGACACGCGTCAGACGCGGATCTTGCTCAATGAGCATGATATCAAGACGGCGACGATTTCTTTTCATCAGCACTCCGGCTCGGGAAAGATGTCCCAGCTTTTGCGCTACCTGGGCGAAGGGAAAAATTTGGTCCTCGTCTCGGATGCCGGTACCCCCGGGATTTCCGATCCTGGTTCGGCTTTAGTCGCGGCTGCGCGTGCGGAATACGGGGAGGAGTTGGAAGTGTTAAGTCTTCCTGGCCCTAGCGCGGTCATTGCCGCTTTGTCAGTCTCAGGTTGGCCCGCAGATCGCTTCTGCTTTTTTGGCTTCCTGCCTCATAAAAAAGGAAGGCAGACGATGCTCAAGGAAATTGTTTCCAGCCGCTATCCCGCAGCGTTCTATGAATCTAAGCACCGGATCGCGAAGTGCCTGGCGGAAATGACCGTGATTAGCAATGACGAAGGGATAGGCTTAGAGTTGATGATTGCGAGGGAAATTACCAAAATGTTCGAGACTGTATACTTTGGGAATCCGGCCGATTTAGCAGAAAAACTGGCCGCGGACCCGGATATGCAGAAGGGGGAATTCGTTGTCCTCTGTCGACGGACCGATAAGAAAAATATATGAGCCAAAATAATAAGTTTTATATTACTACCACTCTTCCGTATACCAATTCTGATCCCCATATCGGCTTTGCCGCCGAGCTCATAAAAGCGGATGTCATTGCTCGTACCCAGCGTCTCTTGGGAAAGGAGGTAGTTTTTAATACCGGAACCGATGAACATGGGTTGAAAGTCTATCAGCTAGCGGAAGTCGCCGGCCTTTCTCCTCGCGATTATTGTACGCCCTATGCCGAGCGCTTTGCCTCGCTTAAAGAGGCTCTCGACTTGAGTGTCACCAATTTCGTGCGTACTTCGGATGAACATCATTGCGGAGCGGCCCAGGAATTCTGGAAGCGCTGTGCGGATAAGGGGGATATTTATAAGAAAAATTACAGCGTAAAATATTGTGTGGGCTGCGAAATGGAGAAGACTGAGTCCGAGCTAATAGATGGCCGTTGCCCCTTGCATCCCGGAAGGGAACTCGAGCTGATCGAGGAAGAGAATTACTTTTTTCGCTTTTCTAGATACCAGCAGGCTCTCTTGGAATATTTCGATCGCCATCCCCAGTTTGTCGTGCCGTCCCACCGCTTTACGGAAATCCGCAACTTCGTGGCGGCCGGTTTGCAAGATTTCAGTATCTCCCGGCTAAAGGAAAAGATGCCTAACGGCGTTCCTGTCCCCGGAGATGACGAGCAAGTAATGTATGTATGGTTTGATGCTTTGGTAAATTATATTTCCACCCTTGGTTGGCCGGAAGATATTGGAAACTTTGAAGCTTTCTGGCCCGGGGTTCAGGTTTGTGGGAAAGATAATCTTAGGCAGCAATCAGCGATGTGGCAAACGATGCTCTTGTCCGCCGGCTTACCTTTGACGGAGCAGGTATTAGTGTTCGGCTTCCTTACCGCCAACGGGAAGAAGATCAGTAAGAGCGCCGGTAATGGCATTGATCCCTTCGAATACGCCGGTCGATACGGGGCAGACGCCTTACGTTATTATCTTTTAACCGAGATCCTTCCTTTTGAGGATAGTGATTTTTCCGAGAGCCGTTTGCGGCTGAAATATAATGCCGATCTCGCCAACGGGCTTGGCAACTTAGTAGCTCGCGTAAGCACCCTCTTAGAGAAAAACAGCCTTGAAACCGGCTTGGCTCCTGATCGGGAGGATGGTCTCAAGCGGGTTCTTTCTTCAGGTTTGGATAAATACCAATTCAATCGCGCTCTCCAATCTATTTGGGCGGAAGTAGCGGCTTGTAATGAGGAACTGACCGGTAAGGCTCCCTGGAAGCTTACAGAAAAGAATGAAATAGCGGCGGTGCTTGGACCGCTTGCTCGCAGAATCTTGGCGATCGGCGTAATGCTCGAACCCTTTTTGCCGGCGACGGCAAAAGCGATTATCACCCGCTTTAGCGAGAAACAAATAAGAAAAGGCGAGTCTCTCTTTCCGCGCTTAGTGGAGGAGAAGGCCGCAGAATAGTATGTCGTATTTCGATATCGCTCTCTTGGTGATCGTGGCCGGCTTTGTCTTTAACGGCCTTTCTAAGGGCTTGATCCGGCTGCTCGGCAATATTGTCGGTCTGATCGCCGGAGCCTTCATCGCCTCCCGTTTCTATCTGCAATTTTTTGAATGGAGCCAGAATTTGTTCGGCGCTCGAGAAAACTTGGGGAAGGTAATATCTTTCATCGTGGTCTTTATTCTGGTAACCATCGCGGTAGACTGGATCTTTGTCATTATTGAGAAGATATTTAACCTGATTTCCATCATTCCTTTTACCAAATTTATCAATAACCTGGCCGGAGCGGCCCTGGGATTCCTTGAAGGCTCCCTGGCTATCGGGCTAGTCCTGTTCGTCGCTTCCCGCTATGCCTGGATTGGCAGCCTGTTTGGCGACCATCTGGTTTCTTCTCAGTTGGTCCCTTTCTTTTTGCGGATAGTAAATTTGATCATGCCTGTTCTTCCGTCGGCCCTGAAAGCGCTTCAATCTTTAGTTTGATATGGAATACTTAGATTGGTCCGAGAGCGCGGCTTTTCGGCGGCGGTTGGCAGGAAAATTGAAAGCGGGCGCAATCGTCATGATGCCCACCGATACCGTATACGGCTTAGTAGCAAGAGCCGATGACCAAAGCGCCGTGAGGCGCGTTTTCGATATCAAGCGTCGCAACCGCGGCAAGGCCTTGCTGGTCTTGGTATCAAGTATGAACATGGTGGAAAAGTATTGCCGGCTTAACGGCCGGCAAAGGGAAAGCTTAAGGGGGCTATGGATGGGAAGGCGTCCGATAACCGCGATTTTGCCGCACCGTAACCGGCTACCCCGGGAACTTACCGGCGAAGAAGACGGATTGGCAGTGCGTTTGCCGAAAACTGATTTTTTGCGTAAAATGATAAGAGCCGTAGGCGCACCTTTGATCGCCACTAGCGCTAATCAGAGCGGACAGCCAGTATTAGACGCTGATAGCGCATCTTTAGCCTTTCGGCGGGGTCCTAAGCCTGATTTAGTGGTGAGAGGAGGCAATAACCGGAGATCTGTTTCCCGTTTAGTTCTTATTAAGGAGAACGGCGGCGTAACCGTAATCCGTCCATAAATATGAAGATGACAAAAGGAATATACGATAAGGAGAAGGGAATATCGGTAAATTTACGCCGGTTGGGCATAATATTGCTAATGGCTGCATCTTTTGCGGCCGGTCTTTCCTGGTCTAAAGGCGCCAACACGGATAAGCAGCTGGCCTATTCTCCCGAGGCGATAAAGAATGATCAGCACGCGACTTTTGATTTCGGGCTTTATTGGGAAGTTTGGGACAAGCTGAAAAGTGATTATGTCGATAAGAATAAGGTGAAGGATGAGGAAATGTTTTATGGCTCGTTAAGAGGCCTGGCCGCATCGATGGATGATCCTTATACGGTCTTCATGGATCCGAAAGAGACCAAGGAATTCAATGAAGATCTTTCCGGTACCTTTGAAGGAATTGGGGCGGAAGTCGGGATGCGTAACGACCTAGTGACCGTCATTGCGCCATTGGCGGGGATGCCGGCTGAAAAAGCCGGTGTTCGTGCGGGCGACAAGGTCTACGCCATTGACGGGTCTAGCACCATAGGGCTTACTGTCGACGAGGCGGTGAAGAAGATTCGTGGCCCGAAGGGGACTGAAGTGACCCTGACCGTCATTCATCCAAATGAAGATAAGCCGGTGGATATAAAGATAACTCGAGGCGTCATCGTAGTTAAAAGTGTGAAGACTGAGCAGCGGAATGACGGCGTTATGGTTATTACCGTTTCAAATTTCAATGACGATACTTTAGACCTATTTAACCAAGCTGCCCGTGAGGCGGTTTCCAAGAAACCGAAGGGTATTATCCTGGATCTGCGCAACAATCCGGGCGGTTATCTCGACACGGCGATTGCGATGGCCAGCGCCTGGGTCAAGGAAGGGCCGGTGGTCGTCGAACAGTTCGGCGAAGGCAAAAGGGAAGAGTATTTTGCTTCCGGCAACTCGTCTTTGGGTGGTTTCAAGACGGTCGTCCTTATCAATGGCGGGAGTGCGTCTGCTTCGGAAATTGTCGCCGGTGCTTTGAGGGACTATAAGAAAGCGACGCTGGTGGGCGAAAAATCCTTTGGCAAAGGATCCGTGCAGGGGCTCCGCGATCTCTCTGGCGGTTCTTCGCTCAAGGTGACGGTGGCAAAGTGGCTCACACCAAATGGCGATTTCATCGATGAAAAGGGAATTGATCCGCAAATTAAAGTGGAACTTACTAATGAAGATGTAAATAACGGGCGCGATCCCCAAATGGCGGAAGCACTCAAGCTCATCTTACAGAAAGCCAAGAAATAACCAGTTCCCTTCATAAGGGAAGGTACGACTATGAAAAAGATTAAAATAGAGAAGGAAAAGATTAAAACGACGAAGTATATCTTTGTTGTCGGCGGGGTGATGTCTGGAGTAGGAAAAGGAGTCAGTACCGCTTCTATCGGCCAGATTTTACAGGCACGTGGCTACCGCGTTAGTTCCATCAAGATGGATCCCTATATCAACGTTGATGCCGGAACCATGAATCCGATTGAACACGGTGAAGTCTTCGTGACTGAAGATGGCGATGAAACAGACCAGGATTTGGGGAATTACGAGCGTTTCCTCGGTAAGAATATCTATCGTGAGAACTACATGACCACCGGACGCATCTACCAGACAGTTATCAATCGCGAACGGAATCTTGAATACAAAGGCAAGTGCGTCCAAGTGGTTCCTCATATCCCGATGGAAATCCGAGACCGTATCGATAAAGCGGCCGAAAAGAGCCAGGCGGAGATCATGACGATAGAAATCGGGGGCACCGTCGGCGAATATGAGAATCTCCTCTTTCTGGAGGCGGCCCGCGTGATGAAGCTTTATCATCCGAAGGACGTCTTGTTCGTGATCGTATCGTATCTGCCGGTGCCGAATATGATTGGTGAGATGAAGACCAAACCAACCCAGCATGCCGTCCGCAATCTGAACAGCGCCGGTATCCAGCCGGACTTCTTAATTGCTCGCAGTGAACGCCCGATAGATTATGCTCGGAAAGAGAAGCTGGCCATCCACTGCAATGTCGCTATCGAGGACGTGATTGCCGCCCCGGATGCAGAATCCATCTACGATATCCCTTTGAATTTCGAGAAGGAAAATATGAGCGAACGGATACTGGACAAGCTCGGGCTTCCTCTGCGCAAAAAGCAGATTGATAATGCCGATTGGAAGAAATTCGTCCAGGCGACTAAGAATCCTTTGAAGGAGATCCAAGTCGGGATCGTGGGCAAATATTTCACCACCGGAGATTTCTCTCTAACCGACTCCTATATCTCCGTCATCGAGGCGGTGAAACACGCCGGTGCCGCTAATCGCTGTAAAGTGCATCTACATTGGTTGAATGCCGAAGATATTGAAAAGCAGGGAACCGGGTGTCTGAAGGGCTTGGACGGGATCATTATCCCTCAAGGATGGGGCGGGCGCGGTTCTGAGGGCAAGATTGCTTCGATTCGCTATTGTCGCGAAAATGGCGTGCCATATTTCGGATTGTGCTATGGAATGCAGATGGCGGTGATCGAATTTGCCCGGAATGTGGCCGGCTTGAAGGGAGCTAATTCGGCTGAAGTTGACCCTAAGACTCCTTATCCCGTCATTCATATCATGCCCGGCCAGGAAAAGCTGATTGCCGAAAAAGGTTACGGCGGAACCATCCGCCTCGGCGGTTGGCCTTGCAAGCTCCAGCCCGGCACGCGTTTGGCTAAAGCATATTCCCGTTATACCAAAAACAAGGTCGTGAGTGAGCGGCATCGCCACCGTTATGAGTTTAATAACGATTTTCGTAACCGTTTCGAGGCCTTGGGACTGACAATCGGGGGTGCCTCGCCTGATGGGTCGATCGTCGAGGCCATCGAACTGGAAAACCATCCTTTCTTTGTCGGCGTGCAGTTCCATCCGGAATATATCTCGCGCCCGCTTTCTCCGCATCCATTATTCGTAGAGTTCGTGCGCTCTTGCTTGCCTAAAGAACAAACGGCGGCGGCACCGAAGAAACGCAAATTAGTCCCGGTGAGGGCATAATAAAATTCCAATAGATAAAAAAATAACGCCCTGAGGCGTTATTTTTGTATTCTCCGTTATGATATTTTATCTGACGACGCTGACGAACTTGGTGGTTTTGAGATTTCCGTCGAATTTCTTCAGTTTCTTGGTGCTGAATTTGACTTTTCCATCGGCCACTGCAAAGAGCGTATCGTCGTTACCGCGAGATACGTTTTCGCCCGGATGGTACTTGGTTCCGCGCTGGCGGATGATGATGTTGCCGGCCTTAGCGTCTTGACCGTCCGAGAGTTTAACGCCTAAGCGTTTGCTTTCAGAATCGCGTCCTAACGAGGTTGAACCGGCGGCCTTCTTATGTGCCATACTGGTCTCAAAGCGCTGTCTGCCGTCTAAAAAAAAGAAACGGCCGGCCGCTTTTCGTTATGATTTATTTATCAGTAAGGCTAATATAACAAAATAATCGGCGGGTGTCAAATGCCTTTTTCGGGCTCGATCTATGGGCTGAAGACGGCTGTTATTTTTCTGTAAAACTTGATATAATTCGGATGTAGACTATTAATAATGACATAGGGGATCGGCCGGCATATGCAGGCTGTTTTTTCCGCTAACCATATGGTGAAAGTTGATCAGAAGAAGTGTATCGGCTGCGGCTTATGCGTCAGCATGTGCCCGGAGGTCTTTCGTTTTAACGAAGAAGGAAAATCTGAGGCTTATTCCCAGGATAATCCGGCTTGTGCAGCCGATGCCGCCGCCGGCTGTCCGGTGGTAGCGATTACTTTATAAACTTTTTATGGATGTTATCAAGAGCCCGGAAAGGCCGGCTGCAAACACAAAAGAGAATATATCAGAAAGCAGTCGCGTCGAACATCCCGCAGAATTGCCGGAAAAGCAGGAAGAGCGCAAAACAAAACCTGTTGAACAAGCCCGGCCCGTTGTGGCAGCCGCACCGATGGCGGATGTAAAGATGCAAGATGATTACCGACTCAGAAGAGGGAAGGAGATTGACGCAATCCTTGCTGACGGTCTTGATAAGATTTACCTGGGAATGAAACCGGAAGAGCAGAAGGTATTCAAACAGGAAGGAGAGAAAACGGCAGCGGCCATTAATCGCTTGATGGATAAAGCCAAGGCGGGAGTAGGGAAGATAATTTCGCTTATCAAGCATTGGCTCGGTCTAATACCAGGAGCCAATAAATATTTCTTGGAGCAAGAGGCGAAAATTAAAGCGGATAGAATATTGAAGATAAATAAGAGTATTTGATATGGCATTATTTTTTGCCAGCTTGTCTGCTTTTTTAACCAGCGATGCCGGTGCGGGCGTGCTGGCTTTTATTATCCTTTTTGTTGGGTTTGGGGCGCTTTATGGGCTGGTTCTGGCTATCCGGAGTGTCGTCCGTTCTCTTTCAACCGATCATGCATATTTTGATCATCAGGTTTTTTTGATTCGTTTACCCAAAGAGAAGCCGAAAGATGAGAACAAAGATACGACCCTTCAGCAAATGCGTGAAGAAATCGCCGTCGGTGAGACCATCTTCGCCAGTATCGGTGGTCTAAAGGCGCAACGTAGCCTTACTTCCTGGTTTCTAGGCCGCAACGATCATTTTTCCTTTGAGGTAGTCGCTAACCGAGGGAAGATTGCTTTCTATGCGGTTGCCCCAGGACATCTGGCTCGATATCTTGAGCAACAGATTACCGCCCACTATCCCGATGCCGTCATTGAAGAGGTGGAGGATTACAATGCTTTCGCTCCCAAAGGAGAAATTGAGGCGGCCTATCTCATGACTCGAAAGAGTTTCGTCTTGCCGCTTAGGACTTACCAGAAAATGGAGGTTGATCCTCTGAATTCCTTGATCAATATCATGTCTAAGCTGGAGGCGGATGAGAGCATGGCTGTCCAGTATGTGGTGCGCAGCGCTTTCGGCTCCTGGCATCGGCTGGTGCGCCGGATTGTGCGCCGTATACAGCAAAAGAATTCCGTTCGCGACGGCATCCGCAGTTCCAGCTTATGGTGGCGGGCGGCCGGGGTCATGAGCGATATGCTGGGTTCTGTTTATAAGGAAGCTGCTCAGAAAGAGCAGGATCTTAAAGCGCCTAAGCGTCTCTCGGTGATTGAGGAAGAGACTTTGAAGGCGATCGAGGAAAAGAACCTACGTGCCGGTCTTGATGTGAATGTCCGCCTGGTCGTATCCAGCCCGGATTGCAAGCGAGCAGCTACTTATCTGGAAAATGCTTCCAGCGTCTATTCTGAATATAACAACTACAGTTACGGTAATGTTTTCTCTAGAGCGATTAGGACTGGCCAAGAAAGGCAAATCCGAGATTTTATCCATCGTCGCTTTCGCGATGACCGCTCGTTCCTGCTTAATACCGAAGAACTTACCAGTCTGTATCATCTGCCGCTCAAACACCTTGAGACTCCGAACATAATGTGGCTTACCGCCAAAAACGCGCCTGCTCCGGCCGACGTTCCCTCTGAGGGCATGCTTTTGGGGCACAACGTGTATCGCGGCGTTTCCAAGGATATCCGCATTAAACGTACCGATCGCCGCCGGCATACCTATATCATTGGTAAGTCTGGCGTCGGGAAATCCGTCCTGCTTGCTAACATGGCCATTCAGGACATCCAGAACGGGGAAGGGGTCTGCGTGCTTGATCCCCATGGAGATTTGATCGAAGATATTTTACAGCGTATACCGCCGGAAAGGGCTGATGATGTGGTCGTTTTTTCACCGGCGGATACCGAACGCCCACTGGCGCTAAATTTGCTTGAATACGATCCCCGATATCCGGAACAGAAGAGCTTCGTGATCAATGAACTTATCGGGATATTTGATAAGCTTTACGATCTCAAGCAGACTGGCGGTCCGATGTTTGAACAGTACATGCGCAATGCTCTCTTACTCATAATGGATGATCCTGACAGCGGCTCAACGCTGATGGAGGTGCCAAAAGTACTGGCAGACGAGAACTTCCGCAAAATGAAGCTTGCCCGTTGCCAGAATAGGACGGTGGTCGATTTCTGGAAGAAAGAAGCGGAGAAAGCCGGCGGGGATGCGGCTCTGGCTAATATCGTCCCTTATATCACTTCCAAACTTACCGCCTTTATTTCGAATGACATGATGCGGCCGATCATCGGGCAGCAGCAGAGCTCCTTTAATTTCCGGGATATCATGGACCGCCAAAAGATTCTGTTGATCGATTTGCCGAAAGGCGTGGTCGGAGAGATGAACGCTTATCTGCTTGGCATGATCGTGGTCGGGAAGATACTTATGGCGGCTTTATCCCGAACGGATATTCCCGCTGACAGCCGGAAGGATTTTTATCTTTACATTGATGAGTTCCAGAACTTTACCACGAATTCTATCTGCCAGATATTATCGGAGGCACGAAAGTATGCTTTGAACCTCGTTATCGCTCACCAGTATATCGGCCAATTAGTCAAAGCAAATTCGGCCAGCCGTACCTCCGAGATCAAGGATGCGGTGTTTGGGAACGTCGGGACGATGGTTGCTTTCAAAATTGGGACCGAAGATGCCGAGTTCCTCTCTAAGGAATTCGCCCCAGTATTTAACGTCTATGATTTGCTAAATATTGACAAAGGAACCGCTTATATTAAATTGTTAGTGGATAATAGCCCGACCCGTCCCTTTTCGATGAAGACCGTCTGGCCGCTCATTGGTGTCCGACAGGAGGGAATCTCCTCTAAAATTAGGGCGCTTTCCCGGCTCAAGTACGGGCAAGACCGTTCAATCGTCGAGGCGGAAATCATCCGACGCAGCGAAGCGATTTTGCCTAGTCATGCCAGTGTTGCCGTTACGAAATAATAATATTGTCTATGCCTACTATATACCGTGATTACCGACCGCAGAAGTTCGCTGATATCCTCGGCCAGAACCATCTAAAGATTACTCTGCAAAATGAGCTCGCCTCCGGTTCGCTGGGGCAGGCATATCTTTTTTGCGGTCCGCGAGCGGTGGGGAAGACTTCGATGGCTCGCGTGCTGGCGCAGGCGGTAAACTGTGAACGGCGTACCGCCGGTGAATCCGAGCCTTGTGGCGCTTGTCCGAGCTGCGAGGCTATCCGCAAGGGTTCTTTTTTGGATGTGATGGAAATTGATGCTGCTTCAAATACGGGTGTGGATAATGTCCGGGAGAATGTGATTTCAACTGCCCGATTGGCGCCGGCCTCCGGAAAGATGCGGGTGTTTATCATCGATGAAGTCCACATGCTTTCCATTTCCGCCTTTAATGCGCTGCTTAAAATTATCGAAGAACCGCCGCGCCATGTGTTGTTCATCCTTTGTACGACTGAAGTGCACAAGGTTCCCGGCACGATTGTCTCCCGTTGCCAGCGTTTCGATTTCAAGCGTATAAGCCCGGCGGAAATCATTCTTAAGCTCGGCCGTATCGCCGGGGAAGAGAAGGTTGATGTCAGCCGGGAAGTTTTAGAAGATGTCGCTCGCCAAAGCGGAGGTCATTTGCGTGATGCCGAGAGCTTATTCGGCCAAGTTTTGGCTCTGGGAAGCAAGAAGATCGGTGCGGAAGAAGCGGGATTGGTTTTGCCGCGCCATCACCATGAAGAGGCCTTAGAGTTTATTGGAGCGATTGCCGATAAGGATGCCGGAGCAGCGGTCTCGCAGATAAACCGACTCGCCGATAACGGCGTAAATTTCAAGAATTTCAATGAAGAGCTTTTGATGATGCTTCGGAAGATCATGCTCCAATCCGCCCAGCCGGGTTTGGCGGAAAAACTCGGATTAGATTTCGGAGAACAAATCGAACTTAAGATCGGGGCCTTGGCCTCTAGGCTGCCCTTGCCGATGTGCTTAAAGGCTTTGCGTCGTATTGTCTTGCTTGTCCAGGAGAAATCGTCTCCGATACCTCAGTTACCTTTGGAAATCGCGGCGGTAGAACTCTGTTTGTCGGAAGAAAAAAGCATTGTGGTGAAATCTCAGCCGATATCGTCCTTGGCAGGAAATCCTTCGGGCCACGCTATTAAGCCACCGTCGGCAAAGCCGGAAGCGATGGCCGCCGATCTTGATGAAAGCCAGGTATCCGAGCGTTGGCCGGAAGTATTGGTAAAAATTAAAAAGTATAACCATTCGTTGTCATTCGTTCTTCAGAATTGCGCTCCTCAGACTCTGATTTCCGGCACCTTGTCATTGCGCTTCAAATATAAGTTTCATCGCGACCGTATCCTTGATGCCTCGGTCAGAGGGATAGTAGAGTCTACCCTGGCGGAAGTCTTTGCGGGCAAAGTGATTGTCGAAGCCTTGCTTGATGAAAGCCTTGAATTGGACCCCCCGTCTACTCCGGAAGCAACGGTTGCCCAAGCGGAAGTAAATAACGCTTCCGACGGAGTCTTGGGAAGCCTTCTCCAAAGTTTTGGCGGAGAGGCGGTATCATAAATATTAATCAGTAAATAATATGTTGGATTTAAAACAGATCAGGGAAAAAAAGGAGGAAGTGGCGACAGCGTTGGCTAAGAGAATGGACGCAGATAAGATCGGATTAGATGAGATCATCGCCTTGGATGACCGCCGGCGTGAGCTTATCAAGGAAAGTGAAGGCTTGAAGGCAGAACGTAACCAGGCTTCAAAGTCTAAGCCGGATGCCCAAACTATCGCCGCCATGAAGACGCTGGGCGAAAGGATCAAGGATTTAGAGCTTAGCTTGGATGCTTTGGAAAGCGAATTGAAAGACAAGCTTTCGGCTCTCCCTAACATACCGGCGGATGATGTTATTGCCGGGGGAAAGGAAAATAATGAAGTCGTTTATACTCATGGAGATAAGCCGATTTTCGGTTTCGAACCTAAGGATCATGTTGCCCTGGCGGAAGATTTGGGGATTATCGACTACGAGCGTGCAGCGAAGATGTCCGGTAGCGGCTTCTGGTGTTATCGGGGCATGGGGGCGTTATTGGAATGGGCACTGCTTTCTTATTTCATCACTTTCCATAATCGTAACGGTTACCAGTTCCTGATCCCTCCTTTCATGCTTACCGAGAAATCCGCCTATACTTCCGGCCACTTGCCGAAATTCCGCGATGATCTTTACTGGACTCAGGATGAACTCTGCCTTAATGCTACCAGCGAAATGATGTTGGGGAATTATCATCGGGAGGAGCTTCTGCCGGCGAGCAGCCTGCCGCTGAAGTATTTTGCTTATTCACCTTGTTTCCGAAGGGAGGCGGGAAGCTATCGCCAGGAAGAACGAGGCATGGTACGCGGGCATCAGTTCAATAAGGTGGAAATGTTCATCTTTTGCAAGGAAGAGGATTCATGGAAGATGTTTGATGAGCTAGTGGATAATGCCAAGCAATTAGTGGAAGGATTAGGACTCCATTACCAGCTTTCTAAGCTTGCTGCCGGCGATTGTAGCGCCGCAATGGCTAAGACTTATGATCTGGAAGTATGGCTGCCGAGCATGGGGATCTATAAGGAAGTGAGCAGCGTTTCTAACGCTCTCGCTTACCAAGCGCGCCGCGGGCAGACCAGATATAAGAATGAAGCCGGCGACAATGTATTCGTCCATACCCTTAATGGCTCCGGCTTGGCTACGAGCCGCTTGCTTCCGGCAATACTTGAACAGAATCAGCAAGCAGACGGGTCCGTGCGTATTCCGGTAGCCTTGAAGCCTTTTATCCCCGGTTCGCCAGATTTCATTTTTCCGGATAAGAATAAGATCTAAGACGCATGCGTTTCCGCCTAGCCGCCGCCAGCCTAATCATTTTCTTGTTGCCGCTTGCCGTTTTGGCTGAGCCGGCTTATCCTCGGCTGGCCAATTATTTTCTTAAATGGGAAATTTCTTCGGCTGAAGCGGAACAGCTAGCCAAATGGGATTTGCTTATTTTAGACATGGAGATCCAAGAGAATAATCCCGATCTCATAAGACATATCCGCCGCCTCAATCCAGAGATAAAGATCCTGGCTTATATCACCTCCCAGGAAATCTATAATGATGCCGGTTCCTTTAATAACGCTCCTTTACGCGGTCGTCTCTATCAGTCTTTGGATGACGACTGGTTTCTCCGGAGTTCATCGGGGTCTAAGGTTGTTAATTGGCCTTCCACCTCGATGCTTAATCTTTCCGAAGAAGTAACGAGAAACAAAGAAGGGTATCGTTATAACGAATTCCTTCCTCGTTTTATCCACGAAGAAATACAAGCGACTGGCCTGTGGGATGGCGTCTTCTATGACAATATTTGGGGAGACATCGCCTGGGTGAATGGCGGTGACCTGGATTTTGATAATGATGGGCGAACCGAATCTGCTCTGGTGGCAAATAGTCTATGGGCTGAAGGCGTTACCAAGCTGCTCCGCCTCACCCGTGAACTTTGCGGTCCTTCTTTCCTGATAATGGGTAACGGGCGGGTGTATTGGCCTTATCAGCCATTACTCAACGGCATGATGCTGGAAGGTTTTCCATCTTCGTGGGAAAATGGCGGTACCTGGAAAGGATCGATGTCCACCTATCTGAAGCTTCCGAGTGCCAATTCTCAGCCCAATACGCCGGTAATCAATCTATATAACAAGAAAACGGAAGACTACCAGAAGCTGCGTTACGGATTAACCAGCACTTTACTGGGGGACGGCTATTTTAGCCGTGATTACGATGTGACCGATCACGGGCAGACTTGGTGGTATGATGAATATGACGTGAACCTCGGTACGCCGAAATCACAGGCCTATAATATTCTCCGGAGCGGCAGCAACGTCCTGGAGCCCGGACTATGGCGCCGTGATTTTACCAATGGGATCGCCCTCTTGAACTCTACTGACAAATTGCAGTCGTTCGTCTTCAGTAAGGAAGAATTTGAAAAAATCAAAGGCGATCAGGCGCCGCTCATAAACGACGGCAAAAGGATAAACTCCATCAAGCTGGCACCGAACGACGGCATCATTCTTTTTAAGAAGCTCACCGCCTGGCAGGGAAGCGGCTTTGTAAATGGCAGCTTCTTGCGTGTTTTTTCTCCTGATGGCACGCAGGCACGCAATGGATTCTTTTCTTATGTAAGTTCTTTGCCGGCGGGCAGCGAGACCTTGATCGACCGGTTTAACGGCGATAGCGAGGAGGACTACCTGTATTACTCTGAGGGCAGCGTTATTAGGCAGAAGAAAGGAAAGACGATCTTGAACATCAAGCCTTTTTCTGCAGGATATCGCGGTACGGCCAATTTGGCTGCCGGCGATATCAATGGGGATGGCAAGCCGGAATTTGTTGTCGGAGCGGGGCAGGGCGGAGGACCGCAAGTAAGAGTCTTTACCTTTGACGGCCGCCCCCTTTTGAACTTCTTTGCCTATGACAAGAATTTCCGCGGCGGGGTCAATGTCGCCGTAGGCGATATCGACGGCGACGGTGTGGCGGAGATTATTACCGGCGCTGGCAAAGGCGGCGGCCCCCATATCCGATACTTTGACGGCAAAGGGCAAGTGGTGGGGTCATTTTTTGCCTATGACAAGAATTTCCGCGGCGGGGTCAATGTCGCCGTAGGCGATATCGACGGCGACGGTGTGGCGGAGATTATTACCGGTCCCGGAGCGGGTGGCGGTCCGCAGGTAAGGATCTTTGACGGTAGCGGTTTGCCGGTGAGTAGCTTCTTCGCTTTTGAGAAAGATTTTCGAGATGGAATACGCGTGGGGTTCTCGATGGCTTCCGGCTTACCGGAAATCGCCGCGGGTATTATAGGTTTTTAATCTTATGGCTAATTTCATTACAGCCTGGTGGCAGAAGAGAAGGGAGCGATATTATAAACGACGCTGGCACCTTGCCATCGAAATTTTTCTTAGTACGGTTATCCTTCTTTTGGCCGGCCTGGTGTTATGGTTGCCATCTTTCCAGCCGCCGCTCGTAATCGATGGCTTGGCCCCTCATAGCACCGGCACTCCAGCAGTAACTGTCCCCAAGCTTGAAGCCGAGGCTACGATAACTGATTCGGCCGTATATCCTGGTGAACGGGTTGCCTGGAATTTGAAATTGATAAATACCGGCGAAAGCACGATCGAAAGGGTTGAGATTGCTTTGCCCTCGCCATCGCTATCCCGCTTCCGGGCGGAGGGAGCGGAGGTATTGGCGGACAAAATAATTGTTCATTCATTATCTCCGAAGGAGGAGGCTGATGTGGTTATTTCCGCCCTTAGTTCCCAGGATGGAAATAATCGCAGTATCAAGGCGGAAGCTGAAATACTGGCAATCACTGGAAGTTCTAGTTCCAGCCGCAGCCTAGCCTTGCCCGAGGTGCGTTTTAAAAGCGAGCTAAAGGTTACCGCGAATGCTTATTATCATAGTCCTCAGGGAGACCAGCTCGGCATTGGCCCGGTGCCGCCGGTGGTTGGTATCCCTACTACCTATTGGTTAATAATCCAAGCGGAAAATGAAGGTAACAGTTTGAAGGATTTTGCTTTGAGTTTTCGTTTGCCTTCCGGTGTGGAATTATCCGGGGAACAGAGCCTGATGGCCGGAAAATTCTCTTATGACAAAGGCAACCGGCGCGTAATCTGGCAGATTAATAGCCTAGAAGCATCCGGTGGCCACTATATTGCCAATTTCGGCCTTACCCTGACGCCCCGAGCATCTCAAATCGGAAAGGAGCCTTTGCTCGCCGAAAGTTTCAGTTACCACGCTTTGGATTCATGGACCGGCGGCCAATTATCGGGCCATTTAGAAGATCTTGATACATCTCTACCCGCTGATCGTTTTAATGACGGATCAGGAAAAGTACAAATGCCATGAAGATGATTAATCTTATCAGACAAGCGCTCAAGCCCAAGTACCCGACCCTTAATCGCATCGAGGTCTCTTCGGAAGCGCTGAAAAGCAATCTTTCTTATCTCCAATCTTTCCAGCCGGGTGCGGAAATAATCCCCGTTCTTAAATCAAATGCCTATGGGCATGGACTGAAAGAAGTCTGCCGGATATTAAGGCATTCCTCGGTGAAGATGGTCGCCGTCGATTCGTTTCCGGAAGCGCAGACCGCTTGTCGTTATTTTAACGGCAAGGTCCTAGTTTTGGGCGAGATGCCCTTAGCGGCCTATCGTCACCTTAATTGGAAGAGAACAGAAATCTGCATCTATAACTCAGCGACGCTGGCGGCCTTGGCGGCCACCGGAAAAAAAGCTAAGATCCATCTCTTCGTAAACACCGGCATGAACAGGGAGGGCATCAAGGATCTGCCATCATTTTGGAAAGCTAATACTGCGGTTTTGGGAAAAATGGAAATAAGCGGCCTTTGTTCTCACTTAGCCGATGCTGAAGGGGATGGCTCTCTTAATTCCCGTCAATTATCACGTTTTTTTCAGGATTTAGATTTTTTACATCAGCAAGGAGTTAATCCTCATTATGTACACTTAGGTAATAGCGCCGGTATTTTTTCCATTCATGATCCACGCCTGACCGCCTTTAGGCCCGGTCTCGCGATTTATGGCTATAACCCCTTTTCTCCAGGTAATCCTTATTATGAAGCCGGTTCTCGCCTGCGGCCAGCCTTGCGCCTTCTGAGTACTATAGTTTCCGTTCAGGAGCTTATGCCGGGGGAGATAGTATCCTACAATGGTGCTTATGAGGCTGATAAAGCGACGAAGGTAGTAGTAATACCTTTCGGTTACTATGAAGGCCTGGATCGGCGCCTATCTAATCTGGCAGACTTCCAATTATATAAAGGTACCCAGGTATTCAGTCTTAAGCTGGCAGGCAAGGTCTGTATGAACCTCTGTTGTTTGGATGCGGGCAGGGAAGCGCCGGTAGCCGTAGGGGACGAGGTAGTGTTGATATCCGATCGAAGGAGCGATTTTAACTCTTTGGAGAATCTTTCGACCTTGCAGGGAAGTATACCTTATGAAGCCCTGGTTAAGCTGCAAGCAAATATTAGGAGAAGAATAATTTGACCGAATTTATAAAATATGTTGAAAGGGAAGAGTCCATATGGCAAAAGGGCTAACCAGTTAAAGAAAGTCCGTAAAGATTATCAGCGGAAGAATCTGAATAATCCGTTTTTTAATCGTCGTAAACCTCAACCGATCCGGACAAAATCCAAGAGCGGCTTTTTGCCGATGACCGTTACAATCCTCCTCTGTACGGGATTTGCCTATCTGCTTTTTTTCTCCCCGCTTTTTGCCCTCAAGAAGATTACCGTCCAAGGGGTTACCCGGGTTTCTCCCGAGGAACTCTCCGGCTATGCCTGGAAACAAGCTGGAGAAAGAGGTTTTTGGCCCTTTCACCAAGGAAAACTGATCTTTTTTAAGACCGCACAGCTAAACAAGTCCTTATCGGAAAATTTTAGTTTTGATTCCTTGCGCGTGTATAAGAAGTGGCCTCAAACGATAGTTATAAGCGCTGGTGAGCGTAATTTGGCCTTTATCTGGAGGGATGGCCAAGGAAATCATTTCAGTGATGGCCAAGGCTGTCTTATCCGGGAGGCGGGGGTATCCAATGAACAATTAGCAGCTTATCCAATCCTCGAAAGCGCTGATGCTGCTGAGCGTCTCGATAGCAAGGACTGCCTGTCCCTCGATGCTGACTACCTGCAAGCGATGTTTTCTTTGTCCGACAAGATGAAGGCCTATCCGGAGTTAAAGGTGGAAAGGTTCCTGGTCGAAGGCGAGGCCAATACCCTTAAGGCGGATCTCGCCAGTGGGCCAAATATCCTGTTTAACGTGAAAGATGACCCGGATAAGCAATTAAATAAATTAATTATCATTAAGCAAGATAAACCGGCGGCGGACTTTAATCGTCTTGAGTACATAGACTTGAGATACGGCGACCGGGCTTATTTCAAATAAATATGGAAACAATGTTCAAGGTGCTTTTTGGGTTCGGCATCTTTCTATTTTCTTTGATCAGTATCGGCGTCTTCTTGCTGATCGTAAAAATCATCCTGATGTTTACGCCGCAGTTCCACATCCTGGGCTTAACCGTGTACTAAGACAGGATGCCCCCTGTTTCCCTGGCCCTTTATGTGTATTAATATACATTATGCGAAGTATTAATCTGCAGAAATGCCAATGAATTTGCATATTCTCCCTACTCTTTCTCTAAAAACCCTGGGCATATTGTTCGGGGTTTCATTATATAAATTGAGTCGATGTTTCGGATACTAATAACATCAGCAAGACGCATTAGATCCGAGGGTTTACAGATGGTTATGAATCCCAGGGGGGTATCCATATATATAAGTAATTCCCTGCTATTTTGAATATCTTAGCCCAGCCCCGATTTTCTGGTATAATCTAAGCATATGCTTCAGAAGCCGATTATAAATTATCTAATAGATTTTCTAGATTTTTCCGAGATCGAGAAAGGACTCTCCACAAAGACGCAGGAGAATTACACTCGTTTCCTGAGAAAATTTTTCCGCTGGCTGGAGTCGTCTGGATACAAAGAGATGAAGCCCGCAGATCTTACCCCGGACCATATTTGGCAGTACAAAGTCCATCTTTCGCGCCACGCCGATCCCAAGACGAAGCGTACGCTCAAGAAAAGCACCCAGAATTACTATCTCATCGCTTTGCGTTCCCTCCTCGAATTCTTTGTAGAGAAAGATATCACTTCCCTTCCGCCTTCAAAGGTGAAACTGGCCAAGGATAAGGGAGACAAGGAGATAAAGTTTCTCAAGCTTGAACAATTGGCCCGCCTGCTATCGACTCCGGACGGATCAAGCTTGATCGGTTTAAGGGATCGGGCGATTCTAGAATCGTTATTTTCAACCGGTTTGCGTGTAGCTGAACTAGCCACCCTTGATCGTGAACAGATTAGGCTCAAGGAACCGGTTTCTGATTTAGAATTGTCCGTTATCGGCAAGGGTAGCAAGATCAGGGCGGTTTATTTTTCGGCTCGCGCTGCCAGGACCCTGAAAGCCTATCTCGATGAACGCAAGGACTTTGATCCTGCCCTGTTCGTAAACTATCGTCGAGGATCGGCCCGATCGGGCGAATCCAGGAGGTTGACCGTCAAAAGCATCGAAGACATAGTAAAGAAATATGTAAAGATTGCCGGCTTGCCGGTCATGGCCACTCCTCATACCTTGCGGCATTCATTCGCTACGGACCTCCTTAACCAGGGAGTGGATCTAAGAACGGTGCAGGAATTTTTAGGTCACAGCAATATCGCTACCACCCAGATATATACTCATGTCACTAATCGGCAGCTGCGGGACATCCACCGGCGCGTCCATGAGGGGCGGAAGCTATAAAAACATTTAAGGATTATAAAAAGGCCGCAGATCGCGGCCTTTTATATCTATATAATTATATTTACGGCAAGTAGTTAAGTGGATCTACGGGAATGCCGTTCTTACGGATTTCGAAATGGAGATGGGAACCGGTAGAGAATGGTCCGGAGCCCGGCATTCCCGGCGCCCCGCCGGTCTTCCCTATCTGCTGTCCTTTAACCACGTATTGGTCAGCCGCCACGTTCGCTCCTGATACGTGCCCGTAAACGGTAGAAATGCCGTCGTCGTGGATGATCATGATATAAGCATAAGCGGTGGAACCATCAAATTTAACGCGGGCCACATAACCGTCGGCGGCGGCATAAAGCGGACTTCCCTGCTTGGAACGGATATCGACGCCGGAATGCTCTCCGATAATGCGGCGGAAAGGATAATCCGGATCGTGAAAGGTTGCCGTTATCGTCCGTCCGGCTACCGGCCAGGCGATGGCGCTGTCGCTGTTCGCCAGGCGATCCTTATTTGCCTGGGACATCTTGTCCCTGACGACATTCTCCATGTTTGCTATATCGGCGGCGGCTTGAGCCGCTTGTCTCTTAGCTTGAGCGAGAAGGTCTTGGTATGCCCTTTCGGATGATTTGGTTTCTTCTAGGAGATAGTTCTTTTCGTTCTGTTCGTATTGTAGCTGATCCTTTTTTGCTTCCAAACCGGCTTTGATTTTAGCGAGCTCGGCCTGTTTAGACTTTACCTCGGCCTCGGATCGGTCAAGGCGCTCTTTCTCTACCTCGAGGCTGTATAGGCTTTCCTTAAGCTCTGTATTGGCATTCTGAAGGTATTTGGATTGATTGAGGAATTCTGATATAGAATCATTTAGCAGCAGGGCTTCTAGGGCGGAAACCTGATCCTGACGGTACACTAGGCGCAAGAGCGTGGCAATGTGGTCTTTCTGTTGTGAAATGCGAGCGTTGGTATCGACAATATCTAAGGAAATCTTCTTGGCTTCTAATTCGGTCTTGCTTAATTCGATCTGGGCCGATTGTAGTTCCAGCTGAGTTTTGTTTGCTCGATCTTCGATCAAACTGAGCTGAGAAGATAAGTCGTCTTTTTCCGCCTGCTTGGCGGCTATGGCTTGGTTATAGGCTTTTTGTTGAGCGGCCAGGTCGTCTAGCTGCTGTTTCTGTGCTTGTATCTTAGCGTTTAACTCTTGGATCTCGGCGTTTAGCTGGTCGTCTTGGATACCGGAGACGAACTCCGCTTTATTGTATATGCAAAAAATCAGCGCCCCGATGAGTATCGCGCTCGGTATGTACTTACTTAACATGGTCTTGCTCTTCATATCGAAATAATAACATCTTTTGGATGTTCTGTAAATAAAATTAGAGCCCTTGATAGGCCGCCGCCGATATATCCTTGATGAAGGTGCTCATCTTAGTGAAATCCTTGCCGCGAGTCATTACGCAGATAAGGTAGGGTCGTCCGGGTTTATATACGATACCGCAATCGTGGAGCTGTTTGGCATCAAAGAGGACGCGTTCGCCGAACTTATGCGCAACATCCACTTGAGATGGGACACCAGCGGTTAGACCGAGGCTGAATTGGGACTTTGTCAGGATATCCAGGGCTTTCTCAGACATTTCACGGTTGAGATAAGAGGCGTTATAGAGAATGCGGAAGAATGAAGCGTAATCCCGGACCATCATGAAATTTTCTGTCTTCTCTACGCTAGGCTCCGTTAGGCCTAGATCTTTATAAACTTTATTCAGTTTGTCGGTTTCGATATTTTCCAATAAGGTATTGGCGGCCAGATTGTCCGAATATATGATCATGTATTGCAGCAAGTCTTCAAGCCGATACGTCTTGCCGGTCTCGACGCTGCGCTGAGGCATGATGTTTTGGGAAAGGAGAGTGGCGTCGCCCTTTACCATGATTTCTTTATCAAAGATGGAAGGGTCGGTTTCAGCTTCCTTCAAGTAGGCGATCATCAGGGGTACTTTGAGAAGACTGGCGGGAGTGAACATTTCATTCTCATTTATTCCCAGCCAAGGGCCATTGTTCAGGTCGCGGATATAAATGCTCGCATGGCTAATGTCACCCGACGCTTTCTTGCTCTTGATCACCGCTTCTATCTTCTCCTGAAGGCTGGAAAGGACTGCTCCCCCGCGGAAATCGGCACATCCTAACAACGGACTGATATGACGATACCCGCTTTGGTGTTGTTCGGTGGGAGAATTGCCATTATTAGAAATATAAAAACGCAAGCATTCTGCCCCGACCGCCCCCAAAACGATGGCGCTTGCCAACCCCGCAATTAACCAGATGAGCTCCCTCCTGAATCTCATAATTTGACCTCTTTTAGTTTGTTAAGATAGATCGCGGCGGCTTCGCGGCGGCAGGGGTGCAGGCTGGCTACCAATTCGCTTTCCTTTACCCAGCGCCACGCCATATGGTCCCAGTGCTTTATATTAAATTCGCCGTCTTCGCCGTTGAATCGGCAAATGAGCAAGCCTTGCGCTTGTCCCTTATAACCGAAATGCCTCTGTTTGCGGGGGTTAGCGTATTTGCCGCTTTCTTTGTCAAAGTCATATTTATAAAGATCCGGTAAAGAGGCAATAATCGAAAAGCTGGAAGCGCCGCTTTCTTCTCTCAGTTCTTTTTCGCCTGCTTGTTCTAAGCTAAGGTCATCCAGTCCTCCTTGGGGCAGCTGCCAGTGGCCGGGCTCTCCTTGCCGCTCGACCGTGAAGATAAATTTTTCGCCGCTCTCTTGTTTGAATAGTAAGATTGCCACATTGGGGCGGTATTTATTTGGTAAGATATAAAGCCAGCGGATCAACTGCCAGCCAAACACGACCGTGGCTCGATAGATGCGCTTAAGGCGGGAAGGCTGTTGGATGAGGCGCCAGAGCCATTCGATGCCTAAGCGGCGGAAAATGAGCGGAGCGCGGCTCACACGTCCGGTAAGGAAATCAAAAGCGCCGCCAAGTCCGGCGGAAACCGGCAGTTTCCCGAGAGCCGCGCGGAGATGGAATAGATATTTCTCCTGGAAAGGGGCTCCGAAAGTACAAATAGCAAGATCGGGTTCCTGCTCTTTTATCAGCGTTGCCTCTTTTTGGGAGGGATGATCTTTCCGGTCGATATCGAGAACCGTAGCTTGGAGGTTGGGAAACCTTTTATGGAGGGCTGACAAGATATCTTGCGCGCTGGAAAGACCGTCGCGGCGATTAATCACCAATACTTTCCGGTTATTATTTTCCGCATCTTGAAGAAGCTCGGGCAAAAGGTCGGCGCCGGTAAGGCGGGAAAGCGGCTGCCGACTGAGTAAGGCGGCTATCTGCAAGCCGAAGCCATCCGCTAAGGATAATTCTGCTTGGTTTAGGATATAGAATAATTCCTCGTCTTCATCGGCGCTGAGGATGATTTCGGGGTTAGGGGTGACGATCAGATGGGAATTGCCTGATAAATAAAAAGCGCTGATCGCGCTTAACGCTTCAGCCTTCCCTTTGCCGTCTATGTTGATGCCTAGTATGTTAGCCATAAAGCCTTTGAAGCTCTTGCATTATCTGTTATAATCTTAGCAGATACAGCTATATTTTATTACAAATCGGAAGCGCCGTCAAAAAGGGCGCTCGAGCAAGCGATATGTCCAATTATAAGAAGGAAAGCGGTAAGATCGAAACTTTGACCATCGATCGTCCGGGCACAGAAAATGCCTTGCGCTGGATTAATATCGTCGATGCCGGGAAGAAGGAGATCGAGTATCTGCGCAAGCAGTTCGGTTTCAATCTCGAACATCTGCGGGCTTCAACCGCCAATTCGTTTTCGCAACGCCCGATGGTCGCGGAAGAAAACGGTTATCTTTTCCTTATCCTTCACTTCCCTACTTACTTCAAGGGCCGGATAATTGCGGGTGAAATCGAGTTCTTCATCAGCCATGGTTATCTTGTTGTCCTTCATAACGACAATATCCCTGCCTTAGTGGATTTCTTCAATACCGCCAAGAAGGACCAGAACGGCCTGCTTTCTTACGGGACGGAATCTTCCGCTACTTTGCTATACGAGATTCTGGATCGCCTCCTCCAATCCTGCTATTCTCTCATCGATCGCAATAGCATCGAGATCGATTCGGTGGAAAATTTGATCTTCGATAAACACTCAAAAGAAGCGGTGGAGCATATTCTCAATCTTCGCCGGAATATCATCAACATCCGCAAGATCATGCAGAATCATAAGAATATTTTACAGAAGCTCATGACCATGGAGAGTGGTCTTGTGCCCGCCTCTGAGCTCAAGATCCAATACGGACGCTTAGTGGATCATTCCAAGCGGATCTGGGAGATGCTGGATAATCAGAAGGAGATGGTTGAGGTATTAAATGATACCAACGAATCATTGTTGAATGACCGGATGAGCACAATCATGAAGACCCTCACCCTTTTCTCAGTCATCGTCTATCCTCTTAGTCTTATGGCGGGCATATTCGGGATGAACGCCAAATATATGCCCTTTGTTGATGGCCATTATGGGTTCTGGGTAATCTTGGCAATTATGGCTCTCGGATCATGGCTGATGTTATCATATTTCCGCAGGAAGCATTGGCTCGATTAAAATTTATCTATTATTATTAAAAAAAGCCCTATATTTCCAGGGTCTTTTTTATTATCCAATTTGCTTGACAGGAATTAAAAAATTTGCTATTATACTAGGTTATTTATTGACATTTTGGTCATTAACTGATATACTTTTTAGTTAGTTTGAATTTATGAGAATCGCCTTCATCGGGCAAAAAGGAATCCCAGCTCAAAGCGGCGGCGTCGAGCGTCACGTAGAGTTTTTGGCAAAAGAAATCCTTGCGTATGGCCACGAGGTGCTTGCCTATAGCCGTAAGGGGTACAATGAAGTAAAAATTTCTAGCTTTAAAGGAATCCAGATTAAAGAGGTTCCTTTTATTAACTCAAAGAACTTTGCGAGCATCACTCAGAATTTTTTTGCTTCCGTAGACGTAATCTTTCGTCGCGCTGATGTTATCCATTACCACGGAGTCGGGCCTTCTCTGCTTCTCTGGATTCCCAAAATATTCTCGCCACGTTCCCGGCTGGTGGCTACTTTGCATAGCTTCGATTACGATAATGAAAAATGGGGCACTTTCGCTCGCATGATGCTTCGCGCGGGTGAAAGGATAATGTTCGCTTTAGCCGACGATATCATCGTCCTTACGCCGGCTATGCGCGAGTATGCGCATAAGAAGTATGGCCGGAATGCAAGCCTTATTCCCAACGGCACTGAAATTGATGCTGTAGAAGGTTCTGACATCCTGTTGCCTTGGGGCCTGCGCCCGAAAGGATATATCTTCAGCGCCTCCCGTTTGATTAAGCTTAAAGGCATCCAATATCTAATTGAAGCCTTCCGCCACATAGATACAGACCTGAATCTGGTAATCGCTGGAGATGGCGAATATGAAGAAGAATTGCGCAATCTAGCCCAGGGGGATAAGCGCATCATCTTTGTGGGCAAGCAGAGCGGGAATGCGCTCCGCCAGTTATATGCGAACTCCTTGATCTTCGTGCAGTCTTCCGAAATGGAGGGCTTGTCGTTATCATTGCTCGAAGCCATGGGAAGCGCCTGCATGTGCATTGCCAGTGATATTCCGGGCAACCGTGAGGCTTTAGCCGATTGCGGATACTATTTCCAAAGCCAGGATGCTAGGGAGCTCGAGGAAAAGATCCGTCTTGCGCTTTCCGATTCCGAAAAAGCGGCAGAGATGGCAAAGGCAGCCTATGACCGGGCTGCACAGAATTTCAATTGGGAATATGTAGCCAGTTCGATGAATGAAGTCTATGCCGCCGGAGAGTCCAGGAACGTTTTGCTTAATCATCAAGAAGATTAAGGAATTAGTCTTTTTGAGAGTTAATCAAATAGTCGCACATTTAAAAATGAAAGGAAATGAAAAAAAGCCTCTGGATTATTTTGGCCGGATTATTTATCTTGGCATTATCGAGCTGCGAGAAGCTTGATGAAGATTATCAGAATCTACCCGATCCGTCGGAAAACGATGGAACTCTCTCCCTTAAATCATCTTCCGCATTTATCGAGGGTGATACTATCTTCACCTTGGTGAACCAGGCCACAACCTGCAAGATTGAAACTACCTTCATATCGCCTTCAAATTACACGGTGACTCCATCGGTAGGCAATCCTTATGTTGTGACCGATGAGGGATATTTCACCTTTAATCTGGTCTCTGTCGGCTTGTCATCTTTGACGGTCACAGCTACCGATTTGCAAGGAGCAGTGCACACCCGAACCTATATCGTGAAGGCAATGTCCTCTTTGGACGAAATGGGACCAGTCAGGTTCATCTCTTCCACGTCGAATGGGTCGGGCGGATACAATATCGTATTTGCGGTCTACAAGAATGCGATGTTATTAGACCAAAATAGTTTCGGTTATGTCGGTTCCGGTACTCAGTGGACGCCAATGGCTATTGCGCCAGCTGATACTAATTATCGGATTGGTGCAAACAACACCATTATCGCCGTTCCTCCGACCACCCAGTATGCTTCTTGGATTGCCGTGAGGTGCACCAATATTCCCGGAGACTATATGATGGGAGTGGGAAAATTCAATTCAACCAACACCACATTGCAGTATTGGGGAAACTTCCTCGGTTCGCAATATGCTACCGATCCGGCAAACACGACCATGCTGTACTACACCGTCCATCCTAATGGAGCGGTAACGCCTCCTGGTGGGACGACAACCGAGTTGCCGGGCAAGATCGGAGACGCAGGTCCTAATGGAGCGGTAAGGCTTGAACAGAACCCTGATGATACCTGGACATTATTCGTGAATAACGGTGCTGCCTTTAGCACCCTGGCCTCCCCATTCTTTAGCATCTATTCTAATGATGTCTGGGGCCAACCCGTCGCTCAGCAACCCGTCACCGGATATCCGAATTGGGGCAAGATGGTTATTACCGCTGACATGTTTGTCAATTATGGCAGCAACACTAGTAGTCCCACGGCTTTCAATCCATTATCCGAAGGATCAATGTTCTATGATTCCAGATACAACGCCCTTTCAATAGGAGTTGGTAATCTAAGCGTCCTTAATAAGTAAATGAAGGCCCTGCAAAAAACATGCAGGGCTTTTTTTATTTCCCTTCTTGACGTTTTGACAGAAAGCTGGTAAGCTATAGGCCAATCCACCAAATCATTGTTCATTTTAAAATTGAAAGACATGTTACGAAAAGAAATGTTGATTTTAGTAATCGGGCTTGTTGCCCTGTTTACCGCCTGCGAAAAGATCGGCGATAGCAACAAGGATGATGGAGAATATATTATTCTTAAATCGACCGAAGCCACGATCAGGAATGACTCGATCTTTACCCCGCTTGGACGCGACGTGTCCTTTTGGATAGAAACGTCCTTCCCTTCTCCTGTTTATGATGTGATCATCTCGAACGGTTACGACCCGGCGGTCAGCAGTTTAGGCGTGTTTACTGCCAGATGGACCGAATTCGGCATTACAGCCTTAACCGTGATCGCTAAAGACCTTAATGGCGCCACTTACTCTAAGGTGTATATCGTGAAAGCAGGTGATTATTCTGCGGGCGGGGGTGTTCTGGTCCGATGGATTTCTTCGATTAAGAACGGCTCATCTTACGATGTTACTTTCGCCCTCCAAAAAAGCGGTATGATCCGCAACAAGCAGAATTACGCTTACGTCGGCACTAATGTCGGCTGGCAATGGCCAATAACGATTTCTAGCTACGATACGAACTATCGCCTTGCGGATAACAATACCCTGGAACGCGTGTATAATGAATTTGCTCCGTGGATTTCAGTCAGGGTCACCAATGTACCTGGAAATTACCGGATGGGCGTCGGTAAGTATGATGCTAATGGGAAACTGATCTGGGGAAGCTTCCCTGGGTCAAGCTATGCTCTCGATGCCGCTGATCCCACTATGCTCTATTACACCCTTGATTCCAATGGGAATGTTACTCCGAATTAAGCTATCAGCCCTGTAAAGAAAGCAGGGCTTTTTTAATAGAAAAACCCCCACAAGCATTTGCTTGAGGGGGCTAAGAAGTAATACATTTCAATACTCTTAGAACTGAGGGGAGGAGCTGAAGTCAGCTACGTAGAAGTTCCCTTCCTTATAAGCTGGTATCCAGGTCGACCAGTGGTTGTAGTCGCAACCGACCGATACTCCGTATTCATTAGCTCCATATCGGTCCAGGATTTCAGCATCGATATAGATTTTTCGGTCATCCGTCGGTGCGAAGAGCAGGCCGTCGATTTGGGAAACAGGAGGCATTTTGATGTTGTGTCCGTCTCCTGAAAAATTTATGATGGTGTTATTAATCACATCGCCATTATCTAGGCCGATTTGTGGCCAGTAGTTCTGACCGACTTTGACGCAGAATTCAACGTTTTTAGGACCTCCTTCCTTAATTCTTGTGGCTACCGCAGGTCTGTCGGCAGATAAGAATTCGGATTCGAGATTTTGAGCCGGAGCCTTCCTAACGGATTTCTTCATAGTTGATCCTGAGGATCGTACCTTTTTAGTGGTAGTTGTAGTCTGGCTAACGCTTTGGTTCTGCTTTGTCATCTCGACCTGATAGCAATCCAGCGCATCCTGGTAATCCTGATAAGCAACCCTGGCTTCATTGAGTTCTTTGGCATATGCCTTGGCATAATATGCCGTGTCACACCTGTCTGTCGGACCGGCGATGTTAGCAGACGGCTGTTCTATAGAGGAGATGGGCCTTTCTGTTTTTGCATTCTTTCCCTGCTGTATCATCCAAGGGATAAGAAAGATAAGGGCGATGAATATAACAGCGCCGATAAGTGCGTAAAAAACTTGATTTCTTCTCATGATTTACTGATTTTTTGTGTTACTGATATTGGTTAATATTTCTTAAATAGCGCAATTAAGTTTACACTCCCCATGAGGAAGTGAAGAGTCCTCGGCTGATAGCCAGGTTTTTCGGGGATGTCTTTCTTAGCCATATAGCTGAGAGTGAAGAAGTCATCGGCATATATCTTGCGTATGCCAGCTTCTATGATCCAAGCTTTGGCATCCGGCCCGCTGTAGCGGCTGTACTGGAAGCCAATTTTCGGCTGTAGAAATAATTCATAACTCAAAGGGATGTCGTAGATGCTCTGTTTAAACAGAATATCGGTCGATGTCTTATCCCACGGAGCAGTTTCCGTCCTTTTTTTGTTTATTATGGTTTCGCGAGCGCTTTTCTGCGGCGCCTGATGTGTTATGATTAGCTGGGTCCTGGGGAGCCAGCGAGTCATGCCATAATCGTGTTTCAGGAGGTTTAAGTTAAGGATCCCGATTACGAGATCGTCATTTTGTAAGGACTGGTCTCGTGTGGCGGATTGCCATATTCCCTTCTCGGAAATATGCTTATATCCGATTGCGCCTCCTATATAGAGGGCATGGACGAAGCCAACGATGTCGTCGTAATATCCTCCGGTCAGGCCGAAGGCAACTTCATGGGCCGTTGATTTGAATTTATCTTCGGTGTTTTCCCACTTTGGCCGTGAGTATAAGCCCCATAGGCCTAAGTTGAACGCTTCGTCTGCAGATCGGAATAATGCCACATCGGCGTAAACCCCTTTCCAACCTCCTCTGATGATACTGCTGTCCACTTCGCTGAATTGTCCGGCGAATAGGACGAGGTTGGAGTGACGCCATTGCATGGGCGTCGCTTGTCCGCTAGCCCTTAGGCTACCGACAATACAAAGCAGGATGAACAGAAACTGTTTCATGATAAGTATGATTTAATTGTTAATGATCTGGTGAATTGGGAATTCTTTCCCAGAACTGACGGCTTTACCGGCAATTCCGGAAAGGCATTACCGGATGATATTTTCTATTTTGCCTTTAAAATCGAGTGGTCTGTCTAAGGTTGTTGGTACCTGTTGCATGGGTCTGCTGGGAGTCTCCTGGTTGGGCAGGCTTTGCCAAACGGCAATGTTGGCCGCTTCCTTCTTGATCCTCATCTTCTCGCTCCGGCTTTTGCCGAATACCTTCCAGTCATATTTCTCTTCGGGGAAGATGTAGATATAGAAGAAGGAAAAGATAAGGCCGAAGATGACGGCGAGGGCCGCATTCTGGGGCAAATTCGGTTTTATAGGATAGCTCGATACGATCGGCTGATCAATGACGCTGATCTTTACCCGGTCGTTTGCGCGATAGGAAGAACTGCGGTTCATCATCACTTCGTTGACCGCTAAGGAAATCTGCTGCGCCTGAAGCGGGCTGGTGTGGTATACCTTAATCTCGACGATGCCAGAATCGGAAATCGTCCGAGCCTTGACGGTCTCGCGCCATTTCTTGATCTGCTTGGCGCTGTTGCCGCTGAAATACCCTCGGTCTATCTGATAAGGCGTTTCAAGTGCGAGATTATAAAATGAGGCCGATCCCGTGATCTCGGAAAACAAGATGCCCAGATACTCGTTAGACCGTGAGAGCGCATAAGCATCCATTTCTTCCGTCTGTTGGCTGATAAGAAGTCTCGAAGAGGCCTCGTAGCGCAAAGGGAAAAGCAACGAGATCGACAAAGTTGCGATCAGGGCGCAAAACGTTATCATTATAATTGTCTGCCGTTTTAATTTTACCAGCAGCAAAAATTCTTTTATATCCATAGTGATTGTGATTTCTAACTTCCAAGTATAATATATTAAAATATAATTGTCAAGTACCTGCCTTGACAAGTGCACTAGTTTTAGCTATAATAGTCTGATTACTTTTAATAGACGTAGTATATAATACGATATATGAAGAAGAAAACCATATTTGCGCTAACCTTAGCGATACTGAGTATCGGATTTGCCTCCTTTACCCTGGGTAAAACCAAGTCTTATTACTCCGGGGACGCCATTGCTTTTGATGGCCGCCTTTATGTTGCTACGGCCAATACCGGCAGTTTGGAGGTTTTCCAGCTGAACGGCTCCTCCTTGAATCGGATAGCCAAGGTTAAGGCTAGAGATGAGCGCTTCAATACAGAACAGGCATATTCAGATGCCCTGCTCCGGGTTGAAGACGGATCATTGGTCGTATATGCTACGTCCGGACGCAAAATTGATCGCTATTCAGTTAACGGCTCGAGCATTTCATTAGACGACTCGATTGTTAATACCTATTGGGAGTGGTATAACCAGCTCGATGAAATTGATGGTAAATTAATTACCTTGAGCGAGCGCGGAATCAAGGTTTGGAACGAAGACATGCAGATTATCGATGAGCATGCTTATACCAATGTTGTAACCCCATACAATCTGCAGGGCGCTGGCAAGAAGGTGTATAATATCCAGGATGGAAGCCTTAGGGTGTATGACCTTGCGACTCGCCAGGTGCAGCTTACTATCCCGCTTAACTATCGGATAGACCCTTCGGCGCATAAATCATACATCGATGCCAATGGAAATATTTTTGCAGTTGATGATTATTACGCCAAGAAGTTCTCTCCGAACGGCAAGCTCTTAGCGAGCTTCCGCCACCTAGACCATGAGGGTTATGATCTCTCCGCTTCAGGCCACAGCGGCTTCGTATATTTCAGCGATGGCGTCGGAGTGGTAAAGCTAGATGCCGATACCATGGAGGCTGTAGACTGGGAGTGGACCGGAGGTATCAGCGGTTCCCAAGGATGGGCAATGGGCTTGAAGGTGGTTAATCTCGATGGGGATAAGCTCGTGTTATTCAACAACAGCAATATATCTGTATTGGACTCTTCTTTGAAAAAAATCGCGTCATTCAGGGCGGATGAAGAAGAAGAGCCGGCTCCTAAGGATAGCCTTTATCTCAATGTGGACAAGAATCGAGGGGCGGTAAATAGCGAAGTTCTGGTAACTGGAGGGGGGTTTGTCCCTGACGAACCACTTGAACTCACACTTGGTAGCAAGAAGCTGAACTTGGTCGCTGATTATCGCGGACGCTTTTCACAGAAAGTGACGGTTCCCGGTGAGCGGCCGGGCGGCTACGATATTAAGCTAGTTGGCCAGAAGTCCAAGCTTTCATATAGCATTGCCTTCTACATTGAATAAATAATGTGAATTAAATATAGTTAAGAAAACAGCGCCCTAAGCGCTGTTTTTTGTTTGGATCAATACATTATAGAGCTCAAGCATCAGCTTGGTGTTATCTTCCGGCAGGTATTTACAGGATGAAGCAATTATTGACTCGCGGTTAAAGCTGATGTCGCCGTCTTGCACCTTTTGGATGACGGAAGCGAGAGCTGCCGAGTCGGCCGGAGGAACCAACACTCCATTTGCTTCGGAGACGATTTCTGGCAAGCCTCCGATATCCGAGGCAATCACTGGAGTTCCTAGAGACAAGGCCTCGAGCGCGGATAAAGGAAAGTTCTCGTACCAGATCGAGGGGATAATAACCGCTTTGGCTCCGCATATCAAAGCCCTGACCCCATCTTTGTCCTGCTGGCCGACGAAGTCAATTCTGCCACTTAGATTATGCTTGTCGGTGAGTGCTTTAAGGTCCTCTATCATTTCTCCTTCGCCTGCTATAATCAGTTTTGTATTCTGGGTGAGGGACATGGCCTTTATCGCAGTATCTATTCCCTTTTCCGGGCTGAGCCTTCCGAAGATGAGGAAATATCGTCTATCTGTCGTTTCCCTTTGGTCGGTTTGCGGGTGAAAAGAATTATTGATGACATTGATGGCTTCAGGTCTCCATCCCCCCGAAACCAAGATATCTTTCATGAAGCGGCTGGGGGCGATCACTCTATCGAGATGCTTGCGATAGACATCCATCATATTGTGATGGACATGCATTTCTACCGCGGCCAGCAGGCTGCCCGGCAAAGAATCTTTTACGCATCGATGGATGGCGCAATTCTGGAATTTCCCAGGTATGCAGCGGCGGCAAGGCTGTCCGTCCATGAACAAGCTGTGGTTCGGGCAGACCAGCTTATAGTCATGCGCATGCATCAGCATGGGAATTCCCCGTCTTGAAGCCTCCAGGATTACGGAAGGAGATAGATGATGATAGATGTTGTGAAAATGGATGATATCCGGCCGGAATTCATCTAAGAGCCGGGAGAAACGCTTTTTAGCTTCAAGGCTGTATAGGGTCCGGCCCGGAATCTTATAGGCGTATTTACCAGGCTTCTCATTGAAGCTTACCCGGCTGACAAAATATTTCGACCAGGGAGTGGGAAGATTTAGGGGGTGTTGCATCGAAAAATAGGCGATTTCATGCCCGGCAGCTTCCAGGCGCTCGCCCAGATCTAAATAGAAGATATCCGCTCCTCCGCGCGGGTAGTGGTATTTATTTACTTGTAGTATCCTCATAGAGTTTCTCGTAGAGTTTCAGATATTCCCTTCCGACAGATTTCATTGAGTAATGATCTTCGATTTGTTTTCTGAGCGCTGCTGTTTTAGTAGCGAGACGTCCGGCCTGGAGATCTGTCAGAGCTCTCTTGATAGCCGATCTGAGACTTTCTTTGTCTTCCGGTATGGCTGGGTATCCGGTTTGGTCGTTTACAAACTCTGCCAAGCCTCCGACCTGGCTAGCGACGATGCCCGCACCGCTTGCGCCGGCCTCTAGGGCGGCAATTCCTAAACCTTCCCATCTGGAGGGCATGGTAAATAGGTCTAAACTGCTAAGAAAGCTCTCAGGTTGAGCGATGTCGCCCATGAATTCTATCTTCCCTTCCTTGATTTCTGCCGTGGCGAGATCCTTGAGCATGGCTTCTTGCGGTCCGGTGCCCGCGATGAGGAGCTTGGCATCCGGCTTGAGACTTTGCCAGGCCTTTATCAAGATATCAAAACCCTTCTGCTCATTAAGCCGGCCCATTGCCCCGATAATCGCTGGCTTACGGGGCGTTCTCTCGGAATATGGAAAACGGCTGAGGATGATACCGTTGGGGATGATCAGCTGCTTTGATCGGGGGATGAGATAACGGCGTGTCATATCGCTAGCGACTGCTTTCGAGATGGCTACGATCTTATCTGCCAAGGTTGATGATAAGGCCTTGGCGGCACGCCGCATAAAGCCTTCGCCGATGTTAGTATTCTGTTCTGTCGAGACAATAATCTTAACCCCGGCCATCTTAGCTGCTATCCTGCCTCGGATGTCGCCTCCAAGCTGGGTATGGACGATATCTGCCCGGAAGTTCTTTATCGATTTAGCGATAGCGAAGACATTGGCAATGTCTACCGTTCCTTTCTTAGTTAAGACCTCGACGGCCGCAAGCTCGCTTAACTGGCTCAAAAAGGCTCCGCCATCCTTGAATAAGATGACTTTGATCTCGGCCTCATCTTTGATTTCACTGATTAAGTCGAGAAGGAAGCGCTCGGCTCCACCTCTGGCCATCGAAGGCATAACGTACGCAATTCTAAGCTTTGCCATATCGTTTTTCAGCTAAATAGGTGGCAATCAAGGCGATTGCAATCGGGAGCCAGGTCTTCCCTTTATAATAGGAAGTATTGAATATCTGAAAAATCATGACGCCGAGAGCGCTGGTCCAGAGCGGTAGTAGCCATGGTGCCTTATAACCAAAATTTTCAATTGCTAGATATGCCTTACGGGCGATAGCGGCCAAAAGGAACAGCCAAGCCAATAAGCCGGTTACCCCCCCTTCTAACAATATTTTCTGTAGGAAGCCATGAGAATCTATAGGGTCCCCGTATTTAGCGGTAAAGCGTATATTGCTGGCGACGAAATCGGTAAATCTTCCGGCGCCGTTGCCGATAAGGGGGTGATCTTTCCAGGCTTGGTAAGCGATTTCGCTAAGGATGATCCTATTCTCGGTCGAGCTGATATTCTCTTCCTGTAATTTAGCCATGCGCAGGAAGACCGGGATCATCACAATCGTTATGCCCAATCCGATAAGCAAAATCAATCCTTCTTGGCGTTTTAGGCTATTGCGATATTTGATTAGCAGGTAGAAGACGGCTTGGATCGCGAGACTGATCCAGGCTGCCCGGGAAAAAGTAAGGACAGCGGCCGCGGTGATGAAGAGATAGACTACGGTGCAGGCTCGGCGATAACGTTCATTTAATGATAGTTCCTTGATCGCCAGCCAGAAGTAAGAACCTACTACCAAGAATTCCGCAATCAGATTGTGGTTAGAGCCAAAGGGCTGAGTTCCCCAGAAGCTGATCGTTCCCACTCTAAAAAATTTGTCATTTATATCTTGACCAACTAAAGACAACCAACCAGAAATAGCAACGATTAGTGACGATAAGCTTAAGCCGTAAATAGCTACCTTTAAACGCTTATGGTTATCGATGAGGTTGGCTGGTACAAGAACGTAGCAGATGTAGGCGAATAGTATCCAACGAATGATGTAGTAGACACCGGAAAGCGGATCTGGATGATTTAGCAGAGAAAGAAAATTAGCGGCCAGGAAAGCCGCAAATGGGAAAAGCAAGGGTTGCCGAAGCACGGCTGACTTACCTGGCGAAAACAATACTTTAAACAACAAAGAAAGAATTCCTCCAAGCAAAACGAACAGAGCCACCGCTTCTGTGATGGTAATCTCAAAGCCGCTGATCACGAAGCTCAACCCGATTACGGGCACAGTAAAGGATAAGAGAAAAATGAGGCTATTCGCTAGCATATACTTTAATCATAGCTGAAATATCGGAAATAAAAAAGGCCCCTGTTTGAGGCCTTTGGATTATGATGGCTTGTCCTTAAGGACAATTTTCCCGGTACGGGTCGAGGGAATTACGATAACCGTTGCATTTTGGTAATCGCGGATGTATTCTTTGCCCTTTTTATAGGCTTTTCCCAGAGGCTTTCCGACATCATAACGTTGGTTGTTCGGCATCGACATGTTCTGGGTGACGGCTACGTATACATTATCGAGGAGCAAGCTGCTCGCCATGCCGAATTCGGCATCTTTCAAGTCGACTTGGAATATCGTATATTTCCCGGCATCCGCGGCATTCTTCATGCTTTGGTGCCAGCCTCCGTCTAGCTTTCCTCCGATGTAATCGTTTGGAAAACGCTCGAACATGACACCGTCGTTCAAAGGAAAGAAATGCCTTTCTCCTTTATTGGTCACTAAGATCGAGCCAGGCTTCATCCCCTTCCTTACTTCCTTGAGGAAGCGGGTCATGCCTTCCTTCCACCAAGCATCTAAAGCGGCTTTTGGATCCGGAACTTTGTTATTATCCGCGTCGATCTTAGAATCCACCCAGGAAATCGTCGGAGTCCCGTTATCGACGAAATAGCCGTCGATTAGGGGGTCCTGAAGGACCTTTGCAGCGATCCAAGAGGAGTAATAGTCTATGTAATCTTTTCCGTCAACTTTGGGACATTTAGTAGTCAGGTTCATCATCTGCATTCCTTTCCAGAATACGGCTGGTTTGCCGTCTGAGCGTTTGAGCCTATATTCCTTAGGCAGCTTAGCCAAGAGCTCATTAGCGATTGTGCGGTTATCCCGGGTTTTATCCCAGACCTCCATCGGATTGGAATAGATGAGGATTTTTACCTTCGGGTTGAGCTTTCTGATTTTTTCAATGCTTTCCCGATTGTTCCACAGGTTTTCATAATCGATTATCAGGAGGTCGTCCTTCGAAAGTTGGGTTGCGCTCTGTTCGGACATTATTGGAGTCGTCCAATATGTGCATGTTTTAAGCTGAGCCTGCAGGCTGGCTGTAACAAGGGTTAAGAATAGGGTAAAAAGGGTCGTTTTCATGTTTATCTTGGTTTTAAATGTGCGACTGCTTATCCTAACACAAATATTCATTTTTGGGAAGAGTCGTCGTGCTTCATCCATGGGTAGACGCTAAGTGTCTTGGTATATTATTCTATATTAACGATTGACTTAGGGCGGTATTTCCTGTATAATATAGGCCTGTTTTATTTAATATCTTAACTATATGGCGAAGTATCTTCTCGCAGTACTTGCGTTGTTATTAATCTTTTTAGCGGGAATTTATCGGGCTCGAAGCCTTGATGTGGTTTATAAGGATGGCGATGCGATATACTACAAGAATCGCATAATCATCGCTTCGGCTGATTCTGGTAACATCGAAATCTTCTCGCTTGGAGGTGAACGGGTTGATAGGCTGATGACCATATCCCACCCCTCAAGAAGCCCTCGTTCGAACGATAATTATTCCGCGGTGAAGCTTGAGCAATCTGACAGTTCCCTTATCGCGTACGCTGTTTCTGGCGGCGCGATTTTTAAATATGATATTTCCAATCTATATGAACCCGTCTTGGAGAAGAAGGTGAAGAATAATCTAGGAGATGTGTATTATGACCTTTCTTCGGAAAATGGCCGCCTGATAACCTATGGAAGCAAGGGCATTAGCATTTGGAATGGAGACCTTGAGGTCGTCGTGTCATATCCTCTCGTCACCTCAATCGGTACTGCAAGTGTCCTTAGTCCAGATATTGCCGTTGGCGTTGATCCTGAGCATACTTCCCTTCTGTTCTATAATCGAGGGACCAGAGATTCTATCTCTGTGCCGGTAAATTTCAAATCGCAGCCGGATAAGAGCTGGAATGCAGCTTACGATCCTATAGTCGGGTCCATCCTGATTATTGATGACTATTATATGAAGAATTTCGACGCGCAAGGAACTTTACTTGGCTCGCATATAAATCCAGGGGGAGCCTCCTATGGAGCGGCTGTAGACGGAGCCAGCTCGGCTGCATTTTTCACCAATGGAATGTCGATTCTTAAGTTGGACATCTCGAATATGGAGCTGCTTGGTTCAATGAATTCCACTCAAGCCGCTGGTCGCGGGTCTCGCCTGATGGGGATAAGGCTGGTCGAGACCGCCTTTGGTAAGCGCCTGGTAGTATTTGCCGGAGATAGCATCTCGATTCTGGATTCTGACCTAAATAGGATTGGGTATTCCGGAAACATAACGCATACGGAGGAGCTACTGCCCTCGGAAAGCCTATTCCTTAATTTATCGGATACAAGTGCCGTGGCTGGCCAGAGCGTATCTTTGGATGGGGGTGGCTTTTGGCCGCAGGAGCCACTCATAATATCAATCGGTGAAGAACAGCTGTCCGAGTCTTCTGGAAAGAACGGAAGATTCCAGGCTGAGATTTCTATTCCAGAATTACCTCCTGGAATGCAGGATATAAAAGTTACCGGCGAGAAGTCTGAAATGACTTATAGCATTTCAATAAGGATTGAAGAATAAATACTAAACAAAAAAGAGCCGCTTAGCGGCTCTTTGCTTAGTCCTTTGTTTGTATGTTCAGGCTCTGGCTGGTATCGAGATTCGTCTGCCATCTAAAAGTTCTTCCTTCTGCTTTCCCTGAACTCGCCGTGCTAATGGTTTGCTTTAGGTCCAGGGCAATGTTTAGCGATGCAATCCGGCTGCCTGGTTGTCTCTGCACGAGCACTGAGTATCCTTTAGTATCAGAAAGGCTTTGTTTGAGGGTGTTTGGCAGCGCATAACGGATACTTAAGGAGCGGCTGCTTCCCGGTTCGATGCTCCAAAAGAAGCCGATAACATGTTTCCCTAAAGATACATCTTCGTAGCTTGAGACATCTGTTTCATCTTTTTTTAGTCCGTCGATGGCTATAAGTTCTGCTCCAGCGGGGACGAGGACGCGGGTATAGCTTCGGTAACGGGTGGTTCTCCAATCAAAACCGCCAGTATGGGAATAATCTAGTTTCACAGTAGATTCAAGGCGGTACTTTTCTTCTAGGTGGTACGAAATCCTCTTTTCCATGACAGCGTCGCTCTTGAAGGCGGCAAGGTTGGCGTCCACTACCATGAGGTAGTCTGATGAGACTTGTTTCACTGCCCCGTCGGCGCCAAGAGAAGCGGCGGTAGTTTGCATGCCGGGTAAGCTGAAATACATCTGCAAATCTCCGCTTTTCATGGATGACTGCAAGGTGGAGGCTAGTTCCGAATAGCGGGATATGGGCAAGGCGGTTAGCTTGTCTCGGAGTATTGAAATAAGGTCATTTATGATCTCTTTCCTGTCCCAAGAGGAAATATCGTCATCCTTATAGGCCACTTCTACATTATATTGGAGAAGTGCCTGCATGTTTTCCGGTGAATATGTTTCCCCCCTCACGGTAATCGGCCCGGTAAGGCGTATAAGATCTGCCACGAATTCGGGCGTAATGGCGAACACGCCATCAAGCTCCGGCTCGTTTAGTCCTGCCGCCGATGCTTCTTTTCTATACATTTCCTTTATCAGCTTAGCGCTTTGCGGCCAATCCGGGGACCAATTCGCATCGCGAAGATACCATCCTTGGACCTTGAGGTAGTTGGCGAGAGGAAGCGGGGGCTGATATGCCACCTTCCCTATCGACGGCATATCAAGATGGTATACGTCGCTTGCATCCAACTTGGTTATTTCGCCGAAATTTTCTATGTCCGCACGCACAAAGCTTCCGAGGAATCCGCCGGTCGGACGGAGTTCATCGTTATTTTGCAGCATGATAAGATAGTGGGAAGGATTTGGGTAACCGCTGAAGGCTGGTAATAGACGGATAAGAGGAGTCCCCTTTTCCAGCAGATTCAGGGCTTTAGCAAGTTCTTTTTGCGCTGCAAGCAGACGGTTGTGCAATGGCCAGAGGACGCCGAAGCGGTTGATATTATTTAGTTCATAGGCAGCCAATGAGAGATTGGCTTTGAGCCCGTTTAATTCCGGTTCTAAGGCGATCAAGCTTTGGAGCATCGCTGCTTTCTTTTCTGCCGGCAAATCTTGGAAATTTCCCTCGGAGAAAGCACGTAAATCCAATCCGCCGGCCAGGTTGGCGGCTTGCTGTCCACTGGCGCATGCAATTTCCCCGGCACGGACCAGCCTTCCCAAATCATTTAAGGCAGAAATTCCCAGACCCATCTTAGCCGGAAGCCAGGTCGACCTAAGAGAGGCAAGCGATGATTCCGCCCCGGAAAAGTTTTCCTTGCCGTTTTTAAAAGAGGAGGCGGCGTCTTGCCAATACTTGCTCTTGGCCGCATCCAAGCCTGTCTCAAGGGCGCTCTTGCCATTTAAAGCTTCCTTAGAAAACTGGCGCCAAGTCGGCAGAGAGATGAGTAAACTGGCGATTAAAGCAAAAAAAATCACCGCAAAGGCGATTAGGATATAACGGGCGGTGGTTTTAAGCCTGTGTCCGATCTTGGCAGTCATAAATTTACTTTTTTACATTATCATCATCAGGCTCGATCACCTTGAGGTGCCGGCTGTGGCTGATGTTATGGAGGAAAATATCATTAATTTCCATACGATAATCGAACTCGCTTTCGTCCATCATGGTAAAATTGATTTCACGGCCGAGATCGATCTCTAGCTGCTTTAAACGCTTCACGAAAGGATCTTTGCGGATTTTGCCGATGATCAAGAGGTCGGTTGGAGAGCTCGCATCCCCGGTAAACATGCCGCTCAGCCATAAGCGCTTGATAGAGGAGTCTTTCTTCATTTCCTCAATAAAGTCCCGGCAGGAAAGGAGATTGGCTTTGGCAAAGAGGCTTTTCAGCTCGTTAAAGAGCAGGAAGTCTCGATCGACCATGAAATATTTCTTGTCGTTTTTGGATTTGGCTATGGATAACTTATCTATGGCCGCCTTCTTCCCTTTTTTCTTGTCTTGAGCCTCTTCTATCACCTCTTCTGGATGGATGGAATCCACTACTTTAAGCAACCCGATGTCTTGGAGAATTTCCAGTTCTCGCCGCACTGAATTAACCTGCAGGCCGAGGTCTCTGGCTAATTGACGAGTATAAAATTCTTGTTCAGGCTTGCAGAGGAAGGTCTTGAGGATCTTGACCCTGGCTGTTGACCCAAAAAATTGCGCTAGCATATCGTTTGGAATAATGTCATTGCGCTATTCGCTTTGAAAGCATATTCAGGAAGAATTTAGGGCTTCTGCTTTCAATCTTTATGCATTTATAGTATAATAGTTGCGAGTAAGAGTCAAATAAAAAAGCCTCTTTTATTGTAATATTCGTGCCTTGCTATGCACTATAAAGTTGCCTCCCTGATGCTCAACACCGGCAGACACCTTAACGGATGCCGGGAAGTGTACATCTCTCAGCCGGACGCTGTCAAAGAAGATTTGGCGGGCCGTATTTTTATATTGGCGGAAATAGACGGCAAAAAAGCGGATTTGAAGCGGGTCGTGGATTTCATCATCACGAGCCTGGAAGATTTCTATTATAATGACGAAAAAATTTATCTACTGGATAAGATCGAGGGCCTTTCTCTGGATAACGTCTTTGAAGCTGCCCTGGCTAAGCTTAATCGCGCTCTATTGGAATTTTTAGCTGATGAAAAAATCTTCTTAAGGCAGGAAGAGACTAATCTGATCATTGGCCTCTTGTTCGAGAATCGGTTGATGTTTTCAAACTTCGGCCTCAACAAGACCTTTCTCATCTTCAAGAAACAGGATGATTACGAATTGATTAACGTTGAAGCCAGCGCCGCCGAAGAAGAAACCGCGAATGACGCTATTTCCGCCGGTCCGAAATTCTTTTCTTCCGTAATCACCGGGAAGATTCCTCCCGCCTCTTTCTTCCTCTTCTGTAACGAAGCCCTTCCTGAATACATATCCAATAAGGATTTGATCGACTATGTTGCCAAGCTGCCCCCCTTGGTCGCCGCGGAACAGATAAAATCAGCTCTAGGAAAGGTTAATAGCTATGTTCCCTTTCTAGGTATCATTGTAAAAAATACCTATGGCTTATCACCGGCGGAACTAAAAGACGATGCTTTGGCTGAGAGCACTCAGTCCGCCCATAATTCAATCTCTCATTTAAATTATACCGAGAAACGCACGGAACAGATGCTGGCTCCGGCGGGGCTGGTCAATTGGCGCAAAGTCGGTAAATTTTTCGGTAAGAGCAAGGGTAAAGGAAAATTTGCGCCTGTCACTTCCTCTCTGCGCTTGAAAGAAACCGCTTCCGCCTTGGCTTCTCTCCCCCCGCTTTCGCGACAGAAGACGGTCTCTGCCGCCCGTCTGATCAAGCAGATGAATTTCAGTCGCGGCGTTTCACCTCGCACTTCCCTTTTGCGATTGATATCGGGGACGGCTAGCCTATTTAGCCCCCATTTCTGGAGGCAGTCATATTCTCGGGGGCGTATTTGGCTGAAAGACTTAAATCCCAAGAATCGCTCCTTGCTAATAATCTTAGGGTCGGTGCTGATCATATTATCCGGAAGCATCGCTTATGGCGCCGTTACCAACGGACGTAAAGCCAGTGAACAGGCTTTTAGCGACGCGGTAAGCTCTATCGAGGAGAAGAAAGGGATGATCGACCTATATCTAGCCGCCAAAAATCCTGAAAGCGCGAAGCCCCTTATTGGTGATAGCCTTGCTTTGCTCGATTCCCTCGAGGCCAAGAAAGAGGTACAGATAGAAACGGTGGCTCGCTTGCGCTCTGAAGTCGAAGCCCTGCGTTCCCGGGTATGGAAGCTTACCGATGTGTCCCCGGAACTTTTAGGTGGCTTCAAGAGCGTCAATCAAGGGGCGGAAGTCCGTAACCTGTTAGTTGCCGAGGGCAAGGCCTATGCAGCGGATCCTAACGGCAAGGCAGTCTATGTGCTGAAGCAGGATGATAAGTCGATCTCTTCCTTGCTAATAAATGGCGACATTAAGGAATTGGCTCATCCCATATTAGAAGCCGGCGCGATCTATTATGCCGATAGTAATCGGCTTTTACGACTAGACAGATCGAACGGTACCAGTGAACTGCGCCCAATTTCCGGCATGGATGCCGGTTCTTCTCCGGCGGCTATCCAATTCTACAATGATTACCTCTATCTTCTAATGGCTGATGCCGGCAAGATCTATCGCTTCTCCGCCAGTAATTCCGGGTTTGGATCTCGTTATGATTGGATACGGGATGATACCCAGCTCACGGACGCTGTTTCCATGATCATCGATTCGAAGATCTTTGTACTTAAAGCCGATGGTAAGGTGATCCGTTTCTCTCGAGGCCTTAAAGAAGATTTTGCTTTAGAATCAATTGAACCCGCCTTATCCAGCGCCTCGCTGATGAAAGATGCGGGCGATAAGCTGGCGATCTTGGATAAGGCCAGCCATCGCTTAATATTTTTCAACAAATCCGACGGCAAGCTCGCTTGGCAATATCGTTTCCCCAACCTGGGCGATGTAAAGGATTTCGCTTTAAGCGAGGACTACAAAACTGCATTCATTCTCGATGGTGATTCGGTGTATCGCTTCTCGGTCCAGTAATCTAATAGATTTGAAGATATAAAAAAAGACCGCTTATTCAGCGGGCTTTTTTATTTTGATCTTATTTAAGGGTTACCTTAGCGCCGGCTTCTTCAAGCTTCTTCTTCAAAGCTTCGGCTTCTTCCTTCTTAAGGGCTTCCTTGAGGACCTTAGGGGCGCCATCGACTAAATCTTTAGCTTCCTTGAGACCCATCTCGGTAACTTCGCGGACAACCTTGATGACAGCAATTTTGTTGGCTCCACCATCGGTGAGCTCGACATCGAAGCTATCCTTTTCTTCTACGGCTGCGGCGGCACCGGCGGCTGGAGCCATCATCATGGCAGGAGCAGAGGCGGAAACACCGAACTTTTTCTCGAGGATCTTCACCAATTCGGCGAGATCGAGAACGCTCATCTTTTCAATTTCAGTGACTAAGCTCTGGAACTTAGCCGGTACCACCACTTCTTCAGTGGCGTCATTCTTCATTTCTTCGGACATAGATTTAAATTAGATTTGATTTATTTTTTCTCACTAACCGCTTTCAAAACGTAAACGAGGTTGCGGAGGTTGCCGGCTAAAGCGTTAACAAAACCGGATACCGGGGCGTTGATAGACCCCACAAGCTTAGCATACAATTCCGACTTGGTAGGAAGCTTAGCGACTTCCTCGATTTCGCTCTTCGAAAGCAATTTGCCTTCGAGGATACCGCCGAGGAAGAAGAGCTTGTCATTCATGTCCTTGCGGAAGGTATCGAGGACTTTCGCCGCCGCTACTTCATCTCCATATGAGAATACAGCAGCGATCTTGCCGTCCAAATCTTTTGCATCTAAGCTGTCCAAACCTTGATTCTTGAAGGCGAGATTCAACAGGGTCTTCTTCGCTACATAGTATTCGCCATTTTCCTGGCGGAGCTTGTCGCGTAAAGCCTCGTTGTCCTTCACCCCAAAGGCATTGAATCCGGCGAAGACGATTGATTTGGAATCAGCAATCTTCTTCTCCAGACTCCGCAGGATTTCCTGCTTCTGGACTTTGCTTTTAGGCATAATATTTTAAGCGTTTGCACGCAGTTTATAAGTACTATATAAAAAAATCTGCGGAAACCACAGATGAAAATAGCTAATATCAGCTTAATTTACCTCGGCAAGACTTATCTTTGTGCTTGCTGTCTGTGGTATCTATTCAATTTATGCTCTTATATTAACAAATATAAGAGCTTTGTCAAGCCGCCTAAATGATAGTGGGCTTTTTTGCCCGTCGGCGGCCGTAGTTTGCAAAACGGTGGGCTTCTTCTCTTACCTTAAGTAAAGTCGGTTTGAGGACCGAGGCCAATTCCTTGAATTGCTTAGAAACGCCCTTGGTAAATACCAGGCGGTCTCCTCCGAATTTGGATATTCCAACCATGGGGATATGGATATTGATCTTCCCCAGTTCCCGGGAAAGGAAACTTATCTGCGGGCTGCCTCCGTCTATCATCACAAGATCCGGCCGATTCCAACCCTCATGCTTAAAGCGGCGGGTAAGGACTTCAAGCAGTCCGCGTTCATCGTCTCCAGCCGGTGCCTCCTTGATTTTAAATAAACGGTATTCGTCGGACTGCCTGTCGCCATTCTCAAAGACCACCATTGAGGCGTAGCTCTCTTTGCCTTGAAAATGCGAAATATCGTAACCTTCTATCCGGCCAAGCCTGGGGCTGGACAGATCCTCTTCCCGGCTGAGGAGGGTGACCTCCTGCAGATGGCGGAGAGCTCGCGCTTGTTCCGGATTATCCTTGCTGAGTTTCTTTAAAAGGCGGGTTCTCTCGCCGCTAAGCAGGAGAATCAGTTTCTTGATATTTTTTATATATTCTTCGGGAGATATCGCTTCGACGCAGGCTCCGGGACAAACACCAATCTGATAATCGAAGCACGGGCGGCCGCTACGCGGAGTGCACGTACTATAAGGAAACACTCGACGTAGCAAACGCAAAGCGGAACTGATTAGGTAATATGCCTGGTATGGGCCGAACACCCGGTATTTATCCGAAGGAAATTTTTTTAATTCCCGCCCTCGGAAAATTATCGGCCGAGGGTAATCCGCCTTCTCATCAATGGCTACGTAGATGAAAGAACGGTCATCGCGATCAACAATGTTGTATTTCGGCCAATACTTTTTGATGTACTCCGCCTCCAAGATGATGGCTTCGAGCAAGCTCTCGCAAGGGATATATTTAAGGTCGATAGCCTGGCCGACCATCTCCGCAATCCGGGCGTCGAGATTCTTCTGGAAGTATTGAGATAAGCGGTTCTTGAGGCTTACGGCCCGCCCCACATATAGCACTTCCCCGTTTTTATCAAGCCAAAAATAGACGCCAGGCGCCTTTGGTATTTCTTTTAGCTTGTCTTTCAAGGGGTGGGCCATAATCAGTAGCCAAAGCGATCAAGGTCGATATATCCGTTTCTTATTATTATTCCTTCCGTAGCCAAAAGCGCCTCTTTCTTCTTTGTTCCCGAGGCGAAGCCGCCCAGGCCGCCATCACTTCTTACTATTCGGTGGCATGGGACTTTGGGCGCAAAGGGATTATTGTGCAATGCTTGTCCGACTGCCCGAGCCGCGCCTTTGTTGCCGATCCTTTCCGCTAATTTTCCATAGGTGGTTACTTTACCTTTCGGGATCCGAGTCGCTGCTTCATAGACTTTTGCCGAAAAAGCACTTATTTTTTTATTCAAAATACCTTTATTCATTGACATAACGGTAAAAATGCATTATATTGAATTTAGTACTTTAAGCATCGGAAGAGGCTAAGCGTTACCCTGCCTTTAAGGTTTGGCATATTGCGGTCGCCGCCTCATATTCCGATTCCGGTTTTCCGGGACGCTTGTACGTACGGATGTTGGTTAGTGCAACCCGCTTCAAATATTTGGAGCGGGTTTTTCTTTTAGGTAAGATTCAAGATACTGCCCTGTGAGGCTATTATGGTTGGTCGCTACTTGTTCCGGCGTACCGGCGGCTACTAATTTTCCGCCTTTTTCTCCGCCATCCGGCCCGAGATCCAGTATGTAATCCATTGATTTGAGCATGTGGAGGTTGTGTTCGATTACAAGAACGGAATTTCCTCGTTCAACCAATTTATTGAGGACATCCAAGAGCATGGCGATGTCGTAATAATGGAGGCCGGTCGTCGGTTCATCCAGGAGATAAAGGGTGCGTTTGCCGAGCGTATGCGTAAGCTCTTTACCGATCTTAATTCTTTGGGCTTCGCCGCCGGATAAAGTTGTGGCGGATTGGCCGAGCTTAAGATATCCCAATCCAACCGATTGCAGTACGAGCAGCTTGTCAGTGATGTAATAATTACCTTCGAATAGCTCTATTGCCTCGTCGATCGTCATATCTAAGACATCGGCGATATTCTTGTCCTTGTATTTTACCTGTAGGGTCTCGCGATTGAAACGGCGGCCGCGGCAAACCTCGCATTCAACCAAGACCGGAGGCAAGAAGTGCATTTCTATGAGATTAGACCCTGCCCCTTCACAGGCTTCACAGCGTCCACCGGGACGATTGAAAGAAAAACGTGATATGCCATACATCCTTTCCTTCGCTTCCGGTAACGAGGCGAAAAAATCCCGGATAGGGGTAAAGATCCCAGTATAGGTCGCCGGGTTGGAACGAGGCGTCCGTCCGATAGGAGACTGATCGATGACGACGATTTTATTGATGTATTCTGCACCTTTGATATCCTCGACGTTCGTTAGCTTGGCCTTCTTGCCGGGATGATTCTTAATATAGCTTAGATTCTTGTAGACGACATCATAAAGGAGAGAGGATTTGCCTGACCCGGATACTCCGCTGATGCCTACTAATCTCCCTAAGGGGATTTCCGCTTTGACGTTTTTAAGATTATGGCTTTTGGCGCCGATAACCTTGAGGCTGCCGTGATTTTGAGACCGCCGGCGATCCGGGATGCCGATTGTCTTATGTCCGGCTAGATATTGGAGGGTAAGGGATTGGCTCAGGGGTTTCTTTATTTCTTTATCGAGGAGCTCTTTGGTTTTGCCGGACGCTTCAACTTCTCCGCCATGTACGCCGGCTAGCGGTCCTAAATCAACCAGATAATCCGAGGCTAAGATGGTCCTTTCATCATGCTCGACGATAATCACGGTGTTATTCTTATCCCGAAGAGTCTCTAAGGTCTTGATTAGGCGGTCAGTATCACGTTCATGCAGGCCGATTGTCGGTTCATCCAGGACGTAAAGGGTACGTGAGAGTTGGGAACCGATTTGCGAGGAAAGGCGGATGCGTTGCGCTTCGCCACCGGAAAGGGTTTCAGCCTCGCGATCGAGAGAGAGATAGTTCAAGCCCACTTTATTCAAAAACTCCAAACGGTTAATGATTTGAGAGATAACATTTTCCGCAATGGCGGATTGTCTCTTTGTCATCTTTTGGTAGAATTTCCAAAAAAAATCATAAGCTTTGTCGATACTTAAATGGCTGGTATCGGCGATGTTTTTCCCATCGATCCGCACGGACAAGGCCTCGGGCCTCATTCTTTTCCCTTGGCATTCAGGGCAGATCTTATCGGCATGATAGCCTACTTTTCCTAATCCGGTGCATTGCGGGCAGGCGCCATGAGGAGAATTGAAAGAAAATAGTCTCGGTTCTACCTCCGGAAACGCAAAATTGTCTTTCGGGCAGGTCCAATTGGAGGACAATAAGAATTCTTTGCCCTTAAAGATGACGACCACTAAGCCGTGGCTGTAATCGATCGCATTTTCCACCGCTTCAAAAAGCCTTCCTTCATCATCCAGCATGACTTTATCGGTCACGATATCGATGTCATGCTTTTTCTTTGCGTCGAGCTTGATGCTGTCACGGAGGTTGATCATTTTTCCATCGATCCGAGCCTCGCTGTAACCTAGTGAGAGATAATCATAGAGTAACTGATAGTATTCTCCTTTTCTCCCCCTTACCACCGGGCTAAGAATGATCGCGTATTTCTGGCCATTTTCCTTGCCGCGATTAATAATGATATCGATCATTTCTTCCAGGGTAAGCTTCTCTATCTTGGTTCCGCAAATGGGGCAAAAAACTTCCCCGATGCGAGCATACAGGACACGAAGGTAATCATGCACCTCGGTCAGGGTGCCAACCGTCGACCGGGGATTGTGGGATAAGGCCTTTTGGTCGATGGAAATCGCGGGGGCGAGCCCTAAGATCTCATCTACATCCGCCGGTTTCTTCTGTCCTAGGAATTGGCGCATATACGGAGAGAGAGATTCTACATATTGGCGCTGCCCTTCCGCGAAAATAGTATCAAAAGCCAGGGATGATTTCCCTGAGCCGGAAACGCCCGTAATGACCGTTAAGGAGTTATGCGGTATTTCGAGGTCGATATTTTTCAGATTGTGCATCCGCGCGCCGCGGATGATGATCTTATCTTGCATAAGAGGTTGCTGGATGGCAGGACATCAAATTATTTATATATCTTTCCCAGTTTATAGCGCTCAATCATCAACGCGGATCCTTCAAAGAGCGGCGAGGGCAATTCGTTTAAGGAAAACCATTCCCAGCGTTCCCACTTTTCCGGCTCGGTTATCGCCGGTTTCCCCGAGTAGGTGTGGGCAACGAAGCCGACGTTTACATAATGCTTGCCTTGCTCCAGGGCCCCGAGTTCGTCCGCCAATGATACGAGCTCAAGGTCGCTTACAATGAGACCTGTCTCCTCATGGGCTTCACGGATGGCAGCCTGGATCATATTTTCTCCGAATTCCAGGTGGCCTCCCGGAAAGCTCCAGGTGCCGTAGCCGTGCTTGGAGAGCCTGAGGCCGAATAGGGCCTTGCCCTGCTCATTTCTTATCATTACCCCTACGCCTATTTTCGGGCGATTTTCGTTTTCCATATTTTTGTTCGTTAATAATTTCGATTTCGGCCCGCTCTTCATCCAATCCGAGCAGGCTTTCGATCTTTTTTACGATAGTTTTAGGGGTAATACCATGAGCGGCATTATATTCCAGCTGTTTTTTGCGCCGGCGTCCTGATTCTTTCATGGCGTTCTTGATGGAATCGGTTAAAGTATCGGCATAGAGGATTATTTTGCCGGAAACATTTCTGGCGGCCCTACCCATGATTTGCAACAGCGAGGTTTGGCTACGCAGGAATCCCTCCCTGTCCGCATCCAGGATGGCTACCAAGGTTACCTCTGGCAAATCTAAGCCCTCTCTTAGTAGATTGACGCCGATCAGGACGTCAAAAGCTCCTTCACGGAAAGCCTTGAGGATATCGGTACGCTCGAAGGTCTTGATATCGGAATGTAGGTAATTGGCGCGTATCCCCTTCTGATTAAGGTAATTGCTGAGATCTTCCGCCTGCTTTTTGGTCAGAGTGTTGATGATTGCCCTCTCGGAGCGTTCTGCAATCGCCTCTACTTCCTTCATCACGTCATTAATTTGACTGTAGTTTTCCTCCTTGACGAAAACCGGCCGGACTTCGATTTCCGGGTCGACCAGGCCGGTCGGGCGGATGATCTGTTCGACGACTTGTTCAGAGTGTTCTTTTTCGTAATCGCCAGGAGTGGCGGTAGTGAAGATGATCTGCCCCACTCTTTTCTGGAATTCCGTGAATTTAAGCGGCCGATTATCTAGGGCACTGGGAAGCCGCCAGCCGTATTGGACCAGAATATCTTTACGCGAGCGGTCGCCATTATACATGCCTCTTATCTGGGGAACGGTTATGTGGGATTCGTCGATGATCGTGAGGAAATCTGGATGCCCATCTTTCCAGGGAAAATAACTCAATAATGGATCCGGAGCTTCGCCGGCCAATTTTCCCGAGAGATGGCGCGAATAGTTTTCTATCCCATGGCAATATCCGAGGGTGTGCAGCATCTCGATGTCATAGCGAGTGCGTCTTTCCAGGCGCTCTGCCTCTAGTAATAAGCCCTCGCGGCGAAAATATTCCAAGCGTTCATTCAACTCTTCTTCGATATTCTTTATCGCTTGTTCGATCTGAGGCTGGGTGGTAATGAAGTGTTTCGGCGGGAAGACTACTATCTCCTTAAGATTCTCGATGATATTACGGGTAACATTGTCTATGACGGCTAAATCCGAAACCGTCTGGCCGGCCATTTCGACCCGATAGATGATATTTTCTGACATCGGCCTAATCTCAAAGACATCGCCCCTGACTCGGAACTCTCCGCGTTTAACGTCTCCGTTTACCCGTTCGAATTGCATGGAGATCAGCTGGCGGATGAGATCAATGCGGGTGATCACCGTCCCCTGTTCGAGATGTAAAGAAGCCTGGAGGTAGTTAAGAGGGACGCCAAGATTATATATGCAAGACACCGAAGCGACAATGATAACGTCCCGCCGGCTAAGTAAGGCCGAGGTCGCACCGTGTCTGAGCCTGTCCATCTCTTCATTGATCATTGCCTCCTTGTCTATATATGTATCGGTAATCGGCAGATAGGCTTCCGGCTGGTAGTAATCGTAATAAGAAACGAAATAATGCACCGCATTTTCCGGAAAGAAATTCTTATATTCCCGATAGAGCTGGGCGGCCAGCGCTTTATTAGGAGCGATCACCAGGGCCGGCTGGTCGAAGGCGGCGATTACATTAGCGGCCGTAAAGGTCTTTCCCGACCCGGTAACACCAAGCAATGTTTGGTGCGCAAAACCTTGCTCGATCCCTTGGATGAGCTTAGTTATTGCCTGTGGCTGGTCGCCTGCAGGTTCAAATTCTGATCGTAGCTGGAATGTTCCGGCCATAAGTGTTCTTTAACGCCAAAAGCGGAAGATTGCTTCCGATAACGGCAAGTATTCAGGTTGGACCGTGGTATCGAACATATCAAAGGAGGCGATAAAAACGGTCTGGTCATTGTAGCACAAAATCCTGGAACTGGATAGATTGGACGGGCGATGGCGAAAGCGACCGGTCAAGAATGATCCGGTCGCTTCAGATAAGGTATATATTAGCTTATTTTAAAGCTTTTTCCGCGTCTTTGAGCTTTTGGGCTGACCTCTGGAAAAGACGCTTTTCTTCGGCGTTCATTTCGAGATCAATCTTACGCTCGATACCCTTCGCCCCAATCACCATGGGCAAACTGAGCGATACTCCCCTGATTCCCAATTCCCCGCTTAGAAGGTGTGATACTGTATAAACCGTTTTCTTATCCCTCAACACGGCCTTGACTAGCTTCACTATCCCCGCGGCAATGGCGTAATATGTCGCTTGTTTCCCTTCAATGATCGCATAGGCGGCATTCTTAGCCTTGTTGAATATCTGGAGCTTATTGCGGTTCTTCAGGCGATAGAAGCGGTCTATCGGGGTGTTGCCTACGGTCGCTGTGCTCCAAAGCGGGACCTCGCTGTCCCCGTGCTCGCCAACGATATAGGCATGAACGCTCTTCGGGTTCACGCCCATTCTCTCGCCCAATAGGAAGCGGAAGCGGGCGGTATCAAGGATGGTGCCCGAGCCGAATATTTGGCGCTTCTTCCGCGGGTACATCTTTATCGCCAGATTGGTCAAGATATCGACCGGGTTGGTAACGATAATGACAATCGCCTCGGGGTTGGCCTTGAAAATCTTGGGCATCCATTCCTTTATAATCCCGGCATTCTTCTTGAGGAGATCCAGCCTTGTTTCGCCCGGCTTCTGGGCGGCGCCGCAGGTCATGACCACCACCCGGCTATCCTTGAGATCGTCGGCAGTGCCCGGATTGATATCCGTGTAATCCCAGAACGGAACTGAATGTTCAAGATCCATCACCTGAGCTTCGGCCAGTTTCCGATCGATGTCGATCAGGGCGATTTCATCGCAGACATTGGCGGCGATAAGCCCGTAGGCGGCAGTACTTCCCACCATGCCCGCGCCAATAATAGTTACTTTATTTTTTTGCATAAATAGAAGTGGCGGCTTGATGGCCGCGTAATGTATTTGCTTCTATTTTAGCATTTAGCGTTCAGTTGCGGAAGTCGTTATCGAAGACCAGCTTGTCTCCGCCGAACTGAGTGTAAAGACGAGAACGTATGAAGGTGTTATTGGAAACAACGAGGTCGCTAGAATGCGAATAGACCCCCGTGCCGTTCACGAAAGTATTATATCTCACCTTGGCGCCAAATACTCCTTTATAGATATAGAATCCGGATTCGTTCCCGCCGGATCGAAGATTGCAGTAATTGTATTCAAGACGGCCATTGCTTATCTTGCCGTCTTGTACCGGACTGACGATGACGCAGAATTTATTGTCCGTATCGGCGCGATCAATAATATTATGGTGGATATTAAAGTTAACGATAGTACCGTTCAGTTGGATGCCATCCCCGGGCGCCGAGGCTTCGCTTTTTCCTTTGTACCAATAGCTATTTTCGTTCCAATGCTGGTTGACGTGGTGGATATAGTTATAGGCTATTTCCATATCGTCCTGATTTTGTGAGTAATGACCGTCGTCTCCCGTATAAGATATTTCCGAATCAAGGAGTTTGAACCCCTTGGCGGCGTTGAGGGTGCGGAGCCCCCATTCGCTATAACGGATCCGGACGTTTTCAATACGGTTATAATCTCCGCCGCCGGAATAGATGCCGGCCGTGGAAAGCTTGGCATCTAAATCCAGATCTCGGACGGTATTATTGTCACCGGTCATGGAAACAGCGGCATTTGTTCCACCTTTGAGGTTTTGGATCTGGAGGATCGGCTTTTGGGCGGCATTGCCATATGCGCCTAGCAGAACATTATCCTTGTCTCCGATATTGATGCGGGCGGATAGGGTTTCGCTGGTTCCTCGTTTCTGCAAATAATTCTTGCCGGAGGAAATACTGATCCCCTTCCAGCTTTTTAATGGCCTGGCCCTGGTCCCATCTCCGTTTGACGATGCCATGGGATCGATGAAGATCGTGTTTGCTGCGGGTAGCAAGCGTACGGTCATTGTCGCTTCTTCGGTTTTTCCACCGCTTACGGCGCGGACTATCACTGGTATGCTAGTGCCATTAACCTTAGTCTTGTCCGCCACTTTGATAACGCCGGAACCATCCACGCTAAAGGCGCCATTGCCGCCGTTTAGGCTATACGTAATAGCGGACTTTTCTAAATCTTTCCAGAAGTGGTTGATTTCACCGACGATATCGCCATTTTCCACATTCGCCGGGATGGCAAAACCCTGGGAATGGATTAAGTTCCCCGCTAGAACCACTTGGCTGGCATTTTCTCCGGCTTGATTTCCGGAATTACTTCCATTATTGCTCGGCGCTCCTCCTTGCCCGCTGCCGTAGTTATCTAAAGCATTATCTGAAATCCCGTTCGGATCCCTTAGCGCAGATTCTTGCCCTAAGATCGACTCACCGATCTTAGCTGAAGGAACAGGAAGGTTAAGAAGATATTTTTCATTGAACCGGTTGGCGACGAGAGCGGCCATGTTAACGATGTGGCGGAAGTGCACTCCATCGTAATAATAGATGGCATTTAGGCCGGAAGACTTCACGAGACTGCCAGCCGGTATCTCATCATCGGCTAAGGCTTGTCCGCTTGTGTAGTCTACGAATAAAGAATCAGGCAAATCAATCACTCGCTTTGCCCAGTTTGGCCCGTATAAGGCTCGCGCCTGGGCTTCGCTGGTAATCCTTCTTAACTTGCCGCCCGGTTCTGCCGCATAAACTGCAGGATCGCTTATTACCTTCACTAATGATGTGCCGGCTCGGAGTTTGATATTTCCTCCGATCGCATAGGATGAGAGCTCCGCGTCGCTAACCGTATTGACCCCTTGGAAATTCTGATACCAAGAATAATATATGCTTTCGTTGGGAAAGACGTAACGTCGGTTGTCATCTCCCAAATAATATACGGCCGAAAAGCGGCTGGATTTTATCAAGCTCCCTGCCGCGGCGGCCCGCAGAGGCCGGGAGATGAGAGGACTGGCTATAAACAAAAAGAGCGCAAGAACTGCGATCTTCGAGAGTATTCTAAGGCTTATATGCATATATGATTCATTTATTTTTGCAGGTTACTCAAGTGGACCGTTGGACGGAATTAAGGATGCGGTCAATCAAGGAATCGAGGTCGAACGTCTGTCTTTCTAGATTACAAGCATCAGCTTCTGCCTGCGGATAATTGCCGCATTGGGGATATCTGAGAGTGAAACTGGCGGTAAGGATCTTTCCTCCTATTACCGCTGCATAGTCGTAATCCTGATAAATGCTACCTGCCGCTCCTTCGCTCTTAGTGCGAATACAATAATCTCGTCCGCCGATATTAGCATTGCGGACAAACATACCTTGGGCTGTTTCTCCTGCCGGGCAGTTCAGGTCGACACTATCCTCTGATTTTATTTCTGGCGGCCAGCTCTGCGTACTAATATATTTTACGCCGAGGGTTTCCGGATAGCGGAAAGTGAGATTGCCTTCGGTAACGCTCTTCCAGCCATCAGTGGAGGATTGGGTAATTGAAGCCGAGGTTATGAGCCAATGGCCGGAGATCTGGGTGAGAGTAAGAGAGATAGGTTGGCGCGTTTCTTTATTATCGCTGGTAAGTTCCACTACTTCCCCTTCGACTTTATAATCTGATCCTTGCTTCATAAGCGACTTGATTTCGATCCTATCTGGTACCGGGCTGGAAACGAGTCTTCCGGGGGCCAGCTCTGGCTTCGCTTGCCATTGGGCCAGAAGCTCGGTGGAAACGAATTCACGGTAATGGTTCATAATCTGTCCGCCGGCATCGGGAGCGAGCAATGAAACTTGTTTTAACTCTTTTCCGAAGTCTTCCACCGTTTTTCTTACTTGGTCAGAATCTGCTTGTTCCGTGGTGCTGGTAGCGGTTGAAGTGCTGGTTGAAGTGCCCTTGTTGCCTCCCGGGGAATATGGCGCTGATTTAAAGGGTTTGGTTACCAAGATGACAACCAAAGCAATTATTATGATCAGACCGATACCAAGCCATAAATTTGTCGAATTTCTCGAAATTTTATCATTTGCCATATGTATTCTATTAAAATTCTTCTAATTAATCTTTAAGGGCGCTATGAATTATACCAGAAATTGACGTTAGTGGCAACCTTTACCGGAAGTAGTAATTAAGGTATAATACAGCGCATGAAATCATCACTTCTAAGTATCTTGTCCCTCGCCGCCATCTTGATTCCGGTAGTCAGCGCGGACTCAGCCCAAGCCGCTAATGATCGTACCGGATATATCCTTTTGCAGGTCGAGGCACATGGCGAAGCTTGGTACGTTTTTCCGGCTGATGGAAATCGCTACTACCTCGGTCGCCCGGATGATGCTTTTTCATTAATGAAAAAGCTATCTCTTGGCGCCAAGCACGATTTGATCGCTAATACCGAGAAATTTCCGGAACGTTTAAGCGGCCGGATCCTCCTTGATGTGGAGAAAAACGGCGAAGCGTATTATATCTATCCCGGAGACCGTCAAAAATATTATCTTGGGCGTCCTTCTGATGCTTATAAGATAATGCGCAATCTGGGCCGCGGTATTGCGGATTCTGGTCTGGCTAGCATCCCAGTCGGAGATATTGATAATGCCGGAAAAGCAGACCTTAAAATAATCCAGGTGGTACCCTTCACCTCGCAGGCGCCTCTTGGAGAATGGTCGGATGAGCGACAGGAGGATGGTTGTGAAGAAGCATCCGCCTTAATGGCTGTAAGCTGGGCCAGAGGCGAGACCTTCACCGCCCAAGAGGCCTTAGACAGTATTACCGGCGCCTCTGACTATATCTATGGAAAATATGGGGAGTACCGGGATATTAACGTCCACGATACGCTTGATTGGATAATAAAAGACTACTTCCATTATAATAACGCCGTCGTCAAGGAAAATGTCACATTGTCCCAGATCATTGCCGAATTAGAAAAAGGCCGCATCATCCTGGCACCGATGAATGGGCAAACCTTGCATAATCCCAACTATAAAGCTCCCGGTCCCCCTAACCACATGTTAGTTATTATCGGTTACGACCAGGACCGCCAGGTATTCATCACCAATGATCCCGGCACTCGAAAAGGACGCTCATACGAATACCCGACGGATGTCATCTATAAATCCATTAGAGCCTACGCCACCGGATATCATGTCCCGATCAAAGAAGTAAAAAAGGATGTAATTATCTTCTCAAAATAAGGCAACATAAAAAAGACCGCAGCCATAGCGATCTTTTTTAAATTACCTCAAAGTCCAGCCGCCATCAACGATAATCGTCTGCCCGGTAATATATGAGGCGCCCTCGCCCGAGAGGAACACTGCTAGTTGCGCGATATCATCGCCGCTTCCCATTCGTCCGAGGGGAATGGCGGCCACGGTTTGTTCTTTAAGCGTCTCATCCAGACCAACGGTAGCGCCAGGCGTCTCTATCGACCCCGGAGCGATTCCATTTACGGTAATCTGCCTAACAGCCAATTCCAACGCTAAAGCCCTGGTAAAGCCGTTTAAACCGCTTTTAGAGGCACTGTAATGAGTTAAACCCGAGAAGCCGACAAAGGCTGATATCGAAGAGATATTAATGATCCGGCCGCCCGCTGACATGACCTTGGAAGCGGCATGGGAACAAAGGAAGACGCTTTTAAGGTTGGTAGACATCACTTTATCCCAGTCCTCTTCGGTCATGGACTCAAAAGGGGTGAAAGGAAAGATCCCGGCGTTATTTACTAAAATATCTATAGTCCCAAACTCTTCCATGGCTTCGTCGATGAGTTTAGAAATATCTTCTTGGGACGTTGCGTCGCAGTGCAAGGATATAGCGGTTCCTCCTTGTTTCCGGATTTCCTCGGCCACCTGATCGGCGAGCGGCTTGTTCAGGTCGCTCACGATCACGCGGCAACCCGCGGCCCCCATAGCTAAAGCGATGGCGCGACCGATACCCTGGCCGCTACCGGTGATAGCAGCCGTCTTGTTTCTTAAAGGCATATTAGCGTGGTTGCACCCTCAGGCATTCCTGATGCGGCTGACATCCATATATAAAATTTCCCACAAATGGTCATCCAGATCACGGAAGCTACGTCCGTACATCCAATCTTGCTCTTCTCCTTTCTTCCCTTCTTTTCCTCCGGATTCTAAGGCCAGCCTTAGTATTTCATTTACTTCTTCGCGGCTGCCGGCACTTATGGTTATTATCACTTCCCTCCCTCGGGCAAGATCCGCTATTCCGCCTTCGATGAATGTCTTGAAGTATTCTGATTCGATGAGCATGATAAATGCCTCTTCGCTGATGATCATGCAGGCGGCATTATCATCGGTAAACTCCGCATTGAAATCAAACCCCAGGCTACCAAAGAACGTCATCGACGCTTTCAGGTCCTTGACCGGAAGATTTATGAATATCTGTCTCATAGGTATTAAGTTAATAATTAGCAGTTTAATATTGTGATGTTAAGCGCTTAATTATAGCATTTTTTCAGGCATTTTTCCAGTACAAAAAAATCGGCTTGGAGCCGATCTTCTGAGCTTGTAGAGCTTATCTCTTTGCGCGCTTTTCAGCGAGAGCGCCTAAGCGCTCCTTCTTGATCGCGAGCCTTTTCGCCGTCTTCGGGGAATTAGATTTCTTGCCCTTTCCGACGCCAGTTGCACGTTTTGCCATAAATTTGGATTGTTTATATAGCAATCCTATCCTAGAAGAAAGAATAAATCAATACGCTTCGGGTTACATCACCTTCCTCCCTTGGATAATTCGGATGAGGATCAGAATGACAGCAACGACAAGCAAGATGTGGATGAAGCCGCTCAAGGTGTATGAAGTTGCGAGCCCTAATATCCAAAGGATGATTAGGATGGCGGCGATAGTCATCAACATATGGTTAAGGATTAATTAATGAAGGAAGATATTATAGCATAAATTTGGCCCCTTCGCAATGCTAACTGATACGCGTTTATTGAAAAACTTCAATAATATGGTAATATCTAGGTGATAAAAACCCCATACCTGCCACGGTGTTGTGGTTAACAAAATACCTTAAGTCATGGCAAATGAATTTGAAGGGTGGGTCAGCGCCCTCTTTACTACCGTGGGATTACCGGATCCGGTTATACATACGGAAGAAATAGAAGAGGAAGTCGATGACGACGAAAGTTCAAGCGATTAGCACCTAATGCCAGAACAATCAGGGGAACGTAAACGCGTTTCCCTTTTTTATATCTGTTGACTTCTTTAGAGAAATTAAGTATAATCAGATGCTGGCTGGGAAGCGGCCCCGCGAGGGGCTGCACCTGCCAAAAGTACCTAAATAACACTAGATGGGGGGGTGATAAACTATGAAAAAAGCAACTATAGCAGCTTTCGCTGCCATGGGCTTGATAGCTTCCACTCTTTCTGTCCAAGCGATTGGAAACGGCGCTCCTAGCGGTAGCCATTACAACCTTAACCTCATTGGGGTTTCTAAGGACAAAACATCCTTAATGGATAGTAATGACGGCCACCGCATCTTCGTTAACCTTGAAGGTAAAACTTCTATTAAACTTACAGAAGGTAACGAATTTGCAGTCCTCGATGCCAACGGCACCGACGGCAATGGCGCAAGATTCCAGCTTCCTAATCCGGACCCGGATAATGACGGAGTTACCGTTTACTCGGTATACGCTCGTCCTCTCGGGACCCCCGGAGGAAACGCTACTTTAAGCACATGTGCGACTGGTGCGGGAGTAGATGGCATCTTCGGTACAGCCGATGATGAAGAGGTTTGCTCTTTAGCAACCTTATCCGTTTCTAGAACAGCTGGAAAAAGCAAGTTTACCGATGTCAGTAAACAACTGCTTTACGTTTTCGCCGACTTAGACGGTGACGGAACAGCTGAGAGATACCCTCTCTTCTCTGATGCCCTTCAGGATTACTTCTGGAGTTATGACAACCAGGGATTGAAGGTGGTACAGCTTCGCTTCTATGAAGTGAGCTCCTCAGTAAATTAAAGCCTCGCACGAAGCCTTCGGGTTTCGTGCCGGATAACCATCTGGTGCGGCGGATCTACGAATGATCCGCCTTTTTTTATACAAAAAAAAGCGTTTAGACACCCTCTTTTTAAATATGTCTTCTTATTTAAGAATATAATTAAACAGATAGCCGGTAAACATGATGCCGACCCCGACGATACCGGCAAATATCAGGAGGAGTCTCATTTTCATCACCCGTTTTAAGATGGTAAATTCAGGTAAAGATAAGGCGGTGACTGCCATCATAAATGACAGGGCCGTTCCCATCGCTACTCCTTTCTCGGTTAAGACGCCGACCAATGGGGCCACACCGGCTGCATTGGCATATAAAGGTATACCTATTAAAGTGACCAAAGGAACGGCATACCAATTATCGGCATTCGCATAGGTAGATAGCACTTCAACCGGTATATAACCATGGATCCAGGCACCGATGGCAACCCCGATAATCACATACAGCCAAACTTTGTTAAGGATTTTAACAGAATAATCCTTCGCATAAATCAACCGCTCGGCAGCCGTCAAGCGGTATCCCTCCAAAGCCTTATCGCCCCTCTCGCCTGAGTCGAAATCAAGAACCAGATGCTCAAGTTTGAGACGGTCGATGATGATGCCGGAAATAATGGCAATGAGGAGGCCTGATACCACGTAAAGGGAGGCTATTTTCCAACCAAACATGCCGATCAATAAGGCTAAGGCCACCTCATTGATCATCGGTGAAGAAATAAGGAATGAAAATGTCGTCCCTAATGGGACGCCGGCCTGTACAAACCCTAAAAACATCGGAACGGCAGAACATGAGCAGAAGGGGGTGATAATGCCTAGGGCCGAAGCGAAAATATACCCCAAAAACTTATTCTTCCTGGATAAAAAAGCCCGCATCTTAGCTGGCGACCAATATGTCCTAATAAATGAAATGATAAAGACAACCAATAATAGCAGGATAAGTATTTTCAAGGAATCAAAAATGAAAAAAACAATTGCGTCGCTAAGATGCGTTCCCTTCACCAGTCCGAAAACTGCATAAGCAAGCCATTCGGCCAGAATCTGTATTGGTTTAAACATAATATAATAGAGTATATTTTCCTAACGATTTAATATTATCTTATTCGTCCAAATTGTTAAAGGTGCCCTGACCAGTTATCTTTGATATAAAAAAACGAGCGAATATTCATCCGCTCGTATTGCAATCCCCTTGCAAAGACAATCTAATCAAATTTATTTTACTGTTTGCTCAGCTGCCCGAGATAACGTAGAACTATGTAATCTATTTTTAATTAGAGAAAAATAGATCGTGGTCACCAATATCCCGCCCAAGGCATCGATTACATAATGTTGTTTAACAAATATCACGGATATCATGATAACTGTTCCCCAAATTATGAAGAGGTATCTCATCTTATGAGAAATACCAAGCAACGGTGCGGATAATATGGTGAGGAAGATTAAGGAAACATGTAAACTCGGGAAGCAATTTTGTGGATTATCACAACTAAGTAGAAAGCTGTTTATTTTGCTAAGCGAATCAACGTTGTATTCCCTCGGAAATTCGACTGGATAAATTAGGAATATTAAGGCGTGAATAACCACTAAAATCGTTGCGAATTGGATAAATTCCTTTGCTCTACGTCTAATAAATAGACAGAAAACGGCAATGTAGAGCGCCCAAGAAACATATGGGATCATCCAATACTCATTCATTGCGATATTTCTTTCAAATTGGAATATCGGCAATTCATGAGCGGCAAGCAACTTTATGTTATTAGTCCCAAAATATATAATTCCCCATAAAAGTCCGCATAGGACAATATGCTTGATTTTCATCGTCTGATTGTTTTAAAGATCTGTGAATATCATAGCATAATATATGGTATTTGTCAATGACATTAATTCTTTTACCAATAAATAACCAAATATTAGATAAATATGAAAGAATAACTGTAGTGCTTCAACCTATGACATTAATTCTTTCTTTAAAGAAAACCACCGATTCTATTCCGGTGGTTTTACGAAGTTGTTAAACAATTTAGGTCCATTTAACCTCAAGAAATTATGCACATGCCTGCTTCCATAATCGAGCATTTTTAATTTCCCTGCATCAAGGCAAAAGTTCCCTATTTCAGCAAAACTATGGGGATCGCAGAACGGTTGATTTACGTTTTCAGAATTATGACAGATATATTTCCAAATATCTTTATAGCTCCAAAAAGAAATTTCTTGGCCTCGCTTTTGGATGTTAAACAAACCCAATAGAGAAAAATAGGTCGGCATTGTAAAGGGATTCATAGTTTTACGATAGAAACGATATTCATTCCAGTTGGCCATAATACCACTAAATAAAAAATACCTTAAATTGAAGAAGATTTCATACTTTTTATAAGGCAATACTTCTAAAGAGATGCCCTGGGATTTTGTCGACATAAGCTCTTCCTCCAATTTTAAAGACCTTGCTCTCCGTTCTCGTATATTTAGGTAATGCCTTCTCAATCCATTTTGTCTTATAGACTTATAATAGAATTTTCTTCTCTTATTTAATTCGATGAGGCTTCTTGCTACTCCAATTACCGGGAATTTGAAAACTACCTTATCTAGAAGAAGAACTGTCCGGGTGCTCCCTTTTTTTATCTCCATTGTTTATTGATTTGAGGTTATTTTTAATGAACTATCAACAAAAAATAGCACTGTATGTGCTATTTTGTCAATGGGATCGGACTTGATTTTGCAGTCTCTCACGGAGTATCTGAATTAGCTCGGGGACCGAGAACTCATATTTTAGCTCTTCAACCATATAGCAAATGGATCGACCAGGTCAGCCATCAGTACCGTCACTGTTTGTGCAGGAGTCTCTGGCACCGATTTATCAGCTCTTAGAGTCGCAAAAGATTTATTAATTCTGAATCTTAGATGTTCCAATAGCGGCTTTCCCTCATTTTTGCCGCTCACGACATCATATGCATTTAAAGGAAAGTCTTCAACAACACGCAGATTCTTCGCGACAAACGAAAATTCGGCACCTTGAAGTTGAACTGGTTTCTTAAATTCATAATAGTCAGAACCGTTTGCGGAATATTTATTTATGAAACCGATTGAAGACTCATACGTGCTTTTTGTTTCAAGCAAAACTAGTATAGGTGCAATCTTTACATTCTGGATACAATTTTCACAAAATATTTTCGTAGGCTTAGGTTGACAAAATACACCAGAATACCCCCAATAATGGACTCCATGCAACAATTCTTCATCTTGTTTCGACTTAACTATCTCGTTCAGCGACATATTACTATGTGGACCAACTTTCATTATAATTATGTTTTGTGGTAATTTTGACATAGCTATAAATTATGACATTTTATTTTAAGCATTTATATTTATATAACAAAAATAGCACTTAATGTGCTATTTTGTAAATTTGTTCCGAAGGTTGAGATATGCTTGGAACTGAGCCAACTAAAATCAAGTAAAAAAATAGAGGCAAATTAATGTCTCTAGTTATTATTCAATGCTTTCAAGAAAAATTTGTTTATCAAATCCTCCCCTTTCTTGTTTCCTCTTATCTTTTAGAGTAAATATCTCTTCCTTATTAAGATCAAAGGCATTAATGGCAGAATCGATAACTTCCAATAAATCTCCAAGTTCTTTAATCAAGTCTTTCTTATCTTCTCTAGCCCCTAAGACCTCATTGGATTCTTCGACCAATTTTTTAAGCAATTCGTATTTATATTCATCATTGCTCAAAATTCTTGTTTTAGGGATTTTATTCTCTTTTCGTATTATTTCAGGAATATTGTCCCTTACTAATTTTTTGTAAATTTCCATGATTTATATTTTTTGAGTTGTTATTTTTCATTTACTAACACGAATAATCAAATACTAATCTTTTATATTTCTAATGTCAATGCTTTTATAACAATAATGAACTAATTTTAGTCTATTTTTGCGTTCGCGACATTATCTAACAAATATTACAAATTGAATAAAATGACAAAAACAATGCAAATATTTTGGAACTTCTTACCTAACAAAAATAAGCCTTTCGGCTTATTCTTTAATTATGCTCTTTTGGTGGACTGCTTTGGAACTCGAATGGCTAATTATGGAAAAAATGCAGATACTAATTAAGCATCCAACTTTATGATTCCATTATGTTTTTCACTAACAATAAAACCAAAATATTTAGGCAATAATTTCAACTTCTCTACTGGATTTTTTTTAGAATATGAAAAGAAAATTTTTGAAGCAAAGCTCTTTTTTAACAAATCATCAGAAAATTGACACTTATCTAAATCTCCTGAAAAAATTACTAGTGTTAAATCTTTAACGGCTTCAAATATTTTTTTACTATACCGGTCGATATTTTTAATTAACACTATTCTTTGCGATAGATCAGGAATATTTTTAATTGTCTCAATAAAATCTACTTCTTTTTCGGAATCAATTATTAGAGCGTTGCCCAACTCATTACCAATCTGACTCTTAAATTCCTCTTTAGCCGCTGGATGGGCGGAAAATAGAATTACTTTATGTCCATTTTTCAACAGATTGGCTAATAAACAAACTGTAAAAAAAGATGAACCAGTCTTCTCTGCCCCGGAAATTAGAATAGGTAAATCATTTAATGAAAAATCAACTTTTTCATCATTAATTAAAATATTCATAAAATTACTAATTTTTTATAAAATACCTTCATATTATTTGCCAGTTTATGTATCTGCTCGTAGCCCATTTTTTTATAAAAACAATAAGCCGTGTCTTTGTATTTCTCAGCACTTCTAATAAATAGTTCAGTGTAACCTTGGTTTCTCGCCTCCTGTTCTAAATAATTTACCATCTGCCTGCCGATGCCTTTACCGCGATGAATATTATTAATATAGAGTATTTTTATCTCTCCAGGGTTACTCGTTTTAGCCAGTGGTAAAATTATTGGTAATGGCTTAGCTAAGCCACCGATTCCAGTTACTAATTTCCGATCTTTAACAACAAAAAAATTCATTGAATGTTCAGTGTTTCCATTAATTTCTGATTCTATTCTGGATAAATATTTTTCAATCTCTTCTGGCTCAGTCCATTGCTCTAAAATATAACGAATCATCTTTAAATCTTCATTTCTTGGTTTTTCTATTAGCATAATTATATTATAAGCTAAAATTTGTAATTTAAAAACAGCGACGGGGATTCGAACTTTTTTAAGTCAATAAAATTATGTGTTTGCTAAAATCTAAAAAAATAGCCTTATTTTTGAACTACTTTGGAACCTTAAATAATGTTTAATGTTAAAACAAAAACAGGCCTTATAAGCCTGTTTCCGTGTTTTGCTCGGGGACAGGGATTCGAACCCCGATAAACAGGACCAGAACCTGTTGTCCTACCGTTAGACGATCCCCGAATTTGGCTAGCTTAGGCTAGCCTTTTTGAATTCTTTTGTATTATAACAATTAAGAGTTTTTTTTCAAGTCGGTTTCCTTTTCTTCCAACATTACGTCTTTCTTGGGCTTCATAAGGGGGAAAAGCGTGGTTTCCCTAATAGGTTTATCCATCATGAAGGCAAATAGGCGTTCACCGAAACCGAATCCGCAGGTCGGAGGCATACCGTGCTCGAGCATTTCCACGAATTCCCAATCCGGCATCATTGCCTCCTTGTCTCCCCGATCTATGAGTTGCTGTTGGAGCTCAAAGCGCTGCCGTTGGTCTACCGGGTCGTTTAGCTCAGAGAAGCCGTTCCCTACTTCACTGCCGGCGATAATAACCTGGAAACGTTCAGTAAGTTCTGGATTGCCCGGTTTGGCTTTGGCTAAGGGTGACACTAACTTGGGGTGATTGATCAGAAATACCGGTCCGGCAATCGTCTTCCGGCAATATTTCCAGAGAGTATCAGTCAGGCGTTCTCTGTTATCTCCTTCATATTTGACACCTAGTTCATCCAATTTATTCTTCATGTCACCATCGCTGGCTGAGAGGACATCAATCCCGGTTTGTTTCAAAACCTCTTCCCGATAGTCTATCCTCGGCCACTCGCCAGCCAGGTCGTAGCTCATTCCCTTGGTTGTAAAGCTAGTCTTGCCGAACACCCTCTGCGCTATTTCCTGATATAGCTCCTGGACCATCTTCATTCCCTTTTCGTAGTCCGAATAAGCCCAATAAAATTCCATGTTGGTAAACTCCTGTAAATGATCCGGGCTAGATCCTTCATTGCGATAAACTCGGCCTATCTCAAATACCTTCTCAAAACCGGCGGCCATGAGACGCTTCTGCCACAGCTCCCCAACGGAGATGCGAAGATATACATCAAGGTCGAAATCATCATGATGGGTCTTAAAGGGATTAGCCTCGGCCCCGCCGGTAGTAGTTTCTATAGTCGGCGTCTCTACCTCGAAAAAACCCTTTCCTTTCAAAAATTCCCTGGTTACTTCCCAAAACATCGCCTTCTTCACAAACATCTCACGGATCTCAGGATTTAAAAGGATATCCAAATAACGGCGGCGATAACGCTCATCCTCATCTTTTAACCCGTACCAGGCATCAGGAATCGGAGCGATCGCCTTAGTAAGGACTTTCCAACCAGAAACCATCAGGCTCTTCTCTCCTTTATGTGTCAAAAAAACAGCACCGGTGGCTTCGATAAAATCACCGCTATCGATCAATTTAATGAATTGCTTATAGCTCTCGTCACCAAGCTCTTTTTTGGAAAAAGCCAGCTGCAATCCGCCACTTGCGTCTTCCAGGTTAGCAAAGGTGAGATTACCATGGCTGCGAATTCCTCTTAATCTGCCAGCAACGGTAACTTTAGCTTGGCTGGCAGCCAAGTCATCGAAAACAGCCTGCACTTCGGCAAGAGAATGATCGCGTCCGCAAGCAGCAGGGTAAGGGTTTATGCCACCCTCAATCAGGGCGGCCAGCTTTTTCAAACGCTCCTCTTTTTCGCTTCCCGGCGCTTGCTGGTTCATTTCCGACATATGTTTTCAGTCAATCTTAACGATCTTATACTCGACAATTCCCCTGGGGGTTTCAACATTTACCGTCGTTCCTTTCTTTTTCCCTAAAAAGGCCACACCGAGTGGCGATTCGTTCGAAATCATGCCTGACATCGGATCGGCCTCATTAAAACTGACAATCGTATATTTCCTTTCTTTGCCGTCCGCTTTCACGGTCACGGAAGAACCCATGGTTACCTCATCTTTCCCATTGCTGCTCTTTTCTACGACCGTCACATTCTTGAGGATATTAGTTAGCTCAAGGATGCGGCCTTCGTTTAAGGCCTGCGCATCTTTGGCTTCGCTGTATTCGGCGTTCTCGCTAAGGTCGCCCAGCTCTTTAGCACGCTCGATCCTTTCTGCGATTTCCCGGCGTCGGGCGGTACTAAGAAGATTCAGCTCATCCTGGAGCTTGTCGTAACCTTCTTGGGTGATAATTTGTTCGGACATATTTAAGATGTTTTTTTAAAGCGTCCGGAGGGAAAACCTGCTCGGACGCGGAGAATAGTTTGTATTATAATGGCTTCCTAGGGAAAAAACAAGTGCTTAGGACGAGAAAGCCCAAGCCTAGAGGATGGTTCAGATATGGGGTAAAAACATTGACAATACCTAGGAAAATGATGCTAGCGGCGACCACCTGGCGGATATGTCGGTCTTCGCCTTTCTTCAGCCAGCCGGCTATGATCAGGATTAACCAGGTAAGATAGGCTCCTAGGCCCAGTAATCCGATCTTGAGCCAGATATCAAGATAGGCCCACTCAAACGCATAAGTGGTGTAGCGGCCATCAGGATGCAGTGCCAGCACCCGCGGATCTTGAGAATTATAGGTTATAGTCTTCCCAAAACCCTGCCCGATCAAAGGTGACCTTGAAATAGAATCTCTTAATTCCGGTAGCTGAGACCAACGTGAAGATACGGCCGCGTCGTTACCGGATAGTTCCAAACGCTGGGCCAAGGCTTCCGCCGAAAGCCCGGTAGCGGGATTTGGATAAGGAAACTTTATGGTGAGATACATCAGCATGGCGGCTCCAAGCAATGAGGCCAGGACGTAACCCAAAGCCTTTAAATAATCCCTTGTCCTTCCTTGGAATGAATATATGGCCAGCAAGACACCCGTAACCCCAAGGGCCAGCCAAAAGCTCCTAGACATGCTCACAATAATTACCGTCATCAACAAGGAAAGGGCAAGTAAAGATATATTTCTTTTCGTCTTGTTATTAAGGAGAGACCACAAGATGAATAAATATGCGATCGGCGCATAAATTTGCGACTGGATAAAAATCCTCTGCCAACCCCCGCCCATGGCCGTTACCTCCCCGATCCCGCTTCGTCTCAACCAAAGGTAAATATCAGGCATGATGGCCAGGTTATGGGAAAAGACGAAGAGAAGGAAAAAGGTTTCAAAGCACAACCAAGCCACCGCGATCAAGAAATAGGAAAACAAGCGCCTGGCCTTTTCCTTGGAGCCGTCATAGACCAGCAGGGCGGGAATGAACAGGCTGAGATAAATCCACGCGTTGGCGTCGGCGAGAACCAGGCCGAGGTCATGGTTTCGTAATATACCTTGGAGGACCCCGATAAATAACATCACGACAAAAACGGCAAATACTTTCTTATAAGGCATCCTGGAGCTGATATCCAGATATGACGCCTTAATGCCGCGACGCCAGACGTAAATCGCTGTTGCTAGCATTATCCCCGCCCAAAGGGCGAAACGCAAAGAAAAAGGAAACCCCAGGATCTCATAAGAGAACAAGTGTCCCTTTGATCCGATAACTAACTCCATGGCCGCTGCGATAAGGCCATATTCCAGCGAGCGGAGGGATAATAAAAAAGCCGCAAAGAAAGCGGCGACCGGAAGATAGGGCTGCCAGGCGGGCAAAAAATAGGCGGCAAAAGACAGGAGTTCGACCAGAATGATCAGGCTCACGCAGAAAAGATAGGGGAATCTTGGTTGAAAAGATATTTTCATATCACCAACTGATTGAGCTGCCAGCCGCAATGCCACAGGCTTGGCTGCGTCCTCCTGTTATTTCCAACACGGCATCGGCTTCACCGCCGCTATGGTAAGTATGCTCGGGCTTCTTACTTTCTGGCGGCAAATCGCGATAAAGGTTCACCACCTTCCCTTCCTTGATAAATATTATATCCAAAGGAAAATTCATCTCCCTCATCACAAATACTAAGTCTTGCGGCTTGTTAAATAAAAATAGCATGCCTCTATCTTGTTCCAAATTACGACGGCGTGATAGACCGCGGTATTGTTCACGGAGAGAATTGGAAACCTCCGCCTTGAAAGTACAGTTGCCAATGGCCACCTGCTCAACTTTCCGCGGCCAGAATACATAAATGATCATTGCTAGAATAAGCGCGGAAATGATTAACAGAAGCGGGCGGGAACGCAACTTCTGATAGAAAAACTCAGGCCAAATCATGCTTTTGTTTTATTATCGCCATCGCCGCCTTATATTTCTTGACCGCAGACAAAAAAGGAAGAAGCTTATAGGCAAAAGAAGGCAGCCAAGAGCTAATCGTTCCTCCGGGGGCGATATTAAATAATACCTTATCAATCCATATCCCATACTTGCCGGCCTCAAGCATCGTTAACCAGAGGTCCCAGTCCTGGAATTTGCGGATCGTTTCATCCCATCCGCCTTGGGGCAAGGATGAGCGGCGGATCAGGGCCATAGTATGGATATAAGGACCTTCCCTGAGCTTTTCGGGATCAAACGGACCAACCTTAAACAGCTTGTTACCCCAACGGAAGGAGGGATAGGCATAGCTTGCTTCCGGATTCGCTTCAAGGGCTGCCTGTAGGGTAAATAAAGCCTCAGGCGATAAGTCCGCATCAGCATCGCAGAAAAACAGATATTCCCCTTGCGCTTCTCTAAGTCCTCGGTTTCGAGCGGCCGGAGCTCCTTGATTAGCCTGATTGATAAAGACAAATCTTGCCTCTGTTTGCGCACCCCTGGTGACATCGGAAAACTCTTTTTCCGGATTATCAAGAGATCCGTCGTTTACCACAATCACCTCGAATTCCACCCCCTTTTGGGCGATAATGCTTGTTAATGCCAGCCGTAATTTTTTAGCTTGATTATATACCGGAATGACTATAGAGATCATATGTATTTTTCAATAGCACCCTGTAACTTGGCTACTTGCCTGCTCCAGGAAAAATTGTTCTCGGCCCGGGATTTTCCTTGGCTACCTAGCCGGAAAGCTTCTTCAGGTTGAGCGAATAATTCGGAAATCGCAGCCGTTATCTCGGTCGTCGCCAAGGGATTTACCAGCAAGCCATTCACTTCATCCTCTACCGCGTCGCCTACGCCGCCGCTGCGGCCAGCGATTACCGGCTTGCCCATTAAATTGGCTTCGAGATAGACAATACCGAAACCTTCGAAATCGTCTTCAATCTCCCTCGAAACCGTAATAAATATATCACACAAATCAAGGAGCGGCCACTTTTCTTCCTCTTTGATTGCCCCAAGGAAGAGAATCCTGGCGGCGGCTGCGCTTTGAGAGGCCAGTTCCTCCAGACGTCTCCTCTCCGGTCCATCACCGGCAATTAGATATATGGCACTAGCATCTTCCACCTGAGAAAAAGCTTTTATCGCTTGATCGATTCCTTTACGCTCTACCAATCGTCCGACCGAGAGCAGTACTTTCTTCCCTTCTAAGCCATATTTATCCTTTAATTCCTCTTTTATCGCCTTATCCGTCGCTTGAGCGACGACACCCGGATTAATGATTACAACCTTATCCTGAAGTTCCGGAAGGAAATCTAAAAGTATTTCTTTCACTCTGGAATTGGCACAGATAATGAATCCGGCACGCTTGAGAATGAGCTTGCTTAACCAGCGTTTACGAGGGGTTTTCAGGGCAAATGGCAGATCCATCCCGTGCAGAAAAACCGCAAAGCGAAACGTCTTTACTAGTCTTGCGATTAAAGCCGCTGTTCCTAGGGGTAATATCTGCCCGATGAGAACCAGTTGGTAATCCTTCCCAGACAGGGCCTTTATCAGGCTCCATATCGCTTTTCGCCAAGGGAAAGGACCTCTTGCCAACATCCCGGATCGGTCTATGATATCTATCTCAGCGCTTTTTTTCCATTCGGCCACTAATTGGCCGTAATATGAAGCCACCCCTCCGATCTGCGGCGGATATTCGGTTGTGCAAAGCAGGTAACGCATATCAGACTCGCTTAAAAGAAGAGGCGATGCTTATAATATCCGCCTTACGTAAGCCGCCAAGCGCAAAGAGTGAGGCAAAATAGACGGCCGCCCCGGCTATGACTGCCAAGAAGACATTAATTCTCTGCCCTCCATAATACGCGGCAACACCCATCAGCATAGATGCGCCAAGCGATTTCACGAGCACGATGAGGTTCTTTTTAGGGGAATAAGAAATGAGTCCGCGAGCAGATATAGCACCTAGAATTAGCATCAAGCAATTGCTTGCCAGTACCGTCATGCTTGCCCCCAGGGCCTGCCAGCGAGGGATTAGGAGCAGGTTCAGCAAGATGCTTGCTATGGCAGCCAACCCCATATTCCGGGTGTTGCGCCGTTGACGATCGCAAGCATTAAGGAGGGAGCCCAGGGGGAAATTGAGAAAAATGAAGAAGAGGGCGACAATAGAAATGCGCAACGGCCAAACGGCTTCATCCCCGGCTTTAAAGAGGGGCACGATTTCCTCCGCCAAAGAGAACACGCCGAAAATGATCGGCAGAGAGATGATGATAAGGTAATTTATCGCTCGTTCGAATGATATCCTTAACTGATCACGATTATTTAGCCAATAGGAACTCATAGCCGGATACAAAGAGGCGGTAAAGGCCATAGGCAAGAACTGCAAAGCAAAAATGATCTTGAATGCAATCTGATATATCCCCACTTGGACAAAACCGGAATAGAAACCGAGCAAGAGCGAGTCGAGATAGGTAAACAAGCGCTGGAAGACATTATAAAGGGCAAACGGCCAGCTAATCGCAAATACCTGCCGGGCTATCTTAGCCTGCCATTTTGGCTTAAGGCTCACGCCCAGTTTAGTCCTTAAAATCAAAGCGGAATAAATGAAATTAAAGGCGCTGGCTAGAACCAAGGTCCCGAGCAGAAGCGTCATCGGGCCGCCACTGCGAAGGACGGCGTAACCGGCGATAAAGACTATCAGCTGGAAAATTACCGAGGAGATGCTTTCATATTTCAGATTGTGGAACCCCCGGATAACGGCAAAAAATGTAGCCGTAAAGGAATCTAGGACCATCGAGAGTGCCGAAACGGCGATCAGCAGTACCAAACGAAGGTCATAGGCAAAGAAGGCGACCAACAGTGCGAGAAGCAAAGTTCCTGCGGCCAGCACAAACTTCATCGAAAGCACGCTGGACAGCATTTCTGAGGCTTTTTCGCTATACTTTGCCACTTCCCTGGTCAAAGCATTGGCAAAGCCGAGGTCAATCAATATCGAAAAAATCGTGGTAAAGGAAATCGCGGTGTAATACTGGCCTAAAGATTCAAACCCCAGATAACGAGCTAAAAGGATGAAATATGAAAAAGAGATTATCTTCTGGATAATCAGGGCAAGGGTCAAATAAGATGTATTTTTTGCAATATTAGCAACTTTATTCATATCATCTACTTCTCTTCCGCCATATCTCTAACCAGTATATCAGGTCTTGCTTAAATTTTAAAGTTATGATATTATCGGAATACCAAAGGAAAAATCAATTTCTTTTTTTTGTGCCTTTAAAGAAAGAATCTGTTTTCCTCTATATTTACTCACAATATGAAAAAAGACATCCATCCGCAATATTATCCGGATTGCCAGGTAACTTGTGTCTGCGGCAATTCCTTCGTCACCGGTTCGACCGTTCCCGAAATCAAGGTCGAGCTTTGTTCTGCCTGCCATCCTTTCTATACTGGCAAGCAGAAGCTCGTTGATACCGCTCGCCGCGTTGAGAAATTCGGTGCTAAGTTAGCCGCCAAAGAAACTGCTGCCGCCGGCAAAAAAGGCAAAAAAGTGAAGAAGGCCGAACGCGCAGAAGCCAAAGCCTCGAAAGAAGTCGTGGTAAAGACCAAGGATATCAAGAAGATTTCCCAGGTTACGCTCGGTTCAAAGAAGAAATAGCAATACTTAAGATAATCAGCTCCTGTTATCTGGCTTATAGTCTAGGCCTTGATAAACGCTAAGGGAGCTGATTATTTTATATCCCGATTAATTTAAAGCCTTAATTATTATGTACGAAGAGATCAAAGCGAAATTCGCGGAAATCGAAAGCCGTCTAGCCGACCCTACTCTCCTTCAAGATCAAAAGGAGCTGGTTAAAGCTGGCCAAGAACATGCCGCCATGAAGGCTCTGATCCAGCTTCTAGCCGATGAGGAACGGCTGGTTGCCGAGATAGAAGGTAGCCGCCAGTTAGCCTCCCAAGAGGAGGACCCGGAAATGAAAAGCCTGGCAGAAGAAGAACTTGCCGGCCTGGAGGTCCAACTGCAGGGAGTCCGCGAACAGATCGAGGAAGAAATGCATCCTCAAGGCCCAAATGACCACAAGAACGCCATTATTGAAATCCGTGCCGGAACGGGCGGCGATGAAGCTGCTCTCTTTGCCGGCGATCTTTTCCGCATGTACGTCCGTTTCTGCGAACGCCGTGGCTGGAAGACGGAAATGATCGATTCCAGTGCCATCGGTATCGGCGGTTTCAAAGAAGTCATCTTCGCCGTTAAAGGAGCGGGTGCTTTTGGCACCCTCAAATACGAAGCCGGGACCCATCGGGTCCAGCGCGTTCCGGAAACTGAGAAACAAGGACGCATCCACACTTCTACCGCCACGGCCGTCGTTCTTCCCGAGGCAGAAGAAGTCGATATTGAAATCAAGCCGGGGGATATCCGTATCGATACTTTTTGCTCAAGCGGTCCGGGCGGGCAGAGCGTTAATACGACCTATTCTGCCATCCGCATTCTCCATCTGCCTACCGGCCTTATCGTTAGTTGCCAAGATCAGAAATCCCAACATCAAAACAAGGAAAAAGCCTTACAGGTCCTTCGTTCCCGTCTATTAGCAAGACAGGAAGAAGAAAGGATGGCCGCTGAATCCAGTGCGCGTAAGGACCAGGTTGGAGCAGGAGACCGCAGCGACAAGATTAAGACCTACAACTTCCCCCAGGACCGTCTCACCGATCACCGCATCGGCCAGTCATGGCACAATCTAAGCGCCGTCATGGATGGCGATATCGAAGAGCAAGTAAAGGCGGTCCGCAAAGCTTTGCGCCAATAATATGTCCAATATCGGCTGCTTGTTAGCGGCAGACAAAGATCGGAGAGCGGAAACCGAGTCCCTGCTCGGCGCCGTTTGTAATCAGGATCGGAGCTGGCTCTATGCCCACCCTGAATACGAGCTCAGCCAGCTTGAAACGGCAACCCTGGAAAATCATCTTCGCCGTCTCAACGACGGCGAGCCGGTAGCTTATATTCTCGGATATAAAGATTTTTACAATCAGCGCTTCAAGGTTTCCTCGTCCGTCCTTATTCCCCGCCCCGAAACGGAAATAATTATAGACCAAGCGTTGCTCTTTGCTAAGCTCCAACCCGCCGCTTCTTTTTTTGACATCGGCACCGGGTCAGGAGCAATCATCATATCCATAGCATCTTCCATTTCGGGCTCATATCAGTTTTTCGCCGGAGACATCTCTCCTGAAGCCCTTGATGTCGCCAAAGAAAACGCCGAAGGGATAAGCTCTGTAATTACTTTCAAGCTCGGCAGCGTGTTTACTCCCTTCAGGCAAGAATTGCAAAGCTCTACCTCAATATTCATCGCGGCCAATCTGCCGTATCTGACTCCCGAGGAAAGGATGGCGGAAAAGAGCATCGCGCCCGAACCAAGTATCGCTCTGCTCGGCGGTGTCGATGGTCTCGACATATACCGCCGTTTATTGAAAGACTGTGAAGGAATTAACGGAAAGCCTTTTCAGTTGATGATGGAAATCAGCCCGTGGCAAGAAGATTTGCTTGTCGGCCTTGCCGCTAAATCGTTACCCGGGGCCAAAATAATAACCGTGCCCGACCTTAGCGGCCGAACACGGTTTATTTTGGTAACGAATATCTAATCAGTAGACGACGCTAGTATTGCCGTCAGCCGCCTCAATCCAGGTAACCCCTGGATTAAATTTTATCTCTTCCCCTTTAAGATCATAATAACGGGTCCGGGAAGAACCATTCTTTTTCCAAGCTCCTTCCTGACAGAGGCCATCAAGGCAAATTACGGCTTTTCCATTGCCAGCAACACCTAAGTGCAATCTTCCATAATCATCCACCACCTTGCTATCAAGTAAGTGGATAATGACGTTCTTCGCTTTGATTTCTATCCCTTCTCCATCCTTGCTCAACTCTCCGTTGAAATAACGCTGATACTCATTTGTGCCAGTGAGATAACGCCAGGTTGGACGGAAACTCGGGCTGAAGCGGATATCAATATCAGGGGAAGAAGTGGCATGTTCGTTTTCTTCCTTATACTGCCAGCTCTCCGCCGGAGATTCGGACAAACCTCTTTTTTCCAAATACGCACGCCAATCGTTACTGCCTAGAAGCAGATTATGGGGAGCAGGCCTTCCTCCTAGTTCTCGATGGAAATAACTGCCGTTATAAAATTCGTTGAAATCAGTTAACTGGGATTTCTTGATCAAAGCCAAAGCTTCATCACTGCCTCCGGCATGGACATACAAAGCGCGAAGCTCTTCGGCCCAACTAACGAAATATGGACGAGCGCTTCTGACTGGCCCGATTGAGGCCAGATCGATATCAGCCGGAAATACCGCCATATATCTGGTTATCCTCCCCTCCACCGGTGCTTCATAGACCAATGATGCTCGAGCCAAGCCATTCTGCGGCCGCGCATTGATGTCGTTATCGATCATTACGGCCACCGGAAATACTTTGGCTTTTTCCGCAGGAACCTCTATCCCGTCCAGCCACCGAGCTAAGCATCCGGGGCAATCATCAACGATGGTTTCCGGGGTCGCCTCTTCGGCCTGAGGCTGCTTATCAGGCGCAGGCAGTATATTTGGAGCGAAGAGGAAATAATATAATCCGGCGGCGGACACAATCAATACAAAAAGAGAGGCGCCCAAAAGCGCCTTCTTTTTATTATCTAAACCAGGTTTAACGCCTTTATCCTCCATAAAGCGTAGAAATTGAAATTATTTTTGTTCAGCTGGCTTCTGTTCCGCTGCCGGTGCGGCACTGGCTTCAGCCGGAGCTGCTACCGGTTCTTCTTCCACCTTCTTCGGTTCTTCAACTACGCAGATCACTTCATTGCCTTCGTGTTCCAAGGAAATACCCTTAGGTAGCTTGAGGTCCTGAAGGCGGATCATGTCTCCGAGCTCGTTCATGAGGCTGATGTCCACATCAATGTGATCTACTAAATCTCCCGGCAAGCATTCCACGGACACCTCGTCCATGTTAACGACGAAAACGCCACTATATTCCTTGACTGCCTTGGAATCCCCGATAAACTCAAGCGGGATTTCTGCCTTAACCTTCTCCTTCATGTTTACTTGATAGAAATCAATATGGATGAGATTGTTCTTTAAAGCATCTCTCTGGACCGCCTTAACCAGCACCGGGAATTCCTTGCCATCAAGGTCTAAGGTAATAAGATTGGATTCACCGGCCTCCGCAAAAAGCTTCCCGAATACGTTACGGTTCACTTTTATGGAGCGGCTCTCCAAGCCACGGCCATACAGGATGGCAGCGAGATCGTCCTGACTCAACTTTTCGTTCTTTTCACGCAATTGTGCGGTTAATTTCAGTTCCATAAGCTAATAGTTAATTTTAGACTTGATTATGATATTTTCTATAATCCCCACCAGGATGAAGAGCGAAAAGATGGAACTTCCGCCGTAACTGATGAAGGGCAACGATAATCCGACTACCGGGACAACCCCGATATTCATACCAATATTAATAAACATTTGAATAAAAATCAAGCCTGCCGCCCCGAGAATGAAATATATGGAAAAATCATTGGGTGCCCTTTTGGCGGCCAGGAAACATCGGCTGAAAAAAACAGCAAAAAAGAATAAGACCAGGCAGACGCCAAGGAACCCTAATTCTTCAGCAATAACAGCAAAAATAAAGTCATTCTGAGCCTCGGGTAAGAATTTCAGCTGGGACTGTGAACCGAATCCTACCCCTTTTCCGCTCCAAGAACCCGAGCCAACGGCAATAATTGCCTGGGAAACGTTATATCCCTCCTGCAGAGCGTTTTCTCCTGGGTTGACAAGAGTGAGGATACGTTGCTTTTGATAGTCTTGGAAGAAAAAAGCCCAGGCCAGCACGGACAAGATCAATCCCGCACTGATGATGGTAATGAAATATTTCTTAGGAAAGCCGGCTAGCGCCACCAGAACCAACCAGATTGCTCCAAGGATAAGAGAGGAACCGAAATCAGGCTGCAACATGACCAGGACCATTAGCAAACCGGCACCGAAAAAGGAGGCAATAAAATGTCTCAGAGTCTTTACCTTAGTGGCAAGATCAGAAAAATACCCAGACAGGAAGATAAGTAAGATTACTTTTACGAGTTCCACTGGCTGGATGCCAAGACCGGCAATATCGAACCAGCCGCGAGTACCGCGGGAAACGGAACCGAAGACCAAGACGGAAGCCAGGATAACCACGCCGAATGAATATATGTATTTGCGAATGCTTTTTAGAAAACGATAATCGACAAAAGTGAAGCCGAAAAGCAAAGTTAAGCCGATGATAATAAAAAGGATCTGCTTATAAAAATTAAGCAGATCAAGATCGCCCTGCCCCAAAGCAACGCTGTATATTTCCATCAGACCAAAAGCAGACAATAGGACGACGGCTGCCAATAAGATCCAATCAAAGTTCTTTAAATATAATTTAATCCGGGACCACATATTCAACGGACGCGGTAAGGAAGAAAGTTTTCTTTATCTAAGATATTTACATCCGGCTCGACCACGGCTCGAGTAACCCGCTCTCCGGCGGAGGCCCAAGATACTGATACCTCCCTGCTCTCACCCGATAGAAAATTATCCAGGCGGAACGAGTTCACCGCCGAAGGCAAGGAACCGTTATATAAGATGATATCCAAGGGAAACTGCAAATAGCTGTAGGCGGATGTGTTTTTTATCGTAAAGCTCAAATCATGGAAAGCATTGCGGCCGCCTCGATTATCACTTTCGTATTTAATCGGCCCCAATGCCACGTCCATCCTTTCCGAGCGATACTCACTCCAGTCTTGGATCTCATGGGCACTTAGCCGTTGCCAGAATAAATTTGAGATCTCCAAGCGCACATTGGACGGTTCGTTTACGGTCTCTATGCCGGCGATAAGGAGATTTTTCTCCGAGGCGGGCAATATGAAGCTCTCCCCGCAAGCTATTTTGTCGTCACCGGAAACGAGGCAATACTCAAAATTACTAAAATGCTTCAGGTTTGGATTCTTTAGCGGAACGAGAAAATCATGGCGTCCAACCGTCCCAAAAACAGAGACTTCACCGATTGCCAGCGGTTGGGGGGTATTGGCGTTGCGATATGCCTGAGTATCAACCAAGTTGGTGGTAAGCTCCCCCGCAAGCTTTTCATCCGCTTTCTTCCCTTCCAAAAAATAAAAAATGTAATTATAGGTTGAGTAAACAAACATGACAGCGGAAGCGATTATCAAAAAGGCCGCCAAGCCGCGCGTTATTTTAGGACGATTTTCCGAAAGCCAAAGCCCGAAATGCATCTTGCGCACGGTCAAGCCTTCTCGGTCCTCGTATTTATTCAAATCTATGCCCAATCCGCTACTATTCTTCGGATTCATAAGTGTGATATAATTAAGAATATTCTGATTATATCATAAGAGCTTAATTTATTGAATCAATATGGAGGATTTAATCATTCCCTTGTCGGTACCGGCAAACCGCCGCTCGACCTATAAGCGGAACTATAAGCTGGCCACCGCGAATACTGGCAAGTTATTGCTGTTTGCCGGTGACCAAAAAATCGAGCATCTTAACGATGATTTTTACGGCAAAAGCATCGACCCGGAAGACGCCTCGCCGGAACATCTTTTCCTTATTGCCGCAAACATTCCTGGTGCCGTGCTGGCAACCCATATCGGACTCTTAGACCGCTACGGGCAGGATTATCGTGATCTGCCGTACATCGTTAAACTAAACGGCAAGAGTCCCATCAACCGGGACGAGGATGATATTTTCAGCGGTTCCCTGGTATCAAAAGATGATTTGCTCCGTTTTATCGATAACAGCAAATTAAAGATCGTTGGCCTGGGATATACGGTTTATTTAGGAAGCAAACGCGAAGCCAAGATGCTAAAACAAGCGGCTAAGGCCATCCAAACCGCACACGAAGAAGGCTTGCTCGCCATCATCTGGATGTATCCCCGCCACTCAAGCATTAAGAATGAAGAAGATTTGCATCTCATTGCCGGCGGCGCCGGCGTGGCCGCCTCCCTCGGCGCTGATTTCGTCAAGGTGAAATACCCCTACAAGAAGCTGGACCCGACCAAGAAGGCGGAAGCCTTTGAAGAAACTATAAAGGCTGCCGGGAGAACCGGCGTTATCTGCGTCGGTGGCAGCCGCTTGCCGGCAGATCGCCTCCTCCGCCATTTATCCAGACAGCTGGAAGCCGGCTCCAAGGGTTTGGCTATCGGACGCAATCTCCATCAGCGTTCGCTAGAAGAAGCGGCCGCCTTGGGACGCGCACTCACCGCCATGATCCACAAGGGGGCAAAGACAACCGAAGCGATAAGGATAATGAAGTCAAAGGTACAGATTAAGAAACGAAATAAAAGCAAAATCCTCGGACTCTTCTAAAATTATTTCTCGAATAAAAAAAGGCGCAAACGCGCCTTTTTTATTTCTAAATATTTAATTATTTGACCTCAACCTTTATCCTATCAGCCAGGCTTGGAGCCCTCCTAATGAATTCTGGGAAGAATTCGAGGTCATACGATTGGATCTCGGGGAATGAGCTTAAATATTCGTTTATCTGGCGTTCATTGAGATTCACTAACTTTTTCCGGTCAATGATATCCGAGTCGGTCCGCAAAGACATGTTACCTTTGAAATTTGCAGAGATGGAAGCAGTCCCGGAAGCGGTGTCATAAGTATCAAGGCGGTATTCTACGTCGTTAGAATCAAAGGATGAAAGCTTCTTATCATCAGGCAGCAAGAAAGCGATCTTTGCTTTGACGAGAGACTCAGCTTGATCCTTTGGAAATAGGGCATAGGCCAATTCACCCGCAGCCGTCACGGTGAAGCTTTCTGTTTCATCACCCAGCTTGCCGCTAAGTGTTATCGAAGCGGCGTCCTCATTAAGGGAGTAAGCCAGGACCTTGCCTTCGGCCGTAATCTTATCGATTTCTTCCTGAGCCTTATCTTTCAAGGCCGTCTTGATAGTAGTAACCGCCTGATCTAAGTCTCGCTGCCGGATGTATCTCTTAACCTGGTGACGGTACTCGAAAGGCTTTTCACTGACAGCATAAATCTGGTCCTGCAAGCCGAGCCACAGTCCGGGAATAGTGAAGCGAGTAGCTGATATGGCCATATCCAGCGAAGGCTTATCGGCATAAACCTCAGCCTCTACGCTTCCTCCGGCTGGTATCGTCGCGGATTCTTTTAACCGAAATAGTTTATTATCCGCACTCAGCAGCCTTGTATTTGCGACTAAAGGTTGGGATTTAGAATAATCATTCTTTAGGGTAACCGTTCCAACCACTTCTTCGCCGAGGATCTCTTCTCCGCTTGATTCAATAGATGCCTCCACCGCTATGGGCATCGTGACGACCGTGCCTTCTATCTGCCTGGCCTCGGAGTCGTCCGGGCTTTCACTGCCACCGGGAGCCACCCGTATAGACAGACTATCGGCGATCGCTTCGGCTGTGGGGTGCATGGTGATCTTCAGGCTCGGCAGGAAAAAATATCCCACCGCCAGCAAGAGGATTACGGTCAGGCCGACAAACTGATAGGCTATGCGACGATAGAGGCTGATAGATTTCTTCGCCGGTTTTCTCCCTCCTTTAGCCGCCGGCAAGGTTCCGTATAAAGGTTTAGGATTATCATTCTTCTGCTTCATGTCCGTTACTAATTCGGAGAAGTATTTTTTTTGCGCATCCAGCTCCGCTCTCAGCTTAGGGTCGTCTGCCGGCAAAGAAGCCGGCGGATCTCGGAATAATACTTCCTCGTCATCAGCAATGACATCGATGGTAATAGGTTTGGCTTTCGAAGCCGGTTTCTCTTTCTTCACCGCCCGTTTAACGCGCGGTTTTCTAGGAGCAGCCGCTTTCTTCGCGGGCTCTTTTTTGCTTCGTGGCATAATAGCTTGTTTCCTCCGGGCAAGCCGGAACTAATAAAAAAGGAGAGTCGGCCGCGAGTGCGACCATATGTGCTTCATTATACCAGATTTTATCTAAGCTCACAATTTTCTCATCTCATTTATAGAGAGTAATAAAAAAAGACGGCAGCTTGAACGGCTAACCGTCTAAAAAAAACTATTAAATTCATTCTTCTTCAAGAGGCTCGACTACTTGCGCCGCATCTTTCAGTGACAAGCGTAGGCGTTGTCGGAGATCGGAATTATTTTCTACCGCATAAGCAGTACGGATGACAAGGTCTTTGCCATCGATTGGGACGCGCAGATAGACGGCGTTCTTCCCTTTAGAAGAACCGAGAATCTCTTTCAGGACCTTCTCTTGATCAGCCAGTGGCGCATTACGAAAAGCAATGCGCAAAGCCGGCTCAGCCTCGGCCGCCGTAATGACAGGCGGCACCTCAATTGGAGGAGGAGTAACAGGCAGTGCTGGCTTTGCCGGCACGGAACCCGCCGGAAGCTTGCTCCGCCAATTGGACTTATTTCCGCGCCAGCGGCCATTCTCTTTTTCAGCCAAAATCGTTTTCTTAAAGGCATCGATAGAAGTCCGGGCATCCTCAGGATCAAGGCCGGCGGCGATATCTGCCAAAAGCTTGACATCCGAGTCTTTATCAGACAACTTTCCGCTCACTATAACCAGACCGCCATCCTTCCAGATGTCGGCATTATTTTTCAACAGGCTAGGAAATACCAGCACTTCTACGTTAGCGCTCTTATCCTCGATCTTCGCGAACAGCATCGTCTCGCCTTTTCTTGTCACGATCTTCTTGAGCGAAGTAATGACCCCGGCCGCGATAATGCGATCATCCCCTCGATGGGCGCCAAGCTGTGACAAGGGCAAGGCATAACCGGCTAAATCTGAACTGATCGTGGAAAGAGGATTATCGCTGATATATAAACCCAACAATTCCTTTTCCCAGGTCAAGCGCTCGATCTTCGTCGGCTCCGGAGCATCTAAAAGCTGAGGGCGGTTCAAGCGATCCAGTTCTGGCGCCGAAGCGAAAAGGCTAGCCTGCCGGCTTTCCGCTTGCTTGCTGATTTCTTTATTAAATGACAGGAAGCGCTCGACATTCGCCAAAAGGATGCCTCGGCCGCCAAAACTGTCCATCGCACCGCTCTTGATCAGGCTTTCCAAGGATTTCTTATTTAAATCCTTGTCGGTGACTCGCTCAAGCAAATCGTAGACATCGGCAAACGGTCCCCCGCTCTTCCGTTCTTCAATCAAGACTTCAACGATATGCTCGCCCACATTCTTAATCGCGTTCAATCCGAAACGGATGGTATCAACCTTTTCTCCGGCGGCCGCCGTTTGGTTGGATTTGGTTCCGGCCGTGACCACAGTAAAGGAATCAAACGATTCATTGATATCCGGAGGCATCACTTTGAGCCCCATACTCCGGCACTCATCGATCTCAATCGCCACCCGGTCGCTATCATGCTGATCGGAGGTGAGAAGAGCGGCCATAAATTCAGTGGGCCAATGGGACTTGAGATAAGCGGTCTGATAAGCGATCAAGGCATAACAGGCCGCATGGCTGCGATTAAATCCGTAACCGGCAAAAGGTTCGATAAATGAAAAGACTTTTTCGGCCAATTCCTTATACACTCCGTTTTTGACGCAGCCATCGATAAATTTCTCCTTTTGCTCGGCTAAAAGGCTGGCAATTTTCTTACCCATGGCCTTGCGCAATACATCGGCTTCGCCGGGAGTGAAACCCGCTAAGGCGCGGGATATCTGCATCACTTGTTCCTGGTAAATAGCTACTCCGTAGGTCTTGGAAAGGATCGGTTCCAGTTTGGGGTGGAGATAGGAGACAACTTTCTGCTTATGCTTGCCGGAAATATAATCAGGGATCCATTCCATCGGCCCCGGGCGATACAAGGCCACCATGGCAATGATATCCTCAAATTCACTAGGCTTCAGCTCGCGTAAGTAGCGCTTCATTCCCGAAGATTCGAACTGGAATACGCCGGTGGTCTCTCCTTGTTGGAAAAGGCGGTATGATGCTTCGTCTTCCAAAGGGAGGTTATCGATATCGATTTCTAATCCCCTCGTTTTCTTGATGATACGCAGGGCAGACTCGATGATGGTTAGATTTTTCAAGCCCAGGAAATCCATCTTTAACAGGCCGAGATCTTCCACCGGATGCAAAGAATATTGCGAGATCACCGTCTTATCGGATGACGATGCGTATTGGATCGGCACGTACTCGGTCAAGGGCTTCGGAGTAATGAGCACGCCGCAGGCGTGGGTGGAGGTATGACGGGCTACGCCTTCCAAGCGCTTAGCATAGTCGAGGATGCGCTTCCCTTCCGGCTCGTTATTATAAATATCTTTCACCTCCGGAACTTCGGCGATAGCTTCGGATAAGGTGGTAAACATCGGGATGCTCTTGGAAATCCGGTCGCAATACTCATAAGGGGCCCCCAGGACCCGCCCAACGTCGCGCACCGCCGCCTTAGCTGCCATGGTCCCGAAGGTTATAATCTGGGCGACATGGTCCTGCCCATACTTTTGTTCGACGTAGCTCAAAACGTCTCCGCGACGGATATCGGCAAAATCCATGTCGATATCGGGCATGGAAATACGATCCGGGTTAAGGAAACGCTCGAACAGGAGATCGTAGAGCAAAGGATCAAGATTGGTTATGCCCGCCAGATAACAGACAAGCGATCCGGCCGCGCTCCCACGACCTGGGCCGACGACGACCTTATTATTCTTGGCCCAATTGACGAAGTCGCTCACGATTAAGAAATATGAAGGCCAGCCCATCTTAAAGACTATTCCTAGCTCATACTCCATGCGTTCGATTATCTTCTCTAGGCTAAGTGCCGCCGGGATCTTCCCTTCCGGGCCCAGAATATAGTGTCCATCCGCTTTGATAATCCCATATTTCTTTTCCAAGCCTTTCTCGCAAAGATGGCGTAGATAGGTCTCGCCGTCATAACCATCGGGTACGTTAAAATATGGGAGCTGTATCTCACCGAGAGGTATCGACACATCGCACATTTCCGCAATCTTAACCGTATTATGTATGGCTTCTGGAATATGGGCAAAAACTCTTTCCATCTCCGCGGCTGGGCGCATCGAATAATCTCCATGCCCGATCATCCGCATACGGTCCGTATCGTCGATCTTCTTCTTGTTCTGTAAGCACAGCAGAATATCCTGGGCCTCCGCGTCTTCCGGTTTGAAATAATGGACATCATTAGTAGCCACCAAGGGGATGCCTAATTCCTCTGAAAAAGCGATTAACTGGCGGTTAACCTTGTCCTGTCCCTCCAGTTCCGGGTGATCCTGGACCTCAAGATAATAGTTTTCACGGCCAAACAGCTGATCAAATTCGATTACCCTTTTCTTGGCCTTTTCCAGCTCGCCCGCCAATATGAGATGAGGGATTTCTCCGCCCAAACAAGCGCTGCAGGCGATAAGGCCTTCATGATGCTGCTGTAATAGTTCCCAATCTATTCGGGGCTTGTAATAAAAGCCCTCCAGATGAGCGGCCGATACCAGCTTGATCAGATTATCATAGCCGGTCTTATTCTTAGCCAACAACAAAAGATGGAAGCTCTTGCCATCCGCCCTGGTATGCTTATCGAAACGAGAATTCGGCGCTACATAGGCCTCATAGCCGATAATCGGCTTGACCCCCGCTTTTCGGCATTTCTGGTAGAACTCAATGGCGCCATAAAGCACGCCATGATCGGTCAGAGCTACGGCATTAGATCCTTCTTCCTTCGCTCTTGAGATAAGCTCATCAATCTTCGTCAGACCGTCTAAAAGCGAATAGTGGCTATGGTTGTGGAGATGCACGAACATGGGAAAACTGCTTATTTTTATGTCTAAATCATACCAACTTTGCCCTGCTAATTCAATCTTGCCAAAAGGGAGCGATTCTGCCGGGATAAAGAAAAAAGACAATCCGTAGATTGCCTTTATGGGGTCATTTTTTTGCTTCACAAGCTTTGAAGGACATTTTTCAAGTCGGCTCCTAGTCTAAACGTATATATTCCAAAAGCCAATACTAACATGAGGATGTGCCAAGTAAAACCGTAACAGAGAAAAGGCAAAAGGAAGATAAGCCCCACCATAATAAGTAGGAAGAGCACTTCATGGTTGTCAGATAATAGGAGTGAAATAAACAGACCACTGAAACAGCATACGAAGAAGACTATAAAGGGTGCGATAAACATCCCAAATACGCTGCCATACCCCTGATATACGGGTACATCCAATAATACTAAACCCAGGATCAAGGGCAAATATCTCAATAATTTTTGAGGCTTGATCATGATGATAAAAATGGAAGACACCAGTATTCCTACCGGAAACCAAGGTATCGAGGTATTTTGCGCGGGTAAATGTTGAAGGAATCCATTTCCATATTGGACGCGGTCTGTCTCATAATTTAAAGACCCGAAAAGTTTCCAAGCAGGGCGATTAACATGTATTATCGTAAAATTCTCAATTTTACCGGGTTCAAGATAGAACCAGTAATCGGATAAGTGCTTGGTAAACATTGTCTGTTCTTCATCCGTAATGGTGTCGATGACAAAATATAAATTTGTTGAAGGTATTCGTATGTCTTTAACGAATTGCTCATCAACTACCAGGGCCGTGGAATTGATATTGGCAATGACTTTGCCATTGATACGGCTAATTAGCAGGCTGTCATCAATGAGTACATTCTTGCTGGTCGTTTGCAGTAATACATAGTGTTTTCCCTCAATCCTTTGGATCCTCATTTCGTTTCCTAAACTTTCCTGGCCGATTGAACACAAGGCCAATAATCCCATGGACATCAATATGGCCAATAATGCTGCTTTTTTCATGATTCTCTGTTTTGTGAGTTGTTAAACAACTAATAACCCTCATAATAATAGGATATGTCGATATTGTCAATAGGTTAAGGGAAACAAAAAAATCGGCCTCAGCCGACTTTTTATATTATTCCTCAATCTTATCCATTATATTGCCCAGTTCTTCATCGCTATAGAACTCCAGCAATACCCGTCCTCCTCGCCGCGATCGGATAATCTTGGCCTTGGTACCGAAATAAGTCCTTAGCTTCTCTTCGCGGTCCTGGTCCGCATAATTAGCCACAATCTTCGCCGACTTAGTGCCGCCCATCCTCTTGGTTTCATCATGAGTCTGAGCCACGGACAAATTCTGATTGATGATCTTCCGAAATAGCACCATCTGCTTGCCGGGGTTATCTATGCCTAAAAGATATTTGGCGTGTGCCTCGGTTATGCGTCCGGAACTTAAAGCTTCCTGCATTTCCAATGGAAGATCTAGCAGGCGCAAAGAGTTTGCCAGGCTGGAACGAGCCTTCCCCACTCTTTTAGAAGTCTCTTCCTGAGTAAGGTCGAACTCATCCATAAGGCGCTGATAGGCTCGCGCCGTCTCGACCGGATCAAGATCCTGGCGCTGCAGATTCTCTATAAGCGCCAACTCTAGCTTCTTCTGCTGACTGGCTTCGCGGACGATTGCCGGAACGGTCTTTAAGCCGAGCTGTTGCGCGCTGCGCCACCGGCGTTCGCCAGCGATAAGTTCATAGCCCCCGTCTTTGCGGGTAACCACCAAAGGTTGGATGATCCCGTGCTCACGAATGGAGTCGATAAGTTCCCGGAGGGAGGCCTCGCTGAAATTATGACGCGGTTGATAGGGATTGATAACGATCGTCTTGGGATCGATATGGTGGACGCGTTCGTCGTCCCTCAAGGGTGCTGCTGCCGCAGAAGGATTGCCCTCCTCACTGTTATTTTCTGGATTCTTTTTTGGAATAAGGGAGCCGAGACCCCTGCCTAAAGCCTGAGACATATTTATAGATTATTTTTCCAAAGAGATCACTTCTTGGGATAAGGCAAAGTATGCCTTAGCGCCGCTGGATTTAGGATCGTAATACAAAATGCTTCGACCGTAGCTTGGCGCTTCAGCGAGCTTGACGCTTCTGGGAATAAGAGAATCGAAAACTTTTCCGGGAAAAAATTTCTTGAGTTCGTCCAATACGGCACCGGATAATTTATTACGCCGATCAAACATGGTAACTACCGCACCCATGATCTCCAAGCTCGGCTTGAGATTGTCTCTTACCAAGCCCACCGTCTCCAAAAGTTGGCCCAAACCTTCCAGGGCATAATACTCGCTCTGGATGGGTATAAGGACCGAGTCTGCGGCTACAAGGCTGTTTACTGTGAGCAAGCCTAAAGAAGGAGGACCGTCAATGATGATGTAATCATAATCCGCCCGTACCTCTTCAAGCATCAAAGCCAAGCGGAATTCACGGTTTTCTATGGAAACCATCTCGATGCCGGCGCCGGCTAAAGCAACCGTGGCCGGAGCAACCCAGAGATACTCCTCTTGGGTTTTAACAACAACCTCGCGCAGAGGCTTCTGCCCAAGTAAAGCTTCGTATATGCCTGCCTCCAGCTTGCCGTGCTCTATGCCAAGTCCGGAAGTGGCATTGGCCTGAGGATCAAGATCCACCAACAAGACTCTCTTTTTGGCCTCCGCCAAGTAAGAGCATAAATTAACGCTGGTAGTAGTCTTCCCCACCCCGCCTTTTTGGTTTACGATCGCGATTATCTTACCCATATAGAAAAACGGGCGATTTTGGCTTATAGAATGATAATTCCAGCCCGGATGCTATCATTATAACTTAATAGCTTTTCTTTGACAATTAAAATATTATTTATTATACTAATTTTCGTACCGAATATTATGGACTTGCCGCGGTGGCGGAACTGGTAGACGCGCACGACTCAAACTCGTGTGGGGGAGACTCCGTGAGGGTTCGATTCCCTCTCGCGGCACATAAAAGATCCATTTAGGGTCTTTTTTTTGTTTCCTTAAATCATTTGACAATCTTTGGATTTAATGATAATTTACTTTAAAATCATTTTGTAGCACATAAACAACTAAACCATGGAAATAGAAGAATTTTGGAAACTGTATGATCTCTATGTGGAGACTGGCAATTACCAATTTTTGTCAGATTTATCAAAAGGACTGGCCGAGCTCGAACAAAAAGACAGGCAAAATCAACTTACTCGTCCAGATAAAAGTTGGAACAAGATTCTTGCCTGGCAGGTAACAAGAAACCAAGTGTTTCACCATCCAAACAATCACACTTTCCAACTTCGAGAACACGAGATTATAATGTGGCACCGTCATTGGGACAGGGATATGTATATTTCTCGCATCCCCTCTCTGGAATTAGTTTCCGGAGCATATCTCAACCCTGGCAATAAAATGGATCTTGAAGATAAGGATGATTATTCCGTAAATGAATGGGACAATATTATCAAGTATCGCACGTTTACCGACGAGAGAGGGTTATACCTCCCCCTCTACCAAAAGAGAGACGTTCTCTTCCTTCTTAAAAAATTCATGGAGGAATGTAGAGACGAGGCCATCGCCAAAGCAACTGAAAGCTTTGGACAGTAACACCAGCAAGACTCTGAATAAGGGTCTTTTTAATTTTACGAGAAGATCTTCTTTATTGAACATTATGACCTGATAATAATAACATCAACTCAGTTCATTAAATTATAAACCGCCAAAATCATTTCACCTGTCTTGGTATTCATACTGACCCTATTTGGCATCAAAGAGCCAAGCAATTATATCCCTCAAGTGATTACCGACTTAAAGAAGACTATTACCCCGACCACAATCACCGAGCCTCTGCCATCTTTGTAATCAATCCCGTAAACTGTTCCTATGAAGAAATTTTAAAAAGTATTGAGATGATTCTCGAGCCCGGCGGATACCTATTTATGCATATTAATAGTCTTCCTGATATTGAAAAAACTATTAAAAGCTGCATAGAAGAAGAATATGACATTATTGAGGAACTAAAATTTGCACGTTTGCGTTACCACCCACTAATGTATTTTCATTCCATCTACGAGGTATATTTGTCAGAAAAATTTAATCTAAAACAATAAAGAGCGACCAAAGGACCGCTCTTTTTTTAATATAATCGCGGTTTATAAAACAAAATAGCTAATTTTAGTAAAAAATTAAGTGTCACTTTCTTCTTCTATTATTTCACCTGCAATTTCGCTGTTCTATATTTCGCAAAAATAGGAAGCCCGGTCGCATTAAAGAAAAAAATGCAAAGGCTTTCAAATGACGTGTCCAGCAATCTGCAAATCTTGAAAGATAGGCGCGAAGATATCCTAAAATTCTCGGAAGATATAAAACATGAACCGGACAAGAAAATGATGGAAAAGCGTTTGGCAAAAATTGAAAATGACATCAGTTCTTACGAAATCAAGGCTTCCATTCTCAGCCATCTCCCCAAAGAGGATTTCAGAGGCCAATGCTAAAAATCCTCTGCGACCGCCCTGCCACTTAATTGACAGGGTTTTTTATTGACATTCCCTCAGGTAAAGATTAACATCACCTTAGTTCGTTGTAACAACCCACACCCAAACACTGAAATCATGGAAAACGCTCATTTAATGGAACATGTGAACCAAGGAAAGCACCTGTTCAACCACGCCACTAGCCTAGCCGAAAGATTTCTAGAATTTCTTCAGAAAAATGAATGGCCAAAAGGCCTTTTGATCGAACTAGAATGCCACCGGGGACACAGCATCGATTACTTCAGGCGAGAGCACATTTTTTGCTTCGGAATCCATACCGATTCGGAATGGAATAAGCGGGCAAAACAGCTCTATCCTCGCAGCGAATACCGTTTAGGTCCAATCTGCGACCCGGAAATAAAAAATGGCCTAGCCTCCGCCGTCTTCGCTATCAATCCTCGTCCCTGTCCAGATGAACTGGCGATTGCCGAGGCCTGGCGGATCCTCAAGCCGGGAGGATATCTCTGCATGCATTTTTACTTGGAAAACAAGGGACCGGATGAGCAACTGGCAATCAGGCCGCTACTCTCCAAATTTGAGATCCTTAACGAAATGAAGTTCAGCAGCCTGCGTTTCCATCCTCAGTTGGACTATAATTTTATCTACGAAGTAATGTGCCGGAAATCGTAAAACAAAAGGAGCAATATGCTCCTTTCTTTTTTATCTTATCTTTTGGAAACGGACGCTGAAATACGGTTCATACTCCACCTGATTTTCATCGGTCACCTTCACCGGTTCGCCTTTGGTCAGCTGCGTTAAGGCAATATCGCTTAGCATCTGTTTGTCTCCCGCAATGTTCAACTTCAGGCCCTCAAGCTTATCAAACTCTTCTTTTAAGTCGGCTTTTACCGAAGCCTCAATCTGTTTTTTCTTGATCTTCATCGCTTCCAGCTCCTCCACCACTTCATGATAATTGCCATTTACGGACAAGGCGTCGCGATACATCTTTTTGAGTTCGCGCTGACTCTTCTGTTTTTCCTGCAAGCGCTTAAATACTTCATCGAGCTGAGACATAGTAGAAAATATTAGGTGAATATTCTGAGATTATAGCAAAAACAAAAAGAGCCGGAAAGGCTCATTTTTATTGGATTTTTTTAATCTATCACGCCACCGCCCAGAAGACGGGAGCCGGAAAAGAAGACTGCGCTCTGGCCGGAGGTAATAGCGCGGGTTTGTTCCTTGAGGCTGACGCGCAATTTCTTCCCTCTCCCGCTAACCAGGCATCTGATCGGCTTGTACCCGTAACGGATAACGACCTCGCATCGCAGAGGCATTACCGGAATCTTCCTTCCGGTCCACGAGACGCCGGAGACGGAAAAATCCATGCCATACAATTCGTGGTCATCCCATTGGCGGACCACCCAGAGCGTATTGGCAGAGTAGTCTTTTTCGGCGACATAGTATGGGCCACTACCGCCAATTTCAATCCCTCGCCTTTGGCCCAAAGTATATAAGGGCAAGCCTTCATGGCGTCCGATTTCCTTTCCGTCTTCCTTGCAGCGGATAGGCCCGGGTATAAGCTTAAGGTATCTTTTTAAGAAATCATTATGCGGACCGCTGAGAAAGCAGATATCCTGGCTTTCCGCCTTGGATGCTGTCGGCAAGCCGAATCGAGCAGCTATCTTGCGGACCTCTTCTTTCCGGTACCGTCCCAAGGGGAAATATAAATGCCGTAACTCCGCTTGGCTAAACGTGTATAAAAAATATGACTGGTCCTTCTTGGGATCGTTGCCTTTATACACCAAAGCTTCTCCTTCCTTATCAAGACGCTTCAAATAGTGGCCGCTTGCCACACCATCGTATCCCAGAGCTCGGGCGTGCTTTAAGAGTAGCCCCAGTTTGATCCGCTTATTACAAACCACGCAAGGATTTGGCGTCCGCCCCGCCCCATATTCCGCAAGGAAATAATCCACAACCTCTTTCTTGAATTCTCTCTCAAAATTCAGAGAAAATAGCGGAATGCCGATCTTAGCCGCCACCGCCTTGGCATCATTCAGGGATTCTAAAGAGCAACATTTATTTTCAGTTTTTACCGGGGCTTTATCATCCTTCCAAAAATGCAAGAAAACCCCGGAGACATCATAGCCCCGGTTTTTAAGCAATTGGGCGGCCACCGAAGAATCTACTCCTCCGGACATGGCAACCAGAATCTTTAACTTCTTCTTTTCTTTCGTTTTCATGTTTCTAGTATTATCGTCGCGGGCCCGTCATTAACGAGCGATACTTCCATGTGTTCGCCGAAAGATCCGAGAGCGGCTCTTATGCCGGCGGCCGCGATCTTCCCTGCGACCAAATCAATTAGCGGGCGAGCTTCCTCTGGACGAGCGGATTTAATGAAACTCGGCCGGTTGCCCTTGTCCGCTTCGCCATAGAGCGTGAATTGCGACACCAGTAAAACAGACAGTCCTGCCTTATCCTTTAAGGAAAGATTCATCTTTCCATCGGCATCGTCAAAGATCCGCAAACGAATGATCTTTTCCGCCATTTTGCCGGCTTGTTCCGATCCATCCCCGATCTTGACCGCCAAGAGAACCAAAAAACCAGCCTCGATCCGGCTGATTTCTTTTCCCTGGAGGCTAACGGATGCCGATCTTACCCTCTGGATGACAGCACGCATATTATAGTGAATGGAAAAGGTTTATGTACCCCTTGGCCGTTTCTTCCCAAGAAAATTTCTTTATCTGCTGCTTACCGGCAGTGATCAGCTTTTCCTTGATCGCCGGTTCCCTGACCACAAGCTCCATCGCTTTAGCGATTTCATTGATATCGTGAGGATTGACCGTGAGGGCGGCCCCGCCCACCACTTCCGGCAGACTGGCGACATTAGTAGTTATTACTGGCAAGCCGTGGGCCATCGCCTCTAACGGCGGTAAGCCGAAACCTTCGTAATATGAAGGATATACCAAGGCTTCCGCCCGGCGATACAATAGTTCCTTCTCGCGCGCAGAAACATAACCCAAGAACTTTATATCTCTCCGATAAGGGGAGTTTTCCCAAGCCCGAAATATCTCCCTGTGCCGCCAACCGCGCGCACCCGCCAAAACCAATTGCACATCAACTTGGTTGACATTCTCATCGCGGAAGCGGTTATAGGCATAAATGAGCCCGGCGATATTCTTGCGCGGCTCGATCGTCCCCAGGTAAAGGAAAAAGCGGGGTTTAAGCTCATGGCGGCGGAAGAAGTTCTTCACTTCATCCGGCCCGGGAGCCGGCACGCCTTGGCTGATACCGGAGTATATGGTTGTTACCTTCCCCTCCGGTATCCCTAACCGTTCGATGATATCCTGGCGCGTATTTTCTGATACCGCCACGATATGGGCGCTTTCCAGAGCCAGCTTCTTCAAGGTCAAAGCTTTATGCCAGAAATTCTTCCGCCGGCTAAAAAACTCGGGATAATGGAGGAAAGAAACATCATGGATAGTAAGGACATGTTTTGTCTTCGGGGAGAAGCAGCTGAAATTAATATGCGGCGACCAAAAGACATCCGCTCCGCCTACCGCCTCATCCAGCTTGGGCCAGGCAAAGACTTTTTGCAAGCCGTAATTGAACACCTTATTAGGGTAGGAGGTTCTCTTAAGCTCAAGCTTCGGATGTTCAAAACTTCCGATCCTCGCTTCCACGTTCCTGAAAGAATTATAATATAGGCGAAATTCGTCCTCTTCGTCTTGACGCAAGATCGCCCTCAAAACCGCCGAAGCATATTCGGATACGCCGCTATATTGCTTGTCCATCAGCACTCTGATATCGATCCCGATCTTCATAGGTTTTTTCCAAGCCGTTCGTCGATAAATTTGCCAAGATGGCGGCGGAAATTAGCGACCGAATATTTCTCCGCTTCTTTGCGTATTTCCTGGCTATCCCAAACCAAACTCCCGTTATCCAATCCTTCTTGGAATTTGCGGACTACCGCCATAAGGGCCTCGGGCGTCTGTTCATCGAAGAAGAGCCCATTCTTGCCTTCGGCTACGGTTTCGGTCGCTCCTCCCTTCCTAAAGGCGATTACCGGCCTTCCTGAGGCCATAGCTTCCACCACCGTGATACCGAAATCTTCTTCTTGGGGATTGATAAAAGCCAGGGCCTGAGAATAAAGATCCGCTTTCCGTTCTTCATTTACTCGTCCAAGAAATTCAATGTTAGTCGCATCACCGGCCAGCTTCTTAAGCCGCGGGGCGTCTATGCCATCCCCGAATATCTTGAGGCGATATCCGTCACCCAGAGCCTTGAAAGCTTGCACGACGATATCGGCCCGCTTATATGGCGCCAGACGGCAACCGAGGAGGAAGTACCGCTCCGCGGATGCCTGCCCAGAAATATCAGTAATATGGAAATGCTCGGTTTCTACCGGAGGATATATGACCTCAGAATCCCGGCGATAATATTTAGTGATTCGCCGGCGCACAGTCTCTGAATTGGCGATGAAGCTATCTACTCGGGAAGCGGCGGTGTAATCCCAGATGCGCAGCCGGCCAAGAATGAGGGAAATGGCCTTTTTGATCCACTTATTATATTTGAGTTCATTTAAATACTGATGGGCGTCACTCCAGAGATAGCGGGTTGGAGTATGGCAATAGCAGACATGCAGGGTTTCGGGAGTGGTAATCACTCCTTTAGCGAAAGCGCTGGCATCCGATATCACTAAATCATATTCTCTCAGATCGAAGAACTCCACGGCCATAGGCATGAAGAACAGATACCACTTGTAATGTCTCACCCCTCCGGGCAGACGCTGGATAATGGAAGTTTCGATCTTCCGCCCCTTGAAATTCTTATCAACATTCCCCTTCTCATAAAGCAGGGTATATATAGGCGCATCCGGATACATTTCGCAGAGGACCTTCAGGACTTTTTCCGCTCCCCCATCTTGAGCAAGATGGTCGTGGATCAAAGCAACTTTCATATTTTCACTCCGCCTCCCGATGTTTGAGAACCGCGAAAGGGGTTTTTAATAAGATAGATATATCCAAAAGCAAGGACCAATTCTCGAGATAATATACGTCCAATTTCACTTCCTCTTCGAAGAGCAGATCAGAACGGCCGGAGACCTGCGCGAGACCGGTAATACCCGGCTTCACTGTCAGAGTCTTGCGGTGGTGGTGCTCATATTTGGCCACTTCTTCCGGCAAATGAGGCCGGGGGCCTACCAAGCTCATCTTACCGGCAAAAACCAAGAAGAGTTCCGGCAGCTCGTCCAGCGACCAACGGCGGATCTTCTGGCCAACCCTCGTAACACGAGGATCGTCTTTAATCTTGACCAAGGGCCCGTCCGAGCGGAGATTGCGATCGGATAACTCCCGATAGCGCATACTATCCGAATTGGCGATCATGGAACGGAATTTGAAATAGCGGAAGGGACGGCCGCCCTCGCCTACGCGGGTCACATAAGCGCCGTCATCACGTCGGGAAAAGAACACCGGACCGCGGGAATCCAGCTTGATCGCCAAAGTTACCGCCAAAAGGACCGGAGAGAACAGGATGATAAGGACCGAGGACCCGACAATATCCACCGCCCGTTTGATAATTCTGCCCCAGCCATCCAGGGTCGTCTTCTTAACCTCCACGATCGGGATACCGGCGAAATCAGTAACCTCCGTGCGCAAGACCTTCACTTCCAAGAGATCGGCAACGTATTTATAAACCAAGTGATGTTCGGAAGCAAAATCGTACAAACGCAAAGCTTCCGCCTTGCTAAGGTTGGGATCGCTTTGCATGATTTCGTCGACCGGAGTAGCTTTGAGTTCTTCGGCCAATTCTTGCGCGCTGTCCAGAGAAAAATCACGGAAGCGGCGAATGACCGAATATCCTAATCCCGGTCGGCTGGCATATTCCGCCATCAGCTTATCGGTCGTCTTGCTGTTCCCTACCAAGACGATCTTACGAGTACCGACGCCGAAATAAAAAAGACGGCGTCGCACCCAGTGCATGAGCAGCCGGCCAAAACTGACATAAAGCGTGGCCAAAAGCCAAGCGGCTAAAACGATAAAGCGGGAATCGAATAGTTCCCGACGGAAAAAGGTAAAAATAGCAATCATGGCAAAACCGGTGGCGCAAGCCAAGACCACCCTTGCCAGCCCCCTGGCAATATTGGGACGGCGGATGCGATACATGCCGGCAAAGGCGAAAACCAAGATCCAACCGACAGCGATCACGATGACCGTTTGCAGATACTGATCGAACGGCAAGTTGAAAATCACCGGACGGATCTCGCGGCTAAACTCCGAGAAACGGAGATAATAAGCGGAGATGCCGGCAGCAACCAGCATAAGATAATCAAGCGGCACCAGGATAAAACTGAAAAATAATTCAGGTTTTTTCATAGCAATTTAAAAAATATTAATCGGGGCAAGCGATAAGCCGGATTCTGTCGTGAGCGGCCATTTATCTAGCCTGTCCGTTACCGGACAGATCAAGCGAGCTACTTTTTACCGCAAAGCGGCTTTGCTCTTGCTTCAGGCAGGGTTTACCGCGGACACGCCGTTACCGGCGGCCGAAGCCTGTAGCCCCGAAGGGCACCAGGCGACTTTTCACCTTTCTCCGCTTGCGCGGATAGTATCGTCTCTGTGGCACTTTCCCTAAGATTACTCTTGGCGGACGTTATCCGCTGCCCTTTTAATGAAGTCCGGACTTTCCTCTTCTTTGCGCATATATCGCAAAAAAGCGGCCGCTTACTTGCCCCCATTAACATCAATATCGTACAAGAAAAGGCTGAAAATTGCAAATTTAAGTCACTTTTACCTTAACTTGCCAATATCTTGACAAAACTAATATATTGTGCTAATATACCAGAGTTACTGTTAAACAGTAATTTTGTTAATTCACAATTTAATCAACCAAAAAACTCACACAATGAGAAAAGCAGCTCTTATTTTCTTGGCACTTATCAGTGTCTCCCAATTTTCTTTTGCCCAGCCAAACAGGCAGGCAAACACCGTTTCCGCAGAATTTGCCCCGTCCAGCACTGCCACCACCTTGAAATTCACCGTCGATGGAAAACAAATCCTCATCGATCGCGAAAAATTCATGGCAATTTATGAGCAAAATCTGAAACTGAATGAAAACCGGTTCAAAGATCTGGACAGAATCCAAATTGGCGACACCATCATATTAACGGCCCTCAACTCAAACGGATATAGGTACTGGGTGGCAAATGCTCAAACAGATGGTGAAATCCATGAATGCATTTGGCTCATAAGCGCCAAATATATCTTGGGCAGCTTACCGACGCAACCTGCAACCATACAATTTACCGTTGATCCGGAACAATCGTGGTGGCAATCGCTTAATGCCGAAAAGATTTTTTTCATCTCTCTAGCCGCAACTGTCTTGCTTGTTCTCTTGGTACTGTTAACCATCCTCATCATCTCTCTTAATAAAAAGAGAAGGATACAACAGGAGCAGAAGCTAAAGGAAGTCCAGAAGTTTGAGCACGATAAAGCCCAAACAGAAATTGCGGCAGCCGCTAAAGTGGTAGCAGATGAAGAAGCAGCCGAAAAGGATAAAGACCCGGAAAACCATCCCCCGGTAATGTCAGGCGGATTAAGCAAGGATGACCAGGTTGCCCTGCAACAGGTTAGCCAAGCATACGGGCTTAATCCTACCGGTGTAAAGAAACTTGAAAGAGTAACTTTCATCAGAGACTTCGGTCCTCATAAGGTTATAGCAAAAATGCTAGTCGGCGCATCAAACCAGCCGGCAGAAATTGATCTGTATGTTTTCCCCGGAGAGGAAGTCTGTAAAGTGACGATGGTAGATGATAAGATCTTCTATTTCAAGTCCCATTGCGGTAACAGGTTTGGAACCACTATTTCCAATGGTGAATTCACTCCCCCAAAAGGATGGAGAGAAATACTAATTAGCGAATACGTCGTACCTGTTCCTTCCCCACTCGGAAGTAATGGCAATGAGAATATAAGCGCTAATGGAAAAGGAAAAAAATCCGATGTCTTAAACATCACCCTCGAAGTAAACGGGAAAGACGTAAAGATTTCTCAAGTAGATTAATTGTCAAAGTGAATTATGAACGGCCGACGCCTAAAAAACGTCGGTCTTTTTTAATCTTGACATCTAAGAACAAATGTGATATATTATAGGTAATCAACCAATCGTTCTTTCCAAAAAACCGTTCTTTCCATGTTACACACCCTATCTATTGCCGTCCCTATCATCCCAATGATATTGGCTTCGTATTTCGTTTACTTAGTAAGAAACGATAAAAAGAGCCAAATTCCAAAATAGGAAACACAAAAAATAAGCCGAGGTCCCATACCCCGGCTTTTTTCTTATCTCTCGCTATCATATTCGCTCTGGGCTTTTTCGGTAGTCATCGTTCCCTTCCAGATCTTGAACTTATCTATCTTATGTCCCCAGGAAGTACTGGAAAGCTGTATGTTATCTATTGCCGAGGCAGGCAAAGGAAGCCTTTCCTGATCAATCATCAGCTTGCCATCAACAAATACCTTCCAGCGCCAAAGATAATCATCATAAGTAAGCACGATGTGATGCCAGAGATTATCAAGCGGGATGGCCGAAGGATTCTCCACGAATATATCATCATTGCCAACGCTCTTTATCACCTGCCGGCCTCCTTCCATGGATAGCTGGGCCAAATTCGTCTCACTGTCATTTAGATCGATGTGCAGCCTGCCGCTATAAGGCAAGGTTGCCTCATTCTTCCACCATAAAGAGAAAGAAAATCCTTCAGAAGATATCTCCGGGATTTGAAGCTTATAGGGAACATCTTTGGGATAATCCAGCCCCTTCCCTTCCTTGCCGGTAAAAACGATCGCCCCAGCCGGGAGCTGCCAATCCAGGCTCCCAACGATGTCATGAGCCACTGAACCGGTTACTTCATCGAATTCCCACTGATGCTCCAGCTTTAGCTCGGGAGGCGGATTCCGGCGGACAATGGGATTGAAGGGGCGGACAGAAGCGGCGTAGCTCTTTATTTCCGTTCCGGAAAGAACGCGATTCCAGAATGCTAGCTCATCTACGACTACTTCCCCCGAAACCCCGGCGATACTGAACCGGTCATAACCGGCAGCTAAGCCCCCAAATTCCTGATAAAACAATTCTTCACCATCAATATGTAAAGACCAATTACCGCCGCGAGCATTCCAGATCAGGACCGCCTGATGCCATTCGTTATCCATGAAATTCGGCATGTTATATCTTCCTTCTAATCCCGGAAAACCGTGGAATTCGGCCATAGAGCTGAAAAGATCGAATTTGAGGAAAGTATTGTCCGAAGAATTTTCTAACATGAACGACGGATTGCTGTAGTTATCCTTCCCCTTGAAGCGGAAAGCGAAGCTGAATCCACCTCCATCCAGCATCGGCGTCATGGCCGCTCTGAGCCGCTTGTCTTGATAAGGCAGGAACATACCGCAACCGAATTGCCCCACCGCACGCTTGCCTTCAGACTCCAAATAACCGGAAGTTGCCCGACTTATGGAATCAGCGCTTCCGGCGCTATCGCACTCATTGAACGCCCACAGCCTCATCAAATCAGGGCTATCAATGCCTTCTACCTGAGCGTAATCTCCGTCCGTGCCCGTATCTGTCTCTTCTTCCCCATCATCCCCTTCTTCAGTCTCATTATCATTATCTTCCCCGGCTTCTCCATTATCATTATCTTCCTTCTCCTCTTCTTCCTCTTCCTGAGGTAACCGGCCGCCTAGAGGCCAAAGGAGAAAATCCCTGGCATTATCGTCATTATCATATTTCGGCGGCCAATTCTCTTTGCTACCATCTTCCAGGATTTCCTCAATCTTGGTCGAGCTATCAGCTTTACGACGTAGGAGGTATCCCTCAGACAATGCCGGCGCCGGCCCTGACCCTTCATAATATGCGGCCTCGCCAAAACCCACCTTATCGATAATATCCTCGTCGACCGGGCTGCTTACCGCTCCTTTGGCGAGATAGATCGTGAAACCCTTGTCAGTCAAAGAGAAATCGCTACGCAAAGCGATTGCCGAAGCAGCCTGCTTCAGGTCAGGCGAAGCATCATCGCGCACTATCCGATAACCTTCTCCTGCCCGCAGTAAGGTGCCTCCCGGGAAAGTAGCATCGGAAGCGGCCTCAAAACGGAGCATTATCCCTGGGTCTGACGCAGACTTCGCCTTCTCTAAACGGATCTTGGCCGCAGCTAAATCGATATCCTCATCCCCGTAATTCCAGATCTCGATCCAATCATCATCCCCCTGCGTATGGATACGGGAGATTACTAGATCATCGGATATTTCCTTTTCCTCTTCCTTGCTCTCTTTCGACGTTTCTTCTTGCTCTTTTTCCTTCACAGTCTCCTTTTTTTCTTCCTCCTTTACCAGAGGAGTCCAAAGGGCGATATTGGTGTCTTTGGTTTCCGTCTTCTGCTCCTTAGGGACCACCGACTGTGGTGACTGGGTTTTCGGACGGGCTGAAGCGAAAATATCCGTTTCTAATACCGAGGGCTGGGCCTGCGGATGCTTCACTTCTGCCGCCTCTTTCTCGACTCCAGTTTCTTCCGTTTTTTCCTTTACTTTTTCCCCGACCGCCGGCTTGGCCTTTTCCAGAGCCTGTTCAAAAACCGGATTAATTTCCGCAGACATATTTCCCTGCACCTGTTTGCTTTCCTCGCCTGCTAGCGGCGTCGGACTTTCATTACCCCCGCCCCAAGCCAAGCGGTCCGCCTCGGATTTAGCCGGGAATATGGCATCCCATTGCCTCCTTACCTCATCGGCCACGCTCCGCAAACCTGAGATCGGATTATTTATCAAGCTCCATTTAAGAACCACGCCAAGGTTGTTTACCTTGCCCCTCACTTCCGCATCCGGAAAACGGCTGCTTAAATCTACATCCACCGGTACGTCTATCAAGCTCTTCTGTACGGCCTGGGTATAGGGGATGAAGAGGAAGCGATCTCCCTCTATTACCTTGCCGGCATTGTAGCCGAGGATTTCCGGTGCCGGAAGGATAGTCAGGTTCCTTCTGGCGATCTGAGAAAACTCTTGGCCGCGAGAGAAGACATCGCCTTGCGGGCTATATATGCTTTCTCGGTCATAGCCGTCAGGGGTGATATCCACGGCATAATAGCGGGGGTCATATTCCAAAGCACCGAGCTTTTCGGGATTGGAAGCATTAGCGCTTTCATACAGCTTTTCCGTCAGCCCGACACAGGTCCAATCCCCGCTCCAAGGCCCTTTCTGTGAAGAAAAATCAAAGTCATAAGCCAAGCTGGAACGAGCCAGATACTTACCGATCGCCACCGCTTTGGCCCGCTGCCAAACAGTGGCCTTCTTGGGTATCCGGGCTGCCACCAGCAGCTCGCCTTCATTTTCATTTACGAAGTATTCCGCTGGCGTCATCACTACACCGGTACCGAGCGCTTCGACGACATAATCCACCCCATCTACTTTCCCGACATACATCCCAGTATGGCCGGAATAGATATTTGTCATCACCCCCGCTTTCTGCCGGATTAATTCCTTACTGCTAAAACCATACATCTTGCCGTCAGAAGAAGTGCGATATAATATCGTTCCTGGTTCCATCGCCAAAGCCATCCACGGACAGGCGAATACGAATACTATAATGATTAAGCACTTATATCTTTTCATAAAATTCTTGCCATTCGGCCTCGGTGGGCTCGGGAACGCTAGGTCGGCGTCCACCGGCTGCCGTCAGAGCTTCCGCGGCCAGGCCGCGGCTTATATTATCCAACGATCCATCCGCAGCAATGGCAGCCAACGCTTCTATGACTACCGCTTGCCTTCCCATACCCGCCATGAACCAGATCCTTTTCCAACGAGCGGACACCTCTCCAGGTTTCCTTACCGCTTCCATCAGAGACTGCAGATCTTCTGCGGACCAGCGGATGGAATTTCCCGACCAGAAAGAAACAGCATCCAAAGAGGCGGTAAGAAGTTCTGTTTCCTGGGTACGGATGATCATCTCTTTCATTAAAGAAGAATTTTCCGCACTTGGATACGGTGATAACAGCTCCAGGGCATAACGGCGGTTTGCTAGCGATGCTTGTGGATCAGAAGCGAGGCTCCTTAGGCTCATCAGCCAATCCTCGTCAGCGAAAGCGCCGGAAAAAGAAAACACGATAAGCTTCTTTATTTCCAGATCCACGCTTTCATTCTCTATCATCCCCTCCAAGGCGACAGGCAAAGCATCTGAGCCATATTCCGCCGCCATTATCCTTATCAATGCCGCCTGCAATTCCGGCTTCCCGGAACTCAAAGCTTCCCTATAATATTTCACAGCAAGATCGGAATGAGCAGAAAAATATGGCCGCCAAGCATCGGCATACACCTGCCGGTTGGCCAAACAAGCTTCCCGGCAAGAACCGTTGAAAGTCTTAACGAAACCCTGCCAAGCCATTTCAGAGCGCAAAGAAGGTGGATACTTCATCCAAGGACGGAAAAGCACGGGGGATAGGAGACCGAGCACGGCTAAAATCGCTAAGGCAGCAGCAATCCACTTCCATTTTGCCGCCAGCCAGACTTTCCAAAACGGGGGCTTCTTGCCCATTAATCTATCGATCATTTTCATATTATTATTCGGCTTGCCCGCCGGGACGGCGCGTGTCCCGGCGGCAAGCATGAGGCGTCGGCTTGTTGCGCCTCAATGATGATAATAGCAAAACCCCCCTGAAGGAACGTGAAACAGAAGATGAAATCTATATTCTCTGTATTTAACAAAAACGCCCGTATTACGGACGTTTTTATTTGAAATAAAGGGTTATGTTATCAGTTCGCAGACATCTTCTCTTGTACCTGCCGGATAAAAGCATCGACCGCCGGCTTGAGTGATTTGTCTATTTCCGCCGTTTGGGAAGCGATGGAGGCGGCCAGCTGGAGATTGCCGGAATCAAGCACGATCCGTACGAGAGCCATCAGCTTAGTCGCATCTTTAGCGGCTGCATATCTCTCTGCGGCCGCCTGGATCGTTCCCACCATCAGCGAACGCCCCTGTTTGTCCACGCATTCATCTACATAGGAAGCAGCCTTCTCTTTCTGCCCCTCCAATTGATAAAAATTCCCCAATTGGCAAGCAGTATCAATAAAGTTCTGATTAAGTTCCCTGGCCTTAAGAAAAGCCGCTTCCGCCAATTGCGGCTCATTCATATTGATAAGTATCTGACCCTTAACGAAATATACCGGGATACGGCGAGGACTGGAGGCGAGCGAGTGTTCTATCGCCGCCAAAGCCTTATCCATATAAGCCTGGAAGGTTTTGGGGTCATCAGGATAGTAACGGGCGGCAATATCATAGATCTGGGCAGCTTGCATCTGGGTCAAGCTATCATCCGGATTGAGCGCCAGGTTCTTTTCCAGTTCTCCCGTAACGAACCCGATATTCTCATAGAGCTTGCCGCCAAAGGCGGAAAGGATTCGCGGATTGTTAATCACCAGATTTACCAGCGTTGTCCGGGCATCCCGATCCAAGGGAGTCCCTACCGCCAAAGCTTCCTGATAGGTCTGGAAGCCCAAAGCCTCCTGACCGGTGGCAATGTAGGAATAGGCATCTATTACTTTGCTCAGCATCTTCCAAGGACGGGTATTTAAAGGCAGAACGATCACCAAGACCATCACGGAGGAAACAATGAGGATAGTCCATTCCATTCCCGAAGATCCACGTTCTTCTTCCGAGGGCTCAGGCTGATCGCCGGGGACTAGGAATATCAGATAGCCCAAAGCGATCATCAACCCCATGTAAGTAGGGAGCGAGTCAAAGACTGCCAGATTCTGGATAAAATAAGCAGTGAAGAGGGCGGCTACCACCGCTAACTCGCGCATTGGCCGGCCCGCTTCTCCACTCTCAATCCTAAAGCCATGGACGCGCAAAGCGCGATACCAGCTCCAGGCCGCCGCTGCAAAAATACTCAAGTATGCGAGGAGCCCGATCGCTCCGGTAGTGGAAGCGATGTCTATCAGGTTATTATGGGCGCGATCGAAATAAGTTTCGGTCGTAGAATAATTGAAGAAAGAAGGATCGAACTGCCGATCAAAGATGATCGCATAGTTGCCGAAACCAGTCCCCAGCCAGGGGTGGGCGGGAAAATCGCGGAAGGCTCCTTCCCAAGACAAACGGCGTGTCTGGAACGTAGCCTTATTCACGCTCAAATCCTTAAGGAAGGCATTCTCCTTGAACCAAGGCTGATTATACTGGGAAAACAAAGCGATTACCGCCAGAACGGCGGCCAGGAAAGTGATAAGGGCGCCTCGACGCACTTTCCGCCGTGAAGCAAAGAGGCCGAGCAAGAAAATGAGGAGCAGCAAGCTCGTTCCCAGACCGATAATGGCGCCGGAGGTATCTGCCCGGAAGAAAGAGATGAGCATCAGGACGATGGCAATATAATACGGCCATTGGCGGCTGACCGCTGTCCGCAGGCAAAGCAAAGCGGCAAAGAATAGGTTGAAGATCATGTAACCGCTCACATAAGCAGTGTTACCGATAGTACCGATCTTCTCCCCGAATATGATAATGAGCGCCTCGATGGAAGCCGCAGCCACCGACGCGGATAACAGCCAGTACCAGTCTTCACGGCTACGGAAAGCGGTAATAAGATAGAGATAAAAGAGGAAGAAGTGGAAAATATGGAAGAAGCCCAAAAGGCGTTCCACATCGCCCCAAAAGCTGAGATTGAAATCCACCCCCGTAAAGCAAGATACCAGGATAACGGCTAGGAAGGCCCCGAGACCCCACGTGACCTTAGAGCGCATCGGACTGAAGGCAGGATAGCGATAGATGAGTACCAGCCAGATGGGCAGAAGAAGCTCCATCAGGATGTTGAACGTCAACTGTTTGGAGGAGATAAAGGGGAAAAGCAGGCTGCTAAAGACCAAGAAGATGACGCCTAAGGAGACGAAGACCCCAATCTGCAAAATACGCTGATAAATCTTTGCGGGCATAGTTTAGAATGTTATTTAATCGTTATCTTTAATTATATTACATCCCCCCGGCTTAGACAAATAAAAAAGCCCGCTTTTTGGAAGCAGGCTTCGAAGGTTAACTGACGTTTTCTCCCGCATTTTTATCGCCGAAGCGGTGGATCGAGAGCACGATAATAAGCAGGATCGCGGTCCAAATAACGGGACCGATTGATACGGCTTGGGAAGAACATAAAAACATAGCTGCCAACAGATAAATCCCGGAGGATATGGCTCTGAACGTATAGCGCTTAGATGAAACCGCTACTGTACACAAAGCCGCGAGCAAGACGAGAGGCGGTATGGGATTCGCCGAGCCCACAAGAAGGCTCCAGACGAAAGCACATAGGCCAAAGGTAGCGATAATGGCCAGTTTTTCCTTCTCTTTATGCAGGAAGGAAAAGGCCAGAACCGCCAACACGAAGAAATACAGTAGCGCTTCCATGGCTTAGAATACCAAGAAATGCAATGGGATAGTAATCGGCGCCGCTAAGATAGACACTGTCACCATCAGCTTAATAAGGATATTAAGCGATGGCCCGGCGGTATCTTTATATGGGTCACCGTTCATATCACCAGTGATTGCCGCTTTATGGGCGGGAGAATTTTTTCCTCCGTACCAACCGGATTCAATGAGCTTTTTAGCGTTATCCCATGCTCCACCGGCGTTAGCCATGAATACTGCCTGACCAAAACCGGAGGCAAGAGCACCAAGCAGATAAGCTAATAACATATTCGGTCCACCCAGTATTCCGATAATCAATGGAATGAATATGACCATAAAAGCTGGAAAACGACTTTCTTTCTGAGCAGCCTTTACGCTTATATCGATACATTTCTGGTAATCCGGAAGGCTTTTCCCTTCCAAAATCCCCATCGTGGCAAACTGCCGTCTGATCTCATTCATCATAACAACAGCCGTGTCACCGACTGCTCTCAATAAACGGGCAGAAAACAGCCAAGGAACGCTAACCCCGATAATAATACCGGATATCGTCCAGATGTCGAATATGGAATAAGTTACCTCAGATGCATCAATACCGTGTCTTATCATCACGCTATTTATGACATGTCTCAAGGCATTCACTAGCACGAAAGCAGCAAATGCAGCGGAACCGATGGCATACCCCTTACCTGTAGCGGCGGTGGTATTACCAGTAGCATCTAGGTTATTACCGATAACTGCTCGGTCGCCATCTATGCGTGCCATTTCCAACAATCCTTGAGCATTGTCAGCGATTGGGCCGAAGGCATCGATGGTTAAGGTTAATGGCAAGGTGGAAAGCATTGAAACAGCAGATAAACTGATACCGTACAAACCAAGGTTATAATCACCATGACCGGCCACAAAATATGAGGCGATCATGCCGGCAACTAATACAATGGCAGTATATAACACACTAGACATCCCTAAGGCATTTCCTTCTATAACTACACTAGCATGACCGCCGTTGGCCTTTTCGGCTAAACGCTGGACAGGTTTGTAGCTGGCACTAGTATGATATTCCGACACGAATGATATGGCATTTCCGGTTACTAATCCTATGACCACCGACCAGAAATATCCGAGGTCTTCAAAGGTGTAATATACTATGAAGAAACTGCCGATTACCACCAAGAGAGATGATAAATACACCCCACGACGGACGCTTTTCAGTAATTCTTTCAAGCTATTGTCTTTAACGCGGATGGCATATAGCCCGATTAACGAGGCAAGTATGCCCAGGGCGGAAATAGCAAGCGGTAACATAACAAGCAAAGCTGCAGTCATACCTAAACCGAATACGGTTGAATTAGTCTGCAATGCCCCGGCACCCAGTTCATTAGAAGCAATCTGCTCCGTTGAATGAAAGCTGGAAACTGCAGACGGAACTCCATATACCTGTACATGAGTGGCGGCGGCCTGGTAACCTGCTTCCATAGAAGCAGCATTACCACCGACGAAAGATTCATTCAAGTCGGTGCCCATGCCGTAAACATCACTAGCGATATCACCGGTATTATCGGCAATTACGGCGGGATTGCGATAATCATCCTCATTCAGATTGAACTCGCCCTTACCGACGGTATCGGCAGCTTCATCGGCGCTTTTAGTATAAATACCTCCAGAGACACGAGCCATAAAGGCTATATAACTGGCACCGAATGAGAAAGTAATAACAGTCGAAGTTAACACCTCGATCTGCTCATACATGCCCATTTGCGGACTAGTCCACATGATAATCAAATACCATATAGCTAAGTCGAGCAAACCGAATCCGCAGACAGAAAAGCCCATTACCGCTCCACCATTCAGGGCGCCCTTGAATGCCGCTTTTAATCCGAATTTCGTCAGATAGGCGACAATCTTGTTCGCTCTAGCGGCAGCTGTCATCCCGAAATAGGAAGATAAGGAGGCAAAGAAGGCGCCGCTTAATACGGCCCAAGGCGTTAATACATTTAGCCACCCGCTAAGGGCGAGAAGTAAGAGGAAAATGAATATCCCCCCGATGATTTTACCCGACGTCAAATACATTCGACGGATAAAACTAGCAACGCCGGTCTTGATGTAGCCGGATAGTCTTACTAGTTCTGGCTCAAGTACTTCTTGACGACGGAGCCATTTTAGCTTCACGACCACTACCGATAAGGATAGCAGGGATGCAAACATCACGATGGCAAAAATCAGTGTTTCCATAAACGATCGTTTTTTGTGTTTAGTTGTTAAATTACAAATAAAAAAGGGTTTCCCCCTCATATCGTTCTATCCCTAAAAGCATAAAGTGTCAATAATCGTGGAAATACAATCAACACATATACTGAGATATTGTCAATGGTATTAAAAAAGCCCCGATTAATCAGGACTTATAGTGGCGTCTAAAACCTCGGCTAGGCTTATCCTCTACCTCGAAATTAGCATAGAGAAAGAACAGGGTGACGACAAAGGCGATCACAAAGACCAATAGGCCGCGGCTAATGGCCTTGAGCTCTATTCCCAAAGTATAAGAGACGATTGCACCGGCAAAGACACAAAGGAAAAGATAAAGATATCGTCTTATCTTGGTCTTTGCTTTCACCTGGGATAGATAGATGTCGAAGACAAATGATGCAAAGAGCAGGCCAAGGAGGCCGGCAAGGTGCAGGAAAAGGATGATATTCATCGGTTAGGGTTTTGGAATGAACGAACAGTTAATTGCCCATAACTTACCCCCATTGGGACATCTCGTCAATGGCAATAAAAAAGCCCGTGTTTCGCAACAGGGGCTCATGGACAAGAAACAGAAATATAACTAAGAACAAACCGTACTAATGGAATAAGATTTTGGGAGAACTGATCTTCTCTTCTTCTTTCACGTCTTCTTGCCTTTTCCAGGAAGAAGGGATGGCGAATTGGAAAACCGCCATACCGATGATGAAAGTGATAAAGAACAATAGATGGGCAAGCAAGCGCTCTTCTGCGCTTATCGTGTAGAAAGACAGATTCAGGAGGAAGAGTGCGAGCATGAGCAAGCCGAAAGTCAGATTGGATGTGGCCTTCGTCGCTTTCTGCCGGGCTTTTTCCTGGCTGTACATGCAAGTACGGCGGCTATAGCCATCCAAGCGGCGGGAAACAGCAGTATGATAACAGGCTATGGTCACGCTGATACACATGCCGAGGATGATCGCTAAGGGTCCTCCAGATGAGAGCTCCGGCTGCATTATTGCCGCGAGAAACACCGGGGCACAGACGAGAAATGACCTGGTAACTATCTTCCAGGCTACCGAGGTGTATTCCTTGTCGCTTTGCAGACGACTATACAATCTCAGATAAAGAGCGGCCACGCTCAGAAAAACTAAGGCCAGGAGGCAGAACAATAACAGAAGTTGGTTCATGACTGATATTTTTTGGTAGGTACTAAATTTATATTAACTATTCAGGAGATAAATGTAAATGCTTTTTCCTGCGTTCAAATCCATAGGCGATAATCTGGAAAGAGGGATGATACAGGGCAAAGACATAGAGAGCCACCCCATAGAGGTGTAAGAAGGCGGAAACGGACAGCAAGGAGTATATATGATACTCGGCACTCAGTCCCAGCAGGGATAAAGCGAGGAAGATAAGGAAAAGACCCTTTTTCTTGTCTAAATCCTTTAACTCCCGGTCTCTGCCTCCCAAGAGGGAGAGATCATAGACCGAAAAGAGATAGGCGGCCACAGCAAGGGCGAGAGCCAGCGCCATAGACAGGATAACAACCTCCCGGGCATAACCTAGCCCGGAAGCTAAAGCTAACCAGGATACCGGCAAGGCGATTAAGAGGAGGAGATCTCTCTTCCCCTTCCAGGATGATAGCCGGAAGAGATAGGAAAGATAGGCACGGACTAAAGGGCCGTCTTTAGGGCTAGGACTGCCTCCACGGAGACGATAACGGCGCAAACGGTCTCGGTATCTCGTCAGCTGGCAATACCTCTTCCAGTACCTTCTATGCCCCTGCCAATAAATCCCAACCACTAAGGTAGCGATCAGGACAAGCAACAACGATGTGCTCATGTTTATCTGATATTTGATGGTTTTGTTAAAGATCAACCGATTATAGTATAATGATACAGCATTTCTGTCAAGAGTGGAACTTTCCTTCCCTCTAAGAATATTATATCAGAATATAACAAAAGACCCCCTGTGAAGGGGGCCTAAAGTTTAGGATTGCTTGTTCAAAGTAATATCGATTGGCGTTTCTGCCACCAAGATATACTCCTTCTTCTCTTTATACTTCACTTTTACCAAATATTTCCCTTCGTCTGTAAATCCAAAGCCATTTATCTTTGACGTAGCCCGGAGCCTCCGGCGATCCTTGGGCATTACACACTCCTGTTCAAATGAATTCAACACTTTCCCCTCCGGATCATAGATTTCTACCAGGAGCTGAAAATGCCTCTCCTTATTGGCTTTTTCATCAAACCACAAGGTGACCACATGGAATGATATCGGCAACATCTTGATTACCTTCCGATCAAGCTCCTCTCGATAGTTGATATTAATCTCATCCAAGGTCTCAAGCAGGCTTAGAGAGTTCGTTTCCCCGTCGATTATTGAATTTTTACAAACTACCGACCAAACATTTTTCATAGATATAATAAATACGATTAATTACAATTCAAGGAATATTGGGGCTTATGATAAAAATCCTTAACCTCGACACAAAAAGCCCGTTGATTGTTTGGAGTGGAAACTCCGCTTAGTACCTGCAGATCGGTAATCTTGACCTCCCTCCCCGTAATCGCGTCAAAACCATCGATGATCATCTGGATATTGAGAAATTTGAATAACTTAAACAGCATTTTCGCACCCATATTATAACTATCCGCATTCTCAATCTGAGAGATTATCCTTTGTGTGGTAGCCGTTTTTTCAGCCAAATCTTCTTGGCTTAATTTCATGCTATTCCGGGCTTTATAGACCGCATCGCCGATGCCCATAAAAAACAAGCTCAACTGGACACCTTCTTTAAATTCATTTTTTTTGTCAGGGTTAGATCTCATATAATTATTTATATTTCTCTATTTCACTATATATGTAACATTTTCCATTATCCTCGCCATATTCTTCGTAATATGCCTGCGCTTCCGCTAGTTTACGCTCAGACTCTCGATCTTCTGCTCCATGCTCCTTGAAGCCATCCGTCTTATGGAAACCATTCAATATAACCAGTCTTTCATTTGTTATATCGGTGTAAAATGGCAATCTGATAAGATCTGAACTGCGCTTCACTCTCACTTCGATCGCATCATACGGTTTACTGAGTTTCTTTATATACTGTCCGCCCGGCATCCCTCTCCTACTGAGCGCAAACAAGAGCGCCGAAAATACTTTTTGTCTTTCCGCGAGACGAAGATCTAAGTCCTTTCCGTACCTAGATATGAGAAATTGTTGCATAGGCGAAGACTCGTGATCTTTATCTCTGCAGAAAAACGCTAAATGCATGGGCGTTTTAAGTTTAATGAATCATGAATATATTATACCTTATCGGGTATAGATGTCAAGGGTAATGAGCAAATATATCCACCCTACCCTTAAGACAAATGTATCAGAATATAACAAAAGACCCCCTGTGAAGGGGGTCTTTTTGTTGGCAAAACTTACTTTAATTACTTAGTAAGGGCCTGAGTGTTGGTCGGAAGACCGACAACATACTTGCCACTAGCATAAGTGTATTCAGTAAGAGAGGCACCATCAGACCAAACAAAGTTACCATCAGTACCGAAGTTGGCATCGCTATCAATCTTTGTAGTCAAAGACTGAGAGTTATCACCAGTAGCGGTAATAGTGGTCAGAACTTCGAAAGTCTTAGAGGTTCCAGCCGGGATGATTTCAGGTGCGGTATCGAGGTCAACTGTAATAGTACCAGCACCAACGGTAGAGGCAACAGCCTTAGTGACACCATCAACCTTCAAACCATTGCTGGCAAGAGTCTGAATGGTAACACCAGACGAAGTTGCAACCTTCAACACAACCTTCTTAAACGCCACGTCTCCGTTAGAATCAGCAGTAACGGTGAATCTAGAGACAACGACATCGCCAGCAGTCAAGATAGTTGACGGAAGAGTCTGCAAAGCGACAGTCGGGGCAGTCTTGCGGATGCGGAAAGGGTTGGCCGAAACGTCAGCGGACTGAGTAGATTCAGAGCCAGCGGTCGACTTGAACTTAACCTGAGAAACATGAACGGTAAGATCCTTATCGGTTGCATCTGCATCATTCTCAATATTGTTGAGAGCAGCGCGGACAGATAAAGTCTTGCTGGTATTAGCATTGATTACCACGTTATTATTGATGGTAAATTTGCCAGTACCACTCACCGGTACGAATTCGCTGATCAAATTGCTACCATCATATAACTTGAAGGCGGCAATTCTGGCATCAGCAGAAGAGGTAGCAGCAGAGCCGTCCCAGTTAGAAACGGTCATTTCGGTCAAGTTAGCGCTGTCATTAACGGCGGTGAACTTGAAACGAGCTACTTCCTTCTCAGCCGGGCTAGTAACGAGAATAGAGGAAACAGGTGTATCACCAGCCTTCTCTACATTCAAAGAGCCGGATTCAACTACTGCGAAATCCGCAGTGGAATCAGACAAATCGCTACCACCAGCAGTGGTCAAAGCGGATCCACGGGAATCCTGAGCGCTTACAGTCATAACGGTCAAGAAACCGCCTGCAGCTGAAGCATCAAAGGAACCCTTAACCTCAACGATCTTAGTGCTATCCTTCGCGATAGTGAAGTTTAAGGAGGAGAAAGTGGAACCAGTTGAACCGAAGTCAACAGTGCTTCCAACCTGTACTCCATCAACAAACAACTTCATGTCAGACACAGAGTTAGCATTAACATCTGTGCTAGAAGCAGAGGTGTTGCCTGCAAGACTGATAGAGGTAACTTTAACCTCATCATTTTCAGCCTTTAAGGTAAACTTACCAAGAGAAACATCGGTCATACCTTGAACGATGGTTCTGTTGTTAGAATAACCATCGCTTCTAACGGTGGTCAACTTAGCACCCTGGACAGTGAAGATACCGCCAGTAGCAGTTCCGGAGATATCACCGGTCGCATCATCAGTGCTAACCATGTTGCCAGAAGCAACATATTCTGGGTTCATACCGTCAAACAAATTACCATTTAACTGTGCATAGAATGCAGATGCAGCAACGGCAGTTGTCTTAGCACGAACCATAACCTTGATTTCATTATCACCCTTATTCAAGGTGAAATTGCTATCAATGGCTTCAGTCTGCATGGCAGAAGAACTGGTAGCAGCAGGATCAAAAGAATCCAGGAGCATACCGTTCACGTAAACGCGAATGTTCTCAAAGTTATCAACGGTCGCCGAGTTATCGGTCGCAGAACCGTATCTTACATTGATACCATCAACATTAATCTGCTCATCAGCACGAACATTAGCTATCAACACGGTGTTGTCAGAACCCTTAACGATTGTGGTTGCAGCAGGGGAAGCAGATTTCTTAGAGACAGAAACCTTACCCGAAGCCAAAACAACGGTAGAAATAGCTGCATTATCAGCTAAAGTAGTACCAGCATAGGTATTTACACCAAAGCCGGTATTCTTCTCAACAGCTACTAAGTCAGTAGCCTTGTTTAAGACGAATACAAAGCTGTTGCCAGTGTTTTCCTTAGCAATCATATCTCCCTTTATGTAGAAGATCTTGGAGGAATCATCCTTCAATAAATCTAATCCAGTTCCCGGGAAATAGAAGGTGACAAAGCGACCATCTACAGTGTAGCGGTCAGAAACTTTATTACCATTGTTCTCAAGGAAAAGATTCATGGAAGCGCGGGATAAATCTTCTGAGCCATTATTCTTAAGAGTAATGGACTTCAGGGTTACATCCTTTGCATAAGCCTTGAAACCGATTTCCATCTTACCCAATTCAACCTTTTCATCGCCAACCTTAACATTATAAGAAGCAGAAGAGGTGGAAACTAAAGAGAGCTGAGTTAAATCATAAGTGGTCAAAGCCATCAAATTTCCGTTAATCGGGAAAGACCCGGTTACAGAAGCCGCAGAGGAAGAAACCGCTGAAGCAGAAACGATGGCTAACCCCATGTTACCGGTAGCGCTATCGAGACGAGCAGCTAAATCGATGGAAACAGTCTGCCCAGCAGGGATAACTAAAGCCGGTGAGAACACTAAGATTGATTCATCATTAGAGCTCATTGACTTCTTAGAGGTAACTAAGACACCGTCCTTTTCCGCCCAAACCTCCTTGACGTTGGTCGCAGAAGAAAGGCCGATTCTCTTTACCGTTAAAGAGTTCAAAGAGATTGCACCATCATTAGCAGCTGTGAGATTAACCTTAGTGAAAGGAACTCTTACAGCAGAAGCCGGGATGGAAGTAGAGGCCGGAGTAGCAGCAGACAGGCTTAAGGTTAAGCCAGAGCCAGTGATAATCGGACCAACGCCGCCAGACGGAGCCGAGAAGGTCTCGAAACCGGTGATGGAGGTGCCGCCAGCAGTCAAAGTGGCAGTGGTGGTAACGATATTCGCGAAGTTGAAGCGATTAGCAGTAAAAGCTGCTTCGTTAGCAATTAAGCGATAGTTGGTACCATCATAGTAGTAGACAGAAGCGTTGTTCGCATTCTTCAACAAGGTACCAGCCGGGTACTGACCAGAGGTCAAAGGAGTACCGACAGTGTAGTTGGTGAAGAAGGAATCAGCAACGTCAACGATGATCTTGTTCCAATTGGAACCGTACAAAGCGATAGCATCAGCTTCGCTCTGGATCTTTCTGAGAACGCCATTAGGAGTAACGGCATAAACGGAAGGATCAGTAGTGATCTTGACGAGCTTGGTGCCCGGTCTCATGGTGACGTTTGCGCCTAACGGATAGGACTGCAATTCAGAAGCAGGGATGGTTACCACGCCGCTGAAATCATTGTACCAAGAGAAGTACACGGATTCGCTCGGGAAGACATATCTCTTGCCATCGTTGCCAAGGTAATAGACGGAGGACAAGCCATCCATCTTGATCAAATCACCAGCCTGGGCTGCTGCAGAGGCCGGAGCCACGGTCAGACCGCTCATAGCGATGATTGACAATACCATTACGCCGATGGTTAAGAATTTGCGTAATTTTTTCATAAGTAATGTTAAATCATTCGCGATCGTCCGCACAATAGTAGTGAGAACAGACCGCAGATGATGCAGAATTGTTTTCCATGATCCCCTTCCTTATAAGCCTCGCTTAGAGAAGCTGCCTTCTGTTCGGGAAGATCGGGTGAATGAACCGGGACAATAGATTAGTCGGAATCCCGCCTCGCCAACCACTGGCTGAAGCAAGCTTTAAGACTGACAAAACGATTAAGAACTGCCAGCCTCTTTTCTTGTAACGCCGAGGCTGGAGAAAAGCTTAACCAATCTACATCCGGATCATCATCCCTCACATCCTTCCCTTCAGGCATCCGCCTTCGGTCCGGCTTCAGAGGTAGGTGATCATTTCGGAAAAACATTCTAATTTAATAAGGAGCGATTGCCTCCCTTCCCCTGTTCGGAGATGGGAATCGACCTTGACTAGGCTCGCTAATCCGGAAAAACGGAACACATAAGCGTCCCGCTCTCACCAGGATTTATTAATTTGCTTCCGAGGTGCAATCCAGATCGGAAGAGTTCAGGAATCTGATCTTCTAAAAAGGCATCGACGTCAGAGGCAAACTAATAAATACCGGCGAAACCGGCATCCTTTCCTTATTTGTTGTTATTAATGATCTCTTTGACTTCCTTTAACTTATCCAAAGCACCGTCATATTCCTTATTATCAAACAGGACTTTAGCTTCTTCGAGGATGGCATCCGGCTGGCGGACTTCCGGTTTCGTCTCGGCCGGTTTGGTACTGGTGGCAGTAGTAGTGGCGGCCTGAGGATTAGCGGTACCGTTATTAACGGCGAGAGACAAACCCTTGTCATCCTTTTCATTTCCGGCCGTCACGATCATCTCTTCATCGGAAGTGGTAGCGACTGGAGCTGGAGTGGCAACAGCCGACTTCTTTATACCGGCGATGCGGGTACGGACGGTATCAATCTCCTTATTGAAACTCTCATTCAACTGGGCGACCTGGGCATCGTCATGCTTGCCTTCCTCGGCTTCTGCCAATACTTGGGTAATGGCTGCAGCATGATCGGCGGCGAACTGCACTTCCAGCTTAGCCTTCTCTTCATTATTAAAGACGCTAGCTAGTTTAGCCTTCTCGGAAATGATGCGAGCGATATATAATGATTCATCCGGTTTGGCCCGATTGAAAGCCAGGTAACCAAAAGCGCTCGCTCCGGTGGCAAACAGAAGCAAGGAACCCAAGACCAAGGCCGGCTGAGAGATAGCCTGAGTGAAGCTGCGGACATCTATGAGGATGCGCTTCCAAGAAGAGATCTCTTGAGCGCCAGAATTGGCGATTTGGGATAACAAAATCTCCCGGTTGCTTTTCAACCAGGTTTGATCAGGGGTAATCTGCTTGAGACCCTTCAGTTGTTTGATGAAGTCATGCTCAGTCATATCACGCCATAGTATACGCAAAAGAGACATTTTCGTTACAGTTCCTCGCTCTGTTTCCACCCGTCTTTATTGACTAATCATCTCCCCTTCCCTACTTAAGTCTAGAAATATCTAGACTTAAATCCCATAGTTTGACAATACCGGCCAGAATGCTAGGCTTTCTCTATTCTTTAAAGACAAGAAATTATGGAAGATCCAAGTAAACACCCAAGACACATCCAGGGCTACGAGGGCTCCTTTAAGGACCTAGCAAGCGCCATTGGCAAGATGACCTTTGACCAGGTCGGAACCTTCCTCGGCGAATTAGCCAAAGATATAGAATCACAAGCTGAAGCCGATCTCAACAAACGAGGCAGAAAGCGCTTGGCTAAAGAGCTCTTTGAGGCGGCAGAAAATGTAAAGAAGGTCCAGGCCAATATCCTTTCTGCCTGGAAGATCTGCGAGCCATACATGAAACAAAATGACTAAGACCCAAAAGAAGCCACAAGGCTTCTTTTTAAAATAAACACCCGAAAGGGTGCTTGACCACATATCCTTGAATGATATAATTATATAGTCAAATTCACCTTTGAACCCCGAATATTGAATATCAAATAAGCACCCAAAAGGGTGCTTATTTTTGCATATCAAGGGAACGCATTATTAAATATCACTTGATTCGGCAAACGGAAGAAGATCTGATTTAACCAAAATGCGCTGTAAGCTAGTCCGACCGATCAAGCCCTGAGAAGGCTTTGTGTTCTTGCTTTCGTCCTCTTCGTCAACGATGATGGAAAAGCCTATATATTCCACCTTCTTCTTAAATCTTCTTGTAACAATATCAATGGCTGGGACTAAATCAGTGTCCGAACTGATTAAAATTGCGGTATCATATCGATCATCCATAGCTCCAATAATCAAATCTGTTGCCAGCTTAACGTCAATACCCTTCTCTCTTTTTCTATTAATTTCTATACACGTTATCCCCTTAGAAAGGATGTTTTGGCAGTCCACCGTTCGGTCATCAATCACGATCCGCTCAAGCCTATTCCTCAGCTTACTGGTTTTAATCTGCCACTCGGTAGACTCCAAACGAGAAAAAAGCGCTCCTTGCTTAGCCATCAGTTCTACACTATGCGGATTACCTTCGCTTTCTCGGACGGTGCCTATATAAAAACGTTTACCAAATTCCGTTATCTCTCGATTGCCCACCAAAAAATCAATAAAATTATCAAAAGAAAAATCCAGCTCTTTAATGTTCAGCTTTTTTAAAGCTAAATGATGGAAATTACCTCCATCAATAAAAATTTGCACTCTTTCCGTATCCATTACTAAAGAATACCATGAATAAAAAAATCCTGCACACCACCCCCGAAGGGGCAGGCACAGGAGACTTTATGCCTATATTCTACTTGAAATGATAAGCAGTGTCAAGAATATTCCTGACGAACATGACAAATTTTCCTAATATGAGCAATTATTAAATTAGAATATTCTAGATTCAACTCTACTTCTTCCTCCTGTCCATATCCTCCTCCACCATCTCCTTTAAAGCCGCTAGGGCTCTATGGAGGATAACGCGGACATTTCCCTTGCTCTTCCCGGTTACATCGGCAATCTCTTCCAAGCTAAGGTCGTTTATGAAGCGCAGAACGATGACTTCCCGATACTCCTCTTTGAGCAGCGGCAACTGCCTATGGATAGTCTCGAGATCGGCCTGGCGATCCATTTCAGCAGCCGGATTCTGCCTTTCGTCTACGACTTCAATGGGATTATTCTCGTCATCCAAAGAAATTTCCAGCTTATTCCCGCTCTGGCGGTAGTAGTCTATAACCGATGTTCTGGCCACCTTATACACTAAAGCCCTCAGGGTTTTGCTATCGCTCAGGCTATTCGTCTGAATGAAATTCCAAGCCTTGAGGAAGACCATGGAAGTAAGGTCCCTAGCCTCTTCTTCCTTCCCTACTTTGAAATACACAAAACGATATACGTCTCCTACGTAATCGTCATATACCTTAATAAACGCTTCCTTATCTCGGCTTTTGAGCTGCGAAAGGAGCTGCCTATCCTTGAATTTTTTTACCGGGTTCTGGGCCATGAATTCGTAATCAAAAAATAAGGGAAGAATCCCTCTGATCGGCTTCGAATTATTACTTTGATATTCTACCATGAACGGTCAAAAATGCAAGAAAAAGCAAGATATTTTATCCATAAAATAACGGTATTAGAGGCATTAGGTAACAAACATTATCTCTTGACTTATTTAATTAAATCTGGTATAATTCATCCCGAGTAGCTTTTTAAGTCCAAGATTGCATAGACTTAAAAGATTAAACATAAAAACGATATAAATCCATGCTAGAAATGATAAAGACAAATCCGCCCAAACATCCCATCTGGCTCTCCGTTTCGGAATCCGCCAAGATTGGCGGCGTGAAAGACAAGACGATCCGACGGGCCCTCAAGGCGGAGGCCGGTCTCAAATTCAAGGTATCGGGAAACCGATATCAGATTGAATTTGGGAGTCTGGTCACCTATTTCCGGCGAAATACCAAACTTAGCAATAAATTCAACGAGAAAGGCCTGGGCCAATATCTTATCTATCCAAAACCATAATCCCCTTCTTGAGAACAAAAAAAGCGCCTGATTCCGAAGGCGCTTTTTTCTTTATGAGGATTTGTCCTAATTCAAATTATAAGACGGCGTCCTTAACGGCCTTTGCCAAGCGGAACTTGACCACGGTCTTAGCCGGGATCTTGATGGTTTCGCCGGTTGCAGGGTTGCGACCTTCGCGAGCTTTCCTCTTAGCCTTCACCAATTTACCGAAGCCAGGAACGAGGCATTCACCGCTCTTCTTCACTTCCTTGTAAACGAAAGCAGACATAGTTTCAAAGAAACCATTAACGTCTTTCTTGCTTAAGCCGGTGGCTTCAGCCATGTTGGCGACAAACTGCGCCTTAGTCACTTTTGACATACGCTTTGCGTAGGGCCTTCATCACGAGACGGCGAGCATGGGGCAAGCCGGCGTAACGATCGAGCCGAATTAAAGAATATTTACTAATATAAATATTTTTATAAGGAAACGGAAATATCATTTTAGCGCCATCTTTATTAACTTAAATCGCTGTGTAAAATAATTATCCCCTGTTTATATGCTTATTATAGCACAGAGAATAAATCCTGCCAATAAATACAAGGGTATTTCTCATTTTAGAAATTTGACAAAAATAAAAAACTGGCTTCTCTTAAAAAACCAGTTTATAAATTGTTCCTATTTTTCTAAAATAGGAAGCGGATGAGTGTTAATTTATTTGCTTTTTCTCAACCTGGCTTCTATATCATTATTACTTGGTGGTCGTAGCGCCAGCAAATAAAAGATACCCGTCAGAAAAGTGGAGATACAAAGCAATATAAATATAGATGTAAGAATAAGATTCTCTCCCTCAAAAAGTCCACCAGAATCATTCATCGCTTTTTCCGGAGAGTAGTTCACAAACATATATACTATGGAAAAATAGAAACCGACTGTTGCCGCTACCGCTATTATGCCACCGACGATTGTTGGTATGAGCCAAAATTTGGCCCTCTGATTTTTTATTTCTTGAGAGCACTTTGCTCTAAGCTCTTCATTCTCATTCTGATTTGTTTTCATGTCATCCTATTTTATTGTTAAAGAAATTCTAGTTACTATATCACAGTTATTAAATATTGTCAATAGGAGAAAAACTCTCCCTTTATTCAACTTTAACAAAAAAAAGACCGGCTTGTTGACGCCGATCTCTGATATTGCCTTTGCAATACCTGATGGATAATTATATTTCTCATGATTATGCAAGATACTCTGTATGGCCTGGACCAAACCACACCATGCATTGTAACAAGGCTTGCATTTTTTCTTCCGCCCTAGTCGATTCGGATTTATATACTTGTTCTGCAAAAGTCCACGAAGGCAAATTTTCTCCTATCCTGCCTCCCAAGACTGGCATTTTCATCCAAGCATAAGTTTGTTCCGCTGCTTCCTTACAGCATTTTGTAATCCAATATGTTTCCAGATAGGGGGCGGCGGGAGTAGTATTATTTCCTTTGCTCCATTCCATGGCGACAGCGACACCGACCACTATTATAAATGGTTCGATGCCTATATCAATGAAGTTATTAACGAAAACAACAATCACCAAGGTAGGAAGAAGTGAAAAGATGGTCTTGATGATTCGACGCAACAGTTTTTTCCGCGGTGCGATCTTCTGGAGCCTTTGCGCTATCTCTATTATATTCTCATTATCGGTAAGAGAAATCCGAAGATAGCTTCCCGGCCAGTGCATTGGGGTGTAATCGGTTTCACTCATTTGTATAAGCGAAAGCTCGAGCTCGCACTTTCGTATCCTCTTACAGATTCCATACACCTGTTTAGGCGTTCTGCAATTGGACATCCTCTTTCTCAGAGCCTGAGATTTTGTCTTTAAACGGCCGGAGCGTCTCTTCAATACTGACGATATATACTTCTTAGAATTCAAGATGAAAATCGTAAGAATGATATAAATAGCGAGAAGCCACGCTTCGGCCATCATTGTTATCTGTCTTAACGGAAAAGCATCAGTAAAGAAGAAAATAATCAAGGTTGCTGCTGGCACTATCAAGGCCAGAATCAAAGTGAAATAATTGGTGAAAAATCGAATAAATACCGACTTGAACAACATCTTGTTCATGTAGTAAAGCATCTGCAGGTAATCTTCTTGTTTCATGGCTGATATTTTTGGTTCAGATTGTTAAAGAATACTGATAAATAAAGTATCATTTTCATTCATTATTGTCAAGTACTATAAAAAACCGGCCCTTTTTTAGGAACCGGTTAGGTTTATTTAGACATCATCGATTCGATGAAATCCCGATCAAGATGCAAGTCATCCAGATCGTCTTGGACGTCTTCGATCAGGTCTTTGTTATTTTTGATCTCTTGGTCGATCTCCTCTACTTTTTGCTCAAGGAAATGTTTCCTCATCTCCTCCATCCTTTCCTTTATTTTTTCCTCGCCAATCGGCCGATGGCGCCAAAGCTCCATAAAGGCGATTACGAAGATAGTAAGGATAATGGAAACGATCATATTGGCGACCGACTGGTGATCGGGAAACCAATAGTATTCCGATATGTTTAACAATATCCACAGGATTATGGCGAGAATCGGCATCCACTTCAGCTTAGCGCGCCCCCTGATTTCTTTCACTGCTTTTTCCCGCAGCTCTTCTTCTAGATAATCGATATTACTTCTCATGATTAGAGTATTTATGAATGGTTGCTAATGGATTATCTTTATTAGGGCTTCCTGTTTTTAATGCTCCCAGGCAATCTTGATAGAAGCTCAGATCATCTTCTTCTTCCGGGCTCAAGCCGCCGCTTTCTTCCTTCCCTTCAAGCTCTTCTATCTTTTCGGTAAGGAAGTCTTCTCTCATCTTGTCCATTTCGGCTTTCACCTTTTCTTTGTCTAGAGGCCAAAAGCGGCTCGCTACATAGAAACAGGCGGGGATGAGCAGGAAACCGGCTGCAAGGATGACGGAAGATAACATCACGCTCTCCTTCGAATCCATCTTTATTATCCACTCAATATTAAGGATAAGGACGAGTGCCACTACGATCATCACCATGATTACCACCAGGAAAAGCGCATCGTGCAATTCACCGCGCATCTTACGCTTTACCTGTCGTTGTAATCCTTTTTCAAAGTCCACAATATTTTCCATGATATTTTTATTTATTGTTAAAGAACACCCTCATTTCATCACTTTAATTTGAATTTGTCAATCCTCGGAGATAACAAAAAAGCCTCCTTTTTTTTCGGAGGCTTTTTCTGCATCCTATCTTATTTGATATTATAGCTTACTCCCACTTCGATCACTACTTCATGGCTGCCGCTCGGTACCTGGGCGGACATGTCGCCGCCCGCTCCCTTGTCACCTCCTCCAATGCCGTAAGAAGCATAAGGGACGGGTTGCTGGACATTCTCCCACCAGCCGGCGATATTCTTGATACTGACTCCCACCGCCGAGGCCAAAGAGACACTTTTCTCCTGTGCATCCTGCAAAGCCTTGATCCTCGCCTCCTGCTTGAGGTCGTTCATGCGAGTGGAATCGAAGGCGAGATTATTGATCTGATTGGCGCCCGCCTTGGAAGCCGCCCCGATCACCCGGTTAAGCCTATCCGGCTTCTCGTCATAACCTCTCACCTTAATTGAAAGCTGCTGATTGGCATTGTAGCCGGAAACGGTAGAGATATTATCTTTATAATCATACTGAGCGTTGAGGTTATAGTTTTGGGTGCTAATATCCTCATCCGCCACGCCCTCGCCTTTAACGGCGCTAATGATGCGATTGACCTTGGCATTGAGCTGGTCCAAGGCCGCGTCCGGCTGGGCCGCCTTGTCTATCTGTACCCCTAAAGTAACGATGGCGATATCCGGGTCATAGGCGACCCGTCCCTGCCCGGTAACGGTCACTTGGCGATATTGAGTCGAGACGATGCGATCGCGCAGGATTGCGGTCACGATTATCCCGGCCAAGAGAACCAGTCCCAAGCCGATGAGTACCAAGCGTCCGCGAGAATTGTTTTCTGCCATATTATTATGGTTAATTATTAAATATCTTATTTAGAAAGATAACGCAGCCGCTCATCCTGGGGAAAACGTTCGATCGCGTACCTGAGAGCGGTCCGAGGCAAGCGTCCGGCGAAGCGATCCAAGAAAGACCGCAAAGCCTGTGCATCCTTCTTTCCTGTTTCTCTCAGCATCCACCCCACCGCCTTATGCATGAGGTCTTCCTTTTCTAGCAGAAGCATCTCGGCTAAGCGGAAGATTTCCGCATACTGTCCTTCCTTGATCAGAGCCATGGTTGCCACGACGGCCATACGGCGCTCCCAAAGATTTTTGGAAGCGGCGTAACGGTACAGCTTCTCTCTTTCCTTGGGATTGTGGAGAAGATAATCTCCCCACACCTTATATACCGAGAGATCGACCAAATCCCAATTATTTATGCCCTTCCGATTAGCCAGATAGAAACGAACCGTCTCCCTCTTCTCCTGCTCGGTTTCCGCCCGTTCATAACGGCGGACGATGAGCAACAGGCCTAGCAGCCGGGCTTCATGATATTTGCTCTCCAGAAGCCGGGTAATCACCGGCGGGTCTGCGTTTTCAAAACGTTTGGCCAGCTCGCGCACATATGGGACCGCCAAGCCCAAAAATTGATCCCCTTCACCATACTGCCCTGGTCCGGTCTTGAAAAACCGAAGCAGGAATACGCCTCTCTCCTTATCTTCTCCCGAGAGAAGGGCGCTAAGCACTTCCCGGTATGTCCATCTTTTAAGGGCAAGGGTTCTCTTCATAAAATAACGGTGGATATGTTTATTCGGTAACTTCATCCAAGCGGACAGTCCCTCGCCATAGCTCTCGCCCATCACGGGCGAAGAAACTGAGACGGTTTTTCTCTTCCGAAAGCTCTAACCCGAAAATCCGCTGGTAGGGACGGCTTTCCTTGCCATTCACCACGATCATATCGCCCCGCGAATCCCTGGCTTTATAAACGAAATAGCGGCTATCGGGGCTGAAAGCTCTGGGCTCGAATATCCAGTCATAATGCTTCCCTTCCACCCCGTTTACCACGGCGAACTCCTTATTATTTTCCTTGGCGGTATAGGCCAAGTTCCGCCCATCCGGAGAGAAGCCTAAAAAGGTAATACTGTCGTAATACGGGCCCGGTTCTCCATTAAGTACTACGCGCCGTCCCTCCCCGCCTTTCTCGATATAAGCGAAAGATTCCCCGTCCGATGATGACCGGAGAAGCAGTTCGGGATCATCAGGCAAGCTAGCGATAGATTTCTCGGTCAGGACGCCGGCGGTCGGCACAGCTAATGTCACGAAATCGCCTTCCGGCAAGGCGGGCAACTTCTTCGACCTGAACGACCAGGCATAGAGAAGCAATCCTCCGATTACAACAAGGACCAGCATCGTCAACGTAAGGCGGAGCTGATCTTTCGTGATCAAGAGCTTTATTTTATGAGGCATAGATTTAGTCTATACCCATATTATACCAGAGGAATATCAGTAATGGTATTCCTTCCCGGCAGCGATAGATAACCCGCGATAAATTTGCTCGAATAAGATGACGCGTGCCAACTCATGCGGAAAAGTGAGAGCGGATAAAGACAGCAAGCGATAGCTCTTGGCGAATTCCTTGTCCCATCCCAGCGCCCCGCCAAGGGCTAAGACCAATTCCCCGCCGTCATGCCGCTGGAGGAAAGAAGAAAAGCCGAGAGAATCATATTGTTTCCCTCCCTCGGCTAACAAGTATATCGAGTCCTTCGGAAAGTTGTGCAAAACCTTCCCGATCGCTTCATTCTCAAGCTTTTTAGCTCTTTCCTTATCTCCTCTCCCGAAAGGAACGGGTGCCGCTTCTATCACTTCCAAACGCGCGAAAGGAGCGATGCGCTTTTCGTATTCAAGAGCGAGAGCACGAAATTCCTGGTTTTTTAGGCCGCCAACCGCGACGATGCTTAGCTTGATCATAGTTATGCACTTAATGATGCTCAAATATATATTCAGGTCAAGACCTCGACCTTGTTTGACAGAAGCATTATTTTGTATTTAAATAGCATTGCACTTTAAAAAGGTAAATCAAGTAACAATAAATCAACCAATATCGTCGTATCATGAAAAAACCGTTAGATTACAGGACTATTTGCGATGAGTTCTCAAAGATTGAAACCTTCCTAGGCCAAGAGCCGGATGAAGACCGCTGTCAGGAAGCCCTGATGGGTTTGGAAAAAATGTCCGGAAAAGTTAAGAAGCAAGGGGATATTTCAATCGCCGACGACTTCCAATCTCTCTGGTTAGAACTATCCAGGAAGATCAAAGACCGAGCAGACTGCAAAACCTTCTTGGATTCCAAAAGAGAGATCGAGAGCAACCTCAACGCTCTCCTCGAACCGGATTTAGCTTGAACTACTCGCCTCCGATAAAAACCGGAGGCTTTTTTATTGTAACAATATTCCTTTGGTTTCGTATACTATAGCGTAATAACTATATGGACAACCGTTGGCAACAGATGGATAAGCACCTCAGCCCGATCACTATCGATCGCGGCTGTTTTGCCGTATCCCACTTCCGTAGCCGACCGCTGCCCCATATGTCTACGCTTGGATAAGGCGGAATAGACAGATAGCAGAGAAAATAGCGTCTCGGCCCTACGGAATCAGGGTCGAGATTTTTTATATAACCCATTTCATCATCTAAAACCCACCGCCCTATGAAAACACCAACCATCCGTTCTTTCACAATCCTGTCATTCATGATCAAGCTGGCTCCAGCCTTTTTTGCTACCACCTACCAGCTCTTCCTTTTTGAGCATGGTCTGGATATCTTCGCGATGAGCGCCATTAACGCCGCATATATGATTGCTACCTTCATCCTGGAAATCCCCACCGGCGCTTTCGCAGATAGCTTTGGACGGCGCGCCTCCACTTCTGTCGGCTGTCTCATTCTAGGCTTATCCTTCCTTGTCTATTTCCTAAGCGCTGGCCTGATGGGTTTCATCTTGGCGGAAATAATCGGGGCCTTAGGCATGACGCTCATATCGGGAGCGGCAGAAGCCTGGGCCGTGGATGCGCTCGCAAGAGAAGGAGGCCGTCCTTTAGATCTCTTTCGTCAGGAAGAAAAGGCTAGGCAAGCCGGCGTGATCGTCGGCAGCCTTTCCGGAGCCTTGGTCGGCTCCCTGGATCTCAGCTTACCCTGGCTCCTCTCCGGTATCGGAATGATCGGTGCCGCCATCATCGCTTGGCGCCTCATGCCGGAACCGGGCTTCGCCAGGAAACAGCTATCTTTCAATCTCCAGCCCTTAATATCGACCGCCAAAGAAAGCTGGCGGGAAGGCCGGTCTAACCCCTCTTTCCTGCGCTTAACCGCGATGAGCGCGATTTTTGCGGTAAGCGTCCAGTCCCTGAATATGCAGTGGACTCTTAGCTTCAAAAACGGCTTCCAGTTACCTGTTTGGTCCTTAGGACTCATCTTTGTCGGTATATCGCTTGCCACCGCCTTAGGGGCCCGTTTTGCCCCTTTGGCGGCTAGTAAAGGAAGGCATGACGGCCAGGTTCTCTCGTATGCCTTCGGACTGGCCGGAATAGCCATGCTCCTAAGCGGTCTCGTCCGCAACCTCCTGCCCGCCCTCACCTTTTTCCTTCTCCACGAATCCGGCCAAGGCTTATTCTCGCCGCTCAAGAAGGAGATGATAAACCGCCGGGTAGACAGCCACAATCGGGCAACCATGCTGTCCTTAGAATCGATGGGCGCGCATGCCGGCGCCTTCGTCGGACTCATCGGCGGCGGCTGGATAGCAGAAAGCTTGTCCATCAGCGCCGCTTGGTCCGGCTCCGGCCTCCTGCTCCTCGTTCTCACTCCCCTGCTCTGGAAAAAGAGCATCTAAAAAGAAGCCCCAAAGGCTTCTTTTTCCTAGAACATCACCTCAGATTACTACGCCTTGGCGATAAGATATGCCCCGATATACAGGACAAACCCCGCAAAGACGATACTGGCGCCAGCAGGCAGGTTGAAGGTAACTGAAGCGGCAAGGCCGATAAGGACGGACAACCAGGCAAAAGCGCCGGCGCCGATCAATGCTCCTTTAAAATTCTTAGCTCCTTGTAAAGAAGCGGCTGCCGGCAGGATGAGCAGTGCGGACACCAGCATCACCCCTACCGCCTTTATGGCCACCGCCACCGTGAGGGCGGTGAGCAAAAGCAAAGCATTATTATACCGATCCGCCTTCACTCCCATCGCCCGAGCGGAAACTTCATCGAACGCCAAGACGAAAAGAGGACGATAGGCGAAAATGATGAAAGCCAAAGCCAGGAGGGTTAAAGCAGCCAGGAAATATAACTCCAGCGAGGAAACAGCCAGAAGGCTGCCGAATAGATAGCTGAACAGATCCACGTTAAAGCCACCCGCCAAGCTTGCCACCACCACGCCGCCGGCTACGCCCGCGGCAGACACGATCCCGATGGCGGCATCGCCATATAGTTTGGACTTCCCGGCCTTGAGCACGAAAAAGGCGGCAACAACCGTCAAAGGGACGGAAATGTAAAAAGGATACACGCCGAGAAGCAAACCCAGGGCTACCGCTCCAAAACTCACATGCGCCAATCCGTCGCCGATAAGCGAGAGTTTCCGCAGCACCAAAAAGACGCCAAGAACCCCGGCCAAGATCGCGGTTAGCGATCCCGCAATGAGCGCCCGAACAAGGAAACCGTATTGGAAGAAATCCAGGATATTCATATCAATGGCCGTGCTGATGGCAGATTAGATGCTGGCTGAAATCGCCGAAATAATCTTTCATCTCCGCGGAATGGCAGAAATCGGAAAACAGTCCGAAAAAAATAAGTTTCTCATCTAAGTATAAAAGCGAGCGGGCATAGCGTCCGATATCTGCGGTATCATGGGTAACCATGAGTATCGCCATCTTCTTTTCCAAATTCGCCTTCGCCAATAAAGCAAAGAATTTCTCCCGTACCACCGGATCCAAGGCGGTTGTGGGTTCGTCCAGGATCAATAGCTTCGGCTCCCTGATTAAGGCTCGAGCCAAAAGCACCCGCTGCTGCTGTCCGCCCGATAAATGGGAAAAGAGTTTTTCTCCTTGCCCCTCCAGATCCAATTCGGTCAGTAATGGCTTAGACTTGGCTCGGGCTTCTTTCCGGGAAGCCAGGCCGCTTTCCACCACTTCCAACACGCTCGCCGGAAATAGCGGGTTATGCTGCCTTTCTTGGGGAAGATAAGCAACCTTGTCCCACTGGGTAAAATTCTCAAGCTTTTGTCCGAATAGCTCCACGCCACCGCGGGCTAAGGGGGCTAAGCCAAGAAGCGCCTTCACTAAGCTAGTCTTTCCGGCGCCATTAGGGCCGGCAAGGCCGATATAATCTCCTTCCTCCACGGCAAAAGACACGCCCGAAACGGCCGGGCGTTCAGAATAGGAAACCGTGAGATTGTCTGCCTTGATTATCGACATTGTAATCCGATTCTTAATTCTTCAAGATTCTGCCTCATAATACTCTCATATGTCAAGCCGGAGGCAATCTGGTCCCGACTGGGGCTGTGGGCGGAATTAAGCTGTAAAACTTGGACGCCCGTATCTTTAGATAGGGCCTGCGCCAGTTTGGGACTATCGGTCACCTCGGAAAAGACATACTTTGAGCCGGTAGAGGACAATAAGCGGCTAAGTTCCGCCAACCGGACCGGACTGCTTTCGGAATCAGGAGAGAAGCCCTGGGCCGCTTGATAGTCCAAGCCATACTTCGCTGCCAGGTAACCGAAAGCATAATGCCCGGAATAGACGAAAGTCTTGGTCCGGCAGCGGGACAAACCCGCCCGGAAGTCCTGGTCCAAGCGATCCAAACGAGAGCGGTAATCTTCCCAGCGATTATTATAATAGGCGCGATTCGCCGAATCCACTTCTCCTAAAGCATTAGCCATCCGGCCGGCTGCTTCGGACATGATAGAAGGATCCAGCCAAATATGCGGATCCAAACCGGACTCTCCGGGCTGTGGATTATTCTCCTTAATCGTGGCCAAGCCTTCTCCCAGAGCACGGCTGGCCGGCGCTTCTTTGCCAAGACTGTTTAAGATATCTGCCGCCCAAGGCTCCAGATAATCGCCGGTATAGACGAAAAGATCCGCCTCGCCGGTAGTTATCATATCGCCGGGAGTGGGCTCGAAAGAATGCGCCTCGACCCCCGGTGGCAACAAGAGCTTCACCTCCACCTTGTCTCCTCCTATTTCTCTCGCGAGATCATACCAAGGATACAGGCTGGATACCACGGATATTTTCTTCCCCGGCTGTCCTAAGACATTCGTCGTTCCCTTCTTCTTTAACCAGGCATCCGCCCCCACCCAAGCCACCAAGGCTAAGAGGATGACAGCCATGAATATGATCACCGATTTTTTCATATTATTATTTTATACGAAACAAGATTATTTCCCCCGGAAGAAGAGTGCGGAACAACGGTCCCCAAGTTCCCGTCCCGGCACTGGTATAGGTCTGCATCCCCTCATACTGCTCGAGGCCATAGGAATAAGGGCCGTAAATCACTCTAAGCAGGAACGATAAAGGGAATATCTGGCCCCGGTGAGTATGTCCGGAAAGCATAAGCCTAGCCCCCAGCGCCGACGCTTCCGCCTGATCTACAGGCACATGGTTTAAAACGATGCGCGTCGAACTCGTAGCCTGGAGATTCGCAATATCGCGCCGTATGCCGCTATCTGCCCGGCTAAGGTAATCGAAGCCGACGATTTCCATATCGGCCACGCTCGTAGCGGAATTTCTTAAAAGGATCAGGTCTCCTTCTTTGGCCAGATTGATCATTTCCTCCTCAGGAAGGTAATAGTCATGGTTACCGGGCGTAAAGATGGCCGGTGCCTTTATGTCTGCCAAAGCAGGTGCAAATTCCGACACTTTCCTATCGCTGCCATCCGCCAGGTCGCCGGAAATGAGAACGAGATCAGGATCCAGATCATTCACCTTGGAGACGATACCTTTTAACCAATAAGGCCGGTAGACCGCCCCGAGATGTAGATCGGACAGCTGGACAAAGGTCTTTCCGGACAATTCGGGCGGCCAACCCTCCAGCTCGATCGTCTTTAATCCGGGGAAAAAAGCATTGTATACACCCAGAAGGAAAAAAGCTAAGGATATGAAGACGGCCAAACGGGCCGTATTTGTCCCCAAGCCTGCCTTCTCCCTGGAAAAAGACTTCTTTGCCCAGTCGCCCGCCCGAAAGATCAGCCCGAATATCATCAGTTGCGTAAGTAAGCCGAAAAGCAAGCCGCTGGCGACGTAGACATAGGCTGCCAGGTCGCTTCCCCTAAAGTTCATCCAGAAGAATGACGCCAGGAAAACCAAAGTCGGAGCGATGATGAATATAAGCAGCCGCTTCCGCCGCTTCTCCAGGGACGGCCAAGCAGAAAGGATCAAACGCCAGGCAAAATGATAGCCCAAGGACACGAGGAGAAGATAGGCGATAAATGAGGATACGATCATAAAATTAAGACAGAGTAATACAATATTAGCAGAAAAAGGGCCTTTTGGGAAATAAAAAACGGTTCCTTTTAGAAACCGTTTTATCTTTCATAAAACTTTATCTGCAAACTCTACGAGTTCGCTACGAATTGTCTGCTCGAAATTCACGATACCCACCATACGGTTGCCTTTCATTTTTGAAATTGCATGTGCCAGACCCGAGGATTCGCGGGTTAAGCGCGGATTATCGATCTGCCCGAGGTCACCGGTAAAGATGATTTTCGTGCCTTCTCCGGCCCGGGTAATGATCGTCTTGATCTTGTGCCGGGTAAGGTTCTGAGCTTCATCAATGATGATGTTACTGTCGGGGAAAGAGGTTCCTCTGATATAAGCCAACGGCTGTATCGATATTCCCTTTTCCTCTAACAATTTTACACCCTCACTTCCGGTGGCAATCGGCATCCTCTGTTTAGGCGCTTCATCATCTTCCTTTTTCTTCCTCTTCTTAGGCTTCGTTGTATCCGGCGATACCTTCTTCTCTTTCATGAGCAAGGCGAGGTTCTGGAAGATCGGAAGCAGCCAGGGAGAAAACTTATTGGCGATCTCACCGGGCAACCAGCCCATCTCCTCATCATTGAGTTCGACCATCGGCCGAGAAACGATGATTTGGCTGCACTGTTTGCGATGTTTCAAGCACAGGGCGGCTGCAAGAGCTAAAAGAGTCTTGCCAGTCCCAGCCCCTCCTTGGAGGAAGATGCACTTCACGTCAGGGTCAAGCAGGAAATGCATGGCGATGATCTGCTGCCAGTTAGGATGGCCGTTATCGCGCGGCTTAATGCCGGAAACGGAAAATTGATTTTCCAGGAATATCAGCCGGTCCCTTTTACGGATAGCTGCGCATTCAGGCCTATCGTAATCATCCGCATCGGTATAGATCAAAACCGCTCCGTTGGTAGGGATCTTTTCCTTTTTCTTCAACTCCACATAACGGCTGCCGACATCGTCAAAGAGGATCTCGCTTTGCTTGGCCTTGAAGGTCGGCAAGGCAAAATCTTCATTCTTCAATTTGGTCTGATCATTCTTGTAAAAATCAACGATCAAGCCATTGGCTGACCAGAGCTCATTAGCGCAGATCTGCATGCCGAAATCATTAGTTACCAATTTAATCTTCCCGTAGCCGAAATAAGGGCTGGAGGGACGCTTATGGCTGCCGACAATATGGTTCACGCAGGCCAGGACCTTATGGTCCGCTTTATTCTTATCCAGGTTGCGATCGAAAACGGCTTTGCGCTCGATGACGAGTCCTCCGTCTCCTCTGAGCAACCTTTCATGTATTTTCTTAATGGCGCCTTGCGCCTCCCTTCCTATTTCTTTGGAAGATTTTAAGCCATCCAATTCTTGGATTACCTGCCAAGGGATAACTACGATATTGCCTCCTTTCTGTAGGTCTTGTATCGCCCGGTCAGGTGCCTGGATGAGGACGTTCGTGTCCACGATGATAACATTTTTCCCCTCTCTCGCTTTTGCTTCCATAAACGATACGGCGGCCGAGGGAACTGCTGTACGCTGCTTTGTTCTAGTCTGATTCATCCTGTAGATTTTTGGTGAATTGTTAAGTTGCGATTATACCTAAATCTTAGTTTCTGGAAGGTGGACTGTCAAGGCGCCGCTATATTTCCCCAGAAGAATGCAAAACTGCCGCGATTTACAGAAATTAGAGAGTATACTATAATATAGTATCAGAAACATAAAAACCTATCCGCCATGAAGAAGCTTCTAAAAAACAAGCTCTTCCTGGCCATCGCCGGCGGGCTTGTCCTGATATTTGCAGGACTCCTGCTGCTGGAATCATCCGGATCGATAACGATCCCGGATATCACTGCGGTACGGTTGTACCGCCATTCGTTCTTCTCATTTGGGGCACCGGAGTATCTCCATTTGCCCTTTTCCTATTCTCGCCTATGGGACCTTGCCATGGCGCCTGTTTTTATCGGGCTGCTCCTATGGTCGATGAAGCACGCTTCTAGCGAAGCTAACCTCCAGGTGTTATTCTTGGAGGCGCTTGTACTAACGACCGCCGCTTACTTCCTAACATCTATCATGATTGTTTTAAGCGTCGCCTTGTTATTTACCGTTCTTTGCGGATATTTCTTCGGCGATTGGACTGCCGTTCATATCTCAGTCCTCACCGGCCTCATCGCCGGGATCGCAGCGTTCGGGCTCCTCTATGGCCTGATCATTGCTATCGCCGCCTTCTTGGCTAACAAAAGCCTGAAGGTCCTTCTCTAAAAAAGACTTGCCCATGGGCAAGTCTTTTCTTCTATCTGAAATATATTTTACTAAGCTAATTTGCTGAGATCCAGCTCTTCGTCTATCCGGATCTGATTTACGAATTCCGGCATATGGCTCACCATAATGACCGCGCCTTCATATGAATTGATCGCTTGGGCGATAACCGGCAGATGGCGGAAGTTAATGTGGTTGGTCGGCTCATCCAGGATGAGTAACCCCGGCTTCATCATGGCCAAGCGGGCGAAGGCAAGCAAGCCTTTCTGTCCCTCGGACAAAGCGGCAACCGGTAAAGCCAACACTTCTCCGGTGAGCAAAAAACCGGCGGCCAATGAGCGCAGTTCCTGCTCACCCGAGCCTTCCATGAAATCCGCGGCCAGAACTTTATACGCCGTCTGGTCAAAAGGCAAATTTGAGAAATCCTGGCTATAATAACCCACCTTCACTTTCGGAGAAATGCTCAATCCTTCTTGCGTCCCGGAAACGAGAGCCCGGAGCAGAGTGCTCTTGCCGATACCATTCGGGCCGGTGACCAAGAGCCGGGTACGGCGGGTTAAGGCCTTGCCGACACTACAGAAAATGGGTTCATGGTTTAAAATCACCCGCACCTTATCGAGGCGGACAATCTCACCGCTCAAATCTTCCTGGACCGGAATTACAAAATCCCTAATCGTCTTATCCTCCCGGCGGACATCTACCATATTCTCTTCCAAATCTTCCGTTTCCTCTCTCATCTTCTGGGCGAGCTTGCGCATCTTGCCTCCTTTATGGGCGAAGAAGTTCACCTTCTCCTTGCGATCGATGATCTTCTTTTCCAACTGGGCATTCTTCTTGATCTCACGTTCGATGCGCCGGCCAATCTCTTCCACGACGGAATAATAATCGCCGACATACATCTCCGTCTGATGGGTGAAGACATCCAGATAGATAACTCCTTCGGTAAAGCAATTCAGGAAATCGGCGTCGTGGGAAATGACGAGCACTGTCTTCTCATACATGATGAGGAAGGTAAGCAAATGATCGATACCTTCCTTATCCAGATTATTCGTCGGCTCATCAAGGAGCAAGATGTCCGGATCCTGGATCAAGGCAAAAGCCAAGAGCAATCGCGCCTGCTGCCCTCCCGAGAGATCGCCTACGATCCGCTCGAAAGGAGCCTGGAGGTTCACTGCTTCCATCACCTTGCTGATACGGCTCCTAAGATTAGCCGGCCGTTCGTGGAAAGCGGTCGCAAAATAGTCTTCCATGGTCAGAGCCAAATGTTCTCGAGCCATCGTCTGACGCGCGGCTCCGATCGTTGGATTATCCGTTAAGGAAACCTTGCCGCTTTTCGGCCGGAACTCTCCCTTGATCAAAGAAAAGATCGTGCTCTTACCGGCGCCATTCTGGCCCATGAGAGTAATTTTTGCTCCCCGGCGTACGCTGAAATTAGCCTCTTTGAGCACAGGCTTCTTGGGAAGATATTCGAAAGTGACATCGTCGAAACGGAGGATAACTTCTTCTGGCATAATAAAAAAATCGCTTTTACAAGTAATTGCCCATACGATAGCAAATAATCGAGAAAAAGGCCAGCCCTCATAAAAGAAAGAAGCGGCCAAAGCCGCTTCTGCCCCCTATTTGTACTGACGCGCTTTTTAAGTGCGATCAAACGCGATTGGAGCGCGGAGCATCCGCCGCGACGAGAATGGCACTAAGTCCCACTAGGACATAGATGATGCGGGTAGCGATGGTCATCCCGCCGAATATGGCGGCGACCAGGTCGAAACTGAACAGACCGACAAGACCCCAATTGAGGCCGCCGATCACTAGCAGCACTAAAGCGATACTGTTTAGCGTTTTCATAGATTTTTGGCCGGCCTTGTCGAAGACTCGGCGTTAAATATGTTAATTAGCTAATTAGTCGGGGATCGACACCCCAGGCCGGGTTCGATCCATTTTGATATATCAAAAAAGGCGCTCTGCGTTAACGCTGCGCCTCGCTCAAAATCCCTATCCCAATGCTATCCACTACTAATTTACCCGACACAATCCGCCCGCGTGCAAGGGTAAGACGCCCGCCCCTGGTGACATTCTTGCCAGGCCAGCGGAAAAGGGATCTGCTCACATCGACAAAATTATCCCCGTCCGCCGGCATAGCGGCGCCATTCAGCAGCGAAGCTGGCAAAGCGCCTTCATCATCGTCTCCATCTCGGCTCCCGCGCCCGGTAGGGCGAGCACCGAAAACGAAGGCGAGTCCCAATCCCATGATGATCGCTCTAAGCGGTCGTTTCATAAGGGTTCCTTTAAAATATTAAGCCCGTATATTATAGCACTATACAGTTATTGACGCAAGTATGCTCTTTGATGTATAATACAGTAATTAAGGTAACTATCCAGATATATGGAAAAAATGAATAAATTCAAATGCCACGGCGCCGTCCAGGCGACCTTGGCAGCAATCGGCGGCAAATGGAAAATCCTTATTCTCTGGCACCTGTTAGAAAAAAAGATGCGCTTCAACGAATTGCAGAAAAGCCTGAAGTCCATCTCTCAAAAGATGCTGGCGAACGAACTTCGCTCGCTCGAACAGAACGGGCTAATCCATCGAGAGGTATACCGTCAGGTTCCTCCCAAAGTCGAGTACTGGGCCACCCCCTACGGTGAAACGCTCAAGACTCTGCTCACCGACATGGCTGATTGGGGTTACACCCATAAGAATCGCCGTCAGAAAAAGACGAAGCACGGTGACGATTGATATGCCAAAGAACCTGATCATCTACGCCAATCCGAGACGCAACAGCCACTCCGGATACCTCTTGCAACAGGTGGAAGACCGCCTGCGAGAAGCCGGTGCCTCTTTCGAGACTATCGATCTCTATCAGATCGGTTATGACCCGGTATTGAAAGAACAAGAACTATATAGCGCCGGAAACCGACAGGTCGACCAGCAAACTATCGATTTCCAAGAGAAGATCAAAGCAGCGGACTCCCTGCTTTTTATTTATCCCACTTGGTGGCAGGCGCCTCCCGCCATCCTCACAGGCTTTATCGACCGCGTATTCACCAGCGGTTTCGCGTTCGAATACCGCCTTGGCTTGCCTCGCCCCTTGCTCAAGGGAAAGAGAGCGGCTGCTTTCACCACCATCGGCAGCCCGGCCTTTTTCCATTTCGTCACCGGCAGCCCGGCTTTGAAAATATTGCTCAAATATACGTTGGCTTTCTGCGGTTTCCAGACTAAAGGGTTTACGATGAGCGAATCGGATCACCTCGACCAGAACAAAGAGGAGTTAAAAGAGATCGCAGCAGGAATCGTAAAGTTCCTAAGAGAAAAATAAGCATACAAAAAAGGAGCTTGAGAGCTCCTTTTTTAATATCTTTATTTTACGTCGTAGATCAGGGTAACTTCCGCCCGAATCTCATTCTGCCCCACTTGGATATTGGGAGCAGCTTGGTTCATCGCGGTGTCCGCCGCCATCTCCTTGCGCGCGTTCGAGTACATGAGATTGACAACCGGCATATCCGAACTCTCGAGCACCCCCTTCACTTCTCCCAGCTCCATTCCTGCTTGCTGGGCAATCAGGCTCGCCTTTTCCTTGGCTTTCTGGATAGCCAGCTCGCGAGCTTGGTTCTTGAGCTCGAATTCGTCGTCAATCGTGAAGTTCACGCCTCCGATTTGATTTGCCCCTTGCTCCGTTGTCTTGGCGATGACATCGCCGATCTTGGCAAGGTCACGGACTTTAACATCAACATTCTGATTTACTTCATAACCCCTCAAGACTTGGCCTCTGCCTTCCAGCCAATCATAAATCGGCTGCAAGGAATAATTCGAAGTCTTAATATCCTTTTCCTCGATCCCTAATGCTTTCAAAGCATTGATCACGGCATCCATCTTACGGGTGCTCTCGGCGGTGGCTTCGGCCGCGGTCTTTTTAGCCTCGGTCTTGAGACCGACACTGATATTCGCGATATCCGCTTTGGCATAGACGGTGCCCGAACCACTCACCGAAAAACGATCCTCACTGTCCGAGCGCTTGTCGAGCACCATGGCCACGACGGCAACGCCGGCGATTGCCAGGATGCCTAAAGACGCCAGGATAACCTGTCCCTTTTTCATAGTTTTATTTTTAAATTAAAATAATCTTCTAAATATAACGGAATCAGTTTCATTAAGGTAACAATCAGGCCCACAGATCTTTGAGGACGACCGTGCAAAAAACCGCGAAGAAAGCGATAATAACCCCTATTACCGCCAGGCGCCAGATTTTGGGACGAAACGGCTTTTCCAGGCCTTGGTTAAGAACGGTAACCAGCACTATGTGGACTAACATGGCAAAAGCATTGATTACCGCTCCAAGGACGATGAGGGTCTTTGGCTCATAATAATCCAATAGAAACAGGCTTACACCAAAGGCAATCTGTAACCAGACGAAAGCGTAATAGTACTTGGACAAGGCGATTTTTTTACCGCCCACTTTCCTTAACCGGATTATCGCCGCATTTTCCCCCATGATACGACTCGTGGAATCCATGATGCCCAGCTGAGTCTGGAAAAGCATAACCCCTAAGACAGCCAGGAAAGCCAGACCCGCTAGCGGCGTCAGGGCCGCCCCTACTCTCCCCCCTTCCGCAAGGACGAAACTGATTCCCTGCTCATTGCCACTCAAACCGAAGGCGGTGTTATAGGCCAAGAACATGAGCATCAGCATTGAGACCGAGCCGATCAGCCAAAAGATCAAGAAGTGCTCGCGGTTTACCAGCTTCCACCAAGACTGGAAGGCGCGGATATTCCCCTTATCAGGCTTGAAGCTTTCCCCTTCCAGCTTCACTCCCTCCCTGACATTTTTCTGAGCGAAGAGGCCGGTAATTTTCTGTGAATACAAACCCATGCCATAGCCCTTCTCTTTCACATAGATAGATTGGGTAAGGTTTAGATTCCCACCGGCTCCCGAATAGGCGAAAGCACCGAGGAAGGTGGCTATCGCCACCCCGGGCGCGAAGAACCAATACCCCTCTCCTCTTCCAACCATTCCCCAAGCCAGCGCCTGCCAGCTATCGGGCGAAGACAGAAAGACGGCCAGAAAGAAGATTGCCGGGACCCCGATGAAAATGATGATCTTCGTAATCCTTTCCATCAAGCTATAGATGACTCGTCCGAAAGTGAGGATGAACCCGATAAGAAGAAGGAGGCCGATAGCTAAGAGCTTGAAATCTTCCAGCCCGAAAACCCCGGCCAATACCTGAGCGGAAGCGGCGGCAATTCCCGGCAAACCAAAGCCGATAAAAGTGGAGATGATAAACCAGTAGGTGGCGACCGGCAAGAAGCGGCCGATACCCACAAAGACGCTTTCCCCTTTTACCAGGGCATAGCGCTCGATTTCCATATTGATGAAGAACTGGAAGCTTATTCCCAAAACCGCCCCCCAGGCGACGCCAAGCCCATAGTTGGATACTAGATATGGCCAGAGGATGATTTCCCCGGAGCCGAGCCCGAGCGCCAAGATTATAAAACTCGGACCTAATAATTTTTTGAGACGCGGAGCCGGAGGAAACTTTTTCAATGCCATAAAAATATTTAGCGTTTACCTTGCCATTATACCAGCCACCAAGGATATTTGAAAATAAAAACCCCCGAGAAATGATTCTCGAGGGGGCATTAAAAACTAACTCCCGGCATGTTGTACTTTTAAAGGCGCATAAGACAGTGTCTTGGCATTCGTAACCCGCGATGCGATCTCGACGTACCGACGGATAACGGTCGGCACTCGGAAGATAGCGGCTGGATCAACGATGCGATATTGCTCCATGATCTTAGATCCTAGAGGTGTGAGAAAATATGCGGGGGGATTAGGAGAGAATATCCCGCTGTTCGTCTGGCGCAAATAACCCATTTTTGCCAGCGCAAAGCGGAAATCGAATTCTTCGACGGCTTTAATCATGCTGTCGGAACAGAAGCTTGCCACTGCTTTCAGGCAAAGAAACTCATAATTCCTTAACTGCGGCAACAGATGGTCGCAGTCAAGGGGTGCGGTCAGGCTTCCTTCAATCCTGGCTACCTTTACATAGCCAAGATTATAAAGGTGGAATAGTACCAAAGCGACCGCGTGGTCCAAATTTATTGGGGACCGTCTTGCGAGCGAGGCTAGGAAATAAATTTCTACCGGCCTCAAGGAATTGATCATGGCGATTTGTTTAAGTACGATGTATTTAGTCAGGTCAGTATAGCATTTTTTATCTAAACCGTCAAAGGTCAAAGAGCTTTCCGATCGCAGCTCGAGCGTGATATAATATATGAAGATCTAAATAATCATATGAAAATATTAAAGGAGTTCCAACAATTCGCCCTGAAAGGCAACGTCGTTGACCTGGCGACAGCCGTAATCATCGGCGGTGCTTTCGGAAAAATCGTTTCTTCCTTGGTAGCGGACATCATCATGCCGCTGATCGGCCTGCTGCTCGGCGGTTTCGATTTCACGAGCTGGAAGATAACATTACGCCCAGCGAGCGAAGGAGTACAGGCTTTGACGATGAATACCGGTATATTTATCCAAAACATCGTTGATTTCGTCATCATCGCCGCCTCCATCTTTTTAATGATCCGCATCCTCCTACGCGTCCGCAACCGCTTCCACAAGAAGGAAGAGGAACAGCCGGTTCCGCCGCCTGAACCCACTGCCGAAGAGAAGCTGCTCGTGGAAATACGCGACATCCTCAAAGCCAAGCAATAAGAGAATGTAAAAAGACCGCCGACAGGCGGTCTTTTGTATACATCCTAAAATTCACAAAATCAATATGAAATTCTGACGCCGGAAAATTCTGCCTGGCCGGCAAAACGCGCCGCCTTATCAGTAAATTCAAGGTAATGGTCACCGAAGGGAGATGCCGGAACATCAACTCCCATCTTTTCCCCGGTTGTAATCGCGGTATCGATCCCCTTTTCTTTAAGGCGAGCGACAAATTGCTCGGCAGAAATGCCGCTGCTTTGGAGGGCCGCATCCGACACCACCAGGCTTATCCCGGCTCCCTTGAAAGACTCTTTGAGGCCCTTCATCTTCTTATGGGCAGCCAAACAGTGAGAAAGGAGGAGATCCGAGCTCTTGCTCCCATATATCCGATCCAAGATCATATCCATTTCCTTTTTCCCATTCTCATATTTCACGGGAAAGAAATATGCTATCTGGTCAGAAACGCTACCCTCATCTTTCCCCTGCCTGCTCATGATAAAGAATTTGTTATAATCCCCGAATGAAAGATTGGTATCATTATTCTGCTCTTTCCTTAAGCAGCCAAGACATTGGCGCATATTCTCAATAATAAGGTCCAGGTCGCAAGTCATGGTCGTCTGGATAAGAGACGACTCCGCACTCTGCATGATCTCGGAAATTCCCTTCACCCGATTATTTATGAGTTCATTGCCGCCCTTCTTAGCGACATCGCCCAGTTTGATAAAAGCCTCCTTCACTTTGCTCATTATACCCTCAAGCACTATCATCTTCCCCCTGATCGCTCCCAAATATGACTCGACTTTATCCTTCTCGTCCGATGAGAGCTTGTCTGCGGATTTCTCAGTCAAGTTCTCCAAGTACTCAAGATCTTTAAACAAAGCATAGGCTCCGGATGACGGTCGGAATTCTTCATCGAGACGGTTAAAAATACTGGCGATATCTTCACCTGGAATGAGACTGGATTGCAATTCGCCGATCTTTTCATCCGTTTTCTCCGTTTCAAACTTGTCTAATAAGGACCTGATAAGGCTGATCGGCTGCAATCTGTCCTGTACGGACTTTACCGCCTCGCCGTTCCACTCCTTGATGCCTAACCCTTCGGCAAGCTGTTCCTTCATCTTCATTTCTTCCTCATTAAAGGAAATTTCTTTACCTTTCGTGGCACCATATATCTTTGCGAGAAGAGAGTTTAGGCCCCTGCTTCCTGCCTTTTCGCTCATCTCGATCAATGCCCGGTCACGGACATCAGGAAAAGCGTCCGGATCCGCCAAATCAGAAATATTGCGCTTGAGATTCTCCAGGCGCAAGTCGATCGTCTGCACCGTACCGACCATGGTCGAAATAGTTTCGGCCTGCAGGCTCTTTTGGAAAGCCATGGCCTCCTCCTCCGCCAATCCTATAAGCTCGGGAGCAATATTATTTTCCCTTTTTCCTTTCATTGCCGCCTCGAGGATGGAAATCCTCTGAGGCGTGAGATATGGGCTGAGATCGGTAATTGAGCCCGCTCGGAAATCCTCCCATTTTCCCTTCAGCTTCAGGGACAGATACAAGGATATGAGAGAATCATTCTTTTCCCCGTGCTTGCTTATATTCCCGAGATAGCGGACACAATTGCTGATTGAACGGATACTTTTCTTATCGATGTTATCAGGGATATCAGCCAGTCCGAAGCGCTCCTTGAACCGTCCCTTCACTTCTGACAGCATCTCTTGCTTGGCTTCCGCCAGAGTTTCACCCTTGTCTTCAGGATATAACTCCATCCTCGCCCCTAAGCCATAGAGGCTGTCCCGCAAAGCGATCAAGTCCTTTGCATCATAAGAAGTCTCACTATTATCATCCCGGCTCTTCTGCAGAGAAACGAGCCAAGCCTGGTAAAGCGGAAAGATATCTTTGGCAAAATCCTTCATCATCCTCGGATCTAAACGATCGAAGACCGGCTGGAAAGCAGAAAAGAGACTGGGCGCCGCCTGGATGATATCGGCAGATAGGTTATAAAAGTTCGAGCGGGCATCTTGGCTCCACTTCTCGCGGTCAAAGCGCTCTTCTTGCGCCAAAAGCAAAGCCTCAGTCTCATCCTTGGTCCGAGGAACAGTGTAAGCATTATTCCAACAATATTTTTCCATCGTATAGGCAAGGTTCGCTATCGATTCCACATGTTTGAGATTGCCTGCGCCTCCAATATGGTAAATCAAAGAGGATAAGACATGGAGCTTGTCTTCTAAGCGGTGCTCGCCGCTCAAGGAATTCTTCCAAGACTCGCGCATGCCAGACAGAGCTTCATTCTTGGTTTTCGTTTCGTCGAACATCTTCAGAGCTTTTTCTTTCCCTTCTTCCGGAAGATACCCGCCATCAGCGGCTTCGATATACCAAGCAAGCTTTACCGCCCAAGGCGAATCATCCCTGAGTTGCATCTGGCGGAAATCCGGATCCGCGCTTCTCAGCTCTCCTTCCAATATCTTTACCGCGATCCGATCCTTTTCGCTCAAGCCTTCGGCGAGACACTTGCCATAGCGGCTTCCCAGCAATTCTAAGGGCTGTACGTTCTTCTGCATTAAATCCGAGCGCCCAAAGACTGCTTTCGCCCTGACGAGCAATTCATCCCAACTCTCTCCCTGAACCGGCGGCAGACCGAAGCGAGAACGGAAGGCGGCAAGCATTTTGCCATCCGGCTCCGGCCTATTATCCAAAAGATCAAAGGCTCGGTAGAGCTCCTGGCATCGTGCCATGTAACCGAAATTACCAGCAAACTTGCAGGCTCTCTCAAGGGATTTCTTATCGGCCCAACCTGATGTCCGATTAATAAAATCGCTGATATTAACTTCAAAATCGTGATCGTCCGGGAAGCTGTCTTTAAGAGCCATCAAGCTCTCTATGCCGGGCACTATGCTTTCTAAGATCTCCTGCTTCAGGGGATCAGCGTCTTTATATAAATCGCCGTATTGGCGTATTATCTTCGATATATTTGGGTTGTACGAAACCTTCTTCACATTAACGTTTAAAAAGCCGGTAAGAGCATCCTGATCTCCACCAAACAATTCTTTCGCCGCTTGGAGCTTCGTATAAAACCGCTCTTTCTCCTCATCCTTAAGGCCAACCATGTCCTCGCCGACCATGCGTCCAAAATTAGCCATGCCAGGCAAGCACGAAACAAACCTTTCAACCTCAACGACGAGCTTGCTCAGATCCTCTTTGGTATTGCCGAGGATATCCCAACCATAAGACATTAGGGCTTCTTCCGGTATATTTTTCACAATCTCTTTCTTTTCTTGGATCGTCTCCAAGAATTCATCCAGGGTCTGCGTCTTCACCACCTCCTCGATCAAGGCAGTATATGCGTCTTTTTCCGACCAGTTGAACAGTTCGGTCGCCGCCTTTACCTTCTTCGCGTATTCAGCCCATTTTCCTTCCGCCACCTCGATCTTTGTGGCGTTACGGAATAATTGGTATTCCGGCAAAGCGCGGTCTCCTTCTAACAGCGTCATCATCTCTTCATCGACAGGCGCACAGAGCTTATCTAAATCTAAAATGCAGCCAAGCTGCCTGGCTGCCAAAAAAAGCTGCTTATCAGCAACATCTTGAAAAAGATATTTTTCGCTCATTTCGGATAATACTTGCCTTTCTCCTTTAGCTATGAGTTTCCAAAGGTATCCGCTTATGAACTGTTTGGGTAATTCATCGTTAGCAAGACTAATAAGAAGATGTTCTTGGTTACGAATTTCAGCCTCAGCCATTAGCTCCTCCATCCCCTTGGCACTGATCCCGGAAAGGGCGGATCGATATTGGTTAGTAAGGGAAAATCCGTTCTCCCTCACCATTTTCATCAATGACGGCTCAAAGTCATCCCCGTACTCATTACGCGGCATCTTTAAAGCCGCTTTTTTCCACTTATCAGCCAGCTTATCACCAGCGTATTCCAGGTCTTCCCAAATGACGAACTGCCCGTCGGAAACACGCTCCTCTGCTTCCAGCTTGTCTTCTTGGCTCCAGGGCGTCCGCTCTATCGCCTGGAAGAGGTCGCCGGCATGGAAAGGATATGACGGCCCATCATGATAGGCTATTTCCGACAGATCCTTGGGAGATATGGAATCTTCGAAGATATTAAGATTCTGCCTGACCATGAAGGCCTGGCCATAATCGATCATTTTCCGAAATAGCGCATAACTGCCTTTCTGCTTATCATCCAGAGCGATGTGTAGCATGTTAGTAATGGCTTCGGTTTCACCTTTCTGATTCAGGTGATCAAGCAGAGGCAAAAGCACTTCTTCCGTATAATCCTGATGCTTCCAGGGATTCAGGGATAAAAACTCCAAGATATAAGGCCGGAATTCCGTTCCTAACAAGAGTGAGATGTCTTCACTGGTAAATTTGTCGTTGTAATCCAATAAATATGAGAAAATCCGTTGTCCTTTTTCATAATCATCCCTTTCACCTCCGAGCCCGGAAAATTTATCATCCTTGCCATTGACCAAAAGATTGATCCTCGCCCGACGCAAAGAATCCTGGCTCGGATTCTCGCCTCTTTGCTTTTTCCTGTATTTTTCCCTCGCGGCAATGATACCTTGGCTTTCGGCTATCAATTCATCCTCAAGACTTGACTGCTCCTTCTTGCTGATGATGCCGACTTTTTCTAAAGCGTTCTTGAACATATGTAATGATTATACCATTTAGATTAAAGATATAAAAAAGGCCCTCTATTCAAGAAGGCCCAAGGTCTTTATTCCCACTCAATGCTCCGTAAATTATGGATTGGTACCCGGAATTCATAGGGGTTAGGGGTAGACACTCTTGAGAGATTGCGTACCTTGGTAATCGTACGGCAATCATAATCCGTCAAAGAGTCGAAGATTTGCCGGTTATTGAAGAAAATGTGGACGAAGTTGTCCTCGATTTCGAGCTGGATATTCTCCCCTTCGACGTCAATCTCTTTTTCCTGCCAATACAGGGATTTGAATCCGATCTTTCCCAGCAGATCGCGGCGGCGGAACCTTTCTTCCGGGCTGCGGTAATACAGGGTAATTTTTTTGATCTGTTTCTTTTCGAAATTTCCAAGCAGGCAATAATCAAATTCTCGATTAAAGTTTTGCCTCTTCCTGGATGCGGTATCATTCATGTTTCCCTCCTTTTTTTGTTGTGAAAATAACACCCTAATTTACAATATAATTAACAAGTTGTCAACTACCGCTTGAATATGAGCTTCCTCGCCCAAAAATCCGCCAATCCCCCGATCAAGCTCTTAATCGGCCCCAAATCCACGGGGTAATAATAAGAAGAATCCAGCCAGCCTTGCTGACGGAAATGTTCATAATCCCTATTATCCTCAGTGCCATATTTATGGGATGTCCTGGTTAGGCGGAACATGAATACTCTAAACGCGCTCGGCCGGACATCCTCTTGTCGCGCCAGGGACTTCTTGAAGCGCTTGGCTAATGATTCCAGCTTCCTCTTGGCAACGGCCGCTTCTCCTTCTTCCCATTCCTTCCCCGCTTCATAGGCGCCGGAGGCCAAAGTCAAGACGGCACCGCGTACATAAGTGCCGCCCCAGAAACCGGCCGTCGTCTTGAAATAGTCATCGATCTTTTTGCCGCCGTATACCCCCTGGGTAATGATGCCGGTAAAGACTTTCTTAAAGAAACGAGGACGATGGAAAACAAAAGCAAAGCGTTCGAAAAACGTCTTAAAAATATGCGTTACCTGGAGGGCGACATTGGAGCTCGCAAAGACGATGCCATCCGCGCCATCCAGCTTTGCCAAAAGGCCATCCCTGCCATCATTGGCCTTGGGACACTTTTCCTCTCCTCGCTGCAAGCAGGCAGCGCAACCGATGCACGAACCCAGATCTAAAGCCCTGAGGTTAATGACTTCACATTCATAATCCGGCCCCAGCATCCCCACTAGGATGCCGATCGCCCTTTTAGTCTGTCCGGCACGCAGGCTACCGTCTAAGATCAATATTTTCTTCATACATTAAGATGATATCATCCCCGCCGGCACCGTCAAGCAATAAAAAAGGAAGTCCTCGGAACTTCCTTGAGCAGGAGCTAACTTTCGCTTTCGAGACCGAGACGATGAAAATCTTTTAGATAAAGCCTAAGCCCTCGCTGGCTAAATATTTCACCGCCTTGTCCCCGGTAGCCGACGTCAATCATCATCTGTATGTGCCGGAAAAAACTCATTAGGCCGGATCCGGAAGTGCCTTGGCTATCCTCATCAGCCAGTTCCAAAGCCTCGGCCAAATCAAAGACATCGAGGGAGACTAAGACCGAACCTTCCTTGCAAAAGCCATCGGTCGCCTCGATCAGCTCTTGGATCACCCGACGATACGGCGGGATTAAGATCAGCTCCAAATTGAATCGTACTTCATTTTCTGCCTTGTCCATTCTATATATTTAAAATAACTCACAAGGATCGATGCTCTTCTTTCCTCAGGCTGGAAAATGCCCATTGGATCAAGGCGAGAACAAGACTGAAGAGCAGCGCATTCAAGAAACCGCCCACTCGGAATCCCGGTACCAATCCGGAAGCCAGCATTACTATCAGAGCGTTGATAACGAAGGTGAAAAGGCCGAGCGTCAAAATATTGATCGGCAGGGTCAAAAGCAGAAGAAGCGGCTTGATTAAGAGGTTAAGCAAGCCTAAGACCACTGCCACCACTAAAGCGGCCCAGAAGCCGGATATCACCACTCCCGGGATTAGATATGCGGCGATCAGGATCGCAATCGCTGACACTAACCATTGGATAAATAATTTCATATCTTTTTAAATTAGTGCGGATAGTATAGCACATTTTTTCCTTCTTGTTAAGGGTAATAAAAAACCGCTGCTTTGGCAGCGGATCTCTTAGTGCGTAAGAGGAAGGTCCAATGTACCGAATTTCCGATTATAATATATTTCCTTATTATGTAATTCGAACATCAAATATGATTTAACACCAGACTTCATTTTGAAAGTATCTCGTAAAGTACCGATCTCGAAGGAGTATATGCCATCAGGCAATTGAAGTGTATTAATGTAGCCGGCACTAATAAATGCCTGTCTTTTACCTTTGGAATCATATATTATCACTGGCTGTTTCGTATCGTTGCCGAAACGGATAGTACCAAGAGTCTTCACTTTAGTCCCGAAGACTATCGAGTCCTCCTTTTGGATACGAATGATTTTTACCTGCTCACCTTTCTGAGCTATATGATAATATCCAGCCTTTAGCTCTACATCTCGGATACGTTCCGCTGGAACGACAAATAATCTCTTTCCCTCGGGATCGAAAACAGCGTACTCCTCCCTGCTGTCATTCTGGAATGAAACCAAGAACTTTGGTTCTGATATTGGAGTGGGATTCACATAAACAGTCTCAGGAACGACAGACGTTGCCTCAGCTATCTTAGGGGGTGCGATTTCCTCCTTGGCCCGATCCTTCTTTGCTCGCTCCGGTTGGGATATTATATCCATTGTCTGAACAACTGGATTGGGATGGAGCACAGGAGGGTTTTCTGCCTGGGAAATTGCGGGCGGGCTTTCCGCCGCTTCACTCATCTTAAACTTCCCTTTGCTTTTGAGAACGTCTTCTTTAGTGACAGGCAAGAGGCTATCCCCGGTGACCGGGTCGAAACCCGGTTCTGAGTAAAATTTATACTCGCCATCGACACCATTGAAAAGTACTTCATCGCTTCTCCCGTACGAGGATTGAAATATACCTCTTTCCCTCCGTAAAATGAAAGGGCAAAGAAAGCGAAAAGGGCTACTATTGATAGGCCTATTAATTTAGCGAGATTCTTCATGATCTATTTCCTTTCTGTTATTAAAGTTCGATTTCCTCAAGCCTAGTATTTTATTGGAAAATTGTCAATAAAAAAGCCCGACAGCAATCGGGCTAATATTATCGGCTTTCAATGATTATAAAACTCTCATTGAGCGATAACAGGTTTTTCTCTTCCGAGAAAGTATAGGTTTCCGGCTTTTCACTCGGGCGCATATCTCTTATGAGATAAAACAATTTCCCATTTTTCCAACTGACATCCTCCAGTTTCTTTCCAGGAGGCAGACGGACGGTCTCCGTGGAGCTGAAAAAGTCATCCAATCGCTTGCACGAAAGCAGGGCGGGAATTAAAAGGACAAAAATAAGACACTTCTTCATGTTGCTGGTTTTCCTCCATTATAGCTCCCCCGCCGAAGGTGTCAAAGCTGTTTACATCGGCCTCTTATTCCCTATTTCCTTTTCTACCGATTCCAGGATCCGGCTAGCGTAATCCTTGCCTCCGAGCCCGAAAGCCAAGCCGCCGGCCAAACTCCACATCAGGACAAAACCCATAAATAAGATCTGGATCAAACTGGGAGCGACCCCCAGCTGGACCAGCGCCGCCATACCGGCAAAGACCAAAACCGCCCACTTGGCCGCTCCTGCCAGCAAAGCCGACGCTCGTTCCGTCATTGTCATTTTAGAAAGCGAGCTTTTAACCGCGTCCTGCAGGAACTTCCCTACCATGAGACCCACCGCGACGATAATGAAGGCGACGATGACATTAGGCAGATAGAAAACGAGACGTTCTAGGAAAAGCGTCAGCTGAGGGATTTTAAGGATATCGACGACCGCTATCAAGGTGGCGATATAAATGAACCATTTCACCATCCAACCGATAATGATAGCGAAGTCGAGATGGAAGCCAAGGTTTTCGACTTCTTTCCTCAGGCCTATCCGTTCGGAAAGCGAATCGATGCGCGTCATTTCTATAATCTTGCGCACTAGTTTCCCGAGGAGCGACCCGATTAATAGCCCGACGATGAGGACGATCAAAGCGGCAAGGAGCGCGGGCAGAAAACCGGCGATGTTTTGCCAGAAGCTTTGAAACATATTATTGAAGTTAATTATAAGTAACGAGATGATTATAAATCAGGGCATATATTATATGATAAAAAAGGGTAAAAGTCAATCATGTCTCGATCTTACAAAACAAAAAAGGCTTGCCCCAGTACAAGCCTTTACACTATCATTTTTGCCTTATTGCGCTATTGGCTCCTCAATAATCTTCCTTTCTTCTTCCGGAATCCGATCTTCCGGATCAACGACAAAGCTCTCAACCGATATCACCCCGTCTTGGACGCTGAAGACAATGTCCGCCTCGAGGGCGATATGTCCGTCTTCATAAGAAACGCGAGCATTCCGATCCCCTATCCACGTTACCTCGGTCACATAGAAGGTCCCGCCCAAGACCGGCTTCTCGGGCGATAATGCGTTTATATTCTCCCGCAGATAGGTCTCATAATCCGCCTTTCTAATTTGGGCGGCACCTTCGTTAGCAACCGGCGATTGCTTATCCGTCTGAGCCGGGTTTTGGCGCGCTTCAAAAATCGCATAGCCCGCAGCTGCTAGAATCGTGAGGGAAAGGATGGTGGTAAAAATCTTAGTTTTTGGTTCCATATGGTTATTGCTTATCGAAACAAATGACTTGGATTCCTTTTTCCCTGATTTCACCCTCGTTCCACCATAGATCCTGAGGTTGGAAACGCCGTACATAATTTACTTTCCTTTCCACCCTCCTGCCTGTGGGCTGGCGGGTAGCGGGATCGGCCGAAGTATACTCCTCTAAAATAAGGGTGTCTCCCGGCTCGATTTCAAAATCATTCAGACGCAAATCGAAATTCTTTTGACCCGATAAGATATCATCCAGGAAGCCAGGTACGACTTTCTTCACGATTACTGCCATATTATTATTGGCGGCTCTTCTCCGGCGGCAATAAAGCCGCTATTGCTTCGCAAAGAGTATCCGCATTCTGCCTTAAGGCGGCCACTGATTCTGAAAACCAGGCGATTTCTTCCTCAGAAACCGGCTTCCCTTCTCGTCTTTTCCGGATTACATCCTCGATGGGCGTGACGTCAACCTCGGTAAGCTTTAGCGCCTCACCGATATGGTAGATAGCCGTGGGTCTCTCTAATAAATTCTTAACGGTCTGGACGGCGCCTTCCATTACCGATTCCCCCTTTACCTCCAGAGCGGTAGGCAGGATAGCGGCCCCTGTCTTAGCGGCAAGATAGACCGCTCCCAAACCGGGCCGGCGCATCTTTCCATCCAAGGCAAAAGGGTGAGCGGCAATCCAAGGGGTTTTCCCATCCGCAATCTTTCCTGCCAATTGCTCGAAGTTATCGGGGTTGAAACTGCCATGTTTTCCCTCTTTATCTTCTACGTAATCCAAGGGCGTGAAATTATCCTTGCCGGCGAGCGAGATCATGAGACGGTGAGCCAGATATTTCATTTTTTCCAATAACACGGATTCCCCGGAAAGCTGGATATCGAATTCCCTCCCCAAGGCCTTCAAAGCTGCGGGAACATCAAGATTATGGAGATGGGAGGAGGAGATAATAAAGGGCGTATCGGGATAAGACTCTTTAGCCTCCTTTACGTGTTCCAGGCCCTCGCACGAAAACGACTTACAGAATATATCTACCACCTTCTCGCCATACTTCACCAGGTGAGACGGCGTCTGGCGCTCAATATCCTCCTCCTCAATTTCCTTGGTTTGCGGGCTAAAAGTTTCAAAATTCATATTATTTATTAAACATATATTTATTATATCACCCCTAAAGGCAATAAAAAAGGCCGGATTGTTATTCCGGCCTGCACATTATGCTTTTTCTTTCACTCCATTCATCGCTAACGTAAGCGTTTCCCAGTTGTCCTTCGGTTTCCAGCAAACGGCTCCTGCTTTGACAAGGCCTGCCACTTCCGGATCTTCCTGTTTATACTGAGCAGTGGGAATATACCCGGCCGAAAAGACAGGAACGTCTCCACCGATCCAGACACTCATGCCTGATCGGTTAAAAGCGCAAACGATCGTATCGAGCACTCCTCCCTTTTCCTCGATCAGCTGCTTGAGCTTTTCCGTCGTGGAGAAATTATTGCAGACATCTTCGACGATCGCCACCCTGTCTCCGGGCTTTATAATATGGCGATCAATCACCAGCTTGCTTTCTTCTTTACGGCCCTCAGAAGCTAAGGAAATAACCCGTTTTTCTGCAAAGATAGAGCGCAAACCGCTAACCGATCCCAATATGGTAGCGAGCTTTATCCCTCCCATCGGCGCCCCCAAAAGGACATCTACATTGGCAAGGTAAGGGGTCAGCTGTTCGGCAAAATACTGCAAGGCTTTCGGATCCTGTTCGGCTTGGGCGAAATTGAAATACTCCTTGCCCACATAATTCCTCTTTTCGCCGTTATAGTCATATGTCCCTGCATAGGCGACCAGCGGTCCCTCCTCCGGCATCCGGTAATAACCACCACATTGCTTGAGGACAGATAGAGGATCGGAAACATCCCAAACCTTATTGAGCTCCTGGATGGTCAGGCGGCGGCTTTCTTCGGGGCTAGTCCCATCCTTGAGATTTCCCTTAGTGAGCTGCGCTCCCATGACCACCAGATCGGCACCGTCGCTGATCGCTTGATAAACGCCGGTAGTCCTCCTTTGATGATCGTTAGGATTTAGCATCCACTCATCTCTGATTCCGGGAACGATAAATTTTACCCCTGGGAGATTGGCTTTCAAGAATTTCAGCTCCAAAGGCGAACAAACGATGTAATCGAAAGCCGTATCCGCATCGAGAGTCTGGCGTTTCCCTTCATAAAGGCTCTGCATATTTGTGTATTCGACCAGAATCTTATGGGCCGGAAACATTCCGTGACGCTGGCGGCATTCCTCTATCGCCATATCGGTCGGGACGGCAAACATGGCCAGCTCGATGCCCGGGAACTCCCGACGGAGCTTGAGCAGAGTCTCGATGCTGCAGGCAGAGTTCACGGTCAGTATGAAAGGAGCGGCCGACTCATATTTACGAATAGTATTGATTACCGTGGCAGACACGTCGCCAATCTTCAAATCCAGGAAGATCCCGGCATCCAAATTGGCGTTCTCCAATATTTCCTTGATGTTAATGGCGACCTGAGGTCCGCCAAACATGAGATCATGGACGGCATCATTTACCTTGACATAAGCAAGGAGATCTTTGAATTGCGGGTCTGTCATCAACAAAGCCAAGTACTGGGTAAGATGGTTTGCGGAAATAAAGCCGTCTAGGGGAAGAATGATTTTTTTCATCTTGTTCACTTTTTGGTTAATACTTATTTAATTGTAAAGAATATCCTAAATTATCAATAAATAGCCGCTTTGTCAAATAAAAAAGCCGGAGGTTAAATTCCGGCTTTACCTTGTTCTAAATGAATATGGTTTCCTCAGGTCTCGGACCGACTGATAATATTCGGGGACGGATGTCCGTCTCGCAAACTACATACTCCAATATCTTTTTCAGATTTTGGGGCAAACTGTCAAAATTACGGCAGCCGCGTATATCCTCTTTCCAGCCCGGAAAGACTTCATATACCGGCTCGCATGCCTCAAGAACTAAGGCATCGGGAATAGCTTCATAGAGTTCATCTCCCTCACGGATTTTATCTCCGTCATGAATTTTTTCTCCGGCATAAGCAAAATCGGGTCCATGATAGATATAATGATGGCAAATCTTAATTTCTTCGCAGGTACTGAGAACATCAAGCTTGGTTAGGATTATATCCTCGGAGTTAAATTTACGCACATAACGCAAAAGCGGTAGATCCAGCCAGCCAACCCGGCGCAATCTTCCTGTGGTGGCACCGTATTCGCCTCCGGCCTGCCGCAAGGCGATACCTGCGATAAATTCGTCCTCATCTCCGACCGATGCTCCGGCATATAACATATCTTCCTTTGCTTTGTTGGCATGCCCGCCATTGCACCATTCATCGGATTTCTTTCCTCCCCTTTCTGTAGGGAAAGGACCGCAACCGACTCTTGTCATATAGAATCCTTTGATAATACCGAGCGAAAGGTCAATCTGGCTTTCATTAAGCCCTACTCCTCTGGCCAGGCCGCCCGCTGTACAGTCCGAAGACGTGACATAAGGATAGGTCCCATAATCTACGCTCAAAAGATCTCCTTGGGCTCCTTCCAGAAGGATATTTAAATTCCCCACGGCTGTCCTTAAAAGATCGTCCGTATCGGCAACATACCGCCCGATAAGTCTCCCGTACTCCATATAAGCTTCAGTTATAGCCTCGGCATCAAACTTCCCATTTTTAAGAAAACGGTTGAGCTCGAAGTCTTTAGCGGCAATCTGGTTTATTAGCTCGCTATCAAAGGCTCGTAAAATCCGTGTCTTATATTCCAGGTGACGGATAATCTTTTTTTGGAAGAAGTCACGGTTTAAAAGGTCGTTTACCGTTAATCCCTGCCTGTCGGCGTGGTCGGCATAGACCGGTCCTATTCCTTTACCGGTACTGCCGATCTTTCCGCCGTTAGCCACCGCTTCTCTCAGCTTGTCCAACAAGCCATGGGTGGGCAGGATAAGTTTGGCATTATAAGCGACAGAAAGCCGGTTGTGGCTCAAATGAGCTAGATCCAAGGTTTCTATCTCCTTTAAGAAAGAACGGGGATTGAAAGCGACCCCGCTGCCGATGACATTATGCTTCCCTTTCGAATCGTTAAAGATTCCCGAGGGGATGAGATGCATGATTAATGTTTTTTCTCCGGCACAGATGGTGTGCCCGGCATTATCTCCTCCCACTCCGCGAGCAATTATATCTGCCCAATCGGCAAAGAGATCGACAAATTTGCCTTTTCCAGTGTCTCCCCATTGCCTACAGGTAATGGCAATTGTTTTGCAATTTTCTGTTAGTTTTCTCATTATGTAAGGGTTTTTAGATTGTTAAGGTAATAGGTAAATTTAGCAATGTTCAGTGAAAAAGTCAAAGACAATCCAGTACTATTGACATATCTATCTTTGTATGTTAATGTGCACCGTTAATTTAATTATATGATCATCTTTCTTCTTATCACTCTATCTGCCCTTGTCTTGGCCATAAAAAAATCCGCCAATGATAAAGCCGCTCCCGCTCCGGATCCAAAATATATAATCCAAAACGGATATTTGGCTTTTAGGGATTCTGGACGCTTTGTCCATCGCTGGGCAATGGAAAAGAAAATCGGGCGCAAGCTTATACCGGGAGAAGTCGTCCATCATGTTGATGGCCACAAATTAAACAACAGCCCGCAAAATCTATGGTTATTTTCCACCCAGGAACAACACCAGCGCTATCATAGAGAACAGCTTTCCATGACCGGCAACTGGTATGGCCATTACGGAAAATAGACAATATAAAAACGGGGCTCTCTGCTCCGTTTTATTATGCCTTTGCCAGATCCGTCCGCATATCCCTTATTATCCGCGGAAGCAAACCGTTATATATATCCACATCATGCTTCAGGTTCATGATCAACTTTTCTAACATCGCTAGATCATCCTTATAATGCTCGGCTAGATTTGCCCTCTTCTCCGCTTTCCGAATTTCATAGTGCAAACATATCCGCTTACTGGACAACCTCGCTTCCAGACCTTCCGCCTCCCGGTAAAAGATAGTGGGGCAAAGAAGGAGAACGTCTCCGTCGCCTTCGAAAGGAACGGCGACCTCAAAGCGCAGGAAGGCTTCATCCACATCAACATATTCATCTCCCCAGACCGAGTCGTGGCGGCTCTGGATATGATAGACCTCCTGGATGCCTCCTTGGATACCGGCACGATCGAAGCTAACAGCCGGGAAATAATACATATACCGCCGCACTAAGGACTCGATGAATTCATCGGTGACAGGACTCCTTAATTGTGCGATTTCCCAGGACAGCCGGGCTCTTCTATCAGCCGCCGCAACGGAGAAAAGCTGTCTGGTAAATAGCCTTTCTTCCTGCATATGAGTGTGCCTATTTGAGTTAAATTATATCACTTTTCTTCCCTTTTGTCCAAAAGAAAACTAATATCCGTTGCGGACCAAAAATGATATTAAAAAAAAGACCGCTGGGCAAACCATACGGTAGGGATAAGGAAAGAACAAGCTATTACTAAATATTCAAATAGATTATTTAGTATTTAGATTCATAAACATATGTCTTGTTAGCCTCAATTTCAAACCTGTCACTAAACCGCCGACCTTCATAAATTCCACTTATAGTATAGTGTCCAGGAAATAACACTATACTATCTTTCATATTTGGACCGACAACCAACTTTTCTACAGAACTCACCGTATTAGTCACTATCAGTTTACTCTCTAAACCGGTGTTATCACAAATTAGTCTGCCACGTCGGCTTAATATTTTTGATTGAAATACCATTAGAAATTCGAATTCTTGGCTTCCACCATCTATAACCTCGAACGTTTCATAATATTTCTGATACTGCTCAGCCTTATAACGTCCTGGCTCCAACATTAGCCTATGAGTGGAATGCGCCGGCACAGATTGTTTTTCGCGAGTATCTAGATTTGTTATGATTAGGTTTTTTCCTAAGAAATTTCTAATCCAACATGGGATTTTACTTTGCTCTCTCTCAATGGAAACTTTTTTATTTAGAAATTCGAATTCTTGGCTTCCACCTTCTATCACCTCGAACGGTTCATGATATTTCTGATACTGCTCGGCATCATAACGTCCTGGCTCCAGCATTAACTTCTGAGTACGGTGCGCCGGCACTGACTGTTTTTCGCGAGTATCTAGATTTGTTATGATTAACGATTCTGCTGTGCAATTACTGATCCGACATGGGATTTTACTTTGCCCCCTCTCAATGGAAACTTCTTGTTCCCCATCTGCCTCCTCATCACTTGGCGGCTGATCCTGGACTTGTGCTCCCAGAAAAGCTTGAGAAAAGGGCTTTTCATCCATGCTCAAGTCGCCGTCCGTCTCCGAAGATAATTCTTGCACATTACTTTGGGCTTGGCCTGGTTGAGTATCTTGAGCAATTGGCTTTTCATCCGCAGGGTTTGGCGATTCTACGAATAATCCCTTGCTCCTTAAGACCACTTCCTTCGTAACAGGCCGCAATCGATCTCCGGTTACCGGATCAAAACCAGGCGAGTCATAGAAAGTATAGAGTCCGTTCGTTTCAGAATAGTACTTCAATGCATTCCCTCCATAAGGGTCGAAATATAGATCCCTTCTACCCAGATAGGCGAAAAGAAAGAATATGGAAATGGCAAAGAATACCAAGGCGCGGTAAATCTTCTTATGCTTTTGAGGAAAGGGGGAAAATGACCTTAGCATTTTTCCCACAGGAAGGATGACGATAAGCGACACTGCTAAAGCTGCGAAGGCTTTAGCTAGATTAGATTCCATACCGGTGATTGATCTGATCAAATATTCGATGAAACCGAAAATTGACCAAAAGAAGAGAATGTTAGCACCAGTGAGCAGAGCAATAGCAACAATGATAATAATCAGAATAATCGCAATAATTCGACCGAAATTGTTCATAGCAAGCTCCTTTCTTGTTTTTAAGGTTCGATTAATTGCTTCAACAGTAGTAAATTTTAAGCAAATTGTCAAGAGTGTGAGACTAAGAAAAAAACCGCCAACAAACCAGGCGGTTAAAAAAGACGGCCTTCCCTGGCTGTCTTTTTTGATGGCAAATTTATTGCCTAAGATATACAGCGCATTTCTATTTATCAATGACCCAATATTATATCATTGAGTTTTTTTTCAGTTGCACATTTCCTTTCCAAAACATTATTCAAAGCTATTTCGGAAATTTCCACTGAATATTTTCCGAATACATTTTCCGTAAAGTACATTTTAAAGACGTTTGTTGTTAACGAATCAATAGATTGTTGAACTTTCTTCTGATCAAGACAATCTTTCCCTGCTTCGATTGCCAGTTTATTATAAAAATTATAATAATAACTTAGTGTTAGATTTTTTTTATAATAAAAATTATTCTTTACAAAAATTCGCCCAATTGCTCCGAGTTGATTATTTACTCCCTGTTCGATATTACCCAAAGCTTGTTTCGAAACAAGATACTCGGTTATAAACGGAGATGAATTCCCTTTCGCTCTATAGTTTTCTAATTTATTCCGATATTCAGATAAAGCCGAAGGATTTTTAATTATTGAGACGACTTTCTTCAAGCTATCTAAACCAGTATCTTTTATGGCAATGCCGAGTAAGTTAGTAATTATTAAACCTTGGGAATTTTCAATGGCATTTCCAATAATGATTGACTTGAAGGCTTCATCAAGCGCCTCTTTGTTATTGCCGTTTTTTGCCAGAAAGATGGCCTTAACGCCGCTTAAATGACTTGCCTCGCGCCAGCTATTAAGCGGAGTCACCGGCATGTCGCTCAAAATCTTAGAAGGATTATCTGCATCAGGCAATTGAAATTTCCCTTTAATGGCAGCGTCAGTATAGTGTTGCAAAACGTCTTCATTGTCAGCTAAAAGTAGGGTAACAGCTTCTTGATTCCACTGATCGCTTTCTAAGTAGCCAGAAACAAGTTCTTTTCCTACCGGAATATTTTTTAAATCAATTACATCTCGTATTTTATCTAAATCGTAAAAAGCATTTTCTTCTTTGGGTATATTTATTACTTGTAATTGCAATTTGGAATCGTCAATAGGTGGAATATCCTTACTCTTAACAATACTTAATAATGATGGAATAATCACTACGATAACTCCTACAATAACAATTGCTACCGCGAGAAATTTTAAAACACCGCTAATAATTTGAGAAGCGGTTGTTTTGTTCATTTTTTGCATAATTGATCATATTACAACTAAAGTATATCAAAAAGGTCAAGCTTTTCAAAACAAAAAAGAGCTTTTCGCTCTTTAATGTGTTTTCTTTTTACTGAGCTTTTAATTCCCTCAAGGCATTATCCATCCGCTGGATGGTGACTCCACTATTTGCCAACCATTCCATTTGTTTATCAAAATCTGCCTTATATGTATCATATTCTCCGATACCGGTATTGTCGACGACATGATAGAGGAGAATCAGCCAAGTTTTATCAGCCTTCGCCTCATTCACCCAGGCCTGGAACTGTTCAAGGGTTGTATTTGATTTCATATTCTGCACGCGCAATCGATATGGATTAAAATTATCCTTTGAGTTAAATCCTTCGTCAGTCGTTCGATGCGCAAGGTAATATTTCATTATTTCCTCATTCACAGACGCATTATATGCTCCAAAAGGAGAAACAAAATTTGTTATTGGCTGATTTACAAGATTTTGCAGAAAACGCTGGGAATGGTCTAATTCATAATTAACTTGAGTACTTGTCTGGGTTGTTAAATCAGGATGATTGACGGAATGAGAACAAATCTCGTGACCATGATTGGCAAATGTCTGAATGTTCGCTTCCTGTTCCGGAATGCCTTCAACAAAGCTGGTAGCATTACAAATTGTCGCCTCCATTTTATATTTATCAAAAACCGGAAGGACTGTATTGATATTACTTTCAAAGCCGTCATCGAAGGTCAAAGTTACTCGTCCTTTATCAAACCCCACATAGTTATATGGGGTTACATGATAATCATCAGTTTGTAACCAACCGTTACTGTTTAAGAGCATAAACACCGAGACAGACTTAGCGTCCATCGGAACGCTAAAGGTATCAGAGTATTTTTGCCAATCGGTTCCCTTTGGCTGAGGATCGGGCATTCCAAAGAAATCCTCGGTTCCGTCTTCCTTAATATATTGAACGACAACATGAGGATTAGTATTTGTTTTATACATTGCGCTGAATCGATAATCCTTTCCCCGTTCGAGAGTCATCGGCGTATAGACCCATTTTGCATCCCCGGAAACATAATTACTTACCGTTAATTTAACACTGCGCCCACCGTCATAGCCGTCATTGGCATATTGCCAGACAGTCTTGAGAGTCCCCCAACGAGAATGTTTCCAACTCCTCGGCAGATTTTTATTTGATGATTTAATCTCCACCGAATTGTTTGGCACTAAATCAATAATCGAAGCTAATTCATTCTTTACCAAGCTGAAATTATCGGTTTGCACCCAGCCATTTCTCGTTATTATATGCAGGATAGTTATAGTTTTGGTATTGGGCAACGTCCGGAAGGTATAGGTAGCCTCCCGCCAATCGGCTGAGATTGGAACGACGCGGGCGACATCAAAGTAGGTAGGGGCTCCCGCTTGATCAAGGCTCATGGCTACGAGCTGAGTTTTAACATTGGATTTATAGAAATCGGTAAAAATATAATCTTGGTTGGGTTCAACGGCAACTGGATCAAAATACCACTTCGCATCTCCACTAGCATAATTTGCCATCTTTACTAAAACGCTATGGTCCGATTGGTAGCCCGTAGCTTCATAAGTTAGAGTGGCATTATTCATTCCCCAGATGTCAGTCTGCCATGAACTAGGACTGGTACTCGAGGCATTAACATTTTCAACGGAAGGATTATTAATCAAGTTAACATCTTCAGCCTTGGCTGATTTAGCCAGTATAATTCCAGCTGCGAAAAACAAGATAAAAATACCAATTGTTTTAAAATGGAACTTCATATGATTATTATTAATTTTGAAAGTTCGAATTATTTTTAACAAACCACTTGAAATTGGATGAAAATTATAGCACAAATCTGTGCTTTTTACAATCTCCGGAGAATAATAAAACCGCCGGCGAACCAGGCGGTTATTTATCTACGGGTGCTATCTCTTCTTGTTAGATAGCGCTATAGCGATTGCGGCAAGAATGACGGCGACGAATCCACCGACAAACCATTTATCGGGATTAGTTTTCCCTTTGCTTTTTGCAAAGAAGAATGTTAAGGCGCCTACCAATAAAGCCAAAATCACTATCACGACCCAAAAAATTAATGTTGTTGTCATTTTTGTTGTTTTTTGCGTTAAACTGATTATCTTCGGTATCTAGAGATTTTATCGACACACTCCATATTCTGAGTACTGTTAGCCTTTATCTCGATAAATCCTCTCTGGTGACCCATATATACTGTGTATCGGCCAGGCGAAAGTTTTACTTCCCTTTTAATTCGGGAAGGAACTATCAGGACAACCACCCCAGAACGATCACATACTCGAACTAGACCAGAAGTCTTGTTTTCGCATATTAGCGTTCCCAGAGGTTTCGATACCTCTCGTGAGCGATCCGTTTCCACGCGTTCCGGCTCTTTTTGCGGCTGGCCTATTACCACCTCTCGATCTATTCCTTCGACGACTTCGAATGATCCCAGCATCTCCCCGTTTTGGAAATATCTATATCTTCCGGAGGAAAGCTTGTGAAAGCGGGTCGAAACCCCTGGCAGGACGCATTTCTCTTCGTTCGCTAGATTATAGACAGTTATCGGTTCCTTATTCCAGTTCATAAAAGTGACCGTCGCAGTCTCCTTGCTGTCTACCAAGCCCCAAGAGTTCCCAGAAGTATTTCTAGCTTCCGTCGATTCTTGTTGCTCTGGCGGATCGGGTTGCGCTTCTTCTTCCGGAACCGGATCGGGCGGAGGGTCATAGGTAGATTGGCTCGATTGCTGATAATTTTCACTCGACTCATAATGATTTTGATACCGATTTGCTTCGGGAACGACACCTCTACTTCTCAATATTATGTCTTGAGTAACCGGCATAAGTTTATTACCGGTAAGAGGATCATAACCGGGAGATGAAAAAAACGTAAACGTTCCTTCCGGAGATACTGAATAATATTTCATCGGCTTCCCCGTGTTGGGGTCAAAATAGACATCGTCGCTTTGTAAGGCGTACATGAGCCCGAAGATACTGCCGATTACCAGGAAGGTTAGGGCGCGATATGTCCTTTTTTCCCTCTGAGGTAAAGATGAAAATGATTTAAGCATATCTCCGGCGGGAAGAAGCGCAAGGACCGCTAGAATAAAAGCTGCAATTTCCATTGAAAATTTAGAATCAAATCCGGTAACCGACCTTACCATATTTCCGAAAAATCCGAAGATCGACCAGAAAAATAGTATGTTGGCGCCAGTGGTGAGGGAGATTATTACAACTAATGCTATAGCAGAATATACGATAATTTTGCCTATTTTTTTCATGGCAACTCCTTTCATTTTTAAGGTTCAACTCTTTGCTTAAACACTAGTATATTTTCTGGAAAATGTCAATCCCACACTCCTCCCTATAATTGACCGAAACCAAATAAAACAGTATGGTTAAAATAAGGATGGGTTATATATAACGCCCTTCCCCATATTACTTCCATCGATTATATGAACAAAGTAGAAGGCATCCGGGGCTTGTCCCTGGGGATAATCAGGAAGGGCAACAAGATCCTTGTCTCTCCGGGTTATGACAAGTCTAAGGGTGAAAGCTTCTATCGTCCCCTGGGCGGCGGAATTGAATTTGGCGAAACCTCAGAAGAAGCTTTAAAACGGGAATTCATGGAAGAGATAAGCGCCGAACTAAAAGATTGCCGCTTGATCACGGTCGTTGAGAATATCTTCACTTATGAGGAACGGAAAGGCCATGAAATCTGCTTCATCTTGAGGCGAGCATGGCGGACGAGAGTTTATATGAGAAAGAAGAATTCAAAATTCTAGATAGCGCCATCGGCGGCATAGCGATCTGGAAAGACGTGGAAGAAGCAAAGAAAGAAATCATTTATCCGGTAGGGATCGAGAAATACCTATAAAGCAAAAGACAGCCTCAAGGCTGTTTTTTCGATCAATAAAAAACCCGAGATTTTGTCTCGGGTTGGTAATCATATTAATACCAAGCGAAATTCCTGATAAGCTTTAGCCACTTTCAAGTACACATCGTTAGATATCTGGGTGTTACCATTAGAGAAATACCGTTTGTTTACCTCAGATTGAGCCAGATCATTCGCCAGATTATTCAATATATATCTCACCGGCTCAATGTGATCATTATGGTAATATGTACAAAACGATTCGGAAATTTTACCGACTTCCTTAAACTCCTTCAAATCTTTTTCTAGTTGCCTTGTGAAGATTTCATCTTCCATCAGCCATTTAGACCAGCGCTCAACACCCTTATCTTTATCGCACTGAACAGCGATTCTATTAACGTAATCCGCAGAACTGGATACATCCAAACTTATCCTGCGTACATCGGATAAAGCCGCCAGGAAAATTAATCTTTCGGCTAATGGTTCCAAAACGAAAATTGGTTCATTGCGGAAACAAATCGTTAGCCAAAAGACAACGTCGTACCAAAAGTTCAAAATTCCCTCCATCTTTGTGTTATTATCAGAAATGGTTTTTTTATTTCGGAGAAATGAAAGTACTATCGTTTCCAGTTTTTTACTAGCCACCTCATCTGGACGCAGCCTTATGCTTTCGCAGGCTCGGTTCATTAGCTTTAAAAAATTCGTCACTTGAGACTGGCTCAAAGACGGTTGATTTTCTAATGCTCGTTCACTGATGTAGATCTGCAGGTCTGCTAATGCCGCAGCATTTACTTCTTTTACTCCGGAGCTAATTAGCGCCCCCCGATACCTAGCTAAGAGGTCGTTCCGATTTTTCTTTTCGTGTTTGCGGGATTTGTACCTTACAAACTGAATTATTACCGCGGCCATTACTACAACCACGATAAGCTCCCATAATCTTGTGCTCATGACTACTGATGTTTTAGGTTTGTTAAATTGTTTAAGAACAACCAGCTAAATTATCATTATTTAAGCGGGATGTCAACAAGTTATTAAAAACCCCGAGATTTTGTCTCGAGGCCATAATGATCAAATAAGCATCACCTTAAACTCTTTGTACGCTTCGGCGACCTTCAAATAGGTTTCATTTGGTACATGAGCGTCTCCGTCGGTAAACAACATTTTCTGCATATGGATAAGCACCAACTCATCGGCTAAGTCTTTCAACCGGGCTCCTACCGGGAATATATGCTCCTTTCTATAGTATTGGCGGAAATCATCGGATATTTCTCCGGCCTCCCTAAAACCCTCCAAATCTTTTTCCAGCCGATCCTTAAAGGTTACATCTTCCATCAGCCATTTAGACCAGCGCTCGATACAAGATTCAGCGCATCTTCTAGCGACCCGAGACACAATCTCTTCATATGAAGGGACACTGGGTGAGAAAGGATGAAGACCTGATAATAAAGCAAAAAATATCAACCACTCGGCATAAGGATCCATCAAGAAACTACCAACATATGCGGAATCCAGACCTTGGACGACGTAATACCAAAAGCTAAAATGCTTATCGACCCCCGCTAATTCCTCATGACCGATCTTCTGCTTATGGGCCATTACGGGGAGCGCTATGGCCTCTAAATTTTTAAGAGCCGCCTCATCCGGATTAAGCCTTATGCTTTCGCAGACACGATTCACGTTCATAATAAACCTTATCATCTCTTCTTGGTCTATTGAAGATCTTGATTCTAGGGACTGCTCCCTAATATACATCTGGAGCTCGGCTAAGGCGGTAGCATTTACCTCTTTTACGCCGGAATAAACGAAGACGCCACGATATTCATCCAAGAGTTGGTTTCTGGCAATTATGCTCCGATGTTTAACCCTTTTTATAACCAGGATTATTACGGCGATAGTTAGTACCCAGGCCCCAACAAACATCCAAACAAATACATCTGTACTCATGACTAATAGTTTTATGGTTAATACTGTTTTAATTGTCTAAGAACAACTAGTTAAATTATCATTATTTTAACTGAATGTCAACCAAATTTGTAAAAAGGCGGGACTTTCAAGTAGCATGATAATACCCTATATACTAAAATAGTTTTGAAGGGCATTTAAATTTCTTCGATAATTAAAACCCTGAAACAAATATTTCAGGGTTAATTTATACCTTCCTTCCCTACTAGCGGATAGGCAGATTTCTCCACCAGATAACACCGGCTTCCGGGACTGTTGTATAGCCCCAATAAGTATTCCTACCCTCGGTCGGGACTGCCGGGACATACCATCCGATTTGATCTCCTTGTCCTTTAGAAAACGGACTTTCCCAATCTTTCTTGTTACACTCTTTCTGATTCTTCTCCGCGCAGCTTGCACATAACAACTTTGTCCGAGAAGCTTCAGATTGATATTCACGCCAAAGCCGCACTTTGTGTGCGCCGCAATCGTCGCATTTATAATCTTCCGGGATTGTCGCCTTTTTATAATTGACTGTCCCCACTTGTCTTAGAACTAACATAGCACCTCCTTGTTGGTTAATTTATTATTTAAGTTAATTGTTTACTCAATTAGAGTAATATCAGTGTCGTAGATAAGCTCCATTCGATTAGAGGTAGAGAATTCTAAATATATCGCCCTTTTAAGGCCACCAGATTTCCAGGCAAAATTCTCGGGAAAAGAATTCTCTCCGTTCACTGCAATAAGTTGCCCGGTTAATTTATAATCAAAAATATAATCACCTTTATCCGGAACATGATTATCATCGTTATAGAGCAACTCTATCGAAAATATTTTAATTTCATATATGTTCCAACCCTTGAAACTACAATGTAATTCTTCGTCCGATTTAGATAATTTAGCCTTGATAAATAGGTGCTTTCTATTTCTAAAAGCATTAAATATATCATCAATTTTCGGCCTATCCTTATCTTTTTTTACAGCAAGCTTTTTTTCACTCATGACTTCAATTTTTAAGGTTCGACAATAATTTTAGATTAACAAAAAAGCATATCATAGATACGCTTTTTTGTCAATACCATTCAGCTGAATCTTTTATATAAAATATTATTTATGAATTCATTTGTATCGCTGCCAAATTTTGGCGTTTCATATTCTAAAATTATAATTTCTTTCGAGTCGCAGCCTATGGCGCCACACTCTCTTTTTGCATATTCTAACTGCTTACCTTTAACATCTTCAAAAAGAGATTCTAAGTCGCGATACCCGTGAATGCCTCTTTGAGCAGCAAAAGAATTTTCGAACCAATAAAACTTGCTAGCATTTTTATATACTAAAAAAGTGTGGGTTGGCAAACTATCTACCTCCTGTTCCCCAAACATTAAAAAATATACTTTGAATATGTAGTTCATTTTGGAAAACCATCTTCTTTCCAGCTCTACCTGGTCCCAACAAACACCATGTCTGCTAACTATTAGCTGCTCTGGTGTTTGCAGAAAATACTCTTTGTCAAAATCTTTATCAAAATCGGGATCCTTAATAGAAATTATTTTGTGGCTTTCTTTACCGACGTAGCCATATTCAAGGCTTTCCTCCATAAATTCTAATAATTCATCTGGACTTTGTATCTTTTCCAGTATTCGATCTAAATCTTCCGATATTTCTGGATTATTATTTAAATTTTCTTCTGAAACCATACGGTTGTTCTTTCTAAGTAATCACTAGTATATATGATGTTTATACCACAAAACAGCATAATAGTCGAATGATTTTCGTATTAAATACGGGACAGCATCCAAGATGGAAGCCACTTATTATCTAAAAAACAAAATAAAAACAGGCTCTTTCGAGTCTGCTTTCCCGATGATGCTCCCGGGGTGGGATTCGAACCCACGACCAATTGGTTAACAGCCAACTGCGCTACCGCTGCGCTACCCGGGAATATTAGATTGTTCTAAACAAAAAATGCTGCGATCAACATTTCTCCTACATTTTAGGCAAAATAGCTTCTCTAGTCAAGTCCTTTAATATTAGACAAAAGCGCCCTTTTATGGGCGCTTTTGCTATATATTACTATTCTTATTCCCTATATTCTCTCCTTTTCTTAGTAATCCCTCAATTTCTCCAGTCCCTTGAGCTTGCGGATCTTCTCTAAAGCCTTAGATTCGATCTGCCTGATACGCTCTCTGGTAACCTCAAATTCCTGCCCCACTTCTTCCAAGGTATGAGCTACGCCGTCTGTGAGCCCGAAGCGCATTTCAAGGATCTTCTGTTCTCTTGGAGACAGCTGGGCGACAATATTCTTCACGTAGTCCCTCAGAAGCTGCAAGGCGGCAGCCCTGTCCGGGGTTACATTCTTCACATCCTCGATGAAGTCTTCCAGAGTGGAATCCTCTTCGTCATCGCCGATGCTGGTCTCGAGGGATATGGTGTCCTGGGAAATCTTTATGATATATCTCACCTTCTCAATATCTTCTCCCATTTCCGCAGCAATTTCTTCCGCCAAAGGTTCTCTCCCTAATTCCTGGATAAGGGTGCGCTGGACCTGCTGGAACTTATTAATAGTTTCCACCATGTGGACCGGAATACGGATAGTGCGACTCTGGTCGGCTAAAGCTCTGGTAATGGCCTGACGGATCCACCAGGTGGCATAGGTCGAGAACTTGAAACCTTTCCTAAATTCGAACTTCTCCACCGCCCTGAATAACCCTATGTTCCCCTCTTGGATTAGATCCAGAAGGCTCAAGCCTTTGGCTCCAGCGAATTTCTTTGCAATGGAAACAACCAGGCGCAGATTAGCCTCAATAATCTTCTTTTCCGCTTCCTTATCTCCCTTCTCCTTCCTTTTAGCAAGCTCCACTTCTTCCTCACCGCTCAATAAAGGCACTTTTCCGATCTCTTTCAGATACATCTGGATGGAATCCGCACTGAGCTTAGATAGATCGAAGGTAACGGCCGCCGCCGCTTTGGCGGAGGTCATTTGCGGATTCTTTTCCTGGACATCGAGGATACGGCCGGAATCCTCCGCGATCCGGATCCCGTTCTTCTGCAGCTCTCCTAAGAAGACATCATATTCATATACATATTCTTCCACTTCGGGAAAAAGGAATAACAGCTCCGTTTCAGTGACGAACCCGCGCAAACGCCCTTTGGCGAGCAGCTTCAACAACTGCTCATCGCTTGGCTTCACCACTTCCCTGGCGGGCTTCTCTTGCACCTTGGCTTTAACCGGCTTAGAAGCAAGCTCTTTCTTAGCCGCCGGCTTCTTCGGTACGACTTTTTTCGGGGTGGGCTTTTTAATCACCTTGGGCTTGGCAGCGGCTTTGGCCGGCTTCTTGGCGTCCTTCTTTTTCAGAGGCGCTTTCTTGGAAGCAAGCTTCTTTGAGTTGTTATTATTTTTGCTAGCCATATATAAGTTAAAATTGCAGCGCGTTAAGCTGGTCCGCTAAGTTTTTCAATTCTGCCATCAGCGCATCCAATCCCTCCCCTTTAGCTTCGGCGGATGCGATCTTGTCCTGCAACTGTTTAATACGCCCCTTAAGGCTGAATCTTTTCAATTCTACGATAATCTTGGTCAGCTCCACTTTGAGCTGGCCCGGATCGTAGGCGTAATAGTCTTTTTCACCCAAAAGGGCGAGCCGTCCGGCTAAACCGGCGCTACCATCGTCTTGTTCTTGCAAATATAAGCTAAAAGAATCGAATTCCAAAACGGCGTATTTATTATAATAGATTATGAGGTTTCTGTAAAACGTCCGGTATGTCTCCCCGTCCAGGTCTTCCGGTTCGATATGGGAAGCCGCATTGTTGATCATCTCCGGCGTCCGAAGCAACATGGCAAGGAAAATTTCCGCCAACCGGTCTTCCCGGCTCAGGCTCTCCAGCGGGGCTGAAGGCTTCTCTGCCTCTTCCCTGGCTCGAAGCGGCCTTTCCTTGGCCGGAATCACGCTCTCCCTCAGGACTTGCTCACTGATCCCCACGACTTCTCCCAAACGCTGGAACCAATAATCTTGCTCGATCTTATTGGCAAGTTTGGAAATCATTATCAGCATCAGCCGTGACACCTCTTTCTTGTCCGCTACTTTCCTCAAGTCTTTCCCGGCTTTAACCTTATCGAAGTAATATTCCATCATCGGCTTCATGTTGAGCAAAGCCTCCTTGAAATCCGCCGGATTGGCCCGTAGGCAATCATCCGGATCCTTATATTGTCCCGGCAGGATAATGATCTTGATATTAATGTCCAAAGCCATGGCTTCGGCAATCCCTCTATCCGCCGCCAGCTGCCCTGCCTGGTCCATATCGAAGGACAGGGCGATATTGTTTGTGAAACGCTGCAACAGGCGCAACTGCTCGGTGGTAAGGGCGGTACCGGAAGATGCCACCGCATTCTGGAAACCATGCTGATGGCAAGAAATAGCATCCATCTGTCCTTCCACAATGATGGCGAAGCCTCTTTCCTTGATCGCCTTCTTCGCCTTGTCCAAGGCGAACAGCACCCGGCTTTTATCATAAGCCTCCGTCTGCGGGCTGTTGATATACTTCCCGCCCGGCGTTACTTCAGCCTTATCCGGATTGATGCGGGCGGTAAAGGCGATGACGCTGCCATTTACGTCGCGGATCGGGAAAGTAATGCGATCACGGAAACGATCATAAAGGCTACCGCGCTCCCCGCGAGCCGCTAAGCCCGCCGCCATGATCTCATCATCCCGGAAACCTTTAGCCTTGAGGCCATTCATAAGAGCATTCCAGCTTTCCGGCGCATAGCCCACCTGCCACTCGCGGATAGTATCCTCATCCAAGCCTCTCCGCAAAAGATATTCTTTCATTTTCCTTCCCTCGGATTCGCTTTCTAACCATGACTGATACTGGGCGCTGGCTGCCTGCAGACAATCTAACAGGCGGCTGCGCCGGGAACGCTCTTGCGGATTATCGTTTTTCAAGACGACGCCCGCCCTCTGCGCCAGGAGCCGGAGGGTATCCGGAAAGCTCAAGCCTTCCATCTCCTGGACGAAAGACAAGACATCCCCTCCCTTCCCGCAGCCGAAACAATGCCACATCTGCCGTTCCGGAGATACGTTAAAAGACGGGGATTTCTCCTTATGAAAAGGACAGTTGGCCTGGAAATTTGCGCCGGCCGCCTTCAGGGGAATATAGTCTCTTACCACCTCCACTATATCCAGTTTGGATTTTATCTCTTCAATGGGGGTCATAGCTATGAGAATATCCGCTTCCACCAGGGAAGCTTTTTTTCTGGCGGCCGCTCGATGAGCTCTTGGGGACGGAGACTTTCCAGAACATCTCTAGGCGCCTGGGATTGAGTTTCCGGTCTGGCCACTTCTGCCCGCGGAGACAAGTATGAGCGCAAACGCGCCACCTCTTGCTCTACCAGTTCGCCTTCATATTCGCCGCTATGCCTGGTAATGCCGGCATAACTGGCCTTCTTCTGGTCCAGATGCAGATTAAAGAATACCTCCTCGGAGCCCGGTACTTCTTGTATATATAAATGGAAACGGGGATAGAAATCCCCTCCCAATCGGCGCACAAAACTCTCCTGGCCGCTGTGCCGGTCGGTAAGAAACGTATAACCCGTCCGGCGGAGCCATTGGGCCGGGGGCATGCCTTGCAGCTGGTTATGCGATATTTTAAGCTTCATCGGTAGTTTGACGGAAAATAATAAATTTATAATTGAAGAAATTAACCACTCCCAGGAATAGATTGACTATCAGCTGCGAAAGCAGATACCAGACGCCCAGATTATTGACCAATAGATGCATCCCCCAGCCATTCAAATACATACAGACGAAAGCGGAACCGAAATAGAGCATCAGTTGACGCGGCAGACGGATCTGGCTGTAATTGCGGAAGGTCCAAAGCTTCTGCAAGCTGAAGCTTACGGCAAAGGAAAAAATGAAAGCGGCGGAAGTCGCGACCACGATACCCCAACCTAGCTTTCCATGGAAGATAAAAAGAGCGAAAAGATCGACAATGCCAGCCAAGCCTCCGGATAGGAAGAATTTAATCACCGCCTTCCGCGCCTCGCAAAAACGGAAAAGGCCGGGACGGCAAGTAGCGAAAATTTGTTTAAAGCGGAAATATAGTCTATTTATCGTCGGCATATTACCATTGGCAATGATTGAGAGCCCAGGCCGCCAGTTCCTTGGCCTGGACAAAACGTTCATTCTTTCCGCCACCGCTATTTAAGACGGCGACGATGACGCTCCGCCCGCTCATGTCACGGAAACGTCCGACAAAGCAGTATCCGGCCTTATCCGTATATCCGGTCTTGCCCCCCACCGCCTGCAATCCGTTGCCGCCATCGCTTTCCAGGAGCCAATCGGTGGACTCGAGGATTTTCTCCCGGCCCTCGGTAGTGGCAAAACGGTATGAAGGCTTCCCGACAGCAGCCGCGATATCCGACTTATCCAAAGCAGCTTTCGCCAATCTGGCCACATCTTTAACGGTGGAAAGATTATCATCGTTCAAGCCAATGGGGTCGACGAAGGCTGTCTGCATCAGGCCGAGTTCTTTCGCCTTTCCGTTCATGGCGGCAATGAATTCTTCATCGGAAAGGCCAGTGGAACGAGCAAGCGCCAAAGTAGCACCGTTATCGGAAGCTACCAAGCTGGAGTTGAAGAGATCTTTCACGCTCACCGTATCCCCCACGAAAAGATTCACTTTCCCTCCCTCCACTAGATCCTGGCGTCCAATCGTATAGGCCTTATCCCAGCCGGGATTATGATCCAAAAAAACCAGGGCGGTCATGAGCTTGGTAATGCTCGCGATGGGCTGGCGCCTTACCTCCTCCTTACTCTCGAGCCAGACATAGCCGTCATCGGTAAGGACGGCAACGCTCTTAGCCGCTACTTCAGGCGCAGGTATCGTTTCCTCCCGATCGGCATTCTCGGGCAAACGGCTTACCTGGCAGGCTACTGTCCCTCGCCACGGTCCTCCGGCATACACCGCTGGGGCGGAAGTGGGTGAAAAAACCGATAAGACGATCGCGATAAGGTTAGCAATGGCACCCATCATGCCTTTTCCTCCTCCGTCAGCAGGGCGTCTACGACTTCCGGCTGATGCAGGCGCTCATAATCAGGCAGTTCCTCGACGCTTCCTAACCCCAGAAAACGCACGAAGTCCAAGGTCGCCTGATAATAATTTTCATTTTTCTGCTTATCAAACGTCTCTTCGATCAGTCCCCGAAGCAAAAGATTACGGATGATCAGGCTGCAGTTCACGCCCCGGATCCGCTCCAGCTCGATCTTAGAGACCGGACCGCGATAGGCGATGATGGTCAAGGCTTCCAGGCTCGGCTGGGTAAGTTCACCGGTAGCTTCGCTTTTTAAGAAATCCCGGACCATGGCGCTATGTTCGCCGGCCGAAACCAGCTGATAGCTATTAGCGGCCGTAATTATCCTTATCCCTCTCTCCTCATTTTCATAAGCTGCAGCCAGCTCATTTAAAGCCTGCTCGGCTTCGGCGTTTTTCACTCCCGCCGCCGAGGCGATCTCTTTCAAGCTAAGCGGCTTGGAGGTGACCAGCAATAGGGCTTCTATCTTAGATGTCAACATAAATGGTATAGATTATAACTTCATGACACGAATCTCGCTAAATAATTCTTCCTGTTCAAAAACAAGTTCCCGCTGTTTGGCTAGTTCAAGAACGGCCAGGATATTCACAATCACCTCAACCTTGGTCTCAGCCCTCTCCAAAAAGCGCTGGAAGCTTATAGACAGCTGTTCGGCCAGCATGGTGCGGATATGAGCGATGCGCTCATCGATGCTCACCTTGGGCTCTAAAACCGCTACCGGCAGCTTCTTCTCCTTCTTGGCCAAGCGCGTAAGGAGCTGGCGCCAAATCGTTTCCAGGTCGGAAGGGACGACCTTGTTCGGAGGGTTGAAAGACTGCTCCGGAACCGGCCCTCGCCGTCCGCCTTTCATAAACACCGGAGCGAACATCATCCGGTCCGAAGAGATGAGCCCGCTCACTTTCTGGCTGGCTTCGATAAACTGCTTATACATCCTTAGCTGCCGTTCCAGGTCCCCCAGCTCTGCCTCTTCCTCGGCATCCGACAGATACGGCAGCAGTGCCTTGGACTTGATATACAGCAAGCGGGCGGCAATAACAAGAAAATCCGCAATCTCTTCCGGATCGATATTTTCCGCTGCCTCGACGTAAGCTACATACTGATCGGCGATATGGGCGAGAGCGATCTCGGTAATATCCATTTCCTCGCTTTCGATCAGCTGCAGCAGCAAGCCCAACGGACCTTGGAATTTTTCCGTATTGAAATCAATCATATCAGTCTACCGGATTGACCGGTATGGCTTTCGTACTCGCATCCTTGGAATCATCCTTCCCCCAGAGCATTCCCGGGATGCAGTTGAAACCAGCGCCATGAACCTTGTTTCCTGGTGCATACGGGCGGCTATTATCCGTTTGCTCATCGCTTCCCACCCGGAAAGTGGCACAGAAAGAAAACTTCTCCTCTCCCTCCTTGCGATATACTATTGCCTCTCCGGTTTCAGGATCCTTTTGGGCACTGGGGTCAAAATATATGTCAGGGGTCGCTTTGATCTCATCCAGGCTTTCCGGCAAGCGCCCATACTGGGTGTAATATGAATTGACGGAATTTTCCAATTGATAGATGTAATTCATCACGATCTGGTCCAGCCTCTTAGCCCGAGCCAGTTTGGGGGACTCCACAAAAAACCAAGCAGACACGAATACCGCCAAAACTAAAGCGGCGGCGATCCAGCCAAAAAGACGCAACACTCGATCCTTCTTGGCCGAGGTGCGTTTCATGTCATAGAAATAGTAGGAAAAGACAGCGGCCGCCATGATTAGCATGCTTGCCGCCTTGAGAATGAAACGAGTAGTGAGCTCTCCGGAAAGGAAATTATTGATAACGGTCACGAATACCCCCAGGATAATGACCGAAGCCACTAGGATGATGAAATAAGTGAGCCAGCGTCGTAGGGGCGATTCAAGCTCGAGCTCGTCTTTCCGCAATCCCAGATTGATAAGACGGGTGAGATAGAAATATATCGGTCCGGCGATAAACAAGGCGGAAATCGCGAACTTAAGCTGGCGGTCCACCGATCCATAGAGGTTAACGGCATCCACCACCGTGTGGTCGATAATCCCGAAAATTATCATCTGAACCGAAAGCGCGGTAAAAATCAAGGCCGCCAAGGACAGAAGATAATAGAAAGCATACTTAGCGTTGTGATTTTTCATATGATTATTCTAATTTAAAATTTGGCGTTCTTCGGCGTTCGCGGGAAAGGGATCACATCCCGGATATTGGCCATACCGGAAAGATACATGATGGCTCTCTCAAAGCCCAGGCCGAATCCGGCATGAGGCACGGAACCATACTGCCTGAGATCAAGATACCAGCGATAATCTTCCGTATTCATGCCCAAATCACCGATGCGCTTCTCTAGGAGCTCATAGCGCTCTTCCCTTTGGCTCCCGCCGATGATTTCACCGATGCCGGGCACGAGAAGGTCCATGGCGGCTACGGTCTTCCCATCATCGTTCTGGCGCATATAGAAAGCCTTGATCTCTTTGGGGTAATCGGTTAAAAACATCGGTTTCCCGAAGATCTTCTCGGCTAAATAGCGTTCATGTTCCGTTTGCAGATCTATTCCCCAGCTGACAGGATAGGTAAACTTTTCGCCGCTCTTCTGTAAAAGCTCGATGGCTTCCGTATAAGTTACCCGGCCAAAATCGGCCGCCGCCACCGCCTTGAGCCGGTCAATGAGGCCGTTATCAATATACTGGTTAAAGAACTCCATTTCCTCCGGAAGATTTTCCAAAATATAGTTGATCAAATATTTGAGCATGCGCTCAGCGAGATCCATATCGTCCTTCAGTGCGGCAAAAGCCATTTCCGGCTCCACCATCCAGAACTCGGAAGCATGGCGGGTGGTATTAGAATTCTCTGCTCGGAAAGTCGGGCCGAAGGTATAGACCTTACCTAACCCCATGACTAAAGCTTCCGCATTAAGCTGGCCGCTCACGGTCAGGCCGGCCTTCTGGCCAAAGAAGTCCTTACTAAAATCAACGCCATCCTTGTCTTGAGGAATCTTGGCGAGATCAAGCGTGGTTACCTGGAACATTTCGCCGGCACCTTCCGCGTCACTGGTAGAGATAACCGGAGTATGGACATAAGCAAAGCCCTCTTCCTGGAAGAATTTATGGATAGCAAAACTCAAAGCCGAACGCAACCGGAAAACGGCCGAAAAAGTATTACTTCTCGGGCGCAAGTGGGCGATCTCTCGCAAAAACTCAAAGCTATGGCGCTTCTTCTGCAAAGGATAATCCCCGGCCGCTTCATTGATTACCGCCACCTTCCCCGCCTTAAGCTCAAAAGGTTGGCCGGCCGCCGGCGATGGCATTAGTGTCCCCGCCACTTGGACAGAAGACCCGATGTTGAGTTTCTCCAAGCTCTCGAAATTATCCAGCCCTTTGTCGATCACAACCTGCAAGCTTTTGAAGAAACTGCCGTCGTTTATCTCGATAAAGGCCACATCCCCGGATGAACGGATGGTGCGGACCCAGCCGCAAATCTCAAGGGGCTGTTCTAGATGGGCTTCCGCTTCGCGGAAAATTGTTCTTATCTCTGTACGCATATTTATTGGATTATGGCCTTAGGCGCTTAACATCACGGGGCAGGAAACAGATTTCCTTGATGTTGTCCGCACCGACGATCTTCATAATCAATCTAGCCGGACCGATACCGACGCCACCGTGAGGCGGACAGCCATAGCGGAAAAAGTTGAGATAGTCTTCCAATTCTTCCAAGCTCATCCCCTTCTCCAAAGCTTGCTGCTTGAGGATATCTAGACGATGTTCACGCTGAGCACCGGTAGTTACCTCGACACCCCGATACAGGAGATCGAAACTCTTGGTAAGCCCGGTCTTCTCGTCACGCATGTGATAAAAAGCCCGCGTCTCGGCCGGATAATCCGTTATAAAGACAAAATCATGGTTCAGTTCTTCCTTAACCAAGCGGCAAATCTCCCGCTCTTCCTCGGGAGAAAGGTCGCCGTCCTTCTCGCTCTTGATCCCGGCGATCTTCAACTTCTCTTTAGCCTCGGCTAATGACATCCGAGGAAAGGGAGAAACAGGGGTGAAAATGTCCAGTCCCAAGCCCTCCAGGTTTTGGAAGGCGGATACTAACGCCCGCTCTTCCTGAACCATAATCTCTTCATGTGAGTCGATATAAGCGAATTCAAAATCCCAGCCAGTAAATTCGGTCACATGCCGGCTAGTAAAGGAGGCTTCAGCGCGGAAGACCGGCCCCGTCATGAACACGCGCTCGAAACCGGAAGCGATCGCCATCTGCTTAAAAAACTGCGGCGATTGGGAGAGGTAGGCTTTACGATCAAAATATTTCACCTCAAAGACCTCGGCTCCCGTTTCGCTTGCCGTATTCATAAAACAAGGAGTATAAAGCTGCATGAAGCCATCGGCTAAGAGTTGGCGGCGGAAACCTTCCTCGAACCGAGTCCAAATCTCAAATATGCGGCGATGTTCCGGGCGGCGAAGATCGAGCCAGCGCCAGTCCAGACGGTTCTCCAGATTAGCCTCGTTATCTACCTTGTTCATCACCGGAATCGGCAAAGCGGCGTCGGCCAAGCTGAGGATTTCCAAGCCGGAAACCAATAATTCATAATCCTGGATAGGATTGGGATCATTCTTCTTGGCCGGCTTCTCTTTTAGTTCCCCGGTAACTTTAATGACGCTTTCGAGAGTCAGCTTTTCCGCTTGTTGGAAGGAATCCCCTTTGACCTCTTCCACAACCAACTGCATGTTACCGCTCATATCCCGCAGATCGATAAAGGCCAATCCTTTCATCAGACGCAAATTCTGGACGAAACCGGCGATTTCGACGCTTCCCTCCTTTTTGGCTTTGGCATCGGCGATACTGACTCTTGACATAATATAAATATTTAATTAGAAAAATCGCTCACCTCTTAAGCTTTTTCACCTACTATCTTATCTCATTTCACTGGGTTTAGCAAGAAAGAAATCGCGCCTTAAAGCGCGATTCTTAGAAGAAAATCCATATTTTTCTATGATTGCTGCCAGCAGACAAGCCGGGAATTCAAGTTCTCCCACTCCCTGATCAGCTTGAGCGGAAACTTGAGCGGCTTGGCATTCGGTTCCCCGCCAACAACCCTCAGCAGCTTGATCAAATTATCGGATATAGGAAGGACGGATCCATTTAAGGGTTCTTTAGAAGCGCATTCCGGACAGACAAGCCCTCCTCTAGATAGATCAAAACGGTTTTTGCCGGCCTCCGGAATCCTCCCGCAAACGGCACAACGGTCCAAAATCGGTCCATAGCCGGATAGCACCAAAAGGCGCCAGCTAAACAAAGCCAGACGGAAGCGCCCGTCTTCTTTGGGAAGCTCTTTCGTCCCTCCGGCCTCATCCAGGTTGTCCAGCCATTTCTCCAACCAGGAGAAAAGGGCGGGGTCAGACTCTTCTTCCCGGACAAGGCTGCAGAACAAAGACAAGGCCTTCCCGGAGAAATATAGCTTATTCAAATCCTGCTTGATGCCCAAATAGGGCTTTTCCATAAGTGCCGCTCCTACATAATCCCGGCCTTTGCCCTTCACCACCAAGAGACGGCTCAGGCTCAGAGGCTCCAGATGCGCCGCTAATTTGGACCCCAGCTTGCGCGCTCCGCGGACCACAAGGTCAAGCCGGCCATGATCGGGCGTGTAAACAGAAACGAGGCGGTCAGCCTCGCGCCAGTCGCGTCGATTTAGAATTATCGCCCTAGTGGGATAAGTAGACTCCATATCATTCAAAGAGATCCAAGTAATCCTGCAGCAAAAGGGCGGCCGCTACCTCGTCCCGCCCCGCCTTATCGCCCTTTTCACCAGGCAGGGCATCCGCCGCCTTGCTGCTCAGGCGTTCGTCGGTCTCAACCACCGGTACCGGCGATTCGGTTTTTAGCTTTTCCAAGAAAGACAAATAAAGGGGGTTAGAAGCTTCCTGTCCTCCCAGCTTGCGCGGCGACCCTATTATCACTAGTCCCACATTCTCCTGGCGGATTACTTCTAAAACCGACTTAAGATCTGGTACGGTTTTGAAAGGCAGCGCCATCCTCGTTTCCATATCAGCCAAAGCTAAGCCGATCCTCTTCTCCCCCCAATCCACTCCCAGATATTGTTGTCCTTCTTCTATGTCCATATCATTCAACCGTAAGTACTTTGTGGCCATTATCGGTAACGGCGATCGTGTGCTCAAAATGAGCGCTTAGGGAATGGTCCGCACTAAGGATGGTGTAGCCATTATCAGCTACAGTAATCCTATGCGTTCCGGCATTAATCATGGGTTCGATACAGATAACCATCCCCGGCTCCAGCATGACATTAGCGGAAGAACGGGGATTTATCCGGTAATGAAAAACATCCGGATCTTCATGGGCGTAATACCCCACGCCATGCCCAACCATATCACGGACAACGCCATAACCGGCGCCTTCCGCGATCTTCTGGACCGCCTCCCCGATATCATTCAGGCGCGCACCGGGACGGACCTTCTTTATTCCCTCCTCAAGACAGCGGCGGGTAACCTCAATGAGTTTCTTGGCTTCCGCGCTCACTTCCCCCACGGCCACGGTGGCGCACATATCGGTATAAAAGCCTCCGGCCGGAGAATTCAGGTTAGAAGGTAAGCCGAGTTCTTGGCGCAACTCGGGCAATACCGGCCATTCCATGCCAATGTCGAGGTCGATGACATCCCCCTCTTCCAGGATTCTCCCCGGTATGGCGGCGCCATGAACTACCTCCTCGTTAATCGAAGCGCAAAGCGCCGAAGGAAAATAAACGCCGTCGCCCATGGGATAGTCCTTAAAAGACGGCCTGCCTCCCGCTTCCGTTATCAACTGGACGAGGACCGCTTCCAGCTCCGCCGTATCCTTACCCGGACGAACCTCTCCGATCAGACGACGCAAAATCCGGGCGAGGATCTTTCCCCCCGCCCGTATCGCCGATATTTCTTCTTTGGATTTGATATAAACCATAAGTTCAAGCGGCCGCAATCTTTACTCCCTCATGTTTGACATGCTTTCGCGCACGGATGGAAAGGAATAAGAAAACCCCCAAGAGAACGGCGGTATTCACCGGAGCCACCCAGAAAGGATATTCCTGACCGAAACTCTCGGCAATCATCAAGGCACCCAGCATGCCGATAGAATACATCGCTCCGTTCTTAAGATAAGCGAAATTAGAAATGAAATTCATGCCCTTAATAGTAAATTCGCGGACGATGAAAGCCCCTAGGCCGTTACCGAGGATGATGAGCGGAACGCTCATCGTGAAAGCGAAGGCCCCGATCACGCCGTCGATCGAGAAGGAAGCATCCAAAGCCTCGAGATACAGGATCTTGCTCCAAGCCCCCATCGACGGATTCATCAGCTCTTTCTCTTTCTCCTCCGCATTCTTCTTGAAGCCGTCCGTGATAAAGAAAGCAGACACTCCGATCGTTGCCGCTAACGCAAGCATCGGATCGCGCTGCAGCGCCAGATAGATGATGAGAGTGGTAAAGATGGAGCTAAAGGCATAGAACCAAGCTCCTTGGCGATGGATGAAGCCTTCGACAAAGAAAGCATACTTTTTTTCCTCCATAAAAAGCCAAGCCAGGAAAACGAAGAAAAGATAGACGCCGCCGCCTAGAAGCAGCAAGGGCTTGGAGGCCTCGAGGTAGGCTGCCACTTCTCCGTTTCCCGAGAAAGCGGCTCCGATCACCTCCCCGATGGAAAGCTGAGGGGCAGCAATCCAGATGATCGCAAAAGGCAGGACTCCACGGACGACGAAGACGGCGAAAAAGATCCCCCAAAACAGGAAAATCTTCTGATACCGTTTAGGCATCGTCTTCAAGATATTGGCGTTAACGATAGCGTTATCGACGCTCGAGATGATCTCAAACAGGCAAAGCCCGAGGAGAATGACGACTGCATTCCAGAACATATTTGAAATTACGGTCGGGCATCAGCCCTCCCTTATTATTAATCGCGCTTGAAGCTTTCCGCTATCGCCCTGATATGCTTAAGGTCATTTAAAGTCAGCCCCTTTTCCAGGCGTTCCTGATGGAGGCGATACAGATCACGGTCGATAACCAGCTGGGATAGCCCGATACCCTTCCGGATCTTTTCTCGATATTTCTTTACCAATTCCAAAACCAGTTCACGGTTGCCCTCGTCGAGATTCTGGAAGTGGTAATTCTTGCGCACCAGCTCGTTGAGCTTGCGCTCGATGATATAGGAAGGCTCATCATTTATGCCCTCCATAAAGTCTTTCAAGTCCATAGTATCGTATTTGTTCCCATTATAGCAGAAAAAAATGCAGCTGTCGCTACATTTTTTTGGCTGAGTATTTGATTAAGAGGCGTCTAGAGTCCGTCATATTCCCGCATCGTCAGCTGGGACTGGACCTGCTTTACCGTCTCGATCACCACCGATACGACGATAAGCAAGCTGGTGCCGCCGATAGCGAGGGCCTGGATGCCGGTAAAATATCTCATGAGGAGCGGCAAAATAGCGATTACACCCAAAAAGAGGGCCCCGGAAAAGATAATCCGGTGAGTCGTGAAAGAGAGATAATCAGCCGTCGGTTTTCCCGGGCGGATGCCGGGGATAAAGCCGCCTTGCTTCTGCAAGTTTTCAGCAATACGATCCGGATGGAAGACAACCTCGGTATAGAAATAAGTAAAGGCGAAAACGAAAATGAAATAGACGATGCCGTAGAATAGCTGATTATTGAACAGCGCTATCACCTGGGAAGCAAGGGATGCAATCCAAGCAGTCCGGGCATGAAGGAAAAACTGGGCGATCATCGGAGGAAACAAGACCAAGGAGATAGCGAAGATGATCGGAATGACGCCGGCCATATTAACGCGCAAGGGCAAGTGGGTGCTAGACCCCCCGAACGTCCGATTGCCGCGGATCTGACGAGCATACTGAACCGGGACATTACGCTGGCCCTCATTGATAATTACGACACCGACAATGGTCAGGATAGCAACCAGGATGAAACCGATAAGCGTAAAGAGCTGGGTCTGATCGAAAGAAACGATCGCCTGCTGGACCTGCATCGGCAAAGAAGCGACGATCCCGGCGAAAATCAAAAGCGAAATGCCGTTTCCGATCTTCTTCTCGGTTATAAGCTCACCGATCCACATCAGGAAGATGGAGCCGGCGGTAACGGTGATTATAATAGAGGCAAAATCAAAAGTGCTGACATTTCCCAAGATTCCTTGGCTGGAGCGCTGGAGCAAAGTGATCATGCCGTAGGCCTGCATGGCCGCCAAAGGGACGGTAGCCCAGCGGGTCCACCTATTGATCTTCTGCCTGCCGGATTCGTCCTTCTGCATTTCTTCCATCTTCGGAGAGATCATCCCTAAGAGCTGGAAGAAAATGGAGGCCGTGATATAGGGTCCGATACCCATCAGAACGATGGAAAAATTCTCCATGCCGCCGCCGGAAAAGACATTGAGCAGGCCGAGGACTTGGTTAGAAGCGAATAAGTTCTTCAGGGCGACAGGGTCGACTCCCGGGATCGGGATATGGGCAGCGAGACGGAAGATAACTAACATCCCTAATACGAACAGTACGCTATTGCGCAGATCTTTCGCCTTCCAGATTTGTTGCAGTTTTTCCAACATAGAAGCTAGATGATTTAAAAATAGGCAAAAGCCAAATATCCTAAGCGGATATCTGGCTCTTCACCGCCTCGCTCATAGTGACGCCTTCGAATTTAGGCTTGACCGTGAGCTTTTCCCGGCCGAGAATCTTGACCGGGGCAGACGCATCTTTAATCAGAGTCTTTTCGAAGAGGGCGGCCGGATTGACCGTTTCCCCGTCCTTGAAGTGGCGATTGATGGAGCTTACGGTTACTACCTGGTTCTTCGCCTTAAGAGAGCGGAAGCCGCGCAGTTTCGGAGTCTGGAGGAGCTGCTTGCGCATACCGAGCCTCTTTAAGCCGCTAACGCCGGAACGGGATTTCTGTCCCTTGAGCCCGCGAGTGCTGTAAGTACCGTGTCCGGAACCGTTGCCGCGGCCGACGCGCTTCTTCTTGTTGGTCGCTCCGTTCGAGCGCTTGATAGTATTCAGTGACAGCATAGATTTGGATTATATTATCCGCTTATTTCTTAACCGCGGTTTTCTTAACAACCTTAGCCTTCTCGGCTTTAGGGGCTTCTTCGGTAGGAGCGGCTTTCGGCTCTTCAGCCTTGGCCTTAGGAGCCTTCTTTTCCGCGACGCGCAAACTGGATAAAGCGGCAATGGTGCAACGGGCGTTATTAATCTTATTATTGGTTCCTAAAACTTTGCTGGTAACGTTCTTGATGCCAGCCAGCTCGAGAATGGCGCGAGCAACGCCGCCGGCGATAACGCCGCGACCTTGCTTGGCCGGCTTAAAGATAATCGAAGCGGCTCCGACCTTCTGGTGGACGACATGAGGAATGGTTTCGTTTACTACCGGAACCTTAATCATTACTTTCTTGGCGCGATTGACAGCCTTATTAACCGCCATGGTGACATCGGCGCCTTTGCCCAACCCGACACCAACACTGCCTTTCCTGTCGCCGATAGCGACACAAGCCCGGAAATTCATGCGCTTGCCTCCCGCCATAACGCGAGTAACACGGGCAATTTCCAGGATGCGCTGTTCGAATTCGTCGCGCTGGTCATCACGGCGCCGGTTATCACGGCGCGGAGGTCTTCCGCCACGCTGGCGCTTCTGACGGTCACCGCCGTAGATGTCCTTGGCGACAGCCGCAGCTACCTTGCTGGCGTCATTAGTTGTCTTGTTATCTTCTGCCATATATAGATCTTAAATGCTAAATTAGAAAGCCAAGCCTTGCTCGCGAGCCGCATCGGCGACCGCCTTGACGCGGCCGTGATAGCGATATGAACTGCGATCAAAAACGATAGTCTTAATACCCTTCGCGGCAGCCTTCTCGGCGATAAGCTTGCCTAAAGCCGCTGAGGCTTCGCTCTTCTTCATGCTTCCCTTGATCTCGCGGGCATGGGCGCTAGCCAAAGTACGGCCGGCATTATCATCGACAAGCTGCAAGAACATACCTCGATTCGAGCGGAATACGCTCAAGCGAGGCCTTTCGGCAGTGCCGCTGATCTTGGCGCGGACGCGAGCGGAACGGCGTTCCACCCGGGCTTTATTTTTCTTAATTACGTTCATCATATGTTTAAATCTAGTATCGCTTTATTTCTTCGCGGCGGTCTTACCGGCCTTGCGGCGCAAAATCTCATCGGCATACTTCACGCCCTTGCCCTTATAAGGCTCAGGAGCGCGGAACTTGCGGATCTTATAAGCGGTATTACCCAAGAGCTCATTATCAATGCCGCTCAAAGTGATAGCATTAGCTTCAACCGCAGCCGTGATACCGGCAGGAAGCGGAAAGACTATGGGATGGGAATAGCCAAGATTGAGGTTGAGGTTTGTGCCACTGACCGCAGCGCGATAACCGACACCATTAATCTCGAGCTTTTTGGTAAATCCTTCTTTAACGCCCTTAACCATGTTATTGGCAAGAGTGCGATATAAGCCCCAGTACGCACTGGCGTTCTTGGCGGCACGGTCGACAGACACGGTTAAGACACCGTCGGCGATAGCGGCTGTAGCCGGAGCTTTGATCTCCCTTTTCAGCTCTCCTTTGGGACCTTTGACGAACAAGATTCCGTCCTGGAAGGAGGCGGAGACGCCTTCAGGCAATTTGATGGGTAATTTTCCTAAGCGAGACATATATTCTTCGAAATTAGTTTAGTACACTTCGCCGATCAGTTCGCCGCCGATATTCTTCCGGCGGGCTTCCCTATTGGTCATGATGCCGGAAGAGGTAGAGAGGATGGCAATGCCGAAATTATTCAAGACGGTCGGGATCTGATCCTTGCCGACATAAACCCGAGCACCTGATTTGCTGACGCGCTTCAAGCCGGAGATGTGCGGATGTCCATTCTTTTGGTATTTCAAGACAAGCTTGAGCTGGTCGAAGCTGCTCCGCCTAGAATTGAGTCCGCCAGGGACGATCTCGGCACGGCTGATCCAGCCTTCCTGCTCCAAGATCTTGGCAATCTCATATTTCATCTTGCTCATCGGCATCAACACCTCGGCCTTGCGGACCGCGGCGGCATTGCGGATTCTAGTAAACATGTCTGCGATGGGATCTGTCATATTATTGATTCTTTGTTTAGATAAATGTCGGCGGCCGGATTACCAGCTGGCTTTCTTGATGCCCGGGAGGTCGCCATTATCAGCCAATTCGCGGAAGCAGATACGGCACAATCCGAAATCACGCATGTAGCCGTGGTTGCGGCCGCAGCGCCAGCAACGATTGATCTTACGAGAAGAGAATTTCGGTTTGCGCTTCGCTTTGACGATGAGAGCTGTTCTTGCCATATATATTTGAATTATTTTTCGTTCTTTTTGAAGGGAAATCCGAAGGCGGTGAACAGAGCCAATCCCTCCGCTCGGGAGCGAGCATTCGTATTGAGACAAATCTCCAAGCCAAAAGCCTGGTCCATATCCTCAGCTCTGAGCTCCGGAAAAGCGGAATAATCTTTAAATCCGATCGTCATATTTCCATTCCGATCCACTCCCTTGTCGCTGATGCCGCGGAAATCGCGGACGCGGGGGAAAGTGATTTTCACCAGCTTCTCGACGAAATCATACATCCGATCGCCACGCAAGGTTGCGACGGCGCCGATAACCTGGCCTTCGCGCACTTTAAAAGCCGAGATGGACTTCTTCGCCTTAGTCATGACCGGTTTTTGGCCGCTGATCTTGGTGAGGCTCTTCTCGATGTTGCTGATCGCTTCTTTCTCCTTAGCATGCTTGCCGAAGCCGATATTGATCACGACTTTCTTCAAGTGCGGCACGAGAAGGTTATTCTTATAGGAGAACTGTTCCTTGAGGGACGGTAAGATCTCCTTCTGGTATGTTGCTTTTAAGCTCATAAGGTTAGGTTTACTCGATTACGGCCTGGCATTTTTTGCAGGTCCGATATTTTTTCGCGCCCTTCTCTCCCTCGACGACTTTAATGCCGACGCGGGTCTGCCGTCCGCAAGACGGGCAGATGAGCGCTACGTTGGAAGCGTTGACGAAAGCCGGGAACTCGATACGCTGGCCCTTTTCTCCGTCACGGTTAGGGCGCATGTGCTTAACGAGGAGGTTTAAGCCCTCGACACTGACCTTCCCTTCCTTCGGGAGTACCTGCAAGACCTTGCCGGTCTTGCCGTTATCTTTTCCGGCCAGGATCTTCACGTTGTCATTTTTCTTGATATGCATATATTCGCTCATTAAGGGCTGTTATAAGACTTCCGGCGCCAAGGAAGCGATCTTCACGAAACCAGCACGGCGCACTTCTCTTGCGACCGGACCAAAGATACGGGTACCCTTGGGGTCCTTCTTCTCCTTGTCGACGATGATAACGCAGGCGTTATCGTCAAAGCGGACGTAAGTTCCGTCCACGCGACGGATTTCCTTACTGGTGCGTACGATGACGGCTTTAACCACGTCACTCTTTTTGACGGCAGCATGAGGAGAAGCACTTTTCACGGTGCCGATGATAATATCACCGACGTGGGCATAGCGCTTCTTATAGCCGCCGAGTACGCGGATGCACATCACTTCCTTCGCTCCGGAATTGTCGGCCACTTTTAATCTAGTCTGTACTTGAATCATACCGATAATATTTGCCGCCGCCTCAGAGAGTACGGCCAGCTAATTCTTTATTTCTCAATTATCCGCCAGCGCTTAGTCTTGCTCAAGGGGCGGCATTCGATAAAGGTTACCTTATCTCCCTCTTTGCAAGCATCCTTCTCGTCATGCACCTGGTATTTCCGGCTGACGGTATAGCGCTTTCGATATTTCTGGTTTACCTTAGCGATATCGACTTTGACCACAGCAGTCTTGTCGCCCTTGGCGCTCACGACCACGCCTTTGAAGCGCTTAGTGGTTTTGGTCGACGCCGGAGTGGCAGTCGCTGTTTTCTTGGTTGCGGGCATAATGTTATAGATTAAGCTTTCGCGCTGAGAACCGTCATGATCCGGGCCAAGGTTTCCCTGGTTTCCCTGATTTCACGGACGTTCTTAAGCTGGCGGTTAGAATCCTTAAAGCGCAGCTCACGCAGCTTTTCCCGGTATTCGGTCAACATTTTTTGAAGTTCCGCCGGGTTCTTGGTTTTGAGCTCTTTCATTTCCATATTATTGTAGATATATATTTCCGGCTTACTTCGTGATGATCTTGCATTTCACCGGGAGCTTATGGGAAGCCAAAGTCATGGCTTCACGGGCGGTCGTATCATCGAGCCCTTCGAGCTCGAACATAACCGTTCCGGGCTTGACGACGGCAACATAATAGTCGACGGCGCCTTTTCCCTTACCCATCGGGATTTCACCTCCGTGGGCGGTTACCGGCTTATCCGGGAAGATCCTGATCCAAAGCTTACCAGTTTTCTTGATATACCTGGTCATGACGCGGCGAGCGGACTCGATCTGCCTGGAATTGATCCAGTGTTCGGTGGTCGCCTTGAGGCCGTAGCTGCCGAAGCTGACTTCGACCGTGCGGGTGGCAATGCCTCCGCGGCGGCGCTTATGGTCCTTCCGGTATTTTAACTTTTTTGGCATTAACATATCGGTGTTTTGAAATCGTTAATAATATGGGCCTTAGGCGGCAATCAATTCGCCGCGGCTATCCTTTTCCTTCTCGAAGACCTCACCCTTGTAGATCCATACTTTGATGCCGATGGTCCCGTAACTAGTATTGGCAACGCCACGGGCGTAATCGATATCAGCGCGGAGGGTCTGTAACGGCACTTTGCCCCAAACAAGCTTTTCCGTGCGGGCGATTTCAGCGCCATTCAAGCGGCCGGAGATAACGATCTTGACGCCGAGAGCGCCGCCGCGTTCCACGCGGCCCAAAAGCTGCTTCATCACCTTACGGAAAGGCATACGCTTCTCGATATCCAGGATGCAAGATTGGACGGCAATCTGAGCACTGAGCTGCGGCCGGCTAACCTCTTTGATATTGAGAGTGATTTCGCCCATCCGGAAGTTGCGCAAGAATTGGTCATGAATCTTCTTCTTTAGGTCTTCCACGCCATTTCCCCCACGTCCGATGACTAAGCCCGGCTTAGCGGTCCAGAGATCGATCGTAATCTTGTTCAGACTGCGGATGATCTCTACCTTGTCTACGCCGGCTTCACGCATGGTCTTGATGAGGTGTTTGCGGATCGCGATATCCTGTTGGATATTCTTGATATAATTCGAACCGCTCTCAAACCAGACGGAAGGCCAAGTCTTCGTAACGCCTAAGCGCATTACTTTTGGATTTACTTTTTTACCCATACTATTGGTATTGCGTATTAATCTCGATTAAATTATTTGCTTCCGGCCTTACGGTTGAAAACCTTGCCGGTAAAGCCCTTGCCGGATTTCACGTCGGCATTCACTTTCGCTTCCTTGGCGGCGGGCTTACCGTCCTTCTTGGCAGCCTTAGCTCTCTTCTCCGCTTCAGCGACGACAGCTTCCAGTTTCACCGGAGCTTCTACCTTCTCCTTGCGCGCTTCCTTCTTGCCGCTCTCGACGATTTCCGCCAGAGTGACATGGACATGGCAGCCGCGCTTACGGATGACGGTCGCCCGTCCGTGTGCTTTAGGCATCCAACGCTTCAAGGTTACGCCTTCGTCGACCTTAATCGCCTTGATGAAGAGATTATCCTTATCCAGGCTGAAATTGTGTTCGGCATTAGCGATCGCGGAGAGAATTAGCTTCTTCACCGGCTCGGCTGCAACCTTATTAAGGAATTGCAGCTGCACCAGCGCTTTGCCCGTTTCCATCTTGCGGACTACGTCGGCAACGAGGCGGAGCTTGCGGGGAGACATTCTCAGATGATTCAAACTAGCTTTGATTTCCATAGGATTGGGTGCTTAGAATTATTTCTTGCCCGCGGTCTGGGCTTTAGCCATCTTACCGCCATGTGAGACGAACTTTCTGGTCGGGGCAAATTCGCCCAGACGGTGCCCAACCATGTTCTCAACGACGTAAACCGGTACATGCTGCTTGCCGTTGTGGACGCCTAAAGTATGGCCGACCATCTCCGGAACGATCGTGGCTGCGCGGTCCCAAACCTTAATGACGGTCTTATCTCCCGGCTTCAGGTCGATGACTTTCTTGAGGAGGCGCTGGTTGATATACGGTCCTTTTTTCAAACTTCTTGACATATGCTTGTTATGATATATGGATAGCCTTATTTCCTCTTCGCCCGGCGCTTGATGATCAGCTTGCTGGATGAGCGCTTGCGGCGGGTCTTGACCCCTAAGGCAGGTTTGCCCCAGATGGTTTTCGGATGGCGCAGACCGATGGACTGGTTACCTTCACCGCCTCCGTGTGGATGGTCAACCGGATTCATAGCGGTACCGCGGACGGTCGGGCGGATGCCCAAATGGCGGCTGCGGCCGGCTTTTCCTAAAACGATGTGGCGTCTATCGGCATTACTTGCCTGGCCGACGGTGCATAAGCACTCCTTTTTTACCAGGCGGATTTCGCCGCTCGGCAGTTTGACCTGGGCATACTTTCCTTCGACACCCATGACAAAGACGGCATTACCAGCTCCCCGAGCGATACGGGCTCCGCGTCCAGGTTCGAATTCGAGACAGCTGATAGCGACACCAGCCGGAATATACTGAACAGGCATAGCATTACCGGTCTTGATTTCGATCAGGCTCTTAGAGCTGATTACCTTCTCCCCGACAGTAAGTCCGGTCGGAGCGGCAACATATCTCTTCTCACCATCAGCGTAGTGGAGCAAGGCCAGACGGGTTCCACGGTTAGGATCATATTCGATCGCCGCAACAGTTGCCGGTATATCAAACTTATCACGCTTGAAATCGACAATGCGCAGATAGCGCTTCTCGCCGCCACCGCGATGACGAACGGTGATTTTCCCCTGGCTGTTGCGTCCGCTCTTCTTCTTCTTAATGACGATCAGGTTCTTTTCAGGAGAGTGCTTGGTGATGTCGGCAAAATCGTCGAAAGTGGCGCCGCGGCGTCCTGGTGTATTCGCTTGTACTTTTTTAATGCCCATATGTGGTCGTTTAGGTGTTTAGAAAGATTAGACGCCTTCGTAAATCCTGATGCTCTCACCCTTCTTGAGGGTGACGACGGCTTTCTTCCAGTCTTTGCGCTGCCCCTTGATGCGACCGCGCAAGGTTGCCTTGCCCTTCATCGAGATGATATTGACTCTCACCGGTTTGACGCCGTAGATAGCCTGGACGGCTTTAGCGACTTCAATCTTATTAGCAGCCTGAGAGATTACGAAAGCATACTTGTTCTGAGCGCCCAGCTCAGTCGCCTTTTCGGTGATGAGCGGCTTATCAAGGACCCGATAGGCACCATCGAAACGGGTCGTCGGGGCAGACTTCTTTGCCCGGGACGGTTTCTTCACGGCTTCAGCCGCATACAATTCCTGCATGCTCTGCTCTTCGGCCGGGGCCTTCTTCGTTTCCTTCGCTTCAGCAGCCTTAGTTGCCGTCTTCTTGGCGGCCGGCTTCTTCTCGCTCGGTTGTTTTGCTCCAAATAAAGCCATATTATTATGCAAATTCATTGATTATTTCTTGGCGAACTGCTTCTCTAAAGCTTTCGCGCCTTCCTCAGTCATCAGGACCTGGCGGTTAGTCACGAGGTCGACGATATTGATGTTTTCAGGATTGATCACGGTTACGCCCTTGAGGTTACGGCCGGAGAATCTTGCCTTCTCATCCTTCTCGTTATTGATCACGAGGAGAGAACGGCGTCCCGGAAGGATTTCTTTCTCGAAAGCCTTGAGCATGGCGTCGAACTTCTTGGTCTTGAACTCACCCATTTTCAAAGTATCGACGATGACGAGGCTGGACTGGGAAACCTTATCGGAAAGGGCCATCATTACGGCCTTCTGGCGCATCTTCTTATTAAGCTTCTTGGAGAAATTGCGGTCCTTGGTCGGTCCAAAGGTTACGCCTCCACCGATCCAGAGCGGAGAACGGCTGCTACCGGCGCGAGCACGCCCAGTTCCCTTCTGCTTCCAAGGCTTCTTGCCGCCACCGGAAACTTCACTGCGATCCTTGGTATGAGCAAGCACTTGGCGCTCGTTTGCCTGTTGGGTAATGATTGCCTGATGCAGAAGATCGGCATTCGCCTTGACGCCGAAGATACCGGCGGAAAGCTCGAGATCCTTCAGGGGTTGAGCGCTCTGGTTATAAACTTTGACTTTGATAGACATATGTTTGACGGGATCTTAACAGCTTATTTATTTTCCTCAACCGGAACTTCTTCCGCTTTCGGCTCTTCCACTGGAATTTCAATGGCAGTTTCTACGACCGGAGTTTCCTCAACGACCGGAGCTTCCGCTACCGGAGTTTCAACCTTCTCCGCCTTGGCAGTCTCGACCACCAGCTCGCCCTTGCCTTTGATGAGCAAAAGTCCGTCGGCAGCGCCCGGAACGGCGCCTCTTACATAAATGATATTGTTATCGGTATCGACTGAAGCGATGGTTAAGTTAGTCAAGGTTACGCGTTCATTACCCATACGGCCACCCATGCGAGTGCCTTTGAAAATGTGGGCCGGGCCTTTAGCGCCTACGGAACCCGGCATACGGAGCTGGTCCTTATTGCCGTGGCTCTTACGTCCACCTTGGAAATGATGGCGCTTGACTACGCCCTGGAAACCGCGACCCTTGGAAGTACCGGTAACATCGATGACATCTCCAGCGGAAAAAGTCGCCACACTGATCTGGTCGCCGACATTAGCACTTGAATCAGATTCGGTGCGGAATTCGCGGACATGCATCGGCGCAACCCCGGCTTTTTTGAAATGCCCGAGCTGGGGCTTCTTGATATTCTTTTCTTTGCGGACGCCAAAAGCGAGCTGCAACGCGGAATATTTATCAGTAGCAACAGTCTTCACCTGGGTGATGACGCAAGGACCGGCCTGAACCGGAGTGACAGCCGAAACCTTATCATTCTCCCAAATCTGGGTCATCGGCAATTTTTTTCCTAAAATGAATTTCATATGTGTTTTAAAACAAAAAACTGGTAGATATTACCAGCTTTAAAAACAAAAGCGAAAAATTGCGCACCTATGGCTTCCAATTTTCTAAATTTTGTTTTCTTGCTGCTTTCTCCTTTGCCACCTGCTCACCGATAAGCATTTTCTATACTAACATTAGCATAGAGTTACCTAGCAGTTCCTAAGCGGCCCTTAACCTTGATATTTGATTTTATATTACTGCATTTTTATCTCTACGTCAACCCCAGCCGGAAGGTTCAGGTTGGTGAGATCCTCAATAGTCTTGCTGCTCGGATCAATGATATCGATAATGCGCTTATGGATGCGCATTTCATACTGGTCACGAGCATCCTTATGCACGAAAGTAGAGCGGTTAACCGTGTACTTGTGCTTTTCCGTTGGAAGCGGAATCGGACCGAAAAAACTGGCATCACTGCGTTCAATCGTGTCGACGATAGTCTTCGTTGACTGGTCAATAATCTTGTGATCAAAGGCCTTGATCTTAATACGGATTCTCTGTTTGTAATCCTTTTCCTCTTTCTTGGGTTCAGACATAGAAGAATGTACTTTTTATGTTTCTAATTTAGTTTTATATAAATAAACACTATCAGCCTGCCCTGCTAGGCAGAGCAGGCTCAAGTGTCTATTTATTTGATGATCTTAACGACGGTACCGGCACCGACAGTGCGTCCGCCTTCGCGGATAGCAAAGCGTTGCTTTTCTTCCAAAGCGACCGGAGCGATCAGCTTAACAGTGATCGTAACGGTATCGCCAGGCATAACCATCTCGGTTCCGGCCGGCAATTCAACTTCACCCGTGACATCAGTCGTACGGATATAGAACTGCGGCTTATAGCCCTTGAAGAAAGGCTTATGGCGTCCGCCTTCTTCCTTCGAAAGCACATAGATCTGAGCTTCGAATTCAGTATGAGGGGTAACGCTGCCCGGTTTGCAGAGAACCTGTCCGCGTTCAACTTCGTTCTTCTTGGTACCGCGGAGCAAGAGTCCGGCATTGTCGCCGGCCTGACCCTGGTCAAGAGACTTATTGAACATTTCGACACCGGTGATAGTAGTCTTCTTGGTATCCATCAAACCGACGATTTCAACTTCGTCTCCAACCTTGATGATACCGCGATCGATGCGGCCGGTAACGACAGTTCCGCGGCCTTCAATGGAAAAGATATCTTCGATCGGCATCAGGAAGGGGTGGTCGGTATCGCGCGGCGGTTCCGGGATATATTCATCGAGCTGCTTCATGAGTTCCATGATCGGCTCAGCATCCGGACCATTCGGGTTTTCGAGAGCTTTCAAAGCGCTGCCGCGGATAATCGGGGTGGTGTCACCCGGGAATTCATACTTCTTGAGCAGATCGCGGATTTCCTCTTCGACAAGGTCGATGAGTTCCTTATCCTCAACCATATCGCACTTGTTAAGGAAAACGACGATATAAGGCACACCTACCTGCTTAGCAAGCACGATGTGTTCGCGGGTCTGCGGCATAGGGCCGTCAGTAGCGGATACCACAAGGATAGCGCCATCCATCTGAGCGGCGCCGGTGATCATGTTCTTAACATAATCGGCGTGACCCGGACAATCAACGTGAGCATAGTGGCGGCTAGCGGATTCATATTCCACGTGTGCAGTCGCGATGGTAATACCGCGTTCGCGTTCTTCAGGGGCGGCATCGATTTCACTGACGCCTTTCTTCGAGGCGCTCATGCCATGGGCGCCGAATACCGCGAGCATCGCGGCGGTCAAAGTGGTCTTCCCGTGGTCGACGTGGCCGATGGTGCCGACGTTGACATGGGGCTTGTTGCGTTCGAATTTTTCTGCCATGTTATTGTGCTTACGGCCCCCGAATGGGGTTTCTTTCCTAAGAGGAAACCAGCCGTGAAATTAATTAATATTTAAATTTTTACTTATCGCTTTCCGCTTTTCCCTTTACTTGCGGGGGGATGTTCCAGTTCTTCCGCTGTTTGCTTTCTTCCGCCAAATATTCGGCATTTTCTTCGTTTTTCCAGGCTGAGATTTCGCGATTTATTTTATCAGCAATATCGCCTTCTGTCAAACTTGGCTTATATACTGCATCTTTTTTATCTAATATCTCATCAGAAATCAATTCTTCATAGCGGTCAAGATCAACGATAGCGAACGAGTCTTCGGGAGCCTCAGCATCAAAGAAGATGACGGGGTTATTTGTTTTTCTAGCTAATCTTAAAGCTTTTTTTAATTGTTCGCGCATAAGGGTTAGCGCCATCCTCCGGTGGCCTTATTTAGCTCCTTTCTCCTTGATTGTTTCCAGAACATTGCGGGGTACTTCACTATAATGGGAAAATTCCATGGTGTAATTTGCCCTGCCCTGAGACATTGAGCGTAGAGAAGTGGCATAGCCGAACATTTCTGCTAAGGGGACTTTGGCCTTAATGGCCTTGATCTTGTTCGGCCGGTCAATCATTTCCTCGATCTGTCCGCGCTTAGAGTTTAAGTCGCCAATGATATTGCCCATGTAATCTTCAGGGGTGGTAACCTCCACTTTCATGATCGGCTCAAGCAGGATCGGTTTGGCCTTTTGGCAAGCATCCTTGAAAGCAAAGATACCGGCCATCTTAAAGGCGATTTCCGAGGAGTCGACTTCATGGTAAGAACCGTAGAAGACAGCCACTTTGACGTCGACCATCGGGAAACCCGCGACGACGCCGGAAAGCATGCCTTCCTTAACACCCTTTTCGATCGCCGGAATATATTCCTTCGGGATGACGCCGCCCTTAACTTCGTCAACAAACTCATAGCCCTTACCTTCGCCCGCCGGTTCGACGCGCAACTGGCAGTGCCCATATTGTCCGCGTCCGCCGGACTGCTTGATATACTTATGCTCGGCTTCGGCGGTCTGAGTAATGGTCTCGCGATATGATACCTGCGGCTTGCCGACGTTAGCTTCTACTCCGAACTCCCTCTTCATGCGGTCGACGATAATATCAAGGTGCAATTCGCCCATACCGGAGATGAGAACCTGATTGGTTTCTTCATCGGTCTCGACACGGAAAGTCGGGTCTTCTTCAGCCAAGCGCTGCAAGGCGACACCCATCTTCTCCTGGTCGGCTTTGGTCTTCGGTTCAACAGCGATCTTGATCACCGGTTCCGGGAAGACGATCGACTCGAGTAGGACCGGCTTATTCTCATCACAGAGAGTATTGCCGGTAGTAGTATTCTTTAATCCGATTACCGCAGCAATGTCGCCGGCGTATATCTCTTTAATCTCTTCACGATGATTGGCGTGCATGCGGACCAAGCGGCCGATGCGTTCCTTGTTACCGGTAGATGCGTTGACGATATATGAACCGGACTGCAGAACGCCCTGATACACGCGGACGAAGCAGAGCTTGCCCACGAAAGGATCGGTTGCGATCTTGAAAGCGAGGCCAACGAAGGGAGCGTTATCATCTGCCTTGATCGGAGCTTTCTTCTCCGGGTCATTCACATCGGAAGATTCTATTTCCGGAACATCTAAAGGAGAGGGCAAATAATCATTTACGGCATCAAGGGCGAACTGGACGCCGATATTCTGTAAAGCCGTACCGCAGAGCACGGGATATATCGCATTAGTGATAACTCCTTTGCGGATCGCATTCTTGAGCTCTTCAACAGAGATTTCCTCGCCACCCAGATATTTCTCCATGGTCGTCTCGTCGCACTCAACCGAGCGCTCTACGAGTTCGGAGCGGAATTTCTCCACCTTTTCTTTCATATCGGCCGGGATCTCGATTTCAGTAATATTCTCACCAAAGTTACCGGCAAAGGTATAAGCTTTGCGATCAAGCAGGTCGATGACGCCGCTTAAATTATCTTCGGCGCCGATCGGCAGCTGGACAGCAACCGCTTTCGGGCTAAGGCGCTGCTTGATAGAATCAAGGCTCATGAAGAAATCAGCACCCATCTTGTCCATCTTATTCACGAAGCAAAGACGCGGAACGTTATACTTGTCCGCCTGGCGCCAAACGGTCTCAGACTGCGGCTCAACGCCGGCCTGTCCGTCGAAAACGGCGATAGCGCCATCAAGGACGCGCAAAGAGCGCTCCACCTCAACGGTGAAGTCAACGTGCCCAGGAGTATCGATGATATTGATCTTATTGCCCTTCCAGAAACAAGTCGTAGCCGCAGAAGTGATGGTAATGCCTCTTTCCTTTTCCTGTTCCATCCAATCCATTTCCGCAGCCCCTTCATGAACTTCCCCAATCTTGTGCTTTTTACCGGTATAAAAAAGGACGCGCTCGGTAAAAGTGGTCTTACCGGCATCGATGTGGGCCATGATACCGATATTTCTGATCTTATCTAAAGAATAATCACGGGGCATAATTCATTGATAAATATAATAAAATTGATATTCCAGCTTATCTTGAGAAGTGGGCGAAGGCCTTGTTGGCTTCGGCCATCTTATGAACGGCTTCCCTCTTCTTGACGGCTGCGCCTTCGCCATTGGAGGCGTCAAGCACTTCCGCAGCGAGCTTCTCCGCCATAGAGTGTCCGCGGCGGGTATGTGCGGCAGTAATCATCCAGTGGCAACCGAGATAGAAACGGCGTTCGCCACGGACCTGGAACGGAACCTGGTAGTTCGCACCGCCAACGCGCTTACCGCGAACTTCGACGAGCGGAGAAACCTTTTTCATCGCCTTGTTGAAGACATGGCGAGGATCCTGCTTGGTTTTATCCTTGATGATATTGAAAGAGCCATAGACGATACGCTCGGCCGTGCTCTTCTTACCGTCCTGCATCACATAATTGATGAGTTTGGTAATACTTTTGTCGTTGTATTTGCTATCCCCGGCAATATCTCTCTTAGGGGCTTGTTTTCCTCTCATAAATCTTTATAGGCGGGCCGCCGCCAGCTATAATGGCGTCCGCTTGTTATATATCGGAGGCTGGCTCCGGAAAATTATATGTTATTTGCTTTTCGGTCTCTTAGCGCCGTAGCAGCTGCGGCCCTGACGGCGAGCTTCCACTCCAACCGCATCGTATACGCCGCGGACAACCTTATAGCGGACACCCGGAAGATCCTTAGTCTTTCCTCCCTTTACCAAGACGATAGAGTGTTCCTGAAGATTGTGGCCCATGCCAGGGATATAAGCGGTAACTTCCATGCCGTTAGACAGACGGACGCGGGCGATCTTTCGGAGCGCGGAGTTCGGCTTCTTCGGAGTGGTAGTCGTCACCTTGACGCAAACACCCTGCTTAAAAGGCGCGCCCTTGGCATTGACGTTCTTCTGGCGATGCAGCGAGTCAAGGCTGGTGTGCAAAGCCAAAGAAGACTGACGCTGGCTCTTCGATTTTCTGCCCTTGCGGACCAATTGGTTGATAGTCGGCATAATGCTTTCACGGTTCGGTTGTAAACCGGATAAAAAAAATTTAGTGCGATGATAACAAAATATCCTGACCCATCAGGATAGAGTTATTACCCGATCACTTTATCAAAATCAAAAAAATAAGTCAAGATAAGCTAATAATCACGGGCCTCAGAATAAGGCTTGAGAAGGCAATATTCAACCTATCACCACCACGCGGTAGAGAAAATCAATTAACGGGAGCAGATAAGGAAAACCGATCCAAGCGAACAGGATCACGAAAATGAAGCCGAAACGCTCCAAAGACAGGTATTTTGCCTGCCAAGAGGCCGGAAGAAGCGGTGCCAAGACCTTGGAACCGTCAAGAGGCGGTATTGGCAGGAGATTAAAAACCATCAAAATCAGGTTAATATAGATTATCAGAGAGATGAGACCGGAAAAGGTCAAACTGATAAACGGTAAAATTCCCAGGAGAATGCCAAAAATTAGGGCCATCAATAAATTTGCCAAGGGACCGGCCAACGCCACTTTAGCACCGCCGAAACGTGCATCCCTTAAATTATAAGGGTTATAAGGCACGGGCTTAGCCCAGCCGAAAGCAAAATTCATCCCGGATAGGAGCATCAACCCCGGTAACAAAAAAGACCCGAACCATTCTAGATGAGCCAAGGGGTTCAAAGTGAGGCGCCCGGCCGCTCTGGCCGTATTATCCCCCAGCCTATCCGCCATCCAGCCATGCATATATTCATGAATGACAGCCGAAAAGATAAGGATGATAATTTGGAATAAGGTTAACATATATGGCTTTATTTTAGCACAACTTGATTATTTTTAAAAATATGCTAATATTTAGGCATCAATTTTTTATAAACCGACGGCCGCCGATAAAGCCCGTTTTTTGGTGCATATTACTCGGCTGTTTTTTAGAAAATATGGCTAAACAATGCGATTTATGCAAACGGGGCGCCACTAAAGGTGCCAGCCGCTCGCACTCGAAGATCAAGACTTTGAAGCGCCAGGGTATCAATCTCCAATCCAGGAATGTCGGCGGTATCAAGCTTTCTCTCTGTACCAGCTGCCTGCGCACCATGGCTAAGAACGACCGTTAATCTGCATAATAAAAAGAACGCCTCCTAAATTAGGGGGCGTTTTTAATTCCTATATATCGTTTAGATATATAACTTCTCGATATACAGATTCTTGGTAAAACGGCCGAGACGATAGTCAATGAGAATGTCCGCGTCGACCAAAGCAGCTTCATGCTGTGATTTCTTCACGTAAACGCTTCCGATTTCACCTTCCACCTGGATTATCAGGCGGAAACGGGGACTTCGTACTCCTGATAGTATCCCGCCCACAATGTCTAATAGCTCCAACCTGGAACTAGCATTGGACTTCACGGCTATTTTCGCCGGAATAGATCTTCTCAGGGGTACCCAAACATCTATAATGATAAAAGATGCGAAAGTACAGAGAAAAAAAAGGAAAAACCCAAAGGTAATTCCCAAACTTACTAATAAAATCATGATTCGAGGGGTTTGTTGGTTAATAAATGAACTGGGACTATGATATCATCTTTAATTAATATTGTCAATATTATCTCATTTCTTCCTAATTATTAAACAAAATATTCCCAAACTGTAATATATAATCGCCATCCAAGGACGGAACCAGTCAGAAGGAATGAAGGCAAGTGGTAAATGGGCGCAAATCTCCCCTATCTTCAAGAGATAGGCCAATAAAGCATGGCCCGGCAACCAAAAAATGTAGAACGCCCCACATAAGCAACTGGCGACTAAGGCGATCAGCAGCCAAATAACCAAAGGACCGAACACCCAAAAAGCCAAAACATTAGAGAAAGGAGAAATAAGGGAAATACCGCTTCCCTGCAAAGCCAAGAGCGGCCAGACGGCTAATTGCGCCGCCAGCGACACCCGGAAAGCGGAACGGAGCGTCTTGGCAAAGCGGCCAAAACCGGATTCATAGGGATAAATCTTGGACGCCGCCTCCGGTTCAAGCGCGGCCATACCGGCTATGGCCAGGAAAGAAAGCTGAAAACCCAGGTCATAACGCCAAATCATCGGCTTCTCGACCAGCATTATAGCAGCGGCTATCAGCATCAAGAGCCAAATTGACCTGGGTTTTCCCTGACGCCAAGACCAGAGAGCCAACGCCCCCATTATGAATGACCGCCAGGCAGAAGCCTGCATCCCCGTCATAATGACATATATGAAGGCCCCTAGTATTGCTGGCCACATTGCCCGCCTCTTCCCTATCCTCAAATAGGCCAAAGCGGCGATCATCAGCTCGAGGAACAAGCTGATATGTCCGCCGGAGATCGCGACGATATGACTCAAACCTGCTCGCTTGAAATCCTCATCGGCCTCAGGAACCAAGGTCTTCTTGTATCCCAAGAGCAACGCAGAACCCAGTCCGGCCGCGGGCTCAGGCAAGGCTTCATTAATTATCTCGAGCGCCCAGCGCTTAAGAGAAAAGAGGCTCCTCATAATTTCCCTCCCTTCTACTCCCTCCTCAACCGAAATTACCAGAGGAAAAGAACACACCGCCCCGATTCCCTGCGCCGCCAAATATGCAGCGTAATCGAAGCCTTCAAAAGAAGGTGGCCGCTCAAGCCGGCAGTGTAATCGCATGCCGTCGCCATAAGCAACTCGAGGATATAATGGCAGCTTGACCGCCGCCTTGCCTTTCTGGCCGCCATCCTTCCCTGTTAAACAAAGTACCGTCGACTGCCCGTCCCAAAGCGGCTCGGGATCGCGGCAAACCCAAAAGGTCCAGTCACGGCTTTCACCAAGATTATTTCCAAAACGCTTGCTCGGATCCCCCGAAATCCCCGCTCGCCCTAAGCCCAATAGGAATAGCATAACTGTAACCGCCAACTTCTTTCTTCGCCTTCCCTTGCTAAAAATTATAACGGCCAAGGACGGGGCCAAAAATGATAAATATGGAATTTCTATGATTGAGCCAGTAACGACGCCGGCAATGAAAGACCCCAAATATAAATAGAGAGATGTATACATCCCTCTATCATATGCTTAGACTGATGAAATCAAATTAAAGTCAGGCCCGATCCCGTTGCCATTTCAGATAAGCAGCAATGAAGCCCTCCAGCGCTCCGTCCATGACGACATCGACGTTAGTATCTTCATGCTCGCTCCGATGGTCTTTTACCAAGCGGTTACCATAGAACCAATAAGACCGGATCTGCTGACCCCATTCCGCTTTCACGACTCCGCCCTTCAATTTCCGCTCTTCTTCTTCCTTCTTCTCAAGTTCTAATTGTGCCAGCTTGGAACGCAGGATCGAAAAAGCATTCTCCTTATTCTGGTGCTGGGACCTTTCCGTCTGGGCGCTTACCGTGATCCCCGTTGGGATATGCACCAGGCGGACGGCGGAATCGGTCGTATTCACACTCTGCCCTCCCGGTCCGCTGGAGCGGAATACATCCAGGCGTATATCTTCATCCTTAATCACGATCTCGGTCGCCTGGATTTCCGGAATTACCTCGACCGAGGCGAAAGAGGTCTGGCGCAAGCCATCCGCATTGAAAGGCGAATTGCGCAGCAAGCGATGGGCACCATTCTCGCTCTTCAGGTTCCCATAGGCTCTATACCCCGCAATCTTCATCATCACGCTCTTTATGCCCGCTTCATTACCAGGTAAACGGTCTATAATCTCCGCCTTCCAGTTCTGCCTTTCAGTAAAGCGCAGATACATGCGCTCGAGCATCTGAGCCCAATCCTGGGCATCGATACCGCCCGTGCCCGCATTGATAGTCAGGATGGCATCATGGTCGTCATATTTCCCGGTAAAAAGCGAAGCGGCCTCCAGATGGTCCAAATCCCTCTCCCATTGCTCCGCCTTCTTGGATAATTCCTTTGCCATCGCAGCGTCTTCTTCCTCTAAAGCGAGCGGCGCAATATCCAGGGCATCTTTTAGCGCCCTTTCCAAGATTAGCCATTGCTCCCTTTCCTTCTGCAATCCCTCAAGCCTTCTGCTAACCACTACTGCTTTTTCCTGGTCTGACCAGAAGTCCGGTCTTTCCATCTCTTTGCGCAAGGTAGCTATCTCTTCGTCATTTGCCCCGATACCCAAATCGGCTGCCAGGCGTGCTCGGCGCGCCTCGAGTTCTTCTAATGACTTCAGTAATGTCTCCTCGTTGAATCGGCTATCCATAGATGATTGTTATGATTAAATACTATAATAAAAAAACATCCCCGTAAACAGGGATGTTTTCTTTTTGGTAAGATTAACGTTTGCTCCACTGCGGGCGCTTTCTGGCGCCTTTGAAACCCGGTTTCTTTCTTTCTTTCTTTCTCGGGTCGCGAGTGAGGAAGCCATTTAGCTTTAAAGCTTCTTTAAGCAGCGGATCCAACTGTAAGAGCCCGCGCGCGATGCCGTGGCGGCAAGCTTCGATCTGTCCGGTCACGCCTCCGCCCTTAACAATGATGGAAAAATTAAAATCGCGGACATGGCCGGTCACCTTCAGCGGTTGGCTGACAATATTAATGCCTTCTCCTGGAAAATACAACGTCCCTTTCTTGCCGTTGATCATGATTGCTCCCTTGCCATCCTGATAAAGACGGACCTGAGCAACAGAAGTCTTACGGCGGCCGACGGATTTGAGATAGGTGCCGTTGAATTCGACGTGATCCGGCATCGGCGCCTCCTTGGCTTCAAGTTCCGGAGCGACGACAGCCACTTTCTTCTCTTTCACGGTTTTCTGTTTGGTTTCCATATGTGGTTATCTAATGATTAAACGCTTCATCTGGGCATCGCGAAGCTTGGTCGGTGGCAGCATCTGCTTAACCGCGCGGCGCAAAACTTCTCCCGGATCCTTGGCGAAGACTTCAGACATCCTTCTAGTCTTTAAACCGCCGACAAAACCGGTAAAGCTGAAATACTTCTTCTGAAGCAGTTTCTTGCCACTGAAAGACATCTTACCGACATTCTCGACTTCAACGATGTCGCCATTGTCGATATAAGCTTCGAATTCGGGCTTATTCTTCCCGCGCAACAAGATTGCGATCTGGCTCGCCAAACGTCCAGCAGCCTGGTCCGTTGCATCGAGCTTATGGATTTTCCTTTGGATAGTGTTCATATATTCTGTGCGCGTGAAATTATACGAGTTCGATTTGCACCATCTCGGCGCCGTCTCCTTGGCGCGGACCGAGCTTAGTCGTGCGGGTATAGCCGCCGTTACGGTCCTGATAGCGCTTGCCCAAAACTTCCATCGCCTTCTTGACGGCATTCTTCTGGAGCAAGACCTTTATCAAGCCACGGCGAGCATTGAGATCTCCGACCTTAGCCGAAGTGATCATCCGCTCGACGAGGGGGCGGACAGCTTGCGCTTTCGCCTTGGTGGTTTTAACTTTTTCGTAAATCAGGATGCTCGAAGCCAGATTGCGGAGCATCAGCTCGCGCGGCCCTTTCTCCCGGTCTAAGATTTTATTCGCGTTTCTGTGGCGCATATGTGTTAATTATGAGGAAGCGGCTTATTTCTTGCTTTTCTTCTTGGCCGGCTTTTCAACCTCTTCGGCAGGAAGCTCCGCTTCTTCTTCGGTATTTAAATCCGCTTCATCGGTCTCTTCTTCGGAAGCCGGGGCAGGCTCCTCAGTACGAGGCAGAAGCGCGCTGAACTGGTCAACTAGAATTTGGGCAGCCTGGTTAAAGGCTTCCATCGGACTAAGCGTACCATCGGTCTTCATGGTGATGAGCAGCTTGTCCCAATTGGTCATCTTACCGACACGGGTATTCTCAACATCCAGCTGGACGGAAAGTACGGGAGAAAAGATAGAATCAATCTCGATATAACCGAGCTCGTTATTTTCCCTCTTTACGCCTTCACTCATGCGGTATCCACGTCCGGAATGGGCAGAGATTTCTACTTCGAGGCTAGCCTTTTCTTCGGTCAAGGTGGCAATCACGAGTTCGGGATTCTTAATTTCAACATTGGCATCCTTAGCGATATCGGCAGCGGTCACAACCTTCTTGCCTTTAACCTTAAGCTCGAGGCGAACCTCTTCATCTCCATGGATTTTCATCCGGATCTGCTTAATGTTAAGCATTATTTCCAAAACGTCTTCCTGGATGCCAGGCAAAGTCATGAATTCATGGCTCGCGCCCTTGATCTTGGCGCCGACCACGGCCGCGCCAGGCAAAGAGGAAAGCAGCACGCGACGCAAGGAATTACCAAGAGTCATGCCGTAACCGGGATACAAAGGTTCCACGACCACAACTCCTTCATTGGCGCCCTTACCGGCGAGGAAATCTACTTTTTTGGGCAAAGCGATATTTTCCATAAGAGATGAAAGCCTCCGGCTCCCGCCAAAACGGGACGCCGAACGACCGATTATTTAGAATAATACTCGATGATCATCTGCACGTTCACGTTCACCGGCAATTCAGTATCAGCCGGCTCATGCAGGACCTTGCCTTTCAAGTTGGCGGCGTCGAGATTCAACCAGCCGGGCAATTCGGATTTCTTCTTTAAAGACTCGCTAATCTGCTTGAAATAAGCATTCTTGCGGCTACCGGAGCGAACGGAGATTTCCTGTCCTTCTTTAACGACAAAGGACGGGATATCGGTCTTTACGCCATTAACATCAAAGTGGCCGTGGTTAATCAACTGTCTAGCCTGAGAACGGGAGGTCGCAAAACCTAGATGATAGACGGCGCTATCAAGACGCAATTCAAGTAAACGGATAAAGTTCTTTCCGGCATCGCCCTGCTTGGCTGAAGCCTTTTCGAAAGTGAGACGGAACTGCTTCTCCATCATCTGATAATATTTCTTCAGCTTCTGCTTCTCAGTGAGCTGGGTTCCGTAATCGCTCAGCTTCCGGCGTCCGCGGCTCGGACCATGGAAACCCGGAGGAAAATTCCTCTTCACGATTCCGCACTTTGAAGTATTGCAACGCTCACCCTTGAGGAAAAGCTTTTCCCCGGCGCGGCGGCACTGTGTGCATTTGCTATCTAGATTTCTTCCCATATTGGTTCTTGATCGATTAATTATTACACTCTGCGCGGCTTCTTAGGGCGGCAGCCGTTATGCGGAACGGGAGTAGTATCCTTGATCGCGGCAACCTCGAGACCATTGGCGTTCAAGGCTCGGATAGCAGCTTCGCGGCCAGTTCCCACACCGGAGACAAACACACTCACTTCTTGCAAGCCGTATTCTTCCTTGGCCTTCTGCGCAGCAATCTTAGTGATGATCTGAGCGGCATAAGGAGTGGCCTTTTTGGCGCCCTTAAAACCGGCCATACCGGCGCTAGCCCAAGAGATAACATCGCCATTGCCGTCAGTAAGGGTCACCATGGTGTTGTTATAAGTGGCGCTGATATAGGCGCGTCCGACCTTTACGGTCCGGGCAGCGCGCTTCTTGCGCTTCTTCACCAATTTCTTCTTGGCACGAGCCTGCTTATTCTTTTCAAGCTTCTGCTTGATTTCTTCCGGAAGCTCATCGTCGGCAGCGGAGTCGAGAGAAAACGGCGCATCGCCGGCTTCGTCATCGTCGGCATCTTCAGCCGGAACGGAAGGAGCGGCTTTCGGTTCCTCCACCGCAACAGCCTGCTTCTCTTCTTCTTCGGAATTTAAATTCTTTTCATCGGACATAAATGGAATGAGATAAATTTATGGAAGCAGCCGGATTAGGTCTTCTGAGCGGACTTAGCGCGCCCGCTGGAAGCGGTCATACGCTTATTGCCACGAACAGTGCGGCTGTTGGTCTTCGTGCGCTGGCCGCGAACCGGCAAATTGCGGCTGTGGCGCAGGCCGCGATAGCAGCCGATTTCCTTCAAGCGCTTGATATTACTCGCAACTTCGCGGCGCAGATCTCCTTCGACGGTATTCTTCTTCTCGATCTGTTCGCGGAGGCGGTTAGCTTCTTCCTCTTTAAGGTCTTTGACTTTGGTTTCAGGATTGATCTTCACCTCGGAAAGGATCTTCTTCGCCTTGCTCAACCCGATACCGTAGATATAGGTGAGGGATACGTCGACTCTCTTTTCGTTGGGGATGCTCACGCCTGCGATTCTAATAGCCATAATGATAAATCAGGCGGCCTTCCGGCCGTTCCTTACTCTTAATTATCCTTGTCTTTGCTTATGCTTAGGGTTCTTGCAAATCACGTACACGCGGCCTTTGCGGCGGACAGTCTTGCAATCCTTGCAGATTTTTTTCGCACTCGCTCGTACTTTCATAGTGTGGGTGAATATTTATAAAGGGGGTTAAATCCAAATTTAGGTCAGAGGCGGAATACGATCCGGCCTTTGGTCAGATCATAAGGGCTCATCTGTAAGCGAACTCGATCTCCTGGAAGAAGACGGATGCGGTTCATCCTCATCTTCCCGGCAAGATGAGCCAAGATCTCATGCCCGCTGTCCAAACGGACGCGGAAAGTCGCGGCAGGCAAAAGCTCCAGGACCTCGCCTTGCATTTCTAAAAAATCTTTGGCATTCAAAGTTTCGGCGGATTCCTGGGAATTGTTCTTTCCTTTTGACATTAACACAAAAAAATTTGATAAAGACATCATTGAGCCTTATCAAAATTTTTAGAAATATTCCAGTTTAATCTTGTTTTCACTCTCAATGGCAATAGTATATAGACAGGCGCTTAAATTGTCAATAGCTAGCCCTTATTCGAGCACCGCCTTAATACGGCGGACGCCAGAAGAGGAGGCTTCTTCCTTTTGTATCCTAAACTTACCCAACTTTCGTAAATTATCGACATGAGGACCGCCACAGATCTCTCGGGAAAATATATCATCCCAAAGAGACTGCTTCCCTTCCTTCGCCCGTCCGATCGTATAGACCCTTACCGTATCTCCATATTTGGAATCAAAGACGCCATGGCTGTCTGTCGCCTTAGCTTCTTCTAAGGAAATCTCTTCATAGCCCACATCAAGACCATCGGCAATGGCTTTATTGATGATTTCTTCAACCGCCTTGATCTGTTCCGGCGTCATCTTCTCCGGATGTGAGAAATCGAAGCGCAAGCGCTCGGAGGTGATATTACTACCCTTCTGGGTGACGTGTTCACCTAAGACTTTGCGCAAAGCGGCTAATAGCATATGGGCCGCCGTATGAAGGCGGGTCGTCTCTTCACTATGATCCGCGAGACCGCCCTTGAATTTCCCGGCCGAGGCAGTGCGGGATAGTTCTTGATGCTTCCTAAGTTCCTCTTCAAATCCGGGACGATCAACTTTGAGTCCTTTCTCGGCGGCAAGTTCTTCCGTTATTTCCAAGGGGAATCCATAGCTCTGATAAAGATTAAAGGCGGCCTGACCGTTGATGTCTCCCTCCAGCTTGTTGAACTCGATCATTCCTTTTTCAAGGGTCCGCCCGAACTTTTCTTCCTCCTTATCGAACTCGCCGAAAATGAATTCCTGATTCTTTTCCAGCTCGGGATAGGCATCATGGTAATCCTCAAGATAGATTTTTGCTATTTCCTTCAACCATTTTTCGCCGTTAATGCCCAACTGGCGTCCATAACGGATGGCTCGCCGTAAAAGACGGCGAACGATATATCCCTGATCAGTATTGGAAGGAGGAACGCCCCGATCGTCCCCGACGATAAAGGTCGCTGCCTTGAGATGATCGGCGATGACTTCAAAAGCCCGTTTATTTTCTTCGTACTTCTTGTTTGATAGTTCTTCGATACGATTTATCGCTCGCTTGAAAAGATCAGTCTTGAAAATGCTGTCCTCTCCGCTCACCACCATCAAGATACGCTCTAAACCGCCGCCAAAATCGACATTCTTATTAGCCATTTCCTCCCAGCCGTTCTGTCCCTTCTTATATTGCATGAAAACTGAATTCCCGATTTCCAGGAACCGCCCGCAGTCACAATTAGGATGGCAGTAATCTCCGAAAGCCGGATTATGGGGACGCCCCAGGTCATAGAAGGTTTCGGAATCCGGTCCTCCGAGCTCCCCCACGGCATCGCCTCTTTGCCACCAATTCTTATCTCGATAGGAAAAAATACGCTGAGCACTGAAATCGATCTCCATACCGGAACCCAAGTCGCCCTTGCCGGTAGTAACCGGCCCCTCGCCAGCGCTTACTCCATACTTAACGAATAAGTCCTTCAAGACCGAGACTGCCTCCTCATCTTTCCCGATCTTTCCATCTTCACTCCCGGCATAAACCGTCTGATAAATCCTGCTCGGATCTAATTTCAAATCCTCGATCAGGAACTCAAACCACCAGGATAATTGCTCCTTCTTAAAATAATCTCCCAGAGACCAGTTGCCCAGCATCTCGAAAAAAGTATTATGCCGGCTATCGCCCACCTCATCTATATCTTCCGTCCTAAATGACTTCTGCGAATCCGCTAAGCGCTTACCCGCGGGATGGGTCTCGCCAGAGATATATGGAACCAGAGGAAACATTCCTGAGTTAACAAAAAGGAGAGTGGAGTCGTTTTCCGGAAGCAAAGAAGCGCTCGGGATGATGGCATGCCCTCTCGATTTGAAAAAATCCAAATATTTCTGCCTGAGTTCGATAGCTGTCATATTAATTTTCGATGATATTTACTTCCGGCTGGATACTGACGCCGAATTTCTTATATACTCCTGCCTGCACCTTCTTCACTAAAGCCAAGGCCTGGCGAGCGCTAGCACCGCCGAAATTCACGAGAATCAAGGCCTGCTTATCATACATTCCGACCGCGCCGAAACGCTTTCCCTTGAAACCCGCCTGCTCGATTAGCCAGCCGGCCGGCACCTTAACCAATGAAGGCTTCGATGCGGGATAGTTTTTTATTTCCGGAAACTTCTCCTGGATTCTGAGAAAATCCTTCTTGGCGATTTCCGGATTCTTGAAAAACGAACCGGCATTGGGAAGGATGGCGGGATTAGGGAGCTTGCTGTCCCTTATCTGTCGGATGATCTCCGCTAGTTCCAAGATGCTAGGTTTCTTTATTCCTTTCTCATCCAGCATCTTTCGTATATCGCCGTAATCCAAACGGAGCTTCGGACGCTTGCTTAGCTTGAGGGTAACACTGGCGATAAAATACTTTCCCTTATATTTATTTTTGAAAATGCTGTCTCGGTAGCCGAAACGGCATTCTTCCGCCTTAAATATCTTTTCTTTCCCGGTCTTAAGGTCTATCGCTCTTAGGCTGTAGAAGATATCTTTAAGTTCGACTCCATAAGCACCGATGTTCTGCATCGGAGCCGCACCCACTGTCCCGGGAACGAAATAGAGGTTTTCCGCTCCGCCCCACCCTCGTTCGACGGCAAAATAAACCAGAGCGCTCCACCATTCCCCGGACCTGGCCTCTACCCAAGCAGAAGCTCCGCTCTCTTTTACCACCCGCACGCCTTTGAGTTCATTCTTTATCACTAAGCCACGGATGGAACCGGCGAGAAGCATATTAGAACCGCCTCCCAAAACCATGATTGGCAGATTCTTCCCTTTAGCGAAGAGGATTGCCTCCCGCAAATCATCTTCAGTTCTTATAATAGCAAAAAAAGACGCATTAGCACCGATTTTTAAGGTCGTAAAGGGACCCAAGTTGATGTTTTTCTGAATATTTAACATACGCTCTATTATATCCCAATTTTGCCTTTTTTCAAGGCTCTACCAAAGATCCGGCAAGCCGGATCAATATTATTTTCTCTTTATCAATCTCTCTCCCACTCGGAAGATATCCCCGGCTCCCATCAACAGGAGGACGTCGCCTGGGCGGAGAGCTTTTTCCAACCACGATAAGGCCTGGTCAAAATCCTTAAGATATTTCACCGGCTGCTTGCGACCAGCCTTTTTTAAGCCCTCAACTATATCGCGGCTAGAGATACCTCCCTGCTTTTCTCTGGCCGAGCCATATATTTCCAAGATGCCCAAGGCATCTGCGTCATCAAAGCTCTTAAGGAAACCCTTGAATAAAGCTTTCGTCCTGGTAAAAGTATGAGGATGGAATACTGTCACCAATCTCTTCCCCGGGAATGCTTCCTTAAAAGCGCCTAAAGTCGCCCGCACTTCAGTCGGATGATGCCCGTAATCATCATAGACCGGAATTCCTTTGTATCTCCCCATAAGCTCCGCCCGCCTGGCAGTTCCTTTGAAAGACCCGAGTGCCCTCCTAATCTTCTCCGGCCCTAAACCAAGGGCATAGCAAGCGGAAATCACCGCCAGAGCGTTCTCGATATTATGATCCCCAAAAAGACGGATACTGAAACGGCCAAAGTCGTTCACCGCAAAAGACTGCTTCCCTTCCTTCCGGCGGATATCATGGGCGACGAATGAAACAGGCGTTTTACCTATCTTCTTATCTAAACCATAGGTGACAACCTCCCCCTTGCTGCCCGAAAGGAGCTTTATAGACTCCGAGTCCCCCGCGTTAGCGACCAAGAAGCCCTTCTTAGGCAAACGGGAAATAAAGCGTTCAAAAACCGCCGCATAAGCCTTCTTATCTTTAAAAAAATCAGGATGATCATAGTCGACGTTATTTAAAACGATCCCATAAGGCTGAAAGTGCCTCAGCTTATCCTGATACTCATCCGCCTCCGCCACGAAGATATCGGACTCTCCACGCACGGCGCTGGCCTTAAACTGCGGAACCCTTGCCCCGACCAGTACATTCGCCTCCACACCGGAATGGCGCAAAACATATCCTAGCCAGGCAGAAACAGTGGTCTTCCCGTGGCTTCCGCAGACTGCAATCCCTTTATATGAGCTGAAGAGCGCTCCGATAGCTTCCGCATATTCCATCACTGGCTTCTTAAACTTTTTGCGATTTTCCCGGACAAAAGCTACTTCCTCATTGTTTTCCGGAGTATAGGCGCTGGAATGGATAATAACCGCATCGCGCGGGATTAATTCCTGATTAAAAAGGCGGAAAGAAATACCTTCACTTTCCAATACTTTGTCTGTCATGAAGGTATCCGCAATATCGGACCCGCTCACTGCTTTTCCCAGGCCATGCAAAAACTGGGCGAGCATTGTCATGCCCACCCCTTTAATGCCGATGAAATAGAATTTTTCATGCTTGCTAATATCCATACTGCTTGGTTAGCTCGTCCATCATTTCCGCCCCTTTTTCGGCCGCATCGCGCGGCATCAGGGCGGCAATCTTGGCAGATAATTCCCGCCGAGCCATGGAATCTTCCATTAATCTTATCAACAACCCCGCCAAGGCTGCAGGCTCTTCTCCCTCTTCAACCTTTTCGGCTGCTCTCTGCGAGACGAAAAAGGCGGCGTTCTCCTCTTGATGCGACCCCGGCATGGGTATGAGGACTGTAGGCCGGGCAAAGAGCGAAAGCTCGGTCAAAGCTCCAAGCCCGGCTCGACTAATAACCAAGTCGGCACTAGCCAGTAAAGCCGAAAAATCTCCATGAGACAAGTTTTCGATCACTTGATATCCCTCCCGCCCAGGAGCTCCCAACCCTTTGCCGGTCCCGGTAAGATGTAAAATCTGCCAGCTTCTGGGCAAGTTCGGTAAAGCTTCGAATATCATTTTATTAAGCCCAAGGGCGCCGCTGCCTCCACCCGTAACCAGAATGAACGGCCGTCCGGAAACGATACTATATTTTTCCCTGGCCGCCCGTTTCTCTTCTTCGCCAATCTCCGAAGCCTGGCTGGGATTACCGATCAGCCTCGCCTTGGCGCCATAATCTCCCAGGGATTTAGAAAAAGAAACGGAGACCTTATCTGCAAAAGGAGACATCAGGCGATTCGCTAACCCCGGGCGCAGATCCTGCTGATGGATCATAACCTTGGCACCGCAGAGCTTTCCCGCCCAGACGACCGGCACGCTCGCGAAGGATCCGGCCGAAACGATCAATGCGGGCTGGCGATGACGGAAGACGCGGTAAACTCGGATAAAGGCCGAAAGAATATTGAAAAGATCAGAAAAATTACGGAAAGAGAAATACCGCCGCCACTTCCCCGCCGGCACAGAAAGATAATCCGCCCGAAGCGCCAAAAGCGTTTCGCCAAACAAGCGCTTCTCCAACACCGGATCATTGCCCACGAACAGGAAGCTGGCATCCGCCCGCAGGTGACGGAAGGCGGACGCTAAAGCCAGCGGCGCCGTGCTAGGGCCGCCGGTACCGCCTCCGGAAATAACGATAAGTGGCCTATCTCCTTTCATACTTCGCGTGTTTGCTTATATTCACGAGAATAGCAACGGCAATCATGGTCGAGAGGATAGATGATCCACCGGCAGAAACGAAAGGCAGAGGAACGCCCGTCATAGGAATCAGGTTAATCATCCCCCCGATATTTAAAAAAGTCTGCACGAGCAACCAGGCAACGATACCGGTCGCCAGAGCGGTGCCATATATATCCGGCGATGCTTGCGCCACCTTAAGGCCGCGGACAAAGAAGCTGCCGTAAAGGAAAATGAGCAGGCCGCTAAAGATGAAACCGATCTCCTCGGCAATAATGGGAAATATCGAATCGCCCCATACTTCCGGCAAATACATGAACTTCTGGCGGCTCTGGCCTAGGCCCCTCCCTGTCCAACCACCCGAGCCGACGGCGATCAGTGATTGGTTAATCTGATAGCATTCCTCTTGGGAGTCATACCCAGGGTCCTGGTAACAGCGGAAACGGTCATTCTGGTAAGTCGAGCGAGCATAGAATAGCAAAGCCAGGGCGCCCACGCCGATAAGGATCGTCATCAGGATATGACGGAAACGCCCTCCGGCCACAAAGAAGGCGGCAAAAGCGGAAAATAAAATAATAAACAAGGTTCCGAAATCCGGCTGCGCCAGCATCAATAAGGCAATCGCCGCCAAGCTTAGAAGGAAAGGCACTATGCCGCTGCCGGCGTCATGGAGCTTATCCCGCTTCGCTTCCAGCCAAGTGGCGAGATATATGAGGAACGTAATCTTTACCAGTTCGGACGGCTGGAAAGACTGCCCAAAAATTATGATCCAACTGTGGGCCGTACCGTGCTCCGCCTTGAGGCCGGGAACGAAGACGGTTAAAAGCAAAACGATGGATGCTCCCAGCGCCCAGATGGCATAACGGCGCCAGATACGATAATCCATCCTGGAGACGATGAAAAAAAAGCCGAGGCCGATAATGGCGCTGATCAATTGATGGAGGAAATAATGGTAAGTGTTGCCGAATTTAGCATAGGAAACGACTGCCGAAGCACTGGAAAGCATGACCAGGCCGATTATCAACAAAAAGGCGGCGGAAAACAAAAGCCAGCGATCAGGCTCATGTTCGTTCGCTCGAGGAGCAAATAACAAACTAATCTTCTTGCGGATATTCATATGCCTACCATTGCCTGTCGGCGAGGAAGATTAATAACCCTAAGACGGCGCCGAGAGCCGCGATCACCCAAAAGCGCATGACAATCTTGGATTCGGGCCACCCGATTGCCTGGAAATGATGATGGATAGGAGAAGACTTGAAGACCTTCTTCCCTCCCCGTAATTTTTTCGAGGTGAGTTGAATAATGACGGATAATGATTCGACCAGGAAGATAATGCCAATAAGCGGTAGGATAAGGGCATTGTTTGTGAGCATCGCGATAACCCCCAAGGTCACCCCCATGCTCATCGCCCCGGTATCGCCCATATAAAAACGCGCCGGCGGGATATTAAACCAAAGGAACGCCAGCAGCGACCCGATGATTACCCCGCAAAAAGCCGCTAATTCATAGCGGCCAAGCACGAAGGCAATTATCCCATACGCCGCAAAAGCGATCATCAAAGTCCCCCCGGCCAACCCATCCAAGCCATCCGTTTCATTGACGGAAAAAGAAGTGGCCACGATTACAAAGATAAAGACAGGAATGTACCACCAGGAAATTTCGAAGTTGCCGAGGAAAGGGATGTGCAAGACGGTCCAGTCGAGCTTAAAATAAAACCAAGCGGCGCCGGCGGCGGCAATCAGAGTATAGATAAGCAAGCGATGCTTGAGTTTCAAACCGCCACCCCCGAACACTCCCTTGCCGCTCACATCCAGCCAATCATCCAACAGGCCGATGATAGCGCTGGCTACCAATGCTCCGAGCGGCAATAATGTCTCCGAGCGAGAAAAGAAATTCAAGTAACGAAATATTTCTCCCGGAAAGACATCCGCCATGAAAGAAAACAGCACCATGAAAACCAAAACCGTCCCCCAAATCAAGATGCCGCCCATGGTAGGGGTTCCCGCCTTATGGGCATGAAGCTGGCTAAACACGGGCGTTTCACCGCTATTACGGATCTGCTTACCAAGCTTATATTTATACAAGAGATTAGTGAGAATCGGCGTGGCGGCGATAGCGAAGATAAAGGCGAGAGCGGATAAAAGAAGAATCTTCACGATATAGAAGAGGATCATAAGCTAGGCGAGAAAGTTTATGAGATATAAGGACATCAAAGCGAGCCCGCCCAATACCTGCGCCAGGATGGCGGTAAGCCCTAAAGCGTGGACTAAGAAATGAAAATGTTCATGTTTAGCGGAGATAACGGCAACAATCGAATTCAAAGACAGCACCCCTAATGAGACGAGAGGAATACGGAAGGCGTCCCGCGGACTCCCGATAGCGTCTATACCGAAATCAACAGTATAATGGTACACAAAAAGGTCGTTACCCAAGGTAGCGAACATGCGATAAGCGAAAAACCAAAGCAACAGCTGGACCGCCAAGGCAATAATGAGATACCAGCGGTTAGGACGATAGCGCCAATAGGCCGCCATCGCGAAAGCCACGCTCTGCCTCCAGGCGTACCAACGTCCGTAAAATTGAAAATAGGCCATAAATGGAATGTAGAAATGCCTGCTCTAGCGATATTGTATCATAATCTCCGGCATTTTAAAAATCAAGGCTATGATGGTATAATGATAATATGTCTGAAAAGATAGCCAAAAGAATCTGCCGATTGGCAAATGAGCGCGGAAACGGATATTTAAGCTTGGAGCGTGGAGCTGCTGGCTTATCTTGCGCTTGGGGCGAGGGCCAAGCTACCCAGTTCCTTCGCTTAGATGAGAAAACTGAAACCAGTGTTACCGAGACTTTCCGTCGCTTAGTAGGTGCGGCGGAAAACGATTTCTTTGCCGATAAGCGTTTCAAAATAGCCGATAAGGGTAAAGTCATAAGCGGACGGGCGACTTTGCTCCCAGCCAAAGAAGGTGAAAAGTTAATAATTTCCTTAAGTTCAGAAAAACCTTCGGAACGCCGGCTTGGCGCCTTAGGTTTGGAAAAAGAACAACTGGCGGCCGTTAAAAGCTGTATTAATCGTAAAAGAGGCGTCATCCTTATCTCTGCTGAAGAAGAAGACGGGGCTACCAGCACATATTATTCGCTTCTACGCGAAGCTGCTAAGAACAGGATTACCTATTCGATTGAAGACTTCCCTGCCCAGTCGATAACTGATGTCGCACAGATCTCTCCTCGACGCTACGGTGGCACCGGTGGCGCTATTGACCGCTTATTGCGCACGGACTGTGAAGTTATCGGCTGTGACTCCGCCTTGATCGATGAGGACTTCAGGGCGATTTTTCGAGCTGCCTCAACCGGTCGGTTAATAATCATGACGCTACCCTATAAGAGCGGAGCCTTGGCCCTGTCCCGGCTTAAAAAAAGCGGACTCTCATCCGATGATATTGCCCGCCAGCTTTTGTTGGTGCTCACGCAGAAACTTTTCCCCCGTCCCTGCGCTCGTTGCCTCAAGCCAGGCAATCCTGATTCGGAGATCAAACAGAAAATTATCAAGCGCTGGCCGATAGCGGCCAAACAATGGCCGCGCAAGCTCTACCGTAATATCGGGTGCAGCGCTTGCCGCCAGAATGAAGCCGGAAAGAGGACAGCCGCCTTCGAAGCCATGCGTTTTCTGCCCGACGGGCGTCTTCAGGCCGGCTTCCAACCCCTAATAATATCCGCCCTCCACAAAGCCGCTTTAGGTTTAGTCGATATTGAAGATCTCGCCCTCTGGGCGACCAAGGACAAGAAGATATGAAAGTAACCGTAGTAATCCCCGGATACAACGAAGAAAAGCGGATCGGTACCGTCGTCGCTAAAGTTCTTCCTTTGGTTGATGAGGTTATCGTTATTGATGACGGCTCGAAGGATGCCACCGCTAAAGCGGCGGAAGCAGCCGGCGCTATCGTGCGCCGCCATCCGGTCAATCGAGGGCAAGGAGCCGCCTTGCAAACCGGCAGCGACCTCGCCTTTAACCTTGGCGCCGATATCATCGTCCATTTTGATGCCGACGACCAATTCTCTGCTCCGGAAATAAAGGATGTTATCGCCCCGATTCTGAATAATCAAGCAGACGTAGTTTTCGGTTCCCGTTTTCTGGAAAAGCGCTCGGATCTGCCTTTCATGAAAAAGTACCTTATCTGGCCGCTAGGCAAACTGGTCAACCGTTTCTTCGGCGTAAAGACCAGTGATCCTCAAAGCGGATTCCGTGCCTATACGCGCGAGGTAAGCGGAAGTTTCCGTATTGAAAACGACCGCATGGCCCATTGTAGCGAGATCCTGATCAAGTTGAGCCGCGGTCGATGGCGAATCACCGAAGTCCCGATCACCGTCACTTACCATGAATACGGACAGAAGTTTTCCGGAGGGATCCGGATCTTGAAAGATCTGCTAATAGGGTTCATCAGCAAATAAAAAAGGATGGATATGAAATCCATCCTTATGGTTTATACTAAATAAGCCTTGCCTAGATAATAGACAGAAACGAACAAGGCGAGAGAGAGGGAGTACACCAATTGCGTTCCTCTTTGCTCCTCTATCATGGCATGGAACCATAAACCTCCCAGACCCAATACTCCTACCAAAAGGGCTATAAACATCAGCATCGGATCTATCGGGGAGCAAATCAGCATCAACCAGAAAAAAGTAAGGAATGATGATCCGATTGTTACCTGGAAGCTCGGTCCGATGATAAGATAGGCAAAGGCAAGATATCCCCCCGCGAAAATTGAGACAAAAAGGAGCCCATTCTGCGATGCTCCCATGAGAAAATAAATCGTAAATAAAACTGTAGGAGCGATAAGGCCCTTAAGGCAGCTGACCAGAGGACGCTCCTCTGCTAATAGCGTTTCTTTCTGATTTTCTTCCATGACTGTAAAATTATTGTTAGATTGTTAATGTGCTTCCGACCATAATAAAATATTTATTTAATTTTGTCAACTACTAAATATGTTGCAACAAATCATCGCCTTAATCTTCATCGCCTTCTTCATCTGGCGATTGCTAATCCAGAAAAAACGTAAGCAGGTAGGAAGCAACGAATTCGTCTTCTGGCTGTCCTTCTGGATAGTCGGCGCTTTAGCGATTATCTTTATCCGCGCCCTAGACCGCCTGCTATCGGCCATCGGCTTCTCCGGTTCTGGCATAAACTTCCTTCTTTACCTCGCTGTCATCACCTTATTCTATTTCGTATTCAAGCTCCGATTGAAACTGAGCAAACTGGAAACGAGCCTCACTGAGCTCGTACGAACGGTCACTCTCAAATAAGCTATGAAGATCGCCCAGATAGTTTGCGCCTTTCCGCCCTATGCCGGCGGAATCGGGCAAAGCGCCTATCGGCTCGGCCAGATCCTGAGCCGCGAACATCAAGTGAGCACCTTCACTTTGGCCCCGGAAGAAGAAAAGATACCGGCGGCCATTTTAGGAGAGCAGAAAATATTTTATCTCCGCCCCCGCCTGCGTTCGGGACATGGCGCTTTTCCCTTTTCCCTGCTCTTCCGGCTCTTGCCCTATAACGTTGTTTATCTCCATTATCCCTTTTTCGGAGCGGATGCCATCATCTTCCTCCTTTGCGCCCTGCGCCCTTCTCTACGCCTAATCGTCCATTACCACATGGACACTCCCGCCTTGCCGGGGATCAAGAAGATCTTGTCGCTTCCCTCCCGCCTCTTCTTCTTCCGCCTGATGAGACGCGCCGAGAAGATTATCGTGAGCAGCCGCGATTATGCCGAGCACAGCAAGCTAGCGACTATCGCCAGCCTTTATCCGGAGAAGATCAAGGCCGTCCCTTTTGGCATAGAAACGGATATCTTCCACCCGAAGAATCGGCCGGAGGGCCAAAGCAAGGCAGCGGAAATCGTGGATTTCGTCACTCGCCGCTTCATAAAGCATGGCGGCCACACGCTTCTATTTGTCGGCGGCTTAGATAGCGCCCACTATTTTAAGGGCTTGAGCATCCTCATTAAATCGCTTTCTTCCCTGAGACAACCGACCACCCTGCATGTCGTCGGGGACGGAGACCTCCGTCCGCAATATGAACAGGAAGCCAAGGCGGCAGGAATAGAAAAAAACGTCCGCTTTCTTGGCCGCCTGAACGAAGAGGACCTGATCCGAGAATACCAAACAGCCGATCTCTTGGTTCTCCCCTCGATCAATACCCACGAAGCTTTCGGGTTGGTCCTGATCGAAGCCATGGCCTGCGGTCTTCCGGTAATCGCCAGCAATCTTCCCGGCGTCCGGAGCGTGTTCAGGGACGGACGAGATGGATATGTGGTTGAACCCGGTGATTCCTCCGACCTGGCAGCGAAGATCGAACTTGCCTTAGCGGATGATAAGCAGAGGCAGGAAATGTCCCGTTCCGCCAGGAATTATGCGGTTGAGCACTATGGCTGGGAACAGATCGCAGACCGCATTCTCGATGAATTCTCTGAAATAGACTGATATGGTTATCGGCATCGCTAACAACCTTTTCCCTCCGTATGGACGCGGCAGCGGCGCGGAAGTGATCGCGGCAAAACAAGCCGCCGAACTCCGAGCCGCCGGGCACGATGTCTTCATCGTGAGCCTTTCTCCGCAGGGAATCTCCGTCCCAGATAGCCCGAACCATTTTTTTCTTCCCTCCTCATATTCTGGGCTGGGAAAGAAAAAGCCTTATTCCCGCCTAGCTTGGCATCTGCGCGAGCTTCTCTGCTTTCCCCAAAAACGCGCTCTTGCCCGGATCCTTGAGGAACGCCGGCCGGAATTATTTATCACCCATAATCTTGTAGGAATAGGCTTTGGCCTGCCCGCCCTACTGGCAGAGAAAGGGATTCGTCACGAACACGTTCTTCATGACATCCAACTCCTGCATCCCTCTGGCCTAATGTACTGGGGACAGGAAGGGATTATCGATTCTCTGCCGGCGCGATTATACCAAACCATCACGAGACATGCTTTCCGGCGGTGTCGGACAGTAATCTCGCCCTCAAAATGGCTATTGTCCGTCCATGAGTCCAAAGGTTTTTTCTCTCAAGCCGAGAAGATACATCGCCCGAACTTTTCCTTAGCCAGAAGAGAACCTAAACCGGCGAACAAGCCTTTCCATTTCGTTTTTAGCGGACAGCTAGAAAAGCATAAAGGCTTAGAACTGCTCCTATCCGCTTGGCAGAGAGCCGATTTGCTGCCGGAAGAAGCCAGACTTACCATTGCCGGAGGCGGAAGGTTGGAAGATATCGCCAAAGAAGCGGCCGCTAACCTGGCTAACGTGGAATATGCCGGACTCTTAGACAGGAATGGCATCGACGCTTTGCTGGATTCCGCTGACGCGGTGGTAGTGCCTTCGCTTGTCTATGAAAATTCTCCGACCAGCCTCTGGGAGGCAGCCGAACATGGTTGCCGTGGCCTAGCCTCAGATATTGGCGGCATTCCGGAACTTTCATCCCATTTGGAACTGAAATTATTTCCCCCTGGAAACGCCGACGCCCTCATTGCCGCCTTAAAATCCTATACACATGATAATTAAAAAAATCAGCCTTTCTCCGGGCTGATTTTTTTTACTTTAAAATGGGCGTTGCCAAATAGTTAAAATTCCCTTAATCTCTTCTGGGCCTGCAAGGCGAAGATCGTCTTCTTTAATCCGTTCTCAAGCGTTACTATCGGCATCCAGGATAATTCTTCCTTTGCCAAACGGATATCCGGCAAAGCCAGTTCGCTCACAAACAAGCGGCTATCCCCATAGACGATCTTGGATTCTGACCCAAGCTGGCGAATGATCATCATAGCCAAATCAGTGAAGTTCACATCAACATCGGAACCGAGGTTAATCGGACCGGCATGTTTGGAATTCATGAATTTCAAGACGCCGTCGATGACATCCTCGACATAGCAGAAAGATGAGGAAAAACGGTCATCCCCGAAGATGACAAGGTCCTTCCCATCGATGGCATTCTCGATAAAGTCCGGAATCATCTGGTCATCATTCAGCTCCATCCTCGGCCCGTAGGTACGGAAAAGTCGGACTATTTTCGCATCAATGCCGAATATATCTCGATAATTCTTTATCACTGTTTCCGCAAAACGTTTGCCTTCGTCATAGGCGCTACGGGGAGAAAGATGATCTAAGGCCTCGATCTCCGTTTCATCCAATTTCCTATCGGGACTTTCCATATCACGGGGCCCATAAACGACGGAAGAGGAAAAATGCATTAATTTAGCCTTGTGCTTGGCGGCTAGGCCCAAGAGATTGAATATGACCGATGAATTTGCCTGAAGGATCGCCTGGCGATTATCAAGGAAGCTTTTGGGGGACATCGGGCAAGCAAGATTATATATTTCTTGCAGCCCCTGGAACTCCAGCTTGAACTTTTTCAGTTCCGGCAGCTCCAGCCAATCGACGGGTTTAGACAAGTCTTTATTGATAAAGACGAAATCCGGATTAGAAAGAAGATGATCGATATTACGCTCATTGCCGGTCAAAAAATTATCCACGCAGATGACCTTACAGGTCTTTACTAATTCATCGCAGAGATGAGAGCCGATAAACCCGGCGCCGCCGGCGACCAGGACATTTTTCTTGTCGAAAATGACTTGCTTAGGCATATGTTTCCTTAGTTATTTATATCGATTACCCCCACTCTTACCCCGCCGGCAAACGTGTCTGAATAGGCATAAAAGGATTCAATCAGGCTTCCGTGCCCGTCAAAGACCCGGACATGGGGTGACGCTCCCGCCGATGCCCCTAAAACAATATCCGCCTGTCCGTCGTTATCCAGATCACCGGCAGCGATATTGGCTCCGCCCTTCCAGTTACGCCCGAAAGCCAAGAATGATTTCTTTAAAACGGCTTTATTGCTAAAAACTTTAACCATCGCTTCCTTGCCGTATGCCGGAACGGTTATGATCTCATCCTTATTACGGTCATTGCGGCCATCGATATTGGCTACCGCCAGGTTTACTCCGCCCTTGAACTCCCGCTCGTAAGCGAAGAATTGTCCTTGCAAGTTGCCGCGGCGATCGAATATTTTCACCTCTGGAGCGCCACCTTGCCCGCGGACGGCCACGATTTCCGAGACTCCTTTGCCGTCGATATTGCCGGCGGCAACTTTGACGCCTCCTTTGAAAGATGTTTCAAAAGCGAAAAATTGTCCTTTGAGATTGCCCTTATGGTCAAAGATCCGGATATGCGGACCTCCTCCGGCACCGGCGCCCACAATAATTTCCGCAAGCCCATCATCATTCACATCGGCAACCGCCAAGCTGAAACCTCCGCGGAAACTGCGAGCAAATACCGGAAAACGGCCGCGCAAGATTCCATTGGGACCATATATGCTCACCAACGGCTCTTGGCCGGAGGCCGCCGCCGCGACGATCTCTTCTTCGCCATTACCGTCAATATCACCGGAAGCGTATATGCCTCCGCTTGACTCGGGCAAATCCAAACGTTCAAGAGCGATACCGCTACGATCAGAAAGGATCACAGCCGGAGATGAAGAAGCATCGGGATTTCCGCTCTCCGGATTTATCATCAGCCGCCCGAGGCGGGAATATAAATGTTCTTGGGCAACGGTGATGGAGCGGTCCAAGTTAACCCGGCCGCTTCCTAACTGCCCCAGATAATCCGGATTCAAGCGGCTGATATTATCCGACGATTGCAAAAGGATCTTTACGATCTCGGTAGGCTTGAGATGAGGATTTGTTTCAGCAATCAAGGCCAACGAACCGCTAATTACCGGCGCTGCCATCGAAGTCCCAGACCAGAAACCGTCATAATATTTATCCGGTTCTTCCGGATTGCCGCCATAGGTGATAGCGCTGAAAAAACTCACTCCCGGCGCGGTAACATCCACGCAACGGAAACCATAGCTAGAAAAATCCGCTTTCTGGTCCAGCGCATCGGTAGCCGCCACCCCAATCACCATATTCTCTCCATTTTTCCCGTCATAGCAGGCGGGATAAATTGGATCTTTATCGGTATTATAGCCGCTTCCATCTTCCTGTTCATTGCCGGCAGCCGCCACCACGATAACGCCGGCGTTATACGCCCTTTGCACCGCGTCATAAAGCGCCTGGCTATAATTAAAGCCGACAAAGCTCAGATTAATGATATCCGCTCCATTATTGACGGCATAATCTATCGCCCGGATAACCGAGCCGATGCTGCCTTCTCCTTTATCGTTTAGAGCTCGGAGAGGCATAAGACGGGCCTTCCAAGTGACGCCCGCAATCCCTTCACGATTATTCCCGGAAGCGGCGATGATGCCGGCCACCATCGTACCGTGTGAGATGCCGGACTCCGTCCAACCGGCATCGAATTTAGGGGAAGGATCAGGAGTATTGGTCACAAAATCCCAACCGTTCACGTCATCGATAAATCCGTTGTGATCATCGTCCTTTTTATTGCCGGCTATTTCCTTCTGGTTCACCCAGATATTATCCTTAAGATCGGGATGATTTATTTGGATACCGGCATCAACGACGGCAATGATTACACTGGGACTACCGCTCACCTTTTCCCAGGCGACCGGCGCCTTAATCCGAGTTAAATACCACTGGTTGCTATAGTAAGGATCATTCGGCAAAAAACTGGCTCCCGCGAACGGTACCAGGGCAAAAAGAAATATAAAAAAAGATGCCAATATTCTTTTCATAGACATCTTAATCATACCATATCTATTGTAAAAGCGAAATTTAGGATTCCAGCACTGCCAAGGTCTCACGGGCAGACTTTTCCCAGCTGAATTCCCTTGCCCGAGCCAAGCCGAGCTCTCTCAAGCTCTCCCGTAAAGACCCATCTTGAGCGATCCGCGCCAGTGCGGAAGCGATGGAAGCACGATCCCGGGGATCAAAGAATAATGCGGCCTCACCTGCCACTTCACGCAAAACTGGCAGATCAGACAGGACAGCCGGGACTCCGGAAGCCAGGGCCTGCAAAACAGGAATCCCAAACCCCTCATGGAGAGTAGGAAAGACGAAAGCTAAGGAGGCGGCAAAAATTTCAGGCAAATCCTCTTCTGCCACCCACCCGGGGATTATGACGTAACGGGAGAGATTAAATTCCTCAATGATATACTTCACCTCGTCATAACCGTAACCGGCATTGCCGATCAGGACCAGCTTGATATCTTTTTGCGGGTAGGCCTCGCGGAAAAGCGCAAAGGCCTCCACCAGCGCCGAGGTATTCTTTTTCTTCTCCAGTCGTCCCACGTAGAGGAAAAAAGGCAATTCCAAACCGTACTTGGCCAAGACCTGGCGACGAGTATCGGAATCACGGCGTTCATAATACAGTTCTTCCGGATAACCGTTATGCACTACCGCCACCTTCTCGGCGTACTGGGGATAGATATCGGCTATCTCCTGGCGGGTAAAGTCGGATACGGCAATGATTCGGCTGGAATGCTTTAAAGAAAAATCTGTTCCCCAGGCCAAATGGTCCAAAGAATTAGACTTATATTTCCCTCCGGTAAACAGCTTGATGGAAAAGTCTAATAGTCCGCGGCCGGAATCATTTTTCAAGCTGAAGCCTCTTTTCTGGTACACCGCTTTTTCTCTCATAAAAGCGATATCATGGACGGTATTAACAGTATGGCGAGGGTGGATTAAAGGCAAGGAGTGCGCCGGTACGAAAAGGACGTCCGGCCGATGGATTAACATTTCCCAAGAAAGGCGGCCGAGCGTCCAAAAATATCGCCAAGGCCATTTAAGGACCTTGAAACGAAAATTAGGATAAGGAGAGATCGCCGCTTTCAAATCAGCGGCCGGCTCCTTATCGAGATAGAGAATATATCGGTTGTCCCGGTCCAAATCTGCCAGGTTGCTGATGATATAGAAAGAATACCACTCAGTACCAGTCCTAAGGCTACGATTGGCGCGGGAAGCATCGATGCCGATCAGCATATTATTTAGTTGCGAGGATGCTACGCTTGTAAGAATCGAGATTGTCCAAAGCGATACCTGTGCCCTTAGCGACGCAAAGCAAGGCATCATCGGCGATATAAGCAGGTACGCCAGTAGTTCGAGCTACGAGCTGGTCGATATTCCTAAGCAAGGCGCTTCCGCCGGAAAGGATGATCCCCTTATCCATGATATCAGCCGCGAGCTCGGGAGGGGTCTTCTGTAGAACGCGTTTGGCGGCGGCAATAATAGCCTCAAGCTCATTCTGGATAGCCTCGGTAACATCATCACTTGAAACCGTGATGCTTCTCGGCAGGCCGGTAACTATGTCTCGCCCGCGGATTTCCATGTAAAGCTTGTCTTCGACGTATAAAGCCGAGCCGATGTTTATCTTTATCTCCTCAGCTGTGCGCTCGCCGATGGCTAAATTATATTTCTTACGGATATGCTCTAAAATAGCGGCATCAAACTTATTGCCCCCGACGCGCACCGAAGTAGAGGCGACGATACCGCCCAAAGAAATCACTGCCATCTCGGCGGTTCCGCCGCCGATATCGATTATCATGTGGCCCGTGGCCGAGCCGATCGGGATATCCGCCCCGATGGCAGCGGCTACCGGTTCTTTGATGATATAAGCGGCCTTAGCCCCGGCTGCGATTGTCGCCTCGATTACCGCGCGGCGCTCAGTAGAGGAAATGCCGGCAGGAACGGCCACCATCACTTCCGGACGGAAAAGGCGGATCCCGCCTAAAGTCTTATTGATAAAATACCTGATCATCGCTTCAGTCGTCCGGTAGTCTGCGATGACTCCATCCTTAAGGGGACGGGCGGCGACAATGGTGTCCGGAGTGCGTCCTAGCATATCCTTGGCTTCGTTACCGACCGCCAATATCTTATTGTCATCGAGGGATACGGCAACCACCGAAGGCTCGTTAATCACGATGCCCCGGCGAGGTAGATAGACTAAAGTATAGGTTGTGCCCAGGTCGATGCCAATGCGTTTTATAAACATAATTTGGCTGAAATCAAATAAAAACAACTGAGACTGAATTTTCTCTTAATGATAGATAATCTTACTCCATGCCCCTAGAGGTGTCAAACCGCCCGAAATACGGATTATTCTCCGTAAGTATCCTCGCTGTCTTCTTCTTCCTCCCGCTTCTGGTTCTCGATAATCTTTTTCACTTTCTCGGCAAACTCGAAGGTATCAAATTCATCCTTGATGAAATAATAATCGGCTCCGAGCTCCAAACTGCGGTTCTTGCTATCCTCATCGCTAAGGTCGGTGAAGATAAAAATCGGGGTTTCGCCTAAATCCGCGTCTTCTTTGATCCGCTTGATCACATCGAAGCCATCGATCTTAGGCATGATTAGGTCGAGGATGATGTAATCCGGCTCAAACGAGCGGATATTGTCCATTAATTCCTCGATCGGCTCTTCTCCTTCGCTCGGTTCAACGATAAAATCGTCGGAATCGAACTGGGCTTCCAGCCCGTAAAGGATGTTTACGTCATCTTCGAGGATGAAGATCTTTTTCTCTGCCATAGCATTATGTATGAATTGATATTATTTCTTTAGCTTACGCCACCAGCCTTCATTTTGCCGGTACCATTCTACCGTCTCTGCCAGGCCGTCGTCAAAATTGGTTTCCGGCCGCCAGCCGAGCTCTCTTTCCGCTTTGCTGAAATCGATGGCGTAGCGCAAATCATGGCCGGGTCGGTCTGCTACATACTCTATCATCTTATCATCGGCGCCCATCAGTTCGATGATCTTTTGCGTAATTTGCAAATTGGTCCTTTCGCTTGCTCCGCCGAGGCAATAGGTTTCACCGAGTTTCCCTTTTTCCAGGATCATTTCTACTCCCCGATTATGATCCCTTACATGAATCCAATCCCGGACATTGCTTCCCTGCCCGTAGACCGGCACTTTTTTCCCGTCGATCAGATTGGTGACGAAGAGCGGGATAAGCTTTTCGGGAAATTGGTAAGGGCCATAGTTGTTCGAGCAATTGGAAATCGTCACCGGGAGCCCATGTGTGTGGAAATAGGCGCGTACCAGATGGTCAGAAGCGGCTTTCGATGCGCTATAAGGGGAACGGGGATCATAAGGAGTAGCTTCGTTGAATTTTCCGTCGCCTAAAGGTAAGGCCCCGAATACCTCGTCGGTTGAGACATGATGGAAGCGGATATTCCCTAACCGTTTGGCCGCATCCAGCAAGACCCTAGTTCCCTCCACATTGGTCCTCACGAAATCGGCGCTATTTATTATCGAGCGATCGACATGGCTTTCGGCCGCGAAATGGACGACCGCGTCCACTCCGGCCATCGCCGCCTCCACCGCTTCGGGATCGGCAATATCTCCTTTGATAAAATGGTATCGGTTGTCATTTTCCAGGGATATAAGGTTTTCCAAATTACCGGCGTAGGTAAGCGCATCGAAATTGATAATGTCATCCTCCGGGTGTTTGGAGATCCAGTATAAAATAAAATTGGAGCCGATGAACCCGGCACCTCCCGTTACAAGCAATTTCATATTCAAGAAATTAATTTTTTGACTATCTCGTCCTGCTCGCCTTCCCGATATTCGCTTTCCGGCCAACGGTTTAATCCGTCATCCGGCAAGCGGGGGATAATGTGGAAATGAAGATGGGGGATTATTTGGCCTGCCAGAGGGTCATTATTGACTATAACATTATAACCCTCATAACCCAGTTTTTCCTTGACCTTCGCCCCCAGCTTCTTTACTACAGAAATCAGTCCGCAGAGGTCAACATCGGAAATTTCTTCCAAATTGGAGATATGGACTTTAGGGATAATCAAAAGGTGGCCAGGATGGACGGGCTTAATGTCGAGGAAAGAGAGGACAGCATCATCCTCATATACTTTACGTGCCGGAATCTCCCCGGCCACTATCTGGCAGAATACGCACATAAGGTTTTAGATCTTATAAGGACTTTCCGGATCCAGCTCCCAGCGGATTTCATCGATCTCGTCTTTCTTCATCACTCCTTTATAAAGCTTATCCGGAAAATTAATGGATAAGGCGGGGACATCGGAAATACATTGATAGCCATGAACGACACCCGGAGGAACCAGGACGGAACAGGGATTCCCTTCTCCTACTTCCATCTCCATCTTCTCCCCCTTAGTGCTGGAACCCTCTCTCCTGTCCCACAAATGGAGACGGAACTTTCCCGGACCGATGAAGATGAAAAAATCGCTCTGGTAGACGTGCTCATGCGGACCGCGGATTACCTGTGGCAGAGTAAGGCTGGCATAAGACATGGCCGGCGAAGTATCCACTTCATCGCGACGATATATTTCCGTCAACCAGCCGCGCTCGTCTTCATATTTATTAAGTTGTCTGACGATTACTCCGTTTATCATATTTTTATTTTTCTTAAATCCAACAAACCGCTCTGAGCTCCGAAAAAAGCGATTTTCGAAGCAGTATTCTTAGCACCCAAGCGCAAGGCTTTCTTTATGCTTCCTCCGGTTAGCTCCAAGCCGGCGATGACCGAAGAATTGAATACATCTCCCACTCCGGTCACATCCACACGCTTCTTTTCCTTCAAGACCGGCTGATGATAATAATAATTGCCGTCATAAGCATCCGCTCCCTTCCGTCCGGAAGTGATGACTACTATTTTCGGACCGGTTTCCTTAATAATAACAAGCAGGTTGGATACGTCATTGAAGAAGGAACTTTTCTTCTTCGCGTACCGCGGGTCGCTCATGGCAAGTTCGATCGCCTCATCCTTATTTACGAAGAAAACATCAGTTCGTTCAAGGAAGGGCCTAAGCTTCTCCAATCCTTCCTGGTATTGGGCCGCCCCTGGATTCCAAGCGATACGAGGTCCGGTCAATGAAAATATCTGACGGGCAGCCGGCAGCCAATCACCAGACAAGGAAGCGACATACAGCCATTTTCCCAAACCGAGGATAGATAATTCTTTCCTTCCTACCTGCAAGCCATTATTGGCCCCGCGGCTGGCAAAAATTATCCTTTCCCCGCCGGGAGCGACCAGGATGAAAGACATGCCGCTCGGCTCCTTGGGATCAACGGCCAAAAGGCGAGTAGAAACACCCAGCCGACTCAGATTAGCGGCAATCTTTTTGCCATTCTCGTCATTGCCAACCTTAGCCAAGCAAGCGGTTTCAAAGCCTGAATGAGCGAAATTTACCGCCGCATTGGCCGCCCCGCCGCCAAAAAGCTCGACAAAGCGGTCTACCTTGATTTTTGCACCATGTTCGAAAGCCAGAAGGTTCTGGCGCAAAAGGTCGCGCTTATTATCGATAAGAAGCCCCTCTCCTGTCATGAAGGCGATATCGCGGGTGGCCCCACCGATGGTTATAACGTCGTATTTCATATTAAAATATGCTGATATGATAGCATAAAATTAGCGCTCTTTCAAAAAGAAGGGCTGTAGGCGCCTACTAACCGCTGCCAATAAATTGAAAAGAAGCCCGATCGCCACCAAGCCCAAGAGCAAGCTCCAAGCAAGGCCTTCCCAAAAACCGGCACTCCAGAGAAAAAATCTGCCGCCGGCGCCCTGCCAATCAAAGACCGCCATCAATGCATTGCTGATCAAAGCCTCAGAGGTGATCCCGATAACCGCCAAAAGCAAGAAGGAATATAAGGAACGGTTGGTAAAAACGTTTTCCAGAACTAAGTAGACGATAATCGCACTGCCCAATAAGGCCAAAGTCGAAATGCCAAAAGGATGGAAACTCATCGCATCCAGGAACCAGCCGGTAGCGCCAGCCAGGAACCAGGCACGATCGCGACTCATTAGCAGGAAGGCGAAGATGAAAGCAATGATCGGAAGATCGAAATTTTGGGCCGGATCGGGCAAACCGCTTACGAATGAAAATTGGACCAGAGCTAGAATGCCGGCACAGATGAAGATAAGCGCGTATTGGAAGATTCTCTTAGGCATAATCAAGGAAGGACGATGGAAACGACCGTGAGATCATGCAAGGAAGCAAGCGGCTCGATCGTCACATCCTGCCAGATTTCGTTGCTCTGCTTATCGACTTGGGAGACCCTCCCGATCACCAGGCCTCTGGGGATATTGCCGCCCAGACCGGAAGTAATGACGATATCGCTAACCTTTATATCCTCGATCTGAGGGATATACTCCATTTTTATCGTTAAGCCCAACTCGCCATCGGAAAGCCCGATCGTCTTGCTGTTGTTGATGATTGTCGCTGCCAACTGGCAGCCAGTATCGGTAGTGAGGCAAGCACGAGAGCTCCCCTCCTTCACTTCCATGATCTTGCCAATAATGACGCCGGTCTCGTTGATCACGGCCAGGCCTTCTAATACGCCGTCCTTGCTTCCTTTATCAACGATGATATCGCGTCCCGATCCCGAGCCGGCAAACAGGTTCTGGCGGGAAACGATACTGGCGCTCATAACCTTGTAGTTATTGCTAGAAACGAAGTTCAGCTGTTCTCTCAGCTTGTCGTTCTCTTCGCCCAGCTGCAAGAGGCGGGATTGGTCGATGGTCGCCTCCGCTAAACGGCGACGGAGACTATCGATTTCAGAAAGCAGGTCATCGGTACTTTTATCGGCCTCGGGGCTCTGGCGAGCCGCCACGCCCGCTCCCTGCAGAGCCCGCCCCAAAGGGCTGAACCAGGAGGAAACGGCATTTTCCAGAGGCTTCGTGAGGCCGGAATAATGCAGTATTAAAACGAGGGCCACGAGAATGGCCCAGCGCCAGGTCTTCTTCTGTTTCTTCCAGGAAAAGGCCATAGATTATTCGGTTGATACATTGCCGAGGGTCACCTTGGCTAAAAGTTCAGGATCGCTAATCAGAATACCGGCTCCCCGAACGACGCAAGTCAAAGGATCATCGACAATCTTCACGGGGATCTTCGCCGCCATGGAAATGGCCTGGTTTAACCCGCGTAAAAGCGCGCCGCCGCCGGAAAGATAGATGCCGCGCTCATAAATATCCGCGACTAATTCCGGTGGCGTTGTCTCAAGGATAGTCTTGATATTCTCGATAATCTTGGCTACTGTCCGGCCGATCGCTTCTCTGATCTGCTTATCATTCACCATGATCGCTTTCGGAAGGCCGTTAATCAGGTCGCGTCCGCGAACCTCCATCTCCATCGTCTCTCCGCTCGTAATCGCTGATCCGATACTGATCTTTATCTCTTCAGCCAGCTGTTCGCCGATGAGGATATTGAACTCTTCCCTGATGTATTCGATGATATTGCTATCAAATTCGTTACCCGCCAGACGCAAGGATTTCCAGGTCACTACCCCTCCCAGCGAAATTACTGCGATCTCGGTGCTGCCGCCGCCGATATCGACGATCATGGTGGCCGTCGCTTCCGTAACCGGGAGGCGCGCTCCTACCGCCGATGCCATCGCTTCTTCAACTAGGTATACTTTTCGCGCACCGGCAGACTTCGCCGCATCCTCCACAGCTTTCTTCTCAACCTCGGTCAGATCTAAGGGTATGCCAATGACGACCCGAGGACGAGGAATCAAGACGAAATGCTCATGGTGGGCTTTAGTAATGAAATATTTAAGCATCTTCTCGGTTACTTCGAAATCCGAAATTACGCCGTCCACCAAAGGCTTAATCGTCTCAATATGGGCCGGCGTCTTACCCACCATTTTTTTGGCCGCGGCCCCCACTTCCAAAATCTCATTAGTGCGCTTATTTATCGCCACCACCGAAGGTTCGTTGATCACAAGTCCCTTTTCGGCCATAACAACCAGGGTATTCTTCGTACCAAGATCGATTCCAAGGTCGTGGCTAAATCTGCCAAGAAGTTTATTGAACATATGGGATGAGCTGGTTAATGCTAATTAATTCCGCTTCAGCGGAGTTGCGACGCTTGATTTCGACGCTCCCGGCCGACAAAGTTTTTTTGCTGACGACTATCCGATAGGGACAGCCGATGAGATCCGCGTCGGCGAACTTCTCACCCGCGGACAGGTCCCGGTCATCATAGAGGACTTCTATCCCCGATGATTCCAGATCCTCATATATCTTCCCCGCCTCTTCATCCGAATTCAAAGAAAGCAAGTGGACGCGGAAGGGCGCGATATTCCTGGGCCAAATCATCCCTTTATCATCATGGCTGGTCTCGACCACCGTCCCCAGAATACGGCTCAAGCCAAGGCCGAAACAACCCATAATAACCGGCTGCTTCTCGCCCTTCTCATCGGTGTAGAAAAGATCGAAAGCGCCGGAATATTTGGTACCGAGCTTGAAAATATTCCCCACTTCCACCGCCTTGGCTTCTCTTAATTCTTTGTTACCGCACTGAGGGCAAGTATTTTGTTCCTCGATAATCTCTTTGTTGACCGCCAGATGGCAATGGTCGCAGATATAAATCAGATCTTCTCCGGCTTCGGTCAAAGTCTGGTATTCATGGGAATACTTGGCAAAAGTCCCGCCAGAAGCGAAGGTGAGATAGGTATTATCACCCAAGCCGACGCGATCAAAGATACGAGTATAGGCGCCCATCACCCGTTCGTAATAAGCGTCAAGGTCCTCCTGGTCGCGATGGAAGGAATATAGATCTTTCATCAAGAACTCCCGGCCTCGCAAAAGGCCGGCCTTAGCGCGCTTCTCATTACGGAACTTGGTTTGGATCTGAAAGACGGCAAAAGGAAGTTCACGATACGAATAGATGAACTTCTTGGCCAAAGGAGTGACCACTTCTTCATGAGTGGCATTTAAGGCATATTCTTTCTTATCCGAGGCGGAAATCTTAAAAAGGACATCGAGCGATTCCCAGCGGCCGGTGCTCTCCCAGTTCTCTTTCGGCGCGAAAGCCGGCATGCTTATCTCCTGCCCTTCCACTGCTACCATCTCCTCCCTGATAATGTTGCGGATCTTATCCAAAACCCTCAAGCCCAGAGGCAGGAAAGAATAGACGCCCGCGGCGACCTTATCGATAAAACCGGCGCGCAATAGCGCCTGGGCATTGAAGCTGGTTTCATCTTTTGGCAGCTCCTTGATCGTCCGCGTAAATAACTGGGATTGTCTCATATAAATATATAGTTCATTTCTTTCTCATCAAACGCAAAGCCGCCTTGACCCTCTCGGCGCTGCCCTCTACTTCTCGCCCCACTTCTCCCAACGCCACCTTGGCGTCGCCGAGCGAATAACCGAGCGACATCATGGCATCCAGCTCGTCCCCGTATGAAGATGAAGGCTGTCCCGGCAAGGCAATGCCTCCGGCAGACAAACGGGCGATCTTCCCTTTGAGCTCGAGCACGATCCTCTCCGCTGTCTTTTTCCCGATTCCGGATACTTTCGTGAGCAATGACGCATCACCCCTCATGACTGCTTCCCGGACATCGTCCGCGGTAGCTAGCGACAAGACTCCCAGAGCGGATTTAGGGCCCACGCCCGATACCGAAAGCAAGAGATTGAAGAGCTCCAGGTCATCCAGATTACGAAAGCCGTAAAGATCGGAAGCATCCTCCCTCACTTGATGGGAAAGGTATAATTCTATGGTTTCTCCGGATTTACAACTAGATAACAAAGACTCGCCGGCAAAGACCTGATAGCCGACGTTATCCACTTCTAATATTAAATAATTATTAGCTTTCGCTAAAATCTGGCCGCGCAGGAATGCGAGCATATATCCCTAGTATAGTATATCCTTTAATATATTTGAATCTTGACGGAAAGGCCTTCCTTAGGCGCTATTTATCTCCCCGCAAACGAGCGATCCTTTCCTCGATCGGAGGATGGGTCATCCACATCTTAGCGAACCAAGACAGTTCGCCGTGCTTCTCTTTCTCCTTGAAGGGCGTGACGATATACATGTGGGCAGTGGCGCGATTGGCCGCCTCTAATGGTTCCTTATCCGCACTTATTTTCTCCAGGGCTCGAGCCAGCCCTTCTGGATGACGCGTCAACAGGGCCGCGTCGGCATCGGCCGCAAATTCCCTCTTCCTGGAAACTGCCAGCTGCAGAAGCTGGGCGAAGATCGGTGCCAGGATAGAAAAGACGATTGCGAGGATAGCGATGATCGCTCCGAGCTGATTATTGTTGTTATTATCACTGTTACGGCGTTGTCCGCCAAAGAAAGCCCAGCGGCGAAACCAATCCGCCAAAAGGACGACGATGCCGACAAGCACGGTGGCAATGGTAGAAATGAGAATATCCCGATTACCCACGTGTGAGAGTTCATGGGCGATAACTCCTTCCAGCTCCGCCTTTTCTAGTTTAGCTAAAAGGCCGGTGGTGACGGCAATGGCGGCGTGTTCCGGATTACGGCCAGTGGCAAAAGCATTAGGGGCGCTATCTTCGATAATATAGATCTTGGGTACCGGCAGGCCGGCAGCAATGCAGAGGTTTTCTACCAGCCGGTATAATTCCCGGCCGTTAACATGGTCCACTTCCCTCGCTCTCGACATGGAAAGGACGATCTTGTCGCTATACCAATAGCTGATAAAGCTCATGAGCACGCTGAAGATAACCGCTGCCGGAAGAATTGCCGGCTGGTCGGTCGCACGCGCGAAAACATAACCGACCAGGATAATGAAGACGAAAAACCCGGTCATTAAAAACCAGGTTTTCCTTTTATTTTCTGCACTGTAATTATATAGGTTTGCCATAGCTTATTTATCCGTATTATCCCGCTTCATCTTCTGGGAAAAACCCTCGAAAGCCTTAAGAACTTCGAGCGGAACCATGAAGACGACAGTATTGGATTGATCAGATGAAATATCATTGACAGACTGCAAGGTACGCAGATGGAGCGCACCGGGAGTTTCAGCCAGTGTCTTGGCAGCGGCCGAGATATTGGACGAGGCGGCCAGTTCTCCCTCCGAATTAATGATTACCGCCCGCTTCTCGCGTTCAGCCTCTGCCTGTTTGGCAATCGTTCTCTCCATTGATTCCGGCAAAGAAACGTCTTTAAGTTCAACGTTATTCACTTTAATACCCCATTCATCCGTTTCCTTGTCGACTATCTCACGAATACGATCCGCAATCTTATCTCTCTGCCCTAAAAGCTCATCGAGAGTAACTTCCCCGACGATGTTTCTCATCGTTGTCTGAGCATACTGAGAGATGGCATACATGTAGTTTTCCACTTCGATCACCGCCTTCTCGGCCGCCGAGACTTTGTAATAGATAACGGCATTGACCGTTACCGGCACATTGTCCCTCGTGATCGCCTTCTGATCCGGCACATCTACCGCCCGCACGCGGACATCCACCTTGCGGAAAGACTGAAAAACAGGAATGAGCAATCTCCAACCCGGCTGCATGACGTATGAATAGCGGCCCATGGTAAATACCACGCCCCTTTCATACTGGTTCACCTGCTTCAAGCAGGAGAGAAGGATGACGATTACGCCGCCGATAATGAAATAGGTCATATTGTTTAAAATTTAACCGCCACCGGCTCTTTCTCAGCCTCAGCGGCCTCAAAGAATGAGTAATCCTTGAAACCTAGCATCCGCCCAAATATATTGGTCGGGAAAGCCTGGAGCTTGGTGTTGAAATCACGGACGTTAGTGTTATAGAAGCGGCGGGAAGCCATGATCTTATCCTCGGTATCGGTCAGATCGCGCTGCAGCTCGAGAAAGTTCTGGTTAGCTTTAAGATCCGGGTAGCTTTCCGCCAGAGCGAAAATAGAGCGTAAAGAGGAAGACAAGGCATTTTCTGCCTGCAAGACCGCTTTGGGATCACCAGTGTTCTGGGCGCTGACCGCGTCATTGCGAGCCAAAATAACCTTTTCCAAAGTTGACTGTTCATGAGCCGCATAGCCCTTCACCGTCTCTACCAGATTGGGAATCAGGTCATGACGGCGTTTGAGCTGGACATCAATATCGCTCCAAGCTTCATCGACCCGATTTTTTGAACGGATTAAGCCGTTATACATCCCGATCAGGATGAAGGCAAGGACCGCCAGGATGCCTAAAATGATCCAAATTTCCATACCATTCTGGCCGGCGGGCGAAGGAAAGCTCCGAGCCGGCAATTAAGAATTAATATTGAATTATACCAATAAATCCTCTTTTTGTCCAATGACATCAAATCTTGAGGATGCTTATCGAGAGCTCGATATCGTCTAATTTCAACTTTTTTTCCGCAAGGCTATCCGCCTGTTTTCCGCTTTCAAGCTTTTCCGCCAAGGTAGCCTTTTTGAGCTCGCCCCCAATCTCCGCCAGCCAAGCGGGAGTGCTTCCAAAATAGATGTTTATCCGATCAGCCTTGGTTAGGCCGGCCTCCTTGCGCAAAGCATTTACAGTGCGGATCAGTTCGCGTTTATACCCTTCAAGCCTTAGTTCCGGGGTGATAACCATATCGAGTAACACCTCTAACTTTCCGCCCTTCCCCTCCCACTCTACCGAACGCAAATTGAGTTCATCGGATATGAGAGCGATATATTCTTGCCCTAAAGGATCTCCGCCTTTGAAAGCTGCTTTCTCCAACATCTGTCGGATCTTGATGCCGGCGCCATCCCGAACCGAGAGACCCATTTCAGCCGCTTGGCGTACCATGCTCATGGAAGCAACGACGCCTCCTTCCTCCTTGCTGAGAGTTCCTAAATCGCTCCAGCCCTGGAGATGCACGGATTCATTTCTATCGGAGAACGCCTTGCCCGTAACCTCTTGCCACAGCCTCTCCGCCACGTACGGCATGAAGGGAGCCATGACCTTAGCTAGTTCGATCAGGACATAACGGCTCATTGCTAAGGCCGCCTGCTTGTCCTTTTCATCTTCGCTCTTAAAACGATCCCGGCTACGGCGCAGATACCAGGTAGATAATTCATCAATGAATTCAGTGATTGGGCGCACGGCTTTGGGAAGATTATAATTTTCCATCCCTCTGGTCACTTCCAGTAAAAGCAATTTGAACTTGGCCAGTATCCAAGCATCTAAAACGTTATCCGTATCCACTTCGCGGTTATCATACTCCGCCGCGAAGGAAGAATAGAAGCGATACACGTTCCAAAGAGTCATGATATTCTTCCTGAGCGCCTCCTGTACCCCCGACTCCGCAAAATTCAGATTCTCCGCCTGCATCACCGGCGATGACAGGATATATGCCCGTAAGGCATCCGCGCCGTATTTCTCCATCAATCCCATGGGGTCCGGATAATTCTGCAGGCGCTTAGACATCTTCTTCCCGTCTTCCGCCAATACGATGCCGTTCACGATCACATTCTGATAAGCATGGCTTTGCCGTACCCCACCCGAGATCACATGGAGATAATAGAACCAAGCACGAGTCTGGTCTGCGCCCTCCGCGATGAACTGCGCCGGAAAGCCTTTCTCAAAGAGCTCCTTATTTTCGAAAGGATAATGCAACTGAGCATAAGGCATGGAACCGGATTCAAACCAGCAATCCAATACATCGCTGACCCGCCTCATCTCCTCGCCGCACTCCGGACAGGGGAAGAACAATCTATCTACCTTATCCTTATGGATATCAGTTACTTTTTCTCCGGTCCGTTCCTCTAATTCCTTGACGGAGGAAACGACGTGGCGATGGCCCTCCGGGCACTCCCAAATCGGAATGGCGCTGGCCCAAAAACGCTGCCTGGAGATAGACCAGTCCCGTGCGCCTTCCAGCCAGTTTCCGAATCTTCCCTCCTTAATATATTCCGGAGACCAGTTTATTTCTTTGGCGCTCCTCAGCAAGCCGTCTTTGATTTTAGTGACGTTTACAAACCAAGAAGAGGTAGCGTAGTTGATCAGCGGCGTATCGCAACGCCAGCAATGGGGATAGCTGTGTTCATATTTCTCCTTATGGAATAACGTTCCCTTCCCGGCCAGATATTTGATGATCTCAACATCGGTCGCCATGTGGTCAGCGGCCGGTTTCACGTGGAGCCCGGCAAAATCCTTTACCTCCGGCTTGAATGTGCCATCTAAAGCGACGTGCTGAACGAAAGGCAGATTCTCGGACCTACCGAGATTCATGTCGTCCTCCCCGAAAGCCGGCGCAATATGGACGACGCCGGTACCATCGGTGGTAGTGACGAAAGGAGCAGCGTATACTTTCCAGCCCCGATCACGGCTTTCGAGCGAAGCATCGCCGGAATAATAATCAAAAAGCGGTTTATAAGCCTTACCCACCAGCTCAGAGCCGGAGATCTCGGCCACCACCTTATAATCCTTATCTTTAAAGACATCGGCCGCTCTTTCCTCGGCGACGATATACTTAAGCCCATCGGCTTCGACTTTAAGATAATCGATATCCGCGCCGACCGCCAAGGCGACATTGCCGACCAATGTCCAAGGGGTGGTGGTCCAGGCCAGGATGAAGGTGCCGGGCTCTTCTACCAATTCGAATTTAGCGATGGCAGACAGGTCCTTGATGTCCTTATAACCCTCGGTGACTTCCGATTGCGAAAGAGTCGTCTCACAGCGAGGGCAAATGTGCATGGAACGATAGTCCCGATAGATCAAGCCTTTATCCCAAAGCTGCTTAAAGACCCACCAAATGGTTTCCATGTAATCCAAATCCATGGTCTTATAGCCATTGGCAAAATCCACCCAGCGTCCCAGACGCCCGATAACCGTCTCCCATTCTTCCGCATAGGTCATGACCTTGCTTCGGCAAAGATCATTGAACTTCTCCACGCCAATGACCTCGATTTCTTTCTTCGTCCTGGTTCCCAGCTCCTTCTCCACGATATTCTCAATTGGCAAACCATGGCAATCCCAACCCCATTTGCGGGCCACCCTGTACCCGCGCATAGTCTGATAGCGCGGCACCACATCTTTCATCACCGAGGCGACCAGATGGCCATAGTGCGGCGTGCCGGTAGCGAAAGGCGGGCCATCATAAAAGACATAATCGCCTTTCGGCGCTTCCTTAGTGAGTGATTTATCGAAAGTATGAGCTTCCTTCCAGAAATCGCCCACCATCTTTTCGGCATCCGGAAAGCTCAAAGCTTCGGTTTTTTTCCCGTTATTATCCATATGTGAATCGTTGCTTAATTAATCGGCTAAACGGGCGGCGGCATTCTTCCCGTGCTCCAAATCTATCGACCGGGGCTTGATTTTTTTCTCCGCCTTCTTGTGCGGATGGCGCCGGCGAAACATTTCCGCATAAGCTTCCGCCCTTTGCCTACCGCTCACCTGGTTTTCTGCTTCTTTGTATTTCAAATATAATCTGGCCCTTCCTTGGTATTCCTCCGCATCATTCAGGTCCGGCCTCACTAGGATGTAGTAAAGGCGAAGACGCTCCGGTTGTTCCGCCGCCTCCTGATATTCCCGCCTGATCTCCTCCAGCCTCTGAGAATACTCCTCGATGAGCGGCTTGAACTCCTCAAAATCCTCCGGCTTAGGATCGACGCTTTGGAGAAGAGCGATCATCCTCTCCCTTCTCTCCTGATCCCTCCGTTCCTGTTCCTGATTGATTTCTATTTTCCTGACAGACTGCCTGTCTCCCTCTTCATCGACAACATCTTCGTCTTCTTTCTTTTCCGGCTCCCTGGGCTGATCGAAGACATGCAGGAAATCCAGTTGTTTCTCAGACATATAGTTATGATGGAATTATATACCAGGCTTGATATCTTTAAGGTCGTTATGGAGGTTCTGGAAATCCTTAACGCCTTGGAGCCACCCGCCGCTGAACTTGGTCTCAGGCTGGAAGCCAGCAAGGGAAACCCATTCGTAATTTTCATGGTTCTCTCCCAGCTTTATCTCTCCTCCTTCATAACTGGCGTCATATCCGATGGCAAAAATCCGCCGCTTCTCGCGTTCTCCGGTCGGAAGCAACTCGTTGCGCTCATGGCGCATATACACCCTGGGACTACCGAGAGTATATGCTAGCTCCTCTCCGAGCTCTTCCCTGATCTTCCTCTCAACCACCTGCTCAAGAGGAGTATAAAAATCCTGCTCACGCAAACGGCCGCCGGGAATATCCCAATCGCCGAACCTATCCTCGGTAATTAAAAAATTACCTTTCCCATCCAGGAGAAAAACTTTCACCGCTACAAAAAATGTATCCTTATTTTCCATGGCACTTCTTATATTTCTTCCCACTGCCGCAAGGGCAAGGATCGTTCCTGCCCACAACCTTTCCGCTCTCATCCTTGGCTTTTTCTCGAACGAGGTCAAAGTTGTCCCGCTTAGCGCTCAGCTTTTCCATTTCTTTCGGCGCGCCCTCCAGTCTGAGATTTTTTGGCTGCTCGCTTTCACCCAACTTTAATAAAGCGGAAGGAGCCATTTGCAGGGCATCTCCGGTTTTATAGATGGAATAGGCGAGTTGCTGGCGGATGAGATCCAAGAGTTCGTGGTACATGCGATACGCCTCTTTCTTGTATTCCACCAAGGGATCATGCTGCCCATAGCCGCGCAAACCGATGCCTCGGCGCATATAATCCATGGTCTCAAGATGCTCAACCCAAGTTTGGTCAATCGAACGGAGCAGCATTCCCTTGGCTACTTCACGGAAATCTACGCCGGCTTCCCGGAATTTTCCTTCTAACCGGTCATAGGCGGCATTCGCCTGCGATTCCAAGTATGCAACCAAGGTTTTCCTTCCTTCCTCTCCGCCTTCTCCGGCCTTTGCTTTCAAGTTTTCAAGGCTTTCATCCTGGGAATACAAGGATTTCATCGTCTCGGCGATTTCCTGCAGATTCCAATCTTCCGTCTTATCAGCCGCCGTATGGAAAGAGGCGACCTTCGCTATCTCTTCATTAATGAGCGCCATCGCCATTACTTTAAGGCGCTCGACAGCGGTTGGTTCTCCCTCCTTCGACTCCGCTTCGGCCGCCTCAAGGATCTCGCGGCGGCGGCGATAGATCGACTCGCGATGCTTGTTGATCACGTCATCATATTCCACTAAGTGCTTTCTCAAGTCAAAATTATTCCCTTCCACCTTCTTTTGAGCGGATTCCAGGGATTTAGATATGAGGCTGTTTTCGATCGGGACATCCGCCGGTAATTTCAGGGTATTCATCATCTTCTTCATCCTATCTCCTCCAAAAATCCTCATCAGGTCATCCTCGGTTGAAACATAGAATTGGGAAGAACCGGGGTCGCCTTGGCGCCCAGCGCGTCCTCTAAGCTGGTTATCTATGCGCCTGGATTCATGGCGCTCGGTACCGATGACGTGCAAGCCGCCAAGCACACGGACTTTTTCCTGTTCCTCTTTGGCTGCCTTTACCGCTTCGGCATCATCGCCGGAGGGATTGCCGCCAAGGATGATATCGACGCCGCGTCCGGCCATGTTAGTGGCCAAGGTTATACCGCCCAATTTTCCGGCCTGGGCGATAATCTCCGCTTCTTTCTGATGGTTCTTGGCATTAAGCATCTGCGGCCTCAGGCCTTCCCTTTCCATCATCCCAGCCAAGATTTCGTTCTTCTCGATGGATATGGTGCCGATGAGGATCGGCTGTCCTTCTGCGTTCCTAGCCTTCACTTCCTTGATTACCGCCTTGAACTTGTCTTCTTCGGTGCGATAGATAAGGTCATTCAAGTCCTTGCGGATATTGGGTCGGTTAGTGGGAATAACGACGGTTTCTAACTCGTAAATCTTATGGAACTCTTCCGCCTCGGTAAGGGCAGTACCGGTCATGCCGGCCAGCTTCTTATACATGCGGAAAAGATTTTGGAAAGTGATGGTGGCCATTGTCTGCGACTCTTTCTGTACTTTCACCCCTTCCTTGGCTTCTATCGCCTGATGCAGACCCTCGCTATAGCGGCGGCCCTGCATGAGACGTCCGGTAAACTCGTCGACAATGATGATCTCATCGTCTTTGACCACATAGTCTTTATCCCGCTTGAAAAGCACCATCGCCTTTAAGGCCTGTTCCAAATGATGGACGTCTTTGACGCCGCCGGCGACATAGATATTACCCACCCCCAACCATTCTTCAATCTTGTTGATACCGGCCTCGGTAAGCGTAGCCGCTTTCATCTTCTCATCGATATTGTAATCTTCATTTTCAGTAAGCCTCTGGACCAGCTGTGAGAACTTCTGATATTTGTCGGTTGATTCCTCCGCCGGCGCGCTGATAATGAGCGGAGTCCTGGCTTCGTCGATCAAGATCGAGTCTATTTCATCGACAATAGCGTAGTGCAGCTCCCGCTGGACGGTCTGAGATAAGGAATAAGCCATGTTATCCCTCAAGTAATCGAAGCCGAATTCATTATTAGTACCGTAAGTAATGTCACAACGATAGGCATCGCGCCGCGAAATGGGGCGGAAGTGGCGCAAGCGCTCATCATACTGGTTCTCGTCGCTATATGCCGGATCATATTGGAAAGCCGCATCATGGACAATAACGCTAGTAGTGAGGCCAAGGGCATGATATAAGGGGGCCATCCAGCCGGCACCAACCCGGGCCAGGTAGTCATTTACAGTCACCAGATGAGCCCCTTTGCCTTCCAAAGCGTTGAGGTATAACGGCAAGGTAGCGACTAAGGTCTTTCCTTCACCGGTCTTCATTTCGGCAATCTGCCCGCGATGCAAGACGATGCCGCCAATGAGCTGGACATCATAATGCCTTTGTCCGAGCAATCGGCGAGAAACCTCCCTCATGGTTGCGAAAGCCTCGGGCAGGATGTCATCAATAGCCTCTCCCTTCCCTAATCTTTCCTTGAAACCAGCGGATTTCGCCTTTAGTTCATCCAAAGATAAGGCCTCGAAAGAAGGCTCTAAGGCATTGATTTCCTCAACTGTTTTTCTGATTTCCTTGATGATCTTCTCGTTCGGATCTCCCAAGATTCTTGTAAATAGATTCATATAATTTAATACGCGCGTAAGTCAAAAAATAACGCTGAAATGCGCTGTTTTCAGTATAATATGCTTTAGTATTTAAATAAATATTGACTTATAAGACATATCGTGGTAAACAATTTAGGTCGCAAAGTACATTCAAACACAGTATTAACAAATATCAAAGAAATGGAAAATTTCCTCAACTCTATTTGGCCCTATGCGTTCATGATCGCTTTTAGCATCCTGGAAGGCTGGGCCTTGGGTTACATATTCGCCATATGGGCAAGGTTTTATAAATGGCTATACGCCTTTGTGTTCTTAATGGCGCAGGTAATCGTTATTGTCGTGCTTCACTCGATCTGGGAGGCAAATCTCTATATCCTATTTACGCTTGGAATCCTTTCCCTGGCAGTCCTATCCGCCTTGGCTTTCAAAAGCATTATAGATGAACTTAAAAGCTTCAGGCCATGGAAATACTAGCCTACACCGCCATCGCCATCATTGGCTTCTTTATCGGATTATTCCTATCAAAGCTGGTAATGTCCGATAGGAGGACGAATAAAGCTTTATGGCTGCTTCTCTGCATAATTGCTCTCTTCGGCAGTATCTATGTGGGTTTCTACCTCCAGGTTATAACCTTAGCCTTCTGGGCCTGTGGAATTATCCCTTTCATGATAGGACTACTACTTCCAGTTATAAGAAAAGAAGAACAAAGCAAAAGCAAATCGTAAAAACAAAACCGCCCCGGCTAACCAGGGCGGCTTTTTTATCCAGTGAATCCTATTGACAAAATTTAATAAAATAGCTATATTTATTAGTTATACTTGTTCCTTCACAAAAAGATTAAGTTAATGATTAAGCTGACTAATAGCTAGCCATCTTAACAGTTAACTTAATCCAAACCCAAAACAATCAAAAAATGAGAGGAATCATCCTTTTGATGTCCCTGTCTTTGAGTATTAATTTGCTTGGACAGGACAGCACCATTAAGATCACTAAGAAAGAGATCGGCACGTATATATGTGCGGGTTATCTCCAAGACCGAGGCGGTGACGGCTACTACACATATTCGGAATTGAGCGGCCGTTTGGTAAAGCAGAACCATCTGATTGGAGCCTTTGTCGGTGTCGCTAATGTAGGTTGTGAATTCAACCGATACGTTTACAAGGACCTAGAGTTCTTCCTTGGATTCAATTTCACCCGTTGGGGCAAGTTCAATGATGCTTATTCTTATACCTTTTCTATCAGCCCGTCATTCAAGCACTTTTCCGACTACGGGAAAGATAAGGGCGGAAGCGGAGATGAAGTCTGGCAAAGAGACTGGGGCAACCAAGTTTATGCTTCATTAAACATCTCTGATGCCAAGAACCGCCCTTTCAGGAACTGCAAGCTGAGCTTGCAATACCAGACAGCATTCTGGTCTGAACGAGAGGGCACGAATATCCAAGAAGGATTCATTACAGACCGGGTTAATGTGACAGCGGTAAATAGGAGTTTTTTCAAAACCCAATTAGAAACAGCGGTCAGGAAAGTCAACTTTGGCGACGCCGCCAAGATTGAGCCAAAACTCGTTTTTGGATATCTATGGGATATCGGCAGCAGCAAAAGCATGTATGAAACAGGTGCTGGCTTCGGCATCTCTTTCACCAAGGAAGGGCGCTATTATGAAGCCTTCAACCTTCAGTACCGGCTAAGAGTGGACAAAGCATTCATGATAAAGAACCACCTCGATGTTATCGAAGTTGGATTAGATCCTCAAAACTTAGTGAAATTGCTTTTCTAGCCAATCGCACCTCCGTAAAAACAAAACCGCCCCGGCTAACCAGGGCGGCTTTTTTAAACAGAAATATTGTCCTTACCTTCTTGTTATTTGTGGGCGCGGTTATCAACTTCATAGCTGGTATTCTGGGTCTCGAAGAAGTTAACCAGCTGCAAGGTGTCCGTTTCCGTCGCCATCCATTGCGCCGGATTGCTCTCATTATAGTGCGGTTTAAAACCGAGCTCCTCTAAGCGGCGGTCGGCGACATAGCGGACATACTTGTTCACATAATCGGCGTTCAAGCCAAGTATACCTCTGGGGAACATATCGTTATTGTAGGAGACTTCCATTTCCACCGCTTCTACCACCATCTTCTTTATCTCTTCAGCGAAATCCGGAGTAGCCAGCTCAGGATTTTCTTCAAGAATGGTGAGAATGAGGTTGATGCCGAATTTCAGATGCAGGCTCTCATCCCTCACCACCCAGTCGATCATCGAGGCAAAATTCTTCAATTGAGATTTTTGTCGGAATGATAAGGCCACCATGAAGCCGCTATAGAACCAGATGCCTTCCATGACGATGTTGTAGGCGATGAGGTTGCGGACGAAATCCTTCTTCCCTTCGAAAGAATCAATATCCAGACTTTCGGTCATCCTCTGGGTGTACTTCGTTATGTAATCCTCCTTGGCCCGGATAGATTCCGTGCCGCGATGCCGCTGGAATATCTCTTCCCTGTCCAGAGGGAAGGTCTCCAGCACGTATTCAAAAGCCGTGGAATGGTTCGCCTCTTCCCACATCTGCTTGGCGAGATATAGGTGGGCCTCAGGAGCCTTGAGATATGGATATACGCCCAGGGCTAGCGAGCGATTTACAATGAGCTCGGCCGGGTTGAAAAAGCTCATGAGGAAAGAAACGGCATGACGCTCGTCTGCGCTCATTTTCTTGAAATCCTCCAAGTCTTCCCCGAGCGCTATCTCGTGCGGAAACCAAGTATTGGCGATTGCCTGGTTGTACAGGTCGTATGCCCATTGGTACCTGATGGGCCTAAGTTGCATATCTTCGTTCAAAGGTCTTCCTAGTATCATATTATTAATCAATAATTTATAAATTACTGGCAGCTATCGCACATCGCCCGTTCCTGGGGATCTATCGGGCAAGCCGCATAATTCTTCTCAATAATGGCTGGCTCCGCCACCACGATCGGCGTCGCCGATAATGCCGCTCCAAAACCTTTCTTCCCGATGGAATCCGCCTTATTGATCTTGAGCGTGCTCTGCTCAGCGGAATGGCGAGGTTTCATGTGGAGGTAATAGGTGGTCTTGAGCCCCTGTCTCCAGGCCCTGATATATATCTCCATGATTTCCTCCGTATCCCTGGTAGCAAGGTACATATTGCGGCTAATCGCCTGATCCACCCATTTCTGGGCCCGAGCTGCTACTTCGATAAAGGCTTCTGGCCTTACCGAGAATGAATCCTTATATATTTCCTTAAGCGATGCCGGTATCTGCTCAATACCATCCAGATTCCCATAGGAGCCAAGGATATCATCCTTAACTTCCCCCCAGACTCCCAGCTTTTCTAGCTCCGCTACCAAGTTGGGATTGAGCTCCAAGTATTTCCCTCCCAAAGTATTGCGGCTGAAGATCTGGGCGAAGCGGGGATCGATGCCGGTCGAAGTCCCGGCAACCAACCCGATGTTGGCGGTCGGGGCGATGGCCATCAGGGTGGAATTACGCATTCCCTTCCTTACTTTCTCCCGCAAAGACTCCCAATCAAGGTTGCTCCCCCTTGATACATCCACCTTTTCTCCTCTCTGCTCATCCAATGAGGCGATGGAGTCATACGGCACATATCCTTCAGACCAGCGAGAGCCTTGGAAGTTATCATATTCTCCTCTTTCGCTTGCTAAGTCCGCGCTGGCGGATACGGCGTGATAGGAAACAAACTCCATGATCTCATCGGTCAGGCGATACGCCTCCTCGCTGTCATAAGCCACTCCTCTTTTCTCGAAGATTTCTGCCAAGCCCATAACCCCCAACCCGATCGCCCGGTTATGGCGATCGAAATTCTCCGCCTCCTCTACCGGGGGTTCATTGATGTCCACCAGATTGTCCAACTGCCTAATAGCCAGCTTTACGCTACTTGCCAGCTTGTCCCGGTCCAACCCGCCATCGGCCTGGAGATGACGGGCGAGATTCAAGGACATGATGTTGCAAACCGCTATATTCTTCTCATTGACCGGCAAAGTTATCTCAGTACAAAGATTGGAGCCGGTTATGGTGCCGGTATTGTTATTCAAAGCCCGGACATTGATCGCGTCCTTCCAGGTAATCCAAGGATGTGAGGTGGCCTGGAGGGAGACGATCATCTGGCGGAACTGGTCGCGTGCTTTCACCTTCTTAAATATCCTCATCTTCCCCTCCTCTGCTAATCGTTCATATTCGCTATAACGAGCGCTGAAAGCGGCTCCATAGAGCTCGACCAAATCCGGTGTTTCTTTTGGATCAAAAAGATACCACCAGGAGTCCGTTTCCACTCTTTTCATGAATTCATCGGAAAGATAGACAGCGGTATCCGCCGTACGGGTACGGCGATAATCATCGCCGGCATTCTGTTTGAGATCGATATACTCCTGGAAATCCAGGTGCCAGTTCTCCATATAGAAGCAAAGCGCCCCCATCTTCTTCCCGGCCCTAGAAATAGCCCTGATGGCGGAATCGATGATATGGAGGAAAGGGATAGGGCCGGATGAATGGGTGTTATTGGTGCTTATCGGAGAGCCGCTCGCCCGGAGCTTAGTGACAGATAGCCCGATACCACCGGTCGCCTTGGATAGCTTCAGGACATCTGAAACGGTCTTGCCAATATGGTCGACATTATCTTCCATCCCCATGAGGAAACAGTTGGATAAGCGGGGCTTCACCGCCCCAGCATTGATATTCGTTGATCCCCCGGGTACATACTCCAAGGCAGACATTTTCTTATAGAAACTTATAGCCGTGCCCGTCGGGTCCTTTTCATCCCAAGACAGGCCCATCGCCACCCTCATCCAGATATATTGAGGCACTTCCAGGAGTTGCTGAGAAGAAGATCTCAGAGCATATCTACGAAGAAGCGTGGAAATGCCGGTATAGGTAAATAGCTGGTCATTCTCGGGCAACAGAGCAGCAGACAGGCGGGCAAAGTCGAAACGGCGTAACTTCTCGGACAACAAGCCGTCTCTTATCCCCCGCTCTATGTACTCGCCGAATCTCTGTCTCATGAGCGAAGAAGCAGACTCGAAATCATCCGCATTCAGTACTTCCCTATAAGCTGAGAGCAACTGGAGCCGAGCAGCTAAGCGGTCGTATGATATGTCATCCTTTATATGGGCGGCAGCAGAGGAGATAAGGAGCTTATCGATCTCCTCATCCTTGATATCCTTATAAAAAGCGAGCGCTGCGTGATAAAGCAATCGCTCGCCGTATTGTTCATAGCCTCCAGCCAAAGCCGGAGCGACCCGCTCGCTCAAGCGGTTATCGATTGCCGGCGGAGCGCCGGTGTCTTTGAGTAGGGTTTTATCCATAATGATTAGGATTTATGATATTGCGTTATACACAATATATAGTGTTTAAGGTAATAGTTATTATACCATATATTGATAACTGAAGCAAGCCTGCATTGACACACAAAAAAACGGGCGATTCAGCCCGTTTCTTATTTTACAAAAAGTTCTTTCGCTTTTTCATCCTCTCATTACCGCTTGTTTCCGACGCCTCATATCTCTGAGCTTTTCCCGCCGGCTGATAATCATTTCTTCCAAATGGTCTTTGACCTTGTCTATCGCCTTGTATAGATCGGGAGCCGTCTTCTCCACCCTGAGTACTTCCTTGGGAACGCGGAGATTAATTTCCGCTCGAAAGATATCTCCCTTGTTCTGCCCGCCCACTGATTTTCCGAGTTCGACGTCACAATTTACCACCGTCGTGCGGCCGAGATACTTCTGGAGCATGTCCACTTTCTGCTGGACATAATCTTTGATTGCATCGGTCATGGGGATGCGGGTAGCCTTGAGCTTGATATCCATATTGTTAAGGGCAGCCTCCGGATCCCATAATGGGGTCCGTCAGTCTGCGTTAATTTTCAGAATAAGCGCACGATGTCCTTATAGGTCACGAAGATAATGAGCAGAATGAGGAGCCAGAAGCCGATCGTATGGATCAAGGCTTCTACCGACTGCCTCACCGGTTTTCCGATAAATCTCTCGATCAGGAGGAAGAATAGTCGCCCGCCGTCGAGAGCAGGAAAGGGCAGGATGTTGATAAGCGCCAGATTTAAAGACAACAGAGCCATGAACTGCAGTAAGTAGGCGAAGCCAAGGCTTGCAACCTGTCCGGTTAAAGTGGCAATGCCAACCGGACCAGCAACTTGGCCTCCAGCCCCCATACCCATGAATAATCCGCGGATGAGCCCCCAGAAGGCAACGATTATCGCCCAGAACATCAGAACAGTCGTCCTAATACCCTGCCAAATGGCCATGAAGAAAGGATATCTTACCGTTCCCGAAGCATAGACAGAAACGCCTATACCTGGCTTTCCGGTGCTTTCCAAAGTAACGGGCGTAATGGTCGCTTCTCTCTGCTCTTTACCGCTGATGATAAGGAACTCTGTTTCCTGCCCGCCCCTCTCGGCGACGAGCTCTTGCAAGCGGCTATGGGAATCCACGCTGCTGCCTCCGACCGAAGCGATAATATCCCCGGACTTTAACCCGGCTTTATCCGCGGGCGAGTCGGCAACAACGTCGACGATTACCACTTCCGCCTTAGTAATACGGGCGGAAGGCCCGGCATCTTCCAAGGCCTGGGGCATCCCGATCATATAACCTATGGAAAGCAAAAAGGCAGCCAAAATTATATTCATGGCCACCCCGGCCGAAAGGATGATGGCCCGCCTACCCAGGGATTTGGAGGCAAAGCTATCCGGATCCTGCTTACCCTCGCCATTCTCTCCTTTGATCCTCACAAAGCCCCCGATAGGCAGCCAATTAAGGGAATATACCGTGCCCGCCGGTTCTTGGCCGGCCGGAAGCTCTTCCAAAGGTTTGGAGCCGGTGAAACGGCGCCAGTGGCCGCTTACATCCTTGTAGAATCCGATCGCCCGGGGAGGAAAGCCGAAACCGAACTCCTCTGCTTTAGCGCCAAGCTTGCGCGCGGTCCAGAAATGGCCGAATTCATGTCCAAAGACCAGGACGGATAAGACGGCGATGAATATCAAAGCAGTAACCATATTATTAGATTTCCATTATATCCTTCTCTTTCTTATCCCTAAGCTCTTTTAGCTCGTCATTTTTCTTAGCCACGAACTCATCAAGTTCCTTCACGGAGCGGAAGCGGTCATCCTCCGAAATTTCCTTATCAGACAGGGCTCTTTCAATCGCGCCTTTTACTTCTTCCCTGGCCTGGCGGATGATAATGCGGGACTTCTCCAGCTTCTCATTGAGTTTCTTCACCGTTTCCCGGCGTGTCTCTTCCGTCATCGAAGGAACGGTGAGACGGATCTTATCGCCGTCATTTACCACTCCCAAACCGAGATCGGCTTCGATAACCGCTTTCTCAATCGCCTTCGATACGCTTTTATCCCAAGGAGAAACAGTAATACTCCGGGCATCGGCCACGGCGATGTTGGCGACGGCATTAAGCGGGTTCATGACGCCATAGGCTTCAACCTGGATGTTGTCCAGTACCGCCGGATTGGCCCGGCCAGTGCGCAAAGAAGAAATATCGCGTTTGAAGAAATCGACGGCAGCCTCGAAATCCGCCTTATGGCTTGATAGATAGTCGTTCATAGATGTATCGCTTTAATTATCAATAATTTACTAATCAAGTTTTTTCACTCCCAGGTATAAGACTTCGGGCTTGTTGGAATCCACCAAGAGATCGGAGCCGGCGCGAGAAGTGGGAAGCTTCTTGGTCGTCCAGGTTACACCCCCATCAGAAGAACGGAAGAAAGCGGTATTGGTCACATAAAATATTTCCTTGGAATCCTTCGGATTCACCGCCACTGCATTGATCACGGCGTCTTTTTCCGGCTGGAGAAGAGTTATATTCTCCCAGGTTATACCTTGGTCGGGAGAGCGGACGATTGCCTTATCAGAAGCAAGGAAGAGCGTGCCGTCAGCCGTACAGGCGACGATATCCCGGAAGGCATTGCCCATCTGGAAGTCTTTCAAGACTATTCCCACATCCTGCCAATCAGTCACGGCGAAGTTTTTCTCGATATTTGAGGAATCATTGGGGTCGGTGGCCGTATTGGAATAGAAGCTATAGATATTATTCTTGGAAGTAGCCACGAAGATCCGCCGGCTATCAAGAGGAGAGACCACTATCCGCAAGATGCCCTGATCCACGCGCTGGATAGCCCGCCAGGAAGTACCATGGTCGATGCTCTTAAGCACATCTCCGCGTGACGTCCCTATGTACAGGTTATCGCTGTCGAAATGATCGATAGCTATCGCGGTAACGCTCACCCCCGGATTATTATCATAATATACTTCCTGCCACGAACGGCCGCAATCCTGGCTGCGGAATAAACGGTTATCGATAGCGGAAAAGATGGAACACTTATTCTTCGGATCGACACGGACGTCATTAATCGTCCCTTGCCGCAAGGTAGACATCGAATTCCAGCCGTTATTGACGTTATAGGTATAATAGAGGCCGCGATCGTAAGTTCCTAAATAGACCGCCGCGGAATCTTCCGGATCAGCCGATAGCACCTTCACATCGACCCCGCCCAAAGATTGCGGCTTGCCCGTAACGGTCGGGACAAGCGACATCTGCCTCCAGGTGGCACCTTTATCACCGCTAACCCAGACCCCGCCGTCATTGGCCGGATTGCCCGACCCGCTTCCGCCGGAACCGATAGAAATCGTGCAACCGGATAAAAGGATGGCTGCGAGGAATAGGAGGAGTGGAATTCTTGCTTTCTTCATAATTTTAAAAATATAAGGCTAGGCTTTCCAAAACGTTCTTAGGAGTAACATTGCCTCGGAGATATTCTCTCGCCCGCTCAAGCTGTTTCAAGGCGGCAAGGGCCCGCAAAGAAGCTTCCGGCTCCTGCCCGCGCTCCGGCGAAACAGACGGATATTGCCGGCGGTCATCTTGGCCGACAGCCGTAAGCAGCGAATCCCGCCAAAGGCTCTCAAAGACTTCTATCCAGGAGAAAACCGTCTCAACCGAGAGACTATTGTCATTACCGGCAGCAGAGACCATTGCCAATCGTTCTTCCAGGGGGCTGTCCAGAAAAGTATCGAGCTTATGCACAAGTTCCATCTGCTCCTTGAAGTCCTCGGGATTTTCCGCCCAACGCCTGGCCATGAGAGGACGGCCCAAGGAAGCGGCCGCCAAATCCTTAGCCGCGGAACGTTTGAGCTCCAGGGTGGAGAGGAGATAATCATAGACGCTATCCGGACCGACAGGGTGGAAATACAGGGTCTGAGAACGGGAGACGATGGTCTGCATGAGCAAAGCCGCATCTTCTGCCAGCAAGATTATTATTACTTTCTCTTTCGGTTCTTCTAGGGTTTTGAGAAGAGCATTTTGTGCTTCAAGGGATAAGGACTCAGCCTCCTTGATAATCCCTATTTTATAAGAATTGAGAAAGGAGCTAAGGCTGAGGCGGGAAATGAATTCCCGGGCCTGTTCCACGCTGATATTCTTCTTCCCCTCCTCCTTCTCTAAGATATACAGATCGGACTCAAAACCGCCTTGCGGACTGGTTCTCCCATCCAGGCGCCAGAGATTGCGAGCGAAAGCCAAAGCCAAAGTGGATTTACCCAAATCGCGGGGACCGCTGAATATATAAGTCTGAGCCGGTTGGCCGCCAAGCAAAGTCTTCTCGAGATAAGCTGAGACCTTATCCTGCCCGATCGCCGGCCATTCGTATTGGTTCTGCTTCGTCTCCATATCAATTACCGACACTGATCGCATTAAGATCGCTATTGGTGATCCCTAAACCTAAATACTTCATAATTTGGAAGGCCATATTGCCGCTACCGAGATAATATCTCTTGCCATCCGCCGGGTTCACATACCAAGCCTCTCCCTTATGCTCGACTTGGAGGAGGATCTTCCCTTTCTGCTTATCCGCGAAAGATTGATTGATATTAATCTTTCCCCCGCCCAAGGGATCAAAGCCTGAAAGGAACTCTTCTCCATCGTTAAAACCATCCCCATCGCTATCTGCTCGCAGCGGATCCGTACCCACGGCTTCTTCCAAAGGATCCGGTAGGAGATCGCCATCACTGTCTTTCCCGGCGAAACGGCTGTCCACTCCGATGGGGATCTTACGCAGGTTGGCGTCCGTTATCCCGATTCCCGCACTGCGCATGATACCGAATGCCGCCACTCCATTAGAGAGGTAATAGCGCTTATAATCCTTGGGGTTAACATACCAGGCTTGGCCTTGAGCCTCTACTTGCAGAAGAATGCGGCCGGATAAACGATTATTCACCGCTCCGCTGCCAACAGATAATCCTCCGCTTGCAAGACTGATCTTCTCGCCGTTTGTAATCACATGGCCGTTATCAATCTTTACGGCAAAGCGATAGTTTTTTCCTCTTTCAACCCGGAAAGCCACGCCGTATTCGATTTTTTCCTTACTTGTATTAGAAGCTAAATAATATCCGGGGGCAAGATGCAAATGCAAACTACGATCGGAGGCGGTCTTAAGGGTGGTGATCCGCTTCCCCTTATAATACCCGCTATCGTCGCCGCTCAGCGGGTATATCTCCAAAGACGAGCCCGCAGCCAGAGCGGTGAGGTCCACCCTCACCGAGCTTAGAACGATATCCGCCTTGCTTGCTCCCTGCTGGCCCACTTGGATGCCATAATGGACATCGTCTTGTTTCAGGCTGTCTTTTACCACTAAGGCGTATGTTCCCGAGGCTAAGGGAAGAACGCCGTTTCCTGAGCTATCTGTCTTGATCGTCCCCATTTTCTTCCCTAAAGAGGGAGAAGTGGCGTTTCCGGTCTGTTGGTAGATATCTCCGCTAACCGCCGCCGCACGTCCATCCGCATAATGGAGAGAGAGCTTGAGGGCAGTGGTATAGAAATCCACTGAGGTCAGGAAACCGTCTGTTATCCGGATATTCGGCAGATCATAGGTCTGGCCGTTACGGCTGAATTCTAGAATATAAAAATCGCCCAAGGAGCCGTCTTTTCCTCGGATACTCCCCTGGGGGACAAAAAGGCGGGCAGCCCCGCTCTTGCCGGTGTTGAGATCGGCAATAAGGCGGTCCGCTTGTTTCACCGGCCGGCCGTCTGCGTCATATGCCTGGGAATATACCCTGAATCTCTGGTCATAAAGAAGGGTACCGTCAAAGTCGCGGAGAATGAAACTGATACCGCTTAAGCGGCGCTGGATCTCCTTTTCATACCCGCAATGCATAGAAAGGTCGTAATACCAGAAACTGGCTTCCTCCTTGCTCCCCGGCTGAATACGGAGGACGAAGTAATCGTCTCCTTCCTGATCGTCTTCCGGCACATTCTTCAGGGAAATCCTGGCGATGCCGGTATCTTCATCGGCTTCCGCCGAAGCGACCTTCACTCCTGGACGCTTAAGGCCATTAGCATCATTGATCTGCCGATAAAGATCCACCTTGATGCCGGGGATATAGGCTCCGGCCGGCTCTCGAGCAATGATCTTGAGGTCGGTCTGGGCATTGCAGGAATAAGCCAGCGCCTTATCCGGGCTGGATAGAATGAAGGCGGCTGCCAGGAGGCCGATAGATACTGGGATAGCAATTCTTTTAAACATATTTGTCTCTTATTTGCTTTATTATACCATAGCCAAGCTTCTTTGGTAAACCAATAATAATGTCCCCATTCATTGACATTTATTGGTAAAAATATTATAGTTGGGCAGTTCACTACAGCGAACGTAAGCGAATATTTCCGACAAATGATTTAATGATAATCCAGCCGCTAGTAAAGCGGTTTTTTTATACCAATAATTGCATTTCCCTAAGCCTGTGCTATCATTTTACCTATAATATTATGCCTAATAAGCTTAAAAAGCTGGTGCTTTTCGGTGGAGACATTATCGTGCTCCATTTTGCCCTGGCTGCCGCTTTATTCATCCGTTACCGCCTTATATCCGGTACTTCCGGCATCGCTCCCTATTGGAGCGATCATTGGAAATACTTCCTGGCGGTTTTTGCTATCTTCCTTCTGGTCTTCTATATAAATAACCTCTATAGCCTGAGGCAAATGGCCACAGCAGGCTCTTTCGCGCGCCGGACGATGGCCAGTGTCATTGCGGCCTCCCTTATTTCGGTCGTCTATTTCTATGCCTTCCCGGCAGATATCGCCCCCAAGACTAACCTTGCTCTCTTTGCGATCTCCTCTTTAGCCGGTTTCCTGCTCTGGCGAAGGCTGGCATATTGGCTCACCAATGCCGAGGCTTGGCGCAATAATATCGCCATCATCGGTTACGACCAACGCATAGAATCGCTCGTGGAAGATTTGAAGAGTCGTCCCAGCCTCGGCTACCATACCGCCCTTATCTTCAAGGATCTTGGGGAGTTAGATTCTCTCAAAACGGGCGTCCTGGAAAAAAACATCCGGACAATCATCCTGGCGGATGATTTCGGCGCCAACGCCCCCTTACGGGAAACGCTCTTCTCTCTGCTCCGCTACAAGGTTTCTTTCATCTCTTATGAGGACTTCTATGAGCAAGTAAACCAGAAGGTGCCGGTGGAGTCTATCAACCAAGGATGGTTCCTGGATAATCTTCAGGAAGGAGATAAGAATTATTTCGATTTCGCCAAAAAGATCTCCGATTATATCCTGGCTGCCTTAATGCTCATAATCTCCCTGCCCTTCTGGCCCCTTATCGCCTTCTTTGTTGTTATATCCAGCAAGGGGCCGGTATTCTTTTTCCAGGATAGAGTGGGAAAGGATGGTGAAACCTTTAGGTTATATAAATTCCGCACCATGACAGTATCCGGAAACGACGGCGGAATGACTAAGGAAAATGACAAGCGCATCACCCCCATTGGAGGCTTTCTCAGGACTACGAGAATAGATGAGATCCCCCAATTGATCAACATCCTAAGAGGAGAGATGAGCTTCATCGGTCCTAGGCCAGAAAGGCCAGAGTATTCTACGGAACTTGAAAAACAAGTCCCCTTCTATTCCATGCGCCTGCTCGTTAAACCGGGACTCACCGGCTGGGACCAGATTTCCGGCGAATACCACTCCCCTTCCATTGAAGACACTTTGAAGAAATTACAAAACGACCTGTACTACATCAAGCACAGGTCTATATACCTAGACTTTTCCATCATCCTAAAGACGGTGATGACAGTTCTAATGAGGAAAGGAATATGAACGCCACCTGCAAAATATGTCATGAACCCGCAAAACATGCATTTACTCAAAAAGTGTTAAATAAATATGAAGCAGACTACTATCGCTGCCCCCAATGCGGCTTTTTATTTACTTATCCAACCCCTTGGTTAAACGAGGCATACCAAAAACCGATTAATATTTCTGATACAGGTTACTTATCACGCAATATAGGCCTTTCTAGGCGAACCTGGTTATTATTCATCTATCTTTTTACTAAGGATAAAAATTTCCTGGATTTCGGCGGGGGTTATGGTGTATTAACGAGGCTAATGCGGGATTATGGATTAAATTACTTTTGGCAGGACAAATTTACATCCAATTTATTTGCCCAAGGCTTCGAACGCAACGGAGAACCTATAGCCGCACTTACTTCATTTGAATGCTTCGAGCATTTTGATAACCCGCTGGAAGAAATCGAAAAAATGATCGCCATTTGTCCTAATATATTCTTTTCTACGGAATTGATAAGCGAATATTCTACCCCAAAAACTTCCTGGGAATACTTCGGTTTCAGCCATGGCCAACATATATCTTTCTATTCCTTGAATACTCTGAAATACCTGGCAGAAAAATATAATCTTAATTTGTATTCTGACGGGACTCTCAATTTTATTACTGAAAAAAAAATAAATCCTTTAACCTTCAAAATAATAATGAGATTAGGAGTATTGCCCTGGGATATAATAAGCAAACTATTTTATAAAGGTAAGACCATAGAGGACAGCCGCATGCTAATACGAACCAACGATAAAGAGGCTATATGAACTACCGCCAAATCTTTAAATCCACTTACTTAAATATCATTTTTAGCCTCGTTAGTATTTTTTCTCTTCCCTTTAAAAGAAAAAATAAAAAGAGAAAATTATTAATCGTAAAGCTTGATGCCATTGGGGATTATATTCTTTTCCGTAATTTCATAAAGTTTATTAAAGAAACTAAAAAGTACAAAGATTACAAGATAACTTTTGTCGGCAATGCCAGCATCAAAACAATTTGTGAATGGCTAGATGGAAATTACATCGATAAATCTGTTTGGGTTAATAAGAAAAGATTATTTAAAAATCCTTTTTATTTAATCCGAATACTTCTAAGAATTGGCCTAAATTATGACACCGCGCTCCAACCAACCATTTCCCGCGAACTTCTTGGTGATCATCTGGTCAAATTTTCTAATGCCAAAAATAGATTAACTTACGAGGGTGATAATAATAACATCAGGTCTAAGGAAAAAAGCAGAACCGACAAATGGTATTCTAGGCTTATCCATATAAATGAAGACGTAATCTTTGATTTTAATAAGCATAGGGAATTCTTTGAGGCTATTTCCGGCGAGAAGCCGAGCTTTATTCGTCCCGCAATCGATATAACCGAAGCCCGCAGTGTTTCCTGGCCTTCCGGTGTGAAGATGCCCGAAAAATATGCCGTATTATTTCCCGGTGCTAGCGAGCAAAAAAGAAGATGGGCTGCGTCTAATTTTTCAGAGATAGCGAAATACATTAAGCAAAATTTAAATTTAGATATCTTGATCTGTGGCTCTAAAAGCGATCAGATTAATGCCTTGGAAATAATTAATAAAGCTGATTTTAGCATGACAGATGCGACCGGAAAAACGAACTTAAAAGAACTAGTATTACTAATCGCCAAAGCTTCCATTCTTATCACCAATGATACGAGCGCAGCACACATTGGCCCGGCGCTTAACACACCTACTATCGCTCTTTCTCAATTCAACCATTACGGACGTTTCCTTCCCTACCCGGAAAGCGATGGATCAAAAAACATTTGCATAACCCCTGACAATTATTCAAATCTAAGTTTCAACGAAAAACGCCTCAAATTTTCCGGTGGCTCAGATGTTGATATAAATCTGATTGAGGCCTCACAAGTTGAAAAAGCGATCGACCTTCTTAGACAGAACAATTAGAATAAATAAAATGTTAATTTCTATAATAACAGTTTGCCTTAATTCGGAAAATGATATTTCTCGGACAATATTATCGGTTATAAACCAGGATTTTCAGGACTTCGAGTATATTATCATCGATGGCGGGTCAACCGATAAAACTCTTGAAATCATCAACAGGTATAAATCCGAATTTAATATCAAATTAATATCTGAACCGGACTTAGGGATATATGATGCGATGAATAAAGGTTCCAGATACTCAACCGGAAAGTACATAAATTTCATGAACGCCGGGGACGCCTTCTATGATAACGACGTCCTTAAGAAATTATCCGTCCATCTAAACGATATAAATGACATTGTTTATGGATCAACAATTTTTGAATACGGCGATTTTGAAGTACTAAGGAAGCCGAGAAATATATCGGATTATTGGAAAAAGATGCCTTTTAACCACCAAAGCTCCTTTACTCGGAGAGAACTGTTATTAGCCCATCCATTTGATATTCATTACAGATTATCTGCCGATTATGACTTTTTTTTACAAGCTTTATTTAATAAGGCCGTTTTAGTAAATTGCGATGCAATAATATCCCGCTTTAACAACCAAGGCTTATCAAACAAATTTACTTTAACGGCCATAAAAGAATATCGAGAGATATTGAAAAAATACAATCAATTGAACTTAAAAACTCGTCTCTATTACGATATATTACGATTAAAGCCATTTTTTAAAAAATATGCACCAAGAGGAATATTCAGATATATCTATAAGAATTTAGTCAAATGAGCTTATATGAAAATCCTTCAAATTAATAAGCTATATTTCCCGACAATTGGAGGCATTGAAACAATAGTAAAAATTATTGCCGAAAATTTAAACGATGATGGCAAAAGTGTTGACGTACTTGCTTGCCAGCCTAAAGGTAAACGAAGGATCGAAAAAATCAATGGAGTAATGACTTATAAAGCGGCGTCATTGGGCAAGAAATTTGGAATGCCAATCTCGTTCGATTTCTTTTTCTTATTTTTCCGTCTGCGAGGACATTACGATAAATTTATTCTTCATTTTCCTTTTCCCCTAGCAGCACTAATTGCGCCGTTTATCCCGAAGAAAAAATTATTAATTTACTTTCATTCTGACATTATAAGACAGAAATTGGGTGCTTTTTTATTTTCACCATTTATTAAATTTAGCTTAAAACATGCCGATAAGATTTTCGTTAGCAATTCAAACTTAGTCACTTATTCGCCTTTATTGAGAAATTACCGAGACAAATGCGCAGTTATCCCGTTTGGGGTTGATGTGTCATATAACGCCGGAGATAGAGAGGCGGCAGCAGCCTTACGATCCAAATATAATAATCGGACAATTTTATTGGCCGTAGGCCGCTTGGTATATTACAAGGGATTTGAATATGCGATCGAGGCCATGAAAAGCATCGATGCTCAACTGTTAATAATCGGGACGGGACCCTATAAGGAGAAATTGGACGATTTAATCATCAAAAATAAGGTCGTTGATAAAGTTACCATATTACCTCCGCAAGCAGACCTCAAAGCCTTCTTTTTGGCTTGTGATATTTTCATATTTCCTTCAGTGGAGCCAAGTGAGGCTTTCGGCCTCGTTCAATTAGAAGCTATGGCGGCAGGCAAGCCCGTAATTAATACTATTCTCCACACCGGCGTAGAGGAAGTGAGTATAAATGGAGAAACCGGGATTACGATCCCCCCGCGTAATGGCCGAGCCATTTCCGATGCCATAAACAACCTCCTTGGAAATCCAGTTACCAGAGAAACTTATGGTGCCCAAGCACAACTTAGATATCGGCGGCTATATACCGAGAAAATATTTATCGACCGCCTTAAAAAAGTCCTAAAAGATTAAAATAAAAAACAGGCGTATAGCCTGTTTTTTAATGGAGATGGAAAGTTTCTATTTCGATTTAATAAACATTACCATACCCTCCTTAACAAGTCTAAAGATCTTAAACTTTGTCAGAAACTTCTTTAGAGCATATAAATTGGCACAGTGATGATCCATGTCATAATTATCTGCGTTTTCATCGCGCACTAGGCTCTTTGATTTAATAATCGGAAAGCTCATCGGCGATATGGCCATCCTTGATCTTTTGTCACGTTTATCCAAAGTGCGGTCACCCAAGCCAAAGCCGATATTTGTAACCAAATTATACCGCGGCGCTACAGAAAGTCCGTTATTGATAAATAATGTGTAGGCCCATGAATAATCCCAAGTATCTATTTCCCCTTTTACCGTCTGATTAAACATTTCTGACCAAAATTGTCGATAAACTCTTTTTTTCCAATATTTATTAAAAGCTTCCGATTTAAGATAGCTTTCCAATCCGTCCATTTCCAAACTATATCGCTTCCATGCCCTCCCCCACGTTGCCCATCCCCAGATATGAGGAATTCTTACAAAGCCGTGGGTGGGCCATTTACTATTAATTGATTCAGAATAAAAATTATTCCCGCTTATCATGAATATATTTTCATCATCTCTATAGAGATCAAGCATTTCCTCGCAATACTTAAAAAAGCTTCCATCAGGCAAGCAATCATCTTCCAAAATAATTCCCTCTTCTTCCTTTTCGAAAAACCAATTAATAGCTCCACTAATCGCCAATTTACACCCAAGATTTTCTTGTCTAAATAAAGTCTTTACTTCGCAAGGCCAATCAATCTGATTGATGATAGACCTTGCTTCGATACACCGCTCCTTTTCTCCTGTCTTCCCGGCCCTTGGCCCATCAGCCGCTATATATAATTTGGCGGGCCTTGCCTCTCTTATTGCAGAAAAGACAATCCTGGTAGTTTCGGGACGATTGAAGATTAAAAAAAGGACTGGCGTTTCCATATGATTCGTTTATCTTATTGAAGAAGAATATTTACCGGCCACCGAGCCGTGACCAAAGATTGACGGAGAGGCATGCAAGCACTTTGAGCGGATATTGCTTGCCTCAGATTCTATAAATAATTTATTAAGCATCCAATCGGCACCCACGTATCTAAAAATGGGATTATAAATTAGAAGATCATTAAACACCCGGATTTGCTTCTTATTTATCAGATAACAACAAGCGGTATTCGTAACTCCCTTTTCGAAATACCTGAATTCTTGGTCGGTACTTACTTCAAGTTTACTAATTTTTAGCTCCGGGAAGGAACAACCTCCGGCGAGATCGACATATAACGGGCCTTCTTCATATTTATCCGCTTCATTGAAAAGAGTTAATATTTTTACATAGGAATCTGGTAAAAATACGGCATCATCCTCAAAAACCAGCAAATAATCTACATCCGCCTTTAACGAGTCCTGCAATGATCGTATATGTTTGTCTGTCACGGCTATTTCTATGGCGCAGCTGCGACGCCATTTTTTTACACTTTCGAATTTAAAGGTATATTTCATTGCCATTTTCAGGCCAAACTTTACCGCATCCCAGACAAAGAAATCTCCTTTTAATCTCCTATACCTTTCCCACTGTCGATTAATTTTCCAATAAAGAAAGTCGCGAAAAATAGCTACTCTGAGAGATACCGGGGCTATATCCGGCTGATAACTAATTTCTCCCAGGTTTACTTGCAGTCGTTCTTCCAAAGACCCGGCCAAATCTTTAATCCTGGGCCGAATATAATCTAATCTTGCCTTATCATTATTATGTATTAAATTTATTAAGATTGATTTCGTTTGCATACATTATTTTCTTTCAAAAATCAGGGTAATATAGGCGATTGAGACTAATTTATATCCTAAATAATTTAAATATATATAAATTTGAGATTTTTCTACTGATTCAAAATCTAAATTATGCATTTCAATCAAGATAAATGTCGGCTTATACTTTTCCCAATTATTAGATTTTAATACCCTATAATCAAACCCCTCCACATCGATGGTGAGAAAATCGATATGCTGATTCTTTGGAAGATATCTGTTAAATAGCTGTTCCAGCGTCATTGTGTGAACGATTACGCTTTTCTCCAATTTCATTCCCTTATCGACACATTCCGAGGCTAGATTATCGGAAAAGGTATTGAGCGGGGCTTCCTCAAAAATGTGGAACTTCAATTCATCTTCTTCGTCTGATATGCCCGATTCCACATTTATATCCCTCTTCCTCAACTTCATGAATGGTCTCATGCTTCCCGGCCTCGCATCAACATTTATACCCCGCCAACCCTTCTTATAATAAAAATAGGTATTAGAAAGCTTTTTGGGAGCAAAACATCCGATATCGACATAAAACCCTTTTTTGATATTCCTTTGCCAGATCAAAGACGACAAAACCATGTCCTCACCAAACTGAGAATATGATTTGCGATAATACCTCCTAAATAGAGAAAAAATAATCCTTATGGGTCTTACCGCCCAGGGAAAATATTTCCGTACGATTTCTTTCATAATAACCTAGTTTTATTTTTCATCATCAACGGCAAAACACTATATGCCGCCAGCGTCGCCCAAGCGGCTCCGGTCAACCCGAGGACGGGAATAAATAGCAGATTCAAAACAATATTTAGAACCATGGCAATGGCATAGGCACGAGAAAGCTGTTTCAACCTATCCTCTGCCAGTAAGCGCTGCTGCATAGCCCAGGCCAAGAACAACCCAATCCCCGACCAAACATATATTTTCAGGAGCTGCACGCTAGGAAGATATTCTTGCCCAAACAGAATGGAAACCGCCGGCTTGGCAAGAATCGTGGTAATCAAGGCGATAACAACAGCGATAATAACCATCATGCTGTTGAAATTAATCAGCCTCTGCTTATACAAACTCTCGCTCACCTTCCTGGAGTTAACTATCGCCGGAAAAAGAGAAGCACACAAGACTCCCGGAATGAAATACCAGATTTCACTGAACTTCACCGCCACAGCGTAATACCCCACCGCTCCCTCACCGAGAAGGCGTCCCACCATGACTTGGTCTATCTTATATAACAGGAAGGCAGAAGCCGCCATCAGGATAAGATGCCATGATCCGGACAAGATTTCCTTGGCTAGGGGACCATTAAAGCGCCAAGCCCCGATCTTCAATCCTTCCTCCCTATAATACCCCATCAGAAAAATACACTGCCATCCGAAATCCAGGGTAAAGATGACTATCAGCCAAAAGAGACTGAGTCCCGAAAGGATGAAGGCGATCTTTAAGGCTGCTGTGATAATTGACGCATAAAGCTGCGCCCTAGTATTCTGCTTTGCTTGGACCCTGGCCTGGAAATAATAAGGGATGACATTAAGTGCCTGCAAGATAAAGCCGGCGGAAAAAGTAATCGCCAGCAGCCTGTTTAGAGAAGAGGCCTCAAAGATATAAGCGGCGATACAGACCAAAACAAAGGACAACAAACCCCCTATCACTTTCAGGCCAAAGCTCGTTCCCATGAGTTCATCTCTCTTTTCTGGATGTTTCACCAGTTCCCTAACCAAAATCTGATCAACCCCCAGGCTGGAGATAAACCCGAACAGGCCGGCAAAGGCCACGGCATAATTAATTATCCCGTAATTTGTCGGACCCAGGTATCTCGCGAGCCAAGCGCCGATAAAGAAAGAAAGGATAAGGGAAAAGACCTGCCCTCCCAGCATCCAGCCGGTATTAGCAAAATACCGCCGGAAACCTTCATGGTTCCAGATCCAGCGGTATCGAGCTGGGGTGAGCCCCTCTATTTTCGAAAAAAATCCTTCCAGCATAGCTATACAGAATATAGCTTATTATACCATAAATAACAAAAACAGGCCGTTTCTGGCCTATCACATATGAGTATTCATTTTTGAATAATTTTTCATATTTTTTAATTCTTAAATACTAAATTTTTATTAATATTAGTTAAATTAAAAATGAGCAAAAAAAGACCCCTAATCGAGGCCTTTTTTACATGTATTTATCTATATAATGCCCTATACTCCTGGCTTAAATGTCGTCCTCTTCACCCGCTGGCGCTCAACTTCGGTAAGATACTGTTTGCGCAGACGGATACTCTTGGGGGTTATTTCGAGATATTCATCATCATTCATGACTCCGAGCCCCATCTCGATGGTAAGGGGGACGGGAGGAATGAGCTGTATAGCCTCATCCGAACCGGAGGCGCGGACATTGGTAAGCTGCTTGCCCTTTATCGGATTAACGGCCAAATCATTGCCCTTAGCCACGTTCCCTATAACCATGCCTTCATATACCTCGGTGTTGGGGAGGATATAGAGAACGCCTCTCTCCTGCAGGTTCCATAAGGCGAAAGCCAAGGCCTTGCCTGCGATCATTGAAACCATCGAGCCCAGCTCATTGCTTTCAATCTCTCCGGCATAGGACTGGAAGCCCAAGACCTGGGCGCAAAGGATGCCTTCCCCTCTGGTGTCGACGATGAATTCATTCCTATATCCCAATAAGCCTCGGGTAGGGACAGCGAAAACGATGCGAGACTGCCCGTTATGGGTTTTGAAATCGGTCATTTGGCCGCGGCGCTTAGATAGCTTCTCGATGATAACGCCGGACAGATTCTCAGGGACATCAACCGTCACTTCTTCAAAAGGCTCCACCTTCACCCCATTTTCTTCCTTGATAATAACCTGAGGCTGGGAAACCTGGAGCTCATAGCCCTCCCGACGAAGATTCTCCAATAAGATGGCGATGTGTAGTTCGCCTCTCCCGAACACGCGATAGTAGCTATTCTCGGAAAAATCGATGCGCAGTCCGACATTCACCTCCAATTCCTTCTCCAAACGTTCCTTGAGCTGGCGGTTGGTAACAAACTTCCCTTCCTTCCCGGCAAAAGGTGAATTATTAACGAGGAAATTCAAGGCGATAGTCGGCTCATCGATCTTAATCGCCGGCAAAGCCGGTTGATCTGCCTTTTCGGCAATCGTCTCGCCAATATAGATATCCGGTAGGCCGGCAACCATAACGATATCCCCGGCAGAAGCTTCCTGCACCTCTTGGCGGCCGATTCCTTTATATGTAAACAGCTTGGTCACCTTCCTGGATCTTGTCTCGCCGCTCAGGTTCTCAACAAAGACATTCTGAGCAGCTTTGATCTTCCCCTCATAGACACGGCAAATGGCACAGCGGCCAAGGAAATTATCATAAGCAAGGTTAAAAGGCTGAGCCAGCAAAGGCTTAGCCGCCGCTTCCTCGGAAGACGCCGGTTTCACATGTTGTAGGATAAGATCAAGCATGGGATCTAAATTGTCCGATTCATCCTCCAGCTCACGCTTGGCATATCCCTGTTTGGAAGCGGCATAAATGACTGGAAAGTCCAACTGCTCGTCATTGGCGCCTAAATCCAAGAAAAGTTCATAGACCATTTCCACCACTTCTTTCGGACGCGCGGCTGGCTTATCTATCTTGTTTATCACTACGATCGGTTTCAAACCCAATTCGAGGGATTTCTTCAAGACGAACTTAGTCTGGGGCATGGGACCTTCCTGAGCGTCCACCAAAAGAAGCACGCAGTCGATGGAACGCAAGATGCGTTCGACCTCTGAGCTGAAATCCGCGTGCCCGGGAGTATCAACGATGTTGATCTTGGTATCACGATAAAAGACCGAAGTATTCTTAGAATAGATCGTAATTCCCCGCTCTTTTTCCAGAGCGTTGCTGTCCATGGTGATGTCGTCTCCGGACATGCCCGTCTGGCGCATCAAGGCGTCGGTTAAGGTTGTTTTGCCGTGATCGACGTGAGCGATGATGGCGATATTCCTGATTTCCATATGGTTATTTGTCTCATTTAAAGCAAAAATTACGCCGAGGGCGTAATTTTGCCTATCTGGATAGATGATAATTGTTTTTCCGAAGATAGTCAAGAGCGGAGGCTAGAAATGAAGTTTTGTATCCGTTTCCGGTCTTCACAAGCCTGGTTTGCCTTATAATACATCTCAATGAAGGTGATCCGCTGTGCCGCTTCTTCCCAGCAATATATTACGCGGAGCCCTGTCATACAACCCCTGCCTTTAAGCGCGCGGCAGGAAAATTTCTTCACTTTGAAGAAATTTAATCCTTCTCGATTATATCCGGTTAACTCAAAAATTCCTTGATTATCAAGACTATATACATGTTTTGCTTCCAAGGAATATTTTTTAAGGTTTCTAAAATCGGAATCCAAGGTAGAAAACCTTTTCCCCAGTTTCTTTAAATCTTTTACAAAGGCGCCGAATTCTTCATAGTTAATCATAACTCCTTACCGAATAATCCGGTGTGCGATAAAAAACGCTTTCGTAATCAATGGGTTTCTGGTCCTCAGCGGTCAACCACGGAACATCGTGATGCGAATATTCTCTCATCTCCGTGGCATTTTTATCCGATAGCCTGTCCAACACCCAGTCTATATGCTTCATTTCCTGAGCGCTGATTAACGAAAGATCGGCCGAGCGCAAAGGCAATCGCTTCCTTTGCTCTCGCTTATAATATTTTTCAAGAGCCGTTACAATCTCTCCCCTTTTTTCCATTTCTTCTATGATCTGGGGAAAGCCGGCCGGAGTAGGACCGAAATGATTTTTTATATATACGCTGCCGGAAAGCTGTTTCTCATATCGTTCATAGTAATCAAAATCGATGAAATACAATAGTTTACACAATACCGCGTCCCCGACATTAGGCTTCGCTCCGATACGGTTCAAGACATAAATCAATACTTCTTTGAATTTAGGCAGGTTTTTTTCTGGAACAGAAATACGAATCTCCGGACGCTTGGGGCTGGCCTCCTTTCCACGGATAATCACGCTTTCCGCCACTATCTTATCATTAAGGAAATCCGTAAAGGAAATCTGAAAATAAGCAGCCAACTTTTTTGCCTGCTGGACGCCTAGCTCTTTCCGGCCTTTCTCAATCTCAAGATATGTAGGTCGAGAAACGCCAATTAAGCCGGCCATATCCTCTTGGCTCGCCCCCTTTTCCTTTCTAAGTTGTTGCAAAACTTGGCTCATATGTTTGTATGGTAATTATATGCTTTGTAATAATTATTGTCAATATTAATGTAAATAATTTTAACAAGATAACACCAAATTAAAAGCCCCATTTAATATGGGGCTTTCATTTCAAGGTATTTCTCCGTAAATCTTGTCCAGCCTTACTTCCAGATTGATTATAATCCGTTCCGGCTTAGAAAGACCTTCTTTCGTTTGCTCGCTTATCATATAATCGGCCGTCTTATCGCTGTTAATATATGAATCGGGCAACATCTTTATCAGGCCGGCCGGAATAAATACCGCTTTATCGAAATACTCAAGGGAGATTTCGGTATTGCGGCCATTTTTGATATACACCGGTAACGGTCTCAAAAAGTTATCAAAGATTATCAACCCCTTATCATTCGTAAAGCGGACAAAACCGATCTTCTGGTAACACTTCATACCAGTCTCCTTGGTCTCCAGTTTCCTGACGACATAAGCAATGAACTGCGCTGGCGGAGACCCCGGCCAAACAGCTGTGGAGTTGGCCGGAACAGTTATCGCTCGTTCTTGATAAAAGATGGTTATATCGGAGCCACTTTGGTTATATAGCTGGGATGTTTTTTCTTCTTTCTGGGCAAAATTAGCTAGAGGAGCTACTGTAAGCAATAGTAATACAACTAGGTCTTTCATGTTCGGGGGATTTATAGGTTATGAAAAGTACTAACAAGACGAAATACTATCAATTATCGGATATAGTGTCAATTTCCAATTTCCCAAGGAATGGGCAGTTTCCCGCTGAAAGGGTATTCCCCGAATAGAACATCTGCCACCCCCTGACCCTCAGAACCAGGCAGCCAAGCCGCAATAACAGCGTCCGCGTCTTTAGTGGCAGCGCCAAGATCCAAAGGCCTACCAGAAATTACGATGACGATAAGGCGCTCACACTTATTCCTCAGATTCTTAATGGTCAAAAGGTCTTCCTCTGAGAGGTGAGGTAAGGGATCGTCCCCAACGCCTTCCGCATATGGCTTCTCGCCCACTACGGCAATGCCGATATCCGCCTTCCCATCCCCTTTGAACTCACCCTTCAAGTCATATTCTAAGGATGCCCCTAAAGGCAGCGCCTGCTTTATCCCTTGGTAGATAGAAGTAGCGCCCGGAATGGCATTCCCATCTACTCCCTGCCATTCTATGGTCCAGCCGCCGCTCTGCCGGCCGGTATTATCCGCCGCCGAACCAGCGACCAATATCCTGCCAGACTTTCTTAGCGGCAGATGCTTTTCTCCCTTGAGGATGACCAAGGACTTTCTCACCGCTTCCCGAGCAAGTGCCCGATGGGCCGGCGACCCAATCGTTCCCAAATCTGAGATCAAAGGTGATTTCTTCTCGAATAAGCCCAGAGAGAACTTTAATCTCAGAATGCGCCGTACGGCGTCGTCTAAGCGCTCTACAGGCAACCTTCCGCTCATAACTGCCTGCTCCATATCCGCCGCGAACTTGGGATAATCATAGGGCAACATCACCATATCAATGCCGGCATTTATCGCTTCCGCCGTATTTTGATAATCATTTCCCGGAAGCTCATAGACGCCAAACCAATCGCTTACCACAAAACCTTGGAAACCCAGTTCCTCCTTGAGAACCGAAGTGAGAAGGTAGCGATTGGCGGAAATCTTCGTGCCTTGCCAGCTATTAAGGCCGGCCATAACACTGCCGACACCAGCCGCTATCGCCTCACGGAAAGCCGGCAAATGTTCCGCCCGGAGCTCCGCTTCACTTAACCTCACTTCCCCTTGGTCTATCCGGTATCCCTCATTGTCCGCCGAGTTCCAGACCATGGCGCCGGCGCCGAGATAATGTTTGGCAGTCGCCAGAAGCACGGGCTTTTCCTTGTCATTCCCCTGGAGCCCGATAACCGCTTCCTTGCCCATCCGGGAAACCCGCTCAGAATTATTGCCAAAGGTCTCGTATGTCCTTCCCCAGCGCAGGTCTTTGACCACATCCACTGACGGCGCAAAATTCCAGTTTACCCCGCTTGCCAGCATTTCCTCCGCCGTGGCGGCATAGACCTTTCTGACAAGGTTTTCCTCACCGGTAGCCGCCAAAGCGATTTGATGAGGAAATACTGTGGCTCCGGGGATAATGGCATGGCCATGAACGGCATCCACGCCATACAGCAGTGGTATCTGTAATCTGGTCTTGCCGGCGATTGCCTGATAGCGGGCGGTCATGGCCTGCCAACCGGCCGGAGTATTATCATCCGGATGGGAACCGCCGCCGCTCAAGACGGCACCAAGGTTGTATTTGAGAATATCATCTTCTTGCTCGTTAATGGCGCTGCGCTCTACCAAGGCGAGCTGCCCGATCTTCTCGGACAAAGTCATCCGGGAAAGCAGGTCTTCCACTCTTTCCTCGATCGGTAAATCCTTGTCATGATAAGGGGCCTTGCTTAAATCACAAGCCACCGCCTGGTCATCGCAGAAATATGGCCTGTCTTTTCCGCTTCCCTTCATTGCCAGCCATAAACCGAAAAGCAGGACAGCCACCACGAGAATAATGCTTGTATATTTGCGTTTCTTGGACATATTATCTTCCATTATAACAGAAAGAAGCCGTTTATTCGAACAAAAAAGGCGCCTAAGCGCCTTTTTATAAATCCCCGAATTTTAAGCTATCTGCGAGAAGATGACGACATAATTCTTACCATACTTCTTGGCGCATTTCGGACAGGTCGTATACCACATGTATTGCTTCAGTACTGTCCTTCCGCTTTCCTCGGCTGCCTTCTTGGCATCCGCCATCCATTTTCCCACTTCCCTAAAACTGCCCTCATAGACCTTGCTTAGGAAGCGCCCGCTAATCATCTGGTTATCCGCTCCCTCCACTTCTTTGTCCGTACCGAGGTACAGATCCATCTTCCATTTAGATACCTGGTCCGAGAGCATGAGATATTCCGGGTTAGAAGACCCGGCCTTCTCGGCAGATTTCATAAGTTTAGTCACAGCAGGCCCGTAATTCATGGGCATATACATGAAACAGCAGACCTCTCCTTTGATGAACCGCTTTCCCTCCCAGGTAATCTCCTTTCCCTCCCAAGGAGCGGGATCGAACTTAGGGCAGCATTCTTTTTCGTTTTGCATATTATTATTATTTATTTCACAACTCTTAAAGATCTTGTCCAATTGCCCAGCGGTTCAGCTATTCCGTCCAAAACCCCAGCCGATTGCCCCACCCTTACGAATAAATACTTGCTTGGCACTTCCTTATTCATGAGGAAATACTGGAGACCATTTGTCTCGCTATATTCCGTGGGACATTTATCGCCGTTGGACCACCAAGGCAAGTTTGCATCTTCTAGATGCGGGAATGAGATGACGGCGGCTTCATAGCTATCCGGCTTCTGTTCCCTTTCTTCCTTGCTCAATATCTTTACGAAACACTGCGAGGGATCATACCCGACTAGGAAATTGGCCTCAATCGCTTCTTGTAAGCTAAGAGCCGGATCCTTTTGGAATACCTCGGCCTCCTGGTCGCCGACGATCAATTTATTCCCTTCTCCCCTGATCTCAGGATTATAGTTCTCATCCGGGAGATAGGTGAAAGCCAAGCCGAGGTTCTCGGAATAATAGGCCTTGGTTCCCGGCTGCTTATCGTCTAGGGAAAGAGCTTCTTCCAGGCTCATACCTTCCTCTGTGTCCGAACTTGGACGCTGCAAGAAAGAGGGATATTTATATAGATAATATGCCCCGCAGGCCAGGATGAGAAGGATAACGGCCACCGCCATTTTTTTCATACGATTATTTGATTACTTTTTATCCATTTATTGATCAAAGGAGAAAAATGATCCTTATATCTTTCTTGCAAATCCGCTGATTTCCAATCTTTTCCCGTTATTCTCTTCCGGCAATTTGGCTTCCCGCACTTACATTCCCATTTGGAAACGAAATCATCTCCCCGCGCTTCCCATAAAGCATAATCCGCAGTGACTTCTTCGCCAGGAGCGATATCTCGTCTAGCGATTATTGTGAAAGCTCCGCTCATCCAGGTGTTGGGCTCGCAAGAGTGATTGATAAAGTAACCTAAGCTTTCACCGTTATTTTCTACGCTATACAGATTTTCGTCCCATTGCATTACCTTCTTGCCTTTAGCTTTTTCTTCCTCGGATTTTTTTTCGTCAACATATTCGCCGCCCCAGATTATGATCTTCTCGCCAGCAGCGATTGGCGAAACAGCGAAAATGCCCCTTCCCTTTTCTTCGGTCGTCCTAATCTCTACCTTTGGGCTCAGCCAATCTTCTTCCAGAATTTCTTCTTGCATAATAGTTTTTTGGATAATCTATATTCATATTATATCAATCTAACAGCAAAATTTCTAATTATTGCTCTTGTAAACCATGTCACCAAACTGCTTCTTAATCGATAATACTTGCTAATATGTAAATAAAAGCAGGGCTAGAAGCTCTGCTTATATCAGTGCGGTTATAATTTATGGACCTAAGGACGGTTATTTGCTATCGATCATAGCCTGTTTGATCGCCGCTTCAAATTCCTCTGGGACATCTGTTCCTATGCGATATACTTTCCCATTTTTCATGGTTATTTCAACCGCAGCAAAACCGGAGATGTTGTAAATCCACATATACGGCCAGAACCAGACCCTGATCCCCCATCCGTAATACCATTGGTTCTTTACTGCCTGGACTGAAACAATCTGATTTAGCGCAAACTTCTTGGCAAAAAATCCATAACCAAACTTAATCCTAAGATAGTTCTCATCGATCGAGGCTGTCAGGGTGACAAACGATAAAAGAATAGACAGGATTAATACCATTACGGCAGAAACGGCAAAATTTGTTCCGGAGTCAACCGATGGAGTTTCAGCTGAGGCGGTAATATGAAGCCATAGGAAAAATACCAACACGGCCAATGTAATTACCGCCATTAGATACCCAATTTGGGTATGTTTGTATAAAGCCATAATTTTTATTGCGAATTCGTTAATATATTTGAACAAATATTAACACCAGCTATTCAAAAAAACAACTTCCCTACCAAAAAACAGCCTTAATTTAAAGCTGTTTTAATCTGCGGAGAGTAAGGGATTCGAACCCTTGATACCGATTAAGGTATACCCGCTTTCCAAGCGAGCGCACTCGACCACTATGCGAACTCTCCTTTAGTTTTGGACTTTCCTGCTGATTACCTGCCCCAGACCCTCGATCTCATCACCATTGGAATCGGTAAAATTCTCATAAGGTCTGGCACCCACGATCATCTCATCTCCCACGAATATAGTTGGCGCGCCGGTGACAGAAAAGTTATCGGCGGCGGTAACCAACCCCTCTATTCTTTCCTTTTTTTCGCCATTAGTCAAGCAGGCATTGAAAGTTTCCATATCAACGCCCAATTTCTGCGCTATTACCGTCAAAGACTCTTCGCTCAACTTAGAATCCCTGGCGGCGGCAAAGGCCTCTTTCCTATATTCCACGCCCTTGCCGAGCTCCCAGGCACAGGCCACTCCCTGAGCGGCCTTTAAAGACAAGGAAGAGCCGGAAACAGCATAAGGACGATACACGAAATTTACCGTATCTTTGAATTCTCCGGCGGCCTTCTCTACGGTTGCCGCTAAATCGGCACTAAAAGGATCGGCATAATCCTCGTAAACGATTACATCCATCGCGCCATCGCCAGTCCCCTCGAAAAAATCTTCCTTCCCCCGCACCGGCTGGTTAGGAACGGAAAAGCTCTGCTGGTTCGCCGGAATCTCCACCGTCTCGAAAGTAGCGGCGGCTCCCGGATTCTTGGAATCTATATGCCGATTAAGAAAGAGGACGGCAACGAATACGGCAACAGCGGCAACGGCTAAAAAGGCGACGATCCTGATAGATTTTTTCGCTTCCATAGATATATGAGTCCACCCGCTAGATACCGGGCTGGCGCTCGAAATGATTATTAACTTTCTCCCAGGTTCTCGCCGCTTTGAGCAAAGCCGCTTCGCCCTCCGGCTTCCCGATCAACTGCAAACCGAAAGGCAGCTCCTTGCCCTCTTTTTCGAGGAAGCCGCCGGGAACGGAAATAGCCGGTAAACCGGCAAGCGAAGCGCCGCAAAGATATATGTCTTCCAAATACATCGCTAAAGGATCTCCGGATTGCGCCCCCAACTTGAAAGCGGCGTGCGGCGAAGTGGGTGTGAGAATCATATCCACCTTTTGGAAAGCCTGGGAATAATCTTCCTTAATCCCTTCCCTAGCCGCTTGAGCCTTCTTGTAGTATTCATCGGCATAGCCGGCACTCAAGGTAAAAGTTCCAAGCATTATCCTACGTTTGGCTTCAGCTCCAAAACCCTTGCCTCGGTTAGCCTTATAGAAAGACTGGAGATCTTCAGATCCTTCCTCGGTTCTCCCCCAGCCTATGCCATCGAAACGGGCGAGATTAGAACTTACCTCAGAAGGCGTAATCACATAATACGCTGGAACGCTATATGTATCATTAGGCAACGAGATCTCCACGATTTCCGCTCCCGCCTGGCGGAAACGGCTAGCCGCTTCAAATACTGCTTCCTTGATCGCGGGATCAAGAGCTCCTTTAAGATAAGAAGGCACGATGCCGATGCGTAGACCGGAGACGCCGTCCTCCAAGTTATCAGCATAGTCCGGAACAGAGGACGGCAAGGTTGTGGCATCACAATCGTCTTTCCCGGCGATCACTGCAAGGACCATGGCCGCATCTTCCACTGTGCGAGCCATGGGCCCGATCGTATCGGTAGAAGAAGTCATAGAAATCAACCCGAAACGGGAAACCCGGCCATAGGTAGGTTTCAAACCGACGATATTACAAAAACTGGCCGGCTGGCGGATGGATCCGCCGGTATCTGTCCCTAAAGCGAATAAGCAGAAACCGGCCGCCACGGCCGCGGCACTGCCCCCGGATGATCCCCCCGGTACCCGCTCTAAATCATAAGGGTTATGAGTAGGGCCATAGGCAGAATTTTCCGTAGACGATCCATGAGCAAATTCATCCAAATTAGTCTTCCCCAACAAGACCGCTCCCGCCTCCTTTAGTTTTGAAATAGCCGTTGCATCGAAAGGAGCGATATAGTTCTCAAGGATTTTGGACGCGGCCGTAGTCTTGAGCCCCCTGGTCATGAGAATGTCTTTGGCCAAATATGGAATCCCCAGCAAAGGACCGCGCTCCCCGGATTTAAGGCGCTTATCCGCCTCCTCGGCGGCTTCAAGCGCTCCTTTTTCATCAACTAATAAGCAGGCGTGAAGCGATGCATCCAAGGCAGAAATACGGCTTAAACAAGCCCGCGTCAATTCCAGCGAACTCACCTCTCCCTTATCCAGCATTTTCCGCGCCTCGGCGACGGTAAACATCCTTCCGTCCATATTATAAGACTCTTTTTACTTTAATTAATCCCGCCTCTCTTTCACCCTGAGAAAGAGCACCTTCCCTTATCTGTTCATCCCTATCTAAAACCTTATCTTCTCTCCAAACATTTTTTAATGACGACGAAGAAGAAGCTTCCCTTTCGGGCGCTTCTTTGAGCTGCTCAATATAACCGGTTATTGCCGACAACTGGCCTCCGTATAAATCCAGCTCCTCGGAACTTAATTCCAAACGGGCCAGTTCAGCAATATGTTCTATCTCTTTTCGATCAAACTTCATAATCTTTTTCACTTATCTTCATCAACCATTTGCTATGCTCATCTCGTGGGCCCGGGAATGGTTCCGTGCCTAGAGTTGACATCCAGTTTCCGGGGTTCGATACCCCGCGGGTCCACTTGAATAGTCCAGAATTTCTGTTATTATATAAGAGTCAACTCTAGGTACCATTCTGAACTTGTAAAACACCTCTTCTTTGAAGGGGTGTTTTTTATTCCCTTCGCTTTAACTTATCTTCATCAACCATTTGCTATGCTCATCTCGTGGGCCCGGGAATGGTTCCGAACTCACATTCGACAATTGAGCTTCCGGGGCGATTGACATCATGAACCTATAAAGATATAATATCACTATCAATTGTCGAATTTGAGAATCATTTCGAAGCTATAAACACCTCTTCTTTGAAGGGGTGTTTTTTATTCCCCCAACAATTTCAAAAATTCCTTTTCATCCATTATCTTCACTCCATATTTCTTGGCTTCTTCCAGCTTGGATCCCGGCTCTTCCCCGACAATAAGATAATCTAAAGAACGGCTCACGCTTTCCTTCGTTTTGCCGCCTCTCGCCTTAATTCTATCTTTTGCCTCTGCTCTTGTCAAACTGGATAATGAGCCTGTTAATACGAAGGTTTTGCCGGAAAGATGGCCAGAAGAGGCCGCCGGAACAGAAAATTTCAAGCCCGCGTTATCGAACTTTTCCATGAGCCTGGACGTCTCTTCATCGCGCCAGAATCTCTGCAAACTCATACCCACAACCTCCCCTATATCTCCGAGCTCGGCCCAGTTGGAGGAAGACAAAGAAGAAGCAGACCTAAGCAATTGCAGAGGAGAGATTTTTTCTTTCTTGAGCCTCCGCCCTATCTCCTCGGCTACGGTATTCGCACTCTCTTCCCCGATGTGAAGAATGCCGAGGGAGTATATGAATTTAGCCAGAGTCATCTCTTTCCTGCCCCTTATTGATCTAACCAGCTTCTCCGCTTTCTTCTCTGCAAACCGCTCAAGGCCAAGAAGGTCTTCCTGCCGAAGCGTGAATATATCTGCTGCATCTTCCAGTAATCCTTCTTGTACCAATTGTTCCACGATCTTCTCGCCCAGGCCGTCTATGTCCGCCGCCCCTCGCGATGCAAAATGTATAAGGCGGCGCAAAGCCACGGCATAACAGTTTCGATTGGGACAGCGATAGATAACATCGTCCCTCACCACTTCCGTGCCGCAACGGGGACAGTGTTTTGGTGGTATCACTTCTTTCTCTTCCCCGGTGCGGAGATTGGGCAATACCGAGACGACCTTGGGAATGACATCACCGGCTCTTTCTATCACCACCGTATCGCCGATCATGAGTCCGAGTCTCCTTATCTCATCCAGATTATGCAAAGTGGAGCGCCCGATGGTAACCCCTCCTACCTTCACCGGTTCCAGAATGGCAGCCGGCGTCAAGGCGCCGGTCCTGCCCACCTGCCAGGTTATTTCCAACAGCTTAGTGGTTGCCTGCTCGGCCGAGAACTTATATGCCATCATATAGCGCGGAGCCTTGCCCACGCTTCCCAGGAGCGGCCAAAGACGGAGGTCATCGAACTTCACTACCACGCCATCGATGAAAAAAGGAAGGTCTCCTTTTTTCTTTTCCCATTTGCGCTGGAAAATGAATACTTCTTTCAAATCGGCGGTCTTGCGGTTATGCCGCACGCGCTTAAATCCCAAAAGTTCCACCAGCTTGTCCGCCGCTTCCCTGGTCTCAATAATCTCTCCTCTTTCATTGTCTCCGAGAAGGATATCATAGGCATAGAAATCCAATTTTCTTTCCGCCGCAATCTTTGGATCTAGCTGCCGCAAAGAACCGGCAGCCCCATTCCTGGTATTGGCCAATAGCTGCCTTCCTTCCTTCTCATACTTCTTGTTTAACATGGCAAAGGTATCTTTGGACATGATGGACTCCCCGCGGACCTCAATCAGGCCGTCTTCTATGAGACGGTATAGGGCGGCGACTGCGGAGGCTTTAATCCCTAATCCCGCCAGTTCTTCTTTCTCCGGCTTCCGCAGACGCAAAGGAATGCTCTCTATCGTCCTTAAATTGGCAGTTATGTCTTCCCCGATCTTCCCGTCGCCTCTGGTAACCCCTCGCACGAGGCTTCCGTTCTCATATACGAGGCTGCCGGCCAAACCGTCCAGTTTCAGTTCACAATAGTATTCCCCGGAATATCCCGCAGGTATCCCGGAAAGATAATTCAGATTGCGCTTTTCCCAATCCTTCATGTCCTCTTCCGAGAAGGCATCATAAAGGGAGATCATGGGATGGGCATGGTTTGCCTTACGGAAACCGGACAGCGCCTCTCCGCCCACTCTTTGGGTAGGAGAATCCGGCGTAATGAGGTCCGGATAATCGTTCTCTATCCTATATAGCTCCATCTTGAGGCTATCCAAAGCCGCCGGGGAGATTGTTTCCTCGTCATATACATGATATTGGCGGCGATGATAATCTATTTCCGCCTTCAGCTTTTCCAGCCTTTTTCTTGCTTCTGCCTTATCCATATTTACATATTATACCACAGGAAAAGGATCAAAAAAACGCCCCTGAGAAGGGGCGTTTTGGTCTTTTTCTTAGTTAGCGGCCGGGGTGTTCGTAGCGGCGCCGCCCTGGGCTCCGCCGGAAGCCTGGTTTATGAAGTTCACGATCTCGGAAACGGCCTGGGTGTTGGAACCGGTGGCCTGCTCAAGCTGAGCCAAACGGCTACCGCTGTTATTGAGCTTAGAGTTAAGCTGCCAGAAGAGCATGACGAGGACGCCAAGGACCAAGCCGGCAATCAAAGGGAGGATCAATTCTTTTCTCATATTGTTTTTTTGTTTTTTAAAATAATTATTATTTCTTAGCGTTAGCAAGACTGGTGTTGATAAAATTCACCAATCCAGATACGGTCTGGGTATCCTGGACGATAGTAGTCTGCAGGGTATCCATCTTCTTTTCCTGGCGATTTACTTTATACGCCATATAACCGTATACCGCCGCCAAGACGACGATAACGAGGACGGCCAGCAAAGGGCCGACAGAGTTTTTTTTCATAGTTTCGCGCGGGAAGCGCTGGCTCTCGCCAAACGGGCGAGACGGTCGCCGCTTCGTTGTTATCATAATTATTTAATACAAAAAAATTATCGCTTTTCGATAAACATATTATAGCATAGGGTAATATTAAGGACAATGTTTTATGACGGAAGTAAAAAGAAATGATAGCCGATATATTGAGCATACCCTTTCTTCCGGATATGTGAACAAATCTCCTTGAGAACAATAATATAAATTGTGTATAATAATTAAGTTCGCCCGGATGATCTAAACCGCATTTATGTGATCGGGTAACGAGCAAAGGGCCTTCTTGACATTCTACCTAAATAATGGTATAATGTAGGCAGAATTATTTCCTTAACAATCAAATAAAAAAACACTTGCACGATGAAAACTAAACTTGCAATGCTCATGATAATGGCGCTCAGCGCAATTATCATTTCTGGCTGCGAGCCAGATGAACCGGTTAACCCGGTTAACCCCACCCCTGTCGTGCCAGTTGTTAACACGATAGAGATCATGTACCAGAACCCCAGTCTGG